>NZ_PYHR01000002.1:3000000-3600000 GCF_003121705.1 Serinibacter arcticus | reverse complement strand
CCGTTCCGGCTCGCGCAGCCGATCGTCGACGAGTCCACCGCCGGTGTTCTCGGCGACGGCGCGGACGCCCAGGCCGCCGTCGACGCGCTGGCCGCCTCGGGCGACCTCCGGCTCTGGGCCGTCTACGTCGACTCCTTCGACGGCGTGAACTCGGTGGACTGGGCGAACGAGGCCGCCGACATCTCCTCGCTGGGCGACAACGACCTCCTCCTCGCCGTCGCGGTGGACGACCGCGCCTTCGCGCTGTCCGCCACCGACTCGGTCTCCGACGGCACCTACGACCGCGCCTACGACGCCGCCGAGGACGCGCTCCGGGGCGCCGCGAACGACGGTGCCCCGTGGAGCGACGCCGTCGTCGCGACGGCGGAGGCCCTCCAGGGCGGGTCGGGCTCGGGCGGCGGGGCGACCGGGCTCGTCGTCGGGGGCGTCGCCGTGGCGGCCGTCGGGGCGGTCGGGTACGGCATCTACTCCACGCGCAAGCGCCGGACGGCCGGCGGCGGTGCGGGCCAGGGCGACCGGGGCGGCGTCCCGACCGAGCAGCTCGTCCAGCAGGCCGGTCCCGCGCTCGTGGCGATCGACGACGACCTGCGCGAGTTCGAGCAGGAGCTCGGGTTCGCCGAAGCCCAGTTCGGTACCGACGCCACGCGCGACTTCGCCGCCGCGCTCGCCCGCGCCAAGGCCCAGGTCGGCCAGGCGTTCGCGCTGCGTCAGCAGCTCGACGGCGTGGCCGCGACGGACGAGCCCGCGCGCCGTGGCATCGCCACGCAGATCCTCCAGGTCTGCCAGGGCGTCTCGGCCGACCTGCAGCAGCAGTCGCAGGCGTTCGAGAAGCTGCGGCAGGAGCAGAGCGACGTGCCCACGACGCTGGCGACCCTCGCCCGGCGGATCGAGGAGCTGCGCGGTCGCATCGAGCCGGCTCGCGCCACCCTGGCCAACCTGGCCGTGCAGTACCCGGCGACGGCGCTCGCGTCCATCGGCTCGAACCCCGACCACGCCTCGCAGCTCCTCGAGGGCGCCTACGGCACGGTCGTCACCGGTCAGGAGCAGCTCGCCGCGGGCGACGCCGGTTCCGCCGTCGCCCAGGCACGCGTCGCGCAGAACGCGCTCGCCCAGGCCACCACGCTGCTCGACGGCGTGGAGCGCGCCCAGCAGGACCTCGCCGACGCGGCGGGGAGGATCCAGGCCGCGAGCGCCTCGGTGCAGTCCGACCTGGCCGACGCCGACCGCCTCGCCCCCGGCGACCCGGCCCTGGTCGGCCCCGTCACGGCGGCCCGCTCGGCGCTGACGGCCGCGTCCGCCGCGACCGAGCCGGGCGGCGACCCCCTCGGGGCGCTCGCCGCGCTGGCGGACGCCGAGACGGCCCTGGACACGGCGCTCGCCCCGCGACGGGAGGCGGCCGAGGTCGCGCAGCGAGCCTCCGCCCAGATCGGCGAGCGGTCCGCGCGCCTGGAGAGCGGCATCCGGGCCACCAACGAGTACATCGACGCCCGCCGCGGTGCCGTCGGTCCGGAGGCCCGCACGCGGCTGGCCGAGGCGATCCGCCTGCTCGGCGTCGCCCACGAGCAGGGGGCTAGCGACCCGCAGCGCGCGGTCGCCACGCTGCAGCAGGCCGAGCAGCTCACCGCCTCGGCGAGCCAGCTCGCGCAGCAGGACGTCGCCCGCTGGGAGCAGCAGCAGGGCGGCGGCTACGGCTACGGGGGCTCCGGCAACCGGGGCGGCGGGATCGACCTCGGCTCCCTCATCCTCGGCGGCATGCTCGGCGGCTCGGGGCAGCGCCGCTCGACCTGGGGCAGCTCGTGGGGCGGCGGCTCGTCCTGGGGCGGTGGCGGCTCGTCCTACGGCGGTGGCCGCTCCAGCAGCAGCCGGCGCTCGTCGGGCAGCAGCAGCCGGCGCTCCAGCGGCGGCAGCAGCCGCCGGTCCTCCTCGGGCGGCTCCCGCGGCCGCTCGCGCGGAGGCCGCTTCTAGCCGTCGCCCCTCCCGCCGGACACCCGTCGGGCCCGATCACGTGGGCGTCGGCACCAGCCGCCGCCCGTCAGGCAACCGCCCGTCGGGCGGTCCACAGGAAGGAAACACGCATGGCAGAGAAGCAGACGATCCTCGGACGCATCAGCCAGCTGGCCAAGGCGAACATCAACTCGCTCCTGGACCGCGCCGAGGACCCGGAGAAGATGCTCAACCAGCTCATCCGGGACTACACCAACAACATCGTCGAGGCGGAGAACGCGATCGCCCAGACGATCGGCAACGTGCGCCTGGCCCAGGCCGACCTCGAGGCCGACCGCGCCGCCGTCACCGAGTGGGGCGCCAAGGCCTCGGCCGCGGCCGCCACCGCCCAGCGCAAGGCCGCCGAAGGCAACGCCGCCGACGCCGAGCGCTTCACGCAGCTCGCCCGCCTGGCGCTGGGCAAGCAGCTCTCCTTCGAGCGCGAGGTCTCCTC
Organism: Serinibacter arcticus; assembly: GCF_003121705.1. Taxonomy (NCBI): domain Bacteria; kingdom Bacillati; phylum Actinomycetota; class Actinomycetes; order Micrococcales; family Beutenbergiaceae; genus Serinibacter; species Serinibacter arcticus. Next base: position 3,597,563 of record NZ_PYHR01000002.1, on the reverse strand, counting down.
GAGCGAGCCGCTCGTGGCGTCGCAGGCCGACACCGCCGAGAAGCTCAAGGCCGGCCTGGCCGGCATGAAGGACAAGCTCGGTCAGCTCCAGAGCAAGCGCGACGAGCTCGTGGCGCGCGCCAAGGCCGCGCAGGCGCAGCGTCAGGTGCAGGAGTCGATCGGCTCGATCAACGTCCTGGACCCGACGTCGGAGCTGTCCCGCTGGGAGGACGCCGTGCGTCGCGAGGAGGCCCAGGCCGCCGGTCACGCGGAGATCGCCGCCTCGAGCTTCGAGTCGCAGTTCGCCGAGCTCGAGACCGCGAGCGACCAGACGGAGATCGAGCTCCGGCTCGAGGCGCTGCGCAACCCGGGCGGCGTCCTGCCGGCGGCCGGCACGCAGGACCAGATCAGCTCCTCCTGACCCGACCCCCGCTCCACGAAGCCGTCCGGCCCGGCACCTCCTGCGAGGTGGCGGGCCGGGTGTCGTTAGGGTGAGCGCATGGAGCCCACGACGACTCAGCGCCGGACCTATCTGCTGGTGGACGGTGAGAACATCGACGCCACCCTGGGCATGAGCGTCCTGGGCCACCGTCCCGCCCCGGAGGAGCGCCCGCGCTGGGAGCGCGTGACCAACTACGCGCAGGCGCTGTGGGACCAGCCGATCACGGCGCTGTTCTTCCTCAACGCGTCCTCGGGCCAGATGCCGATGGGCTTCGTCCAGGCGCTCCTCGCCCTCGGCTACCACCCGATCCCGCTGTCGGGCAGCTCGAGCGAGAAGGTCGTCGACATCGGTATCCAGCGCATGCTGGAGGCGATCTCCACCAACGGCGGCGACGTGCTGCTGGCGAGCCACGACGGGGACTTCCTGCCCCAGGTCGAGCAGCTGCTCGAGGGCGACCACCGCGTCGGGCTGCTCGCGTTCCGCGAGTTCGCCAACGCCCGCTTCACCGAGCTGGTCGAGGACGGCCTGACGATCCACGACCTCGAGGACGACCTCGGCGCGTTCAACGCTCCGCTCCCCCGCGTCCGGATCATCCCGATCGGCGCCTTCGACCCGATGCGCTACCTGTAGGTCGCACCGCACGGACCCGCCGCCCAGCACGACCATCACGTCGCCCCGACGCGGTGTCCAGGCGACACCCAGGAAACTCTCAGTCCGCGGGGGCACACTGGTGCCATGGCCACGCCCACGTCCGCGCCCGAGGCGCGCATCGTCGTCGTCGACGACGAGCCCAGCCTCCGCGACCTCCTGGTCGCCTCGCTCCGGTTCGCCGGCTTCGAGGTGGCGACGGCGGCGAACGGGCACGACGCGCTCGAGGTCGTCACGCAGGTCGAGCCCGACCTCGTCGTGCTCGACGTGATGCTCGGCGACATCGACGGCTTCGAGGTGACCCGCCGCCTCCGCGAGCGCGGGATCCGCGTGCCCGTCCTGTTCCTCACGGCGCGCGACGACGTCGCCTCCACGGTGGCCGGCCTCACCGTCGGCGGCGACGACTACGTGACCAAACCGTTCAGCCTCGAGGAGCTGGTGGCGCGGATCCGGGCCGTCCTGCGCCGCACCCAGGACGCCCCCGACGACTCGGCGATCCTGCGGTACGCCGACCTCGAGATCGACTCCGACGCCCGCGAGGTTCGCCGCGCCGGTCGCCTGATCGACCTCTCCCCCACCGAGTTCGAGCTGCTGCGCTACCTGACCGCCAACGCCGGCCGTGTGCTGTCACGCGCCCAGATCCTCGACCACGTCTGGGACTACGACTGGCGCGGCGAACCGACGATCGTGGAGTCCTACATCTCCTACCTGCGCCGGAAGGTCGACGCGCCCGATCCCGGGACGCCCGACGCCGCGGCCCCCGTGCCGCTCATCCACACCCGCCGGGGCCTCGGGTACGTCCTCAAGACGCCGTGACGGCCTGGCGGCAGCTGCCGCTGCGGGTCCGGCTCGTGGTGCTGTTCTCGGTCCTGCTCACATTCGCCCTCGTGGCGGTGGGTGGGCTCGCCCTGACGCTCCTGAAGAGCTCCCTGGTGCGCGAGGTCGACTCCCAGCTCGATCGTGCCGCGCAGAGCCTGGTCGACGTCGCCTACTCCGACCTCGTCCCGACCGGGGTGCAAGATCCCGTCAACTCGGCGCTGCCGACCGACTACGCCGTCGTGCTGGCCCGACCTGACGGCACCGAGATCCAGCGCTGCGTCGCCGGACCGTGCACGCGCGGCAGCCTGCTGGGCGGCTCGAGCGTCGCGACGGCGGGACCCGAGCTCGGTCCGCTCGACGTCGACTCGGTCGCCCTGCTCGCCGGCCGCCCCTTCACCGTGCCCGGCCTGGACGGGGGGTCCTGGCGCGTGGTCGTCGCGCCGGTGACGGCTCCCGACGGCTCGGTGACGGGGACGGCCGCCGTCGCGCTCCCGCTGACCGCCGTCAACGCGACGATGGGCGTGATGGCCGGTGCGCTGCTCGCCGTCGGGGGCGGTGTGCTGGCGCTCGCCGCGATCGCCACCTACATCGTGGTCCGCTCCAGCCTCCAGCCGCTGCGACGCATCGAGACGACCGCGGCCCGCATCGCCGCCGGCGACCTGGCCCAGCGGGTCGAACCCGCCCCGCCGACGACGGAGGTCGGCTCGCTCGCCACCTCGCTCAACACGATGCTCGGCCAGGTCGAGACCTCCTTCCACGCCCAGCAGGCGAGCGAGCAGCGCATGAAGGCGTTCGTCGGGGATGCGAGCCACGAGCTGCGCACGCCGCTCGCGACGCTGACGGGGTACGCCGAGCTGTACCGGATCGGGGGCATCCCGCCGGAGGAGGTGCCCGGCGTGATGAAGCGGATCGAGACCTCCTCCGTCCGGATGACGGCCCTCGTGGCCGACCTGCTCTCGCTGGCGCGGCTGGACCAGGGGGTCGGGATGACCCCCGTCCCGCTCGACGTCGAGGCACCACTGCGGGACGCCGCCCGCGATCTCGAGGTCCTCGACCCGACCCGCGCGGTGACCGTGCGGGTCGACACGACGCGTCAGGTCCTGGCCGACGACGCCGCCCTGCGCCGGATCCTCACCAACCTCGTGGCCAACGCCGCCGCATACTCCCCCGACGGCAGCCCGGTCGAGCTGACCGCGGTGGACGACGGCGACGTCGTGCGGCTCGCCGTCGTCGACCACGGCCCGGGCGTCCCGGAGGCCGATCGGCTGCGCATCTTCGAGCGCTTCGCACGCCTCGACTCCGGTCGGACCCGTGACGCCGGAGGGTCGGGCCTCGGGCTGTCGATCGTGGCCGGGATGACGGCGGCGCTCGGGGGACGCGTGCGCTGCGACGCCACCCCGGGCGGCGGGGCGACGATGCAGGTCTGGCTCCCGACCGCGACCTGACCCGCGGACGAGGCGGCCTCCGAACGACGTGACGCGACCCGTCGGCCGCGGGGCTACGATGGCTCCCGCTCAGGTCCCGAGACAGAACTGGATGGGCGTCATGGGCGTGATCGAAGCGCCGCAGTGGTTGGTCCCCGCCTTCACGCGCAGTGCGAAGGCGATCGGCGCCGACGCCCCGACCGACGAGATCGCCGCGGTGGCCGAGGCCCTGATCGCGAGCTGGTCCAGCCCCGACCGGTTCCACCACGCGATCAAGCACCTCGTCGACGTCCTGGCCAGCATCGACCAGCTCGCCGAGGAGACGCACGACCCCGACGTCGTGCGGGTCGCCGGCTGGTACCACGGCGCCGAGTTCACCGCCCTCGCCCGCGCCTCCTACGCGCACAAGGGCGGGGAGGACACCATGGCGAGCGCCGAGCGGGCCCGCCGTGAGCTCCCGGCCATCGGCGTCGCGGACGCGACCGTCGAGCGCATCGCGACGCTGATCGCACAGATCCACCGCCACTCGGCCTCCACCGTCGACGTCGACGCCCAGGCCCTCAGCGACGCCGACCTCGCGGGGCTGGCGTGCGAGCCTCAGAAGTACGCGGCGTACCGCAAGAACATCCGCGCCGAGTACGCGCACATCCCCGCCGAGGACTACCTCGAGGCCAGGATCGCGATCCTGCGCAAGCTGGTCTCCCGGCCCCAGATCTTCTGCTCGCCGATGGGCCGCCAGTGGGAGGAGCCCGCGCGGGAGAACATCACCGCCGAGCTGTCCAAGCTCAGCTCGGAGCTCGAGCGCGTGGAAGCAGCCTCGCAGGGGCCTGACGCCGATGCCGAGGCCGCGGTGCTCGACGGCCAGTCGATCGTCACCCGGGTTTCCGCGCGTGGTCCCCGTGACGGACTGTCCCCAGCCTCGCCGTTCGACGACGGGTCCACCTCCACGCTCGGACGCTCCCCGCGACCCGACCCGCGTTCCTAGTCTCGGTCCCGACGGCGCCTCCCCGACCGGGACGGCCGGGGTGACAGCGCCGGTCCGAGGAGGACCCATGACCGCATACACCGTCGACGCCGAGGCCGTCGCCACCGCAGCCCGCAGCACCCGCACGTCCGGCGCCACCATCTCCGCGGAGGTCGCCGCGATGATGACGCACCTGACGTCGCTCGAGACCACCTGGCAGGGGTCCGCCTCCACCCAGTTCGCGGCCCTGGCCGCGCAGTGGCGCGGCACGCAGTCGCAGGTGGAGGCGAACCTCGACGCCATCGCGCTCGCGCTCGACAACGCCGCCCGGCAGTACACCGACACCGAGACCAATGCGACGAGGCTCTTCACGATCGCGTGAGGGCGGGTGCCGGGGCGTGGTTCGGGGCGGGTCGGCCCGCTCACTAGGCTGCTCCCGTGGCCGTCCTCGTCGATCCCCCGGCGTGGCCCGCGCACGGCACCCTGTGGTCGCACCTCGTCTCGGACACCTCGCTGGCCGAGCTGCACACGTTCGCCGCGCTGGCGGGGGTGCCGGCGCGCTCGTTCGACGTCGACCACTACGACGTGCCGGCGTCCCGCCACGCGGAGCTCGTCGCCCGTGGCGCCGCGCCCGTGTCGGGGCGGGACCTGATCCGCCGGCTCGTCGCCGGCGGGCTGCGCCACCCGGAGCGGCGCCGCCTCGCCGAGGACGCCTGGCTGCGCGAGCACTGGGCCGGCCTGGCCACCGGCCCGTCGGACGGTTCGGGGTCCGTCTCCTGGGAGGCCGTCGGCGCGAACCTCCTGGCCAGGTGGTCCGAGCCGGGTCGGCTGCACCACGGCCGCACCCACCTGCGCGAGGTGCTCGACGGTGTCGCTGACCTCGCCCTGGCCGAGCGTGCAGCGCCGCGGACCGTGCGCACGGCGCTGCTCGCGGCGTGGTTCCACGACGCCGTGCACGCCTCGGGCCGACGGCGGGAGGCCGTGCCCGTCGGCGACGCGCTGGTGGACGACGAGGAGGCCTCGGCGGCGCTCGCGCTCGAGATGCTCGACGGTGATCGCGACGCCGCGGAGGTGGCACGGCTCGTGCGACTGACCGCGACGCACGAGGTCGCGCCCGACGACAGGGCCGGAGCCCTGCTGAGCGATGCCGACCTGGCGGTGCTCGGGGCCGACGCCCCGCGCTACGCCGACTACGCCGCCGGCATCCGTCAGGAGTACGCCCACGTGGCCGACGACGTCTTCGCTCCGGCGCGCGCCGCGATCCTGGACCGGCTGCTGGAGGGCGAGGTGTTCGTCACCGCCGCGGCCCACGTGCGATGGGAGGCACGCGCGCGGGCCAACCTGCGCGCGGAGGTCGTGGCGCTGCGCGACCGACCCGCGGGAGGCATTTCGGGGTCACGGTGAACCCGAATGCGTGTTCCGCCCTAGAGTGGAACGACTGCACCGGCCGATCGGAGCCGTGAACGAGAGGACCGACATGCCCCCGCGCACGGCACCGAACCAGCCCGGCTTCGACCCGGGACGCCTGTCGTCGGGCCCGAGGAGCGCCGAGCGCCGAGCCGGCAACCGCGAGTGGATCGCCGCCATCGTCCGAGCCAGCCCCGGGACCACGCGGGCCGACCTGATGATCGAGACGGGCCTGTCGCGCTCGACCGTCAAGACCGTCGTGGCGGAGCTGATCGCCGACTCGCTGCTCGCCGAGGAAGGGACGGGCGAGCCCGACCGGACCGGAAGCGGCCGCCGGCCGGCCCTCCTCTTCCCGGTCCTCCCGCACGTCGCGCTCGCAGCCGTCCGACTCGGGCACGACCGTGTCGAGGTGGCCCTGGGCGACATGCTGGCGCAGGTGACGGACCACCTCGAGGCCGAGGTGGCCCCGGGCGCGGCCCCCGCCCGATCGCTCGACGTCGCCGCCGACCTGTTCGTCCGGCTGCTGGCCCGTCGGGATCCGGACGCCCCCGACGTCGACGCCGTGGTTGCCGCCCTCCCGGGTCCGATCGACCACGACACGGGCACCGTCGGCAGCCCGAGCGTCCTGACGGCCTGGTCGGGGATCGACGTGCGCACGGAGCTGGGACGTCGGCTGGGGCGTCAGGTCCACGTGGACAACGACGCCAACCTCGCCGCGTGGGCGGAACGCCTCACCGGCGTCGGCCGCGACCTGGAGGACTTCCTCTACCTCGAGGTCTCGCGCGGCGTCGGCGCCGGCCTCGTGCTGCGCGGCGGCGTCTACTCCGGCCACGCGGGCTACGCCGGCGAGATCGGCCACAACCAGGTCGACCCCATGGGCCCGCTGTGCCGCTGCGGGCAGCACGGGTGCGTCGAGGTGATGGTCAACGCCGTCGAGATCCTGCGGCGGCTGCGTCAGGTCAACGACGCCGGACCGGACGACCCCCGCGGCATCGCCGACTTCCGGGACGAGGTGAGCGCTCGGGTGCTGCGCGAGGCGGGGTCCACCCTGGGCAGCGTCGTCGCCGCGACGTGCAACGTGCTCAACCCCGAGGCCGTCGTCGTCGGAGGGGACCTGCTGGGAGCCCACCCGGCCTATCACGAGGGCCTCGCCGCGGCGATCGAGCGGCACACCCAGCCGGTGGTGGCGCGAGGCGTGCGGGTGATCTCGGCGTCGGTCGCGAGCGCGCCGCTCGTGGGAGCGCTCGTGCGTGCGGGCCATGTGGCGCTCGGTCACGAGTACGAGGCGGAGAGCGCGGGCCGGCACCTCCCCCGGAGCTCCGAGAACCGTCTGGTGTACCGCGGCTTCCTGCGCGCCTGACCGCGACACGCGAGCGCGACACGCCGCTCAATCTCAACCACCTGGTCGGGATGCCCTGACCGCTCCGCCGCCCCGTCGACCCCGGATTCCCGCCGCTGGCGGGCTCGCCGACCGGCGTGCCGCGCTCGCCCGCACCGGCGATCAGGTCCCATCTGAACCTTGCGCCCGCAGAACACCGTGCCTACTGTTCCATTCGGGGCACCCCCGACCCCGAGAACCCTGATGCAAGGATGCACCGATGGATTCGTCAACCCGAAAGATCCTGACCAGCCGGAGGCTGGGAGCCCTGGCGGCCGTTGCCGTCGCCCTCCCCCTCGCCGCCTCGGTCCCCGCAGCTGTGGCGGCCCCCGCACCCGCTGTGGAGCAGCCCGAGCTCGGCAGCCGGAGCGGTGAGATCCTCACCGTCGACGGCCTGCAGTTCCGCGACCTCGACCACAGCGGCGACCTGACGCCGTACGAGGACTGGCGCCTGACCGACAAGGAGCGCGCGGCCGACCTCGTCTCGCGGCTCACGTTGGCCGAGAAGGCCGGCCTTCTCATGCACGCCAGCCTCACCTCCCCCAGCAGCGCGCCCGACACCTACGCGCTCGAGGACGGCGTCGGTCCGTTCGGGCCGTCGGTGGGGTTCAAGACGATGCTGCAGCAGCGTCACATCTCGACCTACATCTCGCGCATGTCGCCCGAGACGTCGCAGCTCGCCGACCAGCACAACCTGCTGCAGGAGCTGGCGGAGGCCGAGGACTGGGGCATCCCCGTCCTCATCAGCACCGACCCGCGCTCGGGCTTCACCGACTCCTTCGGTGTCTCGGTCACGAGCGGCTCGTTCACGCAGTTCCCCGACGCGATCGGCATGGGCGGGCTCGACGACGTCGAGGCCACCGAGGCCATGGCCGAGATCATCCGCGAGGAGTACGTCGCCGTCGGTATCCGCGAGGCCCTCTCCCCGCAGGCCGACATCGCCACCGAGCCCCGCTGGACCCGTGCCAACGGCACGTTCGGCTCCGAGGGCGTCTCCGCCGGCGAGCACGTCGGCGCCTACGTGCGCGGCCTCCAGGGCAGCGACACCGAGCTCGCCTCGGACGGCGTCGCCACGGTCGTGAAGCACTGGGTGGGCTACGGCGCCCAGGCGAACGGCTACGACAGCCACTACTCCTACGGCCGGTACGCCACGTTCCCCGGCAACAACTTCGACGAGCACGTCGTCGCGTACGAGAAGGCGTTCGAGGCCGGAGCCGCCGGCATCATGCCCACCTACTCGATCCTGCAGAACCTCGAGCTCGAGGGCACGCTGCTGGAGCAGGTCGGCGCAGGCTTCAACTCCTACCTCCTGCAGGATCTCCTGCGCGAGGACTACGGCTTCGACGGCGTGGTCACCTCCGACTGGGCGATCACCGAGACCTGCGGCCCGGTCTCCTGCACGAACAACCGCCCGCCGACCCCGTTCTACATCGTCTCCGACGGCTTCGGCACCCCGTGGGGCATGGACTCCGCGACGGTGACCGAGCGCTACGCGAAGGCCATCAACGCCGGCACGGACGTCATCGGCGGCGCCGACCAGCCCGTCAACATCGTCAATGCCGTCACCTCCGGGCTGCTGAGCGAGGAGCGCGTCTCCGAGGCGGCCGAGCGGGTCGTCGAGCAGAAGTTCCTGCTGGGCCTGTTCGAGAACCCGTACGTCGACGCGGTCGAGGCGACCGCCGTCGTCGGCTCCCCCGAGCACCGCGCCGTCGCCCTGGACATCCAGGAGCGCTCGACGACGCTGCTCACCAACTCGGAGGACCTGCTCCCGCTGTCGGGAACCGCGGGCGCGACCGCCTACCTGTACGGCATCTCGCCCGAGGCTGCGACCGCGGCCGGCTTCGTGCCGGTGACGGACCCGGCCGAGGCCGACTACGCCTTCGTCCGCCTGACCGACCCCGCCGGCAACTGGCGCGGCGGCGAGGCTGCCCTGGTCGCCGACCCGGACAACTACTACAACCTCGACTACAACGGCACCGAGCCCGCCCACCAGGCGCTGCTCGCGGCGCACGACGCCGGCGCCGTGACGATCGCACTGCCGCAGCTCTCGCGCTCGCTGATCCTGGGCGACGTCGTGGAGCACTCCTCCGCCGTCCTGGCCCACTACGGAGCGTCGGACGAGGCGCTGCTGAACGTGATCGTCGGCGACGCCGAGCCGGAGGGCACCCTCCCGTTCGAGCTGCCCTCGAGCATGGCGGACGTCGCCGCGCAGGCCTCCGACCTGCCCAACGACACGGCCGACCCGCTCTTCACCTACCGGCACGGGCTGTCCTACGACGCTCCGGCGTTCACCGACGTCCCGCGCGGCTCGCAGTTCTTCCAGGAGATCGCGTGGCTCGTGAACGAGGGCATCGCCACGGGCTGGGCCGAGTCCGACGGAACGGCGACCTTCCGTCCGCTGACCCCGGTCGCGCGTGACGCGATGGCCGCGTTCCTCTACCGCGCCGCCGACGTCGAGGGCTACACCGCACCCGCCGTCTCGCCGTTCGTGGACGTCAGCACGAGCAACCAGTTCTACACGGAGATCGCCTGGCTGCACGAGGCCGGCATCTCCACCGGTTGGGAGAACGCCGACGGCACCCGGTCCTTCCGACCGCTCGAGCCGATCGCCCGGGACGCCATCGCGGCCTTCCTGTACCGGTACGCGGCCGGGTCCGGCTACCAGGCGCCGTCCACGTCGCCCTTCACGGACGTCGCACTCTCCGACCGGTACTACACGGAGATCGCGTGGCTCTACGAGTCGGGGATCGCGACCGGCTGGCAGGGCAACGACGGCAGCAGCACGTTCCAGCCGCTGAGCAGCGTCAAGCGGGACGCCATGGCCGCGTTCCTGTTCCGCCTGCAGCAGCTCTGAGAACACCGCCGCGAGGGCGGTCCCCCGTGGGGAGGTCGGTGCCGGGTGCACCGTCCTCCCGCGGGCGGGCCGCCCTCGCGGCGTCCCGTCACCGGTCCCCCGCCCGACCGAGGAGCCCTCGAGAGGGACTGGAAGTACCCCCTCGAGGGGCCGGAAGTACCCCCTCGAGGGGGCCGAAAGTGCCCCCTCGAGGGGCGGGAAGTACCCCCGAGAGGGGGGAACGCGAACGTCGGCGGGCCCGGCACCCCGAGGGGTGCCGGGCCCGCCGACGTCGCGGGGCGACCTCAGTCGAGGTGCGCGTACCGGTACAGGAACGCGGCCATCGCGTCGCGCGCGACCGGCGCCAGCGGTCGGTACAGGTTCCGGCCGTCGTTGCCGACCCAGCCCGTGGCGACCCCCGTGGACTGCATCCAGACGATCTCCTCGTAGAACTGGTTGTCCGGGCTGACGTCCACGAACGGCGACGTCGCCGGCAGCGTCACCGCGGGCGAGTCCGCCGCGCGGTGGAGGAACGCCGCCATCGCGTCACGGGCGATCGGCGCCAGCGGGCGGAACTCCCGGCCGGCCGGGGTGACCCAGCCGGCCGAGATGCCCTCATCCGCCAACCACGCGATCTCCCTGTAGAACTGGTTGTCCACGGTGACGTCCACGAACGGCGACGTCGTCGGGGCCGTGTAGTCCTCCGGGGCCAGCATCCGGAACAGGAACGCCGCCATCGCGTCACGGGCGACCGGCTCGAGCGGGCGGAAGGTCCCGTCCTCCCAGCCGGTGGAGATGCCCTCCGTCGCGAGCCACGTAATCTCGAGGAAGAACTGGTTGTCCTCGTCCACGTCGGTGAACGTCGGAGCCGTCTCCCCCGCCTTCTCGACCAGCACCGCCACGGTCCGGGCGGGCACCGTCACCGTGCCGGTGGCCGGGTCCCAGGTCGTGGTGCGCACGACGTCGTCGCTGCCCTCGGCCTGGGCCGTGGTCAGGGCGAGCTCGCGTCCGGCCAGACCGTCCACGACCTGCGTGATCGGCTCGGGCGAGGCGTTGAACAGCACCAGCGCCGCGTCGAGGTCGTCGGAGACGCTCGCGCCGACGGTGTCGTCCACGAGCATCGCGATCCAGCCCTCCGGGGCGCCCGTCCCGCTCCCGGGGAACGTGACCTTCTGCTCGATGAGCTCGGCCGAGCCGAGGCGCAGCAGGTCGACCTCGCTGCGGACGCGGAGCAGGTCGAGCGCCTGCGCGGATCCGCTCGCCATGGCGTCCGGCGACGGCTTCAGCGCGGGGTCGGCGAGCAGCGGACGCATCGCGTCCCACTTCTCCTCGTTCGCCCACGCCCCGGGGAGTCCGGACCCGAAGGTGTTCTCGGTGCCCGTCCAGTCGATCCGGTTGAACCAGTCGCCCGAGTTGTAGGAGTCGCGGTCGAGCGACTTGCTCCGCAGCAGATCCGTCCCGGCGTGCCAGAACGACGGCGACTGCGAGAGCGAGACCGTGGCCAGCGAGAGCGTGTTCATCCGCACCCGGTCGGCCATGGTCGTGTCGGTCGGCAGCTTGAAGACCCCGAGGTCGTAGAGCGTCTCGTTGTCGTGGGCGTCGACGTAGTTGATCGTCTCCTCGGGCTGCGTGGCGTAGCCGGCCGGGGAGCCCCGGTAGTCGAGCTCGGCACCGGTCTTCTCCGTGCCGTCCGAGGCGGTGAGGGTGTAGTCGGCCAGGTTGCCCACCAGCCCGATCTTCACGAGGTCCGTCAGACCCCCGAGGTCGGCCTCACCGGTGCGCGACCGACCGTTCGGGTCGCCCGCGAGCCCGGTGCCGAAGCCCTGGTCGAAGGTCGAGGCACCGTCGACGGGGCTTCCGCCGTGGACGCCGTCGCGCAGGCGGTCGTTGAAGGTGCCGATGCCCGTGCCGCCGAGCTGGCCCTGGGTGGCCTGCTCGAACAGCGCGTTGTCGGCGACCTCACCGAAGTTCCACCCCTCCCCGTAGAGATAGATGGACGAGCCGTCCACCCCGTCCTCCTCGAGCGTCAACTCGTCGAGGGCGGCCCGCACGGCGAGCATGTTCTCCTTGCTGTGGTGGCCCATGAGGTCGAACCGGAAGCCGTCGACGCGGTAGTCCCGCGCCCACAGCACCACGGAGTCGACCATCAGCTTCTGCGCGACCTCGTGCTCGGTGGCGATGTTCTCGCAGCACGTGGACTTCTGGACCGCGCCTGCCGCGTCGAGCCGGTGGTAGTAGCCGGGCACGACCCGGTCCAGGACGCTCCTGTCCGCCTGGCCCGAGGCCGCCGTGTGGTTGTAGACCTGGTCGAGCACGACCTGGAGGCCCTCGGCGTGGAGCCCGCCGACCATCGCGCGGAACTCCTCCACCCGGGCCCCGCCCTCGGGATCGGCGGCGTAGCTGCCCTCCGGTGCGAGGAAGTGGTACGGGTCGTAGCCCCAGTTGTAGCCGTCGGTGTCGCGCTGCGCGCCGACGCACGCCTGCTGCGCCTCACCGGCCGGATCTGCCGTCGAGAGCGCCTCGAGGTCGCAGTCCGGGACGGTCTGGGCCGCCCGGTCCTCCTCGATGCTGGCGATGTCGAACGTGGGCAGCAGGTGCACCGTGGTGATGCCGGCGTCCGCCAGCTCCCCCAGGTGCTGCATTCCGTCGGAGTCCTCCCGGGTGAAGGCCGCGTAGGTGCCGCGCTCGTCCTGCGGCACCGTCGCGTCACCGATGGAGAAGTCCCGCACGTGCAGCTCGTAGATCGTCTGGTCCACCGACCGCTCGACGATCGGGGCAGCCGTCTCCTCCCACTGCTCCGGGCGGAGCGAGGAGTCGTCGAGGTCGACGACGACGGACGCGGTCGAGTTGGTCGTCAGCGCGACCGAGTACGGGTCGGTCACCTCGTTCGTCTCGACGGCGCCCGTGCTGGGCGCGTACACGGTCACGCGCCAGCGGTAGGTGTCGTCGACGGCGAGGACCGCCGCGGTCTCCCAGACCCCGGCCGCGGGGTCGAGGGTCGCGGGGACCTCGGCCTCGCTGCCGCCGACCGGTGTGCGCAGGAGCACGACGTCCTGCGCCGTCGGCGCCCACAGCGTCGCGGCCGCGGCGTCGCCGTCGAAGACCAGTCCGAGGTCGGCGTCCGTGACGGCGTCCGCGTACAGGTCGTCCAGGACGCCCGGCACCTGCACGCCGGTGGCCGCCGTGAGGTCGCCCCCGACGGACTGCGCCACCCACACCTGCTCGGTGAGGATCGCCGCGGCCTGCTCACGTGTGAGTCCGTCGGCCCGCAGCACCGTGGCGCCCGCCAGCGCCGGGAACCGTGCGGCCACGTCGGCCGGCAGCCCGCCGGCGACCACGCTCAGGGCGACGTCGTCGCCCCCGGTGATCCCGCCGTCGCCGACCGCGAGACCCGCGTCGGGCGAGTGGTGCAGCGTCCAGGTCGCCCCGGCCGCCGGCGCGCCGAGCGTGCTCGGCCAGGCCAGCAGGTCCTGCGTGACCCAGTGCGCCTGCAGCTGTCCGGTGCCGGGCAGCGGCGGGTCCTCGACCGTGATGGTCAGCAGGTGCGTGGCGATGTCGTAGGAGAACGCCGTCACGCTGCCCTCGGTCGCGGAGAAGGGGATGTTCGCCCCGTCGCGCACGCCGTTCAGGCCGTAGTTCTCGGCCCAGCTCAGGCCGTGGGCCACCTTGACCTCGTACGCGCCCGTGGGCAGGTCGGCGGTCGAGAACGTGTAGGTGCCGTCGCCGTCGGAGTCGGTCAGCCACCCGCACATCTGGTCGGGCGCCCAGTCGGACGTGCAGCCGAGCTCGGTCTGCAGGCTGCCGGCGAGAGTGATCACCGGACCCGAGGAGGTGTTGCTGAACTGCTTGGTCACCGGGTCGAAGAAGAACGTGATCGGCCCGCCGCCGTGCGTGTAGAGGGCGTTGGCGCCGCCGGGGACGCCGCCGACGCCGAAGTTGACGTCCCAGCTGCCGTTCGCGGCGATCTTGTACTCGTAGTCGCCGGCCGGGAGGTCGAACGTGCCCTTCCAGATGCCGTCGGCCGCGAGCGTGAGCCCGGCCGCGGCGCAGTCCGGCTGCCAGTCGGACGCGCAGCCCATCTCGGAGTTGTGCGTACCGGGCACGGCGATCGAGTCGAACGTCGGCTCCTCGGGGCCGCCGGGCTCCGTCGTCGTGACGTCGTTGCCGACGGAGGCGAAGGTCGAGACGGCCGAGGCCGCCCCGGCCGCGTCCACCGTGACCGCGCGGTACTCCACGAGGGTGCCGGTGGCGAGGTCGCTCGTGGTGTGGAAGACGCGCGGGTCGGTGTCCTCGGCGGTGCCGAGCGGCGTCCACCCGTCGCTGCCGACCACGCGCCACGCGAAGGAGGTCTCGCGCCAGGAGTCGTCGACGTCGACGGCGACCGGGGAGACCCCGGTGACGGCCGCGCCGGCGGCGGGCGAGGAGAACGCGATCGCCGAGGCCGCGGCCGGGGCCGTGACCTCGCCGTCGGCCACGAGGACGACGGCGGAGCGGGCCGGGACGGTGACGATCACGGCGCCGTCGGCGTCGGAGGTGGCCGTCGCCGTCGTCCCGTACAGGGGCGCGAACGTCGCGTCCGCCGTCAGGCTCGGGACGGTCACCGTGCGGTCGGTGGCCGAGGTGTTGGTGGCCACGAGGTGCTCGACCTTGTCGTCCCGGTCGACGCGCGAGAACGCGTAGACCCCCGCGTCGCCGTCGACGAGCCGCTCGATCTGGGCGCCGGTGGAGAGCGCGGGCGACGAGGCCCGCAGCTCCGAGAGGTCGGCGATCAGGGTGTACAGCGGGGCGTCGGTGTCGTAGCGGTCCACGCTCCCGGCGACCTCGCCCGTGACGAGCTCCTGCGTCGCGAACTCGGGCACCTGGGTGGCGAACAGCGACTGGCGCGCGTCCTTGTCACGACCGCCGAGGTCGCCGTCACCGACGAAGCCCTGCTCGTCGCCGTAGTAGACGACCGGCTGGCCGCGCGTCAGGTACATGAGCTCGTGCGCGAGCGTCGTGCGCTGCAGCGGGTCGTCGGTGAGGCGCAGGTAGTAGGCCGCGCGCCCCATGTCGTGGTTGCCGAGGAAGGTCGGCAGCGCCGACGCGGACGTGGTGGGGGTCGTGTAGTAGTCGTCGCCGTCGAACAGCGACGCCAGCGCCGAGGGCGAGTTGCCCGACGCGTAGGAGATCGCCTGCTGCTGGAACGTGAAGTCCAGCACCGAGTCCATGTCGGTGTCGCGGACGTACGGGCTCAGCAGCTTCGGGTCGGCGTCGTAGACCTCGCCGAACATGAAGAAGTCAGGCCGGCCCTGGGACGTGGCGTACTCGGAGACGGCCTGGGTGAAGACGTCCCAGAACTCCATGTTCACGTGCTTGACGGTGTCGATCCGGAAGCCGTCGATGCCGAGGTCGACCCACGCGTTGTAGACGTCGATCATCGTGTCGACCACGACGGGGTGCTCGGTCATGAGGTCGTCGAGGCCGTCGAAGTCGCCGAACGTGACCGACTCCCCGGACCAGGTCGAGTTGCCGCGGTTGTGGTAGAGCGTCGGGTCGTTGAGGACGGCAGGCACCTTGATGTCCGCGACGTCGGCGTCGATCACCGGGGTGTAGGGGAACGACGTCGCCGGGTCGAGCTCGGGGAAGTCGTCGGTCCCGGCGTAGTCGGCGGGATCGAACGCGGCGCCGTCGGCGTCGAGGTAGGGCGAGGTCGCCTGGTCGACGTAGCCGTACTCACCCTCGGCGTACTCGATGACGTCGGCGGTGTGGTTGGTGACGATGTCGAAGTAGACCTTGATGCCCCGGGCGTGGGCGTCGTCGATGAGCGCCTCGAGCTCGGCGTTCGTCCCCAGGTGCGGGTCGATCTGGGTGAAGTCCGTGATCCAGTAGCCGTGGTACCCGGCGCTGGCGCCCGCACCCTCGCCCTGGACGGGGCGGTTCTCGAACGACGGCGTGAGCCAGATCGCGCTGACGCCGAGGCCCTCGATGTAGTCGAGGTTCTCGTGCAGCCCGGCGAGGTCGCCGCCCTGGTAGAAGCCCTTGTCTGTCGGGTCGAAGCCGTGCGCGAGCCGGTCGCCGGCGATCCCGGCCGTGTCGTTCGTGGTGTCGCCGTTGGCGAACCGGTCGGCCATGACGAAGTAGAAGGTCTCGTCCGCACCCTCCTGGCGCACCGGCTCGGCCACGATCGCGTCGTCGGTGGCGGTGTACTCCCCCGCCAGCCCGAGCGGGGTCAGGCCCACGCGCTTGGTGGTGTCGTCGAACGTCACGCGCAGCGTCGTCGTGCCGCCCAGCGTCAGCGGGGCGTTCTCGGCGCCGCCCTCGAGGCCGTAGGCCTCGTCCCAGGCGCCGTCGACGGCGATCTTGTACTCCCAGGACCCGGCCGGGACCTCGAAGTCGGCGGCGTAGACGCCGGGGGTGGCGGTCTCCGCCAGCAGCGTCGCACCGCAGGTCGGGTCCCAGTCGCCGGCGCAGCCGAGCTCGGACTGGAGGCTGCCGACGAGGGTGAACGTGCGGACGGCGGCGGCCGCAGCCACGTCACCCCCGCTGCCGGCCTCACCGACGGGGTCGGACGGGGTCGCCTGGGCGGCCGCCGCGAGACCGGCGCTGCCGCTCAGGAGCATCGCCGCTGCGAGCGCGGCCCCGAGGCTGCGGCGCCGCAGAGACCCGGGTTCGCGGGCGGGACGGGAACGCCCGGTCGGGGCGTCCGTGGTTCGGGCGGTCCGGGTGCGGACCGTGGGCGCGCTTCGTCGTGCTCGCACGTGAGTCACCTGTTCGTCGTTGGGCAGGTTGGTGCGCGCCTGGCCCGGCGCACCCGACGAGTGTGCGCCAGATCACGCCCGGATTGCAAGGGCGGGTAAAGGCTTGCAAGAAGTTGCAGCCGCGAGGGACCAAGGCTCCGCGGATCGACCGGTGCACACCGCCCGGGAACGCGAACGGCGGGCGGCCACCGTGAGGTGACCGCCCGCCGTCGTCCTGCGGGTGCTGCTGGTGCTACGAGGGGAACGGGCTCAGAAGCCCATGCCACCCATCTCGTCGCCGCCACCGGCCGGCATCGGCTGGGCCTTCTCGGGCTTCTCGGCCACGACAGCCTCGGTGGTGAGGAACAGACCGGCGATCGAGGCAGCGTTCTGCAGAGCAGAGCGGGTCACCTTGACCGGGTCGTTCACACCGGCGGCGAGGAGGTCCTCGTACACCCCGGTCGCGGCGTTGAGGCCGTGACCCGACGGGAGGTTGCGGACCTTCTCCGCCACGACGCCGCCCTCGAGGCCGGCGTTGATGGCGATCTGCTTGAGCGGCGCGTCGATGGCGACCCGGACGATGTTCGCCCCGGTGGCCTCGTCACCCTCGAGCTCGAGCGTCTCGAACGCGACCTTGCCGGCCTGGATGAGCGCCACGCCGCCTCCGGCGACGATGCCCTCCTCGACGGCGGCCTTCGCGTTGCGAACGGCGTCCTCGATGCGGTGCTTGCGCTCCTTGAGCTCGACCTCGGTGGCCGCGCCCGCCTTGATGATGGCCACGCCACCGGCGAGCTTGGCGAGGCGCTCCTGGAGCTTCTCGCGGTCGTAGTCGCTGTCGCTGTTCTCGATCTCGGCGCGGATCTGGTTGACGCGGCCCTCGATGAGGTCGGCGTCGCCGGCACCCTCGACGATCGTCGTCTCGTCCTTGGTGATGACGACCTTGCGCGCCTGGCCGAGCACCGACAGGTCGGCGTTCTCCAGCGTGAGACCGACGGTCTCGGAGATGACCTGACCGCCCGTGAGGATGGCCATGTCCTGCAGCATCGCCTTGCGGCGGTCACCGAAGCCGGGCGCCTTGACGGCGACGGAGCGGAAGATGTTGCGGATCTTGTTCACGACGAGCGTGGCCAGGGCCTCGCTGTCGACGTCCTCGGCGATGATGACGAGCGGCTTGCCGGACTGGATGATCTTCTCCAGCAGGGGCAGCAGGTCCTTGACCGTGGAGATCTTCGACTCGACGAGGAGCACGTAGGCGTCCTCCAGGACGGCCTCCTGGCGCTCCTGGTCCGTGACGAAGTACGCCGACAGGTAACCCTTGTCGAAGCGCATGCCCTCGGTGAGCTCGAGCTCGAGACCGAGCGCGTTGCTCTCCTCGACGGTGATGACGCCTTCCTTGCCGACCTTGTCGATCGCCTCGGCGATGAGCTCGCCGATGGCCGGGTCGTTGGCGGAGATCGCGGCGGTGGCAGCGATCTGCTCCTTCGTCTCGATCTCGACGGCCTGCGTGCGCAGGGCCTCGGTGACAGCCTCGACGGCCTTGTCGATGCCCCGCTTGAGGGCGATCGGGTTGGCGCCGGCGGCGACGTTGCGCAGACCCTCGCGCACGAGCGCCTGGGCCAGGACGGTGGCGGTGGTGGTGCCGTCGCCCGCGACGTCGTCGGTCTTCTTGGCGACCTCCTTGACGAGCTCGGCGCCGATCTTCTCCAGCGGCTCCTCGAGCTCGATCTCCTTGGCGATCGAGACGCCGTCGTTGGTGATCGTGGGGGCGCCCCACTTCTTCTCCAGGACGACGTTGCGGCCCTTCGGGCCGAGGGTCACGCGGACGGCGTCGGCGAGGCGGTTGAGGCCACGCTCCATGCCGCGGCGGGCTTCCTCATCAAAGGCAATGATCTTGGCCATGTGGCGTGCGATCCTCCGTGTTGACGTGAGTGCCGGGCGATGCCCGCGACGGACGACGTCGCTCGCGCGCGGTCTCGTCCCGCTCGCAGCAGCGCCTCATCGGTACCGGCTGTTTTGTCACTCTCGGTACGAGAGTGCTAACGCCATTATTGGCACTCCCCCACCGAGAGTGCAAGCGAGTGGGAGTCGTTTCCCCCACGGCGCAACGCCCTGGAGGTGCGGACACCGGCAGGAGCCCGCCGGTAGGTTGACGTGGTGCAACGACTGACCTCCGCCGGGATCGCCTGGCGCCTCGGCGCCACCGCCCTCGCGCTCGGCATCCTCGTCGCGGGCCAGGTCCACGACACCGACGACTACTTCCCGCTCGGCTCGCTCTCGCAGTACGGAGCCCCGAAGGACCTCAACGGCACCGTCCGCTCGGTCTACCTCGAGGGCCTCCTGCCCGGCGAGACCGAACCCGTCGTGATCGGCCTCAGCCACGCCAGCACCGGCGTCGCGCGCGGGGAGATCGAGGGTCAGCTCGGCCGCTTCGTCGACGACCCCTCCCTCCTGCAGTCCATCGCCGACGCCTACGCGCAGCTGCGCCCCGAGCGCGCGCAGCCCGAGGTCCTGTACCTGCGGCGCTCTGTCGTGCAGCTCGCCGACGGCCACGCCGTCGGCGAGCCGGAGATCCTCACGCTCGCCACCTGGGAGGTCGAGTGACCACCGCGTCCGACGCCGTCGCCGTCTCCTCGTCGCCCCGCGACCGCTCCCCCGTCCGCCGCGGGCTGCGCGCCGGCCTCGACTGGTTCCTCGCACCCGTCCCGCTCGCGCGGGTGGCGGCCTTCCGCATCCTCATCTACGCGTTCGTGGTCCTCGACGTGCTGTGGGTGCGCACCAGCGTCGTCCCGCACGGCTACGTCCCCGACCTGTACCGCCCCACCTGGCTCTCCCGGGCACTGGCGATCCCGCCGCTGACACCGACGCAGGGCACCGTCCTCCTGTGGCTGCTCCTGGCCTCGTGCGTGGCGGCCGTCGTCGCGGTCGTGCTCGGGCGCCTGCAGCGGACCACCGGTATCGCGGTAGCGCTGGGGTTCTGGCTCTGGATGCTCAACTCCCAGGGGTTCGGCTACATCAGCCACGACCACCTCGCCCTCATGGTCGCGGTCACCGTGCTCCCGACGGCGGGCGTCACCCGGTTGCGCGACCACACGCCGTCGCAGGCGGCCGGCTGGGCGCTGCGCGCGATCCAGCTCGCCGTCGTGGCGACCTACTTCGGCTCGGCGATCCTCAAGTGGATGCGGGCCGGCAGCCCGGCCGGCTGGGCCAACAGCGCCGTGTTCGTGTGGGCGATCATGCGGCGCGGCTCGCCGCTCATCCGGTGGACGCTCGAGTACCCGTGGCTGCTGATCGTCGGTCAGTGGGGTCTGTACCTCATCGAGCTGTTCTCACCGGTGGTGCTGTGGCTGCGGGGGCGCTGGCTCTACGTCGCCATCTCCACGTTCATCCTCTTCCACCTCGCGACGTTCCTGTCGCTCGGCATCCACTTCCTGCCCACGGTCGTGTGCTGGGCGGCGTTCCTGCCGCTCGAACGGCTGCCCTTCCTGCGCGCGCGCCGCCCGGCCTGAGGCTCAGGGCGCCAGCGACGGCGCCGACATCCCGAACCGCGTCCGCAGCAGACGCCTGGCCGAGAACCAGCCAGACATGCCGTGCACGCCCGGCCCGGGCGGCGTGGAGGCGGAGCACAGCGCGACGCCGGGGATCCCGACGTCGTACGGGTTCCAGCTCAGGCGCGGACGCGCCACCATGCGGTAGATCGTGATGGCCCCGGCCGCGATGTCGCCGCCGATGTAGTTGGCGTTGTGGTCGGCCATCCGCGACGCGGGCACCGCGTGCGAGGCGACGACGACGTCGCGGAAGCCCGGCGCGAAGCGCTCGATCTGCGCGGTGACCGCCTCGGTGGGGTCGACGTCGGAGCCGTTCGGGACGTGGGCGTAGGTCCACAGCGGGCTGAGTCCGTCCACGCGCCGGGACGGGTCGGGCTCGCTCGGGTCGCTGACGAGCACCATCGGCCGCTCGGCGTGCCGCCCCCGGGAGACCTCGTGCTCGGCCAGCGCCATCTCCGGCCGCGTCCCGCCGACGTGGACCGTGCCGGCCCGTGAGACTCCCTCCGCCTGCCACGGCACGGCCTCGCTGAGCACGAAGTCGACCTTCGCGGCGCCGTCGCCGTAGCGGAAGTCCTCCAGGCCGCGGCGCACGCCCGCCGGCAGCCGGTCGCCCCAGATCGAGGCGAGGGCCCGCGGGGAGGTGTCCATGAAGTAGGCGCGCGCCCTCGGCAGCTGGCGGTAGTCGGAGATCGGGTGGTCGGGGACGAGGTCGCCGCCGTGCGCCACGAGGTCCGCCACGAGCGCGTCGGTGATCGACTGCGTCCCGCCGACCGGGATCGGCCACCCGCCGACGTGCGCGAGGCTGCCGAGCAGCAGGGCCGTGCCCGCGGGGGCCAGACCGGGCATCATCGCGATGCCGTGCGCCGCGACCCCCGTGAGGAGCGCCGGGGCGACCTCGCCCGAGAACCGCAGGTCCCAGGCGCGCGTGCCCTGCTCCAGCAGCGCGGAGGCGAAGGCGAGGGCGCTGCGCACGCCCGACGGCGAGAGCACCTCGCGCGGAACCGAGCGCTTGTCACCCATCGCCAGCGCGACGACGGCCTCGCTGTTCTCGACCAGCGGCGTCATGAGCGAGCGCCAGGCAGGGCCGTCGCTCCCGAGCCCGTCGACCGTGAGCTCGAGGTCGTGCCAGGCCAGTCCCGCGCGGCCGTCGTCCAGCGGCTGGGCGTAGGAGACCTCGGGGACGGCGAGCTGGACGCCGCGCGCCGGGAGGTCGAGCTCGCGCAGGAACGGGCTCGCCAGCGCCATCGGGTGGACGGCCGAGCAGATGTCGTGCACGACGCCGGGCGCCAGTCCCAGGTCGGCCGTCCTGGCCCCACCGCCGATCGTCGGCTGCCCCTCGTACACGCGCACGCTCAGGCCTGCCCGTGCCATCGTGACGGCGGCCGCGAGCCCGTTCGGACCCGAACCGACCACGACGACGTCCACCACGTCCCTGCTCATCTCTCCACCCTAGGACCGCGCGGACCGACCGACGGTCGGCGGTTCTCGGGGCGTGCCGGCCGTCACACCACGGTCTGGCACGATGGCCGGGTGCAGCGCCGCGGTCCGTCCCTCGTCGTGCTGGGGCTGACCGCCGTGCTCACGGCGGGCGCGAGCCTCGGCCCCGCCGGCGCTCCCTCGGTGGTTCTCGCGTCGGAGGGTGCGGTCCACACGTGGACCGAGAGCGACGGCGAGGTGAGCGGCGCCGTCGTCGTCGTCCGCCCGGGCACCGCCCCCGACCTCCTGCCCGGCTCCCGCGTGCTCGCGCCGGGACCGGAGGCGACCGACGCCGAGCGCGCGGCGGCGACGGCCGAGGCGCAGCGGCAGCGCGACTGGCTCGCGGCCGGCTCCGTCCCCGGCGAGGGCGGCCCGCACGCGGACCTGGGCCGGGACGCCCTGCTCGACCTCTACACCGCCACGCACACGCCCGACGGCGACGTCCGCGCCCCGTTCGCCGCGCCCACCGGCGCCTGGCGCTACGTCTGGCCGCGTGACGCGGCGTTCGCCGCCGTCACCCTCGCCCGCACCGGGCACGTGGCCGACGCCGTCGCCGTCCTGGGGTTCTTCGACGACGTCGAGGTCACCGCCGAGGGCTTCCACGCGCGCTACCGCCTCGACGGCACCGTGCCGGACGACCGCGGCCCGCAGCTGGACGGCGCGGCCTGGCTGCTGTGGGCGAGCGCGGAGACGGCAGCGCTCGCCCCGCCGTCGGACGTCCCCGCCGTCCTCGAGGACCTCGCGGGCATCACGTTGGCGAGCGCCGGCGTGCTCCTGGGCGCGACGGACTCCCCCGGGCACCTCCCGGACGTCTCCTCCGACTACTGGGAGCTGCCGGAGACGCGCCTGACGCTCGGTACCGCGGCCCCGGTGCTCACGGGGCTCGACGCCCTCGCGACGCTGCAGCAGCTCGCGGGGCGCGACGGCGAGGCCACGGCCACCCGCGAGCGCCTCGCGCTGGTGCGCGACGCCGTCGCGACGGCCTTCGGCCCCACCTGGCCGCGGCACGCGGGCGGCCGGCACCAGGACGCGGCGACCGCGCTGGCGCTGCCGCCGTTCCAGGACGAGGCCCTGCCCGGCGCGGAGACCGCGTGGCGGCTGAGTGCGCGCGGCATGGCCCGACCGGCGGGCGGGCTCGCGCCGGGCGAGGGGTGGCGCGAGCCGCACTACTCCTGGACGCCGCAGACCGCGCTGTACGCGCTCACGTCCGCCACCCTGGGCGAGGACGCCGCGGCACGCGAACGGCTGGACTGGCTCGCCGCGCACACCACGCTGATGGGGTCGGTCCCCGAGAAGGTCGGACCCGACGGCGCAGGGGCGCAGGTCGCGCCCCTGGTCTGGTCGAGCGCGCTGGTGCTGCTGACGCTGGACGAGCTCGACCGCCAGCCGGCCGGAGCCGGACGGCAGCCGATCGGCAGCGCGTCCTAGACCGGCCCGGCGGGCTTGGCGGGGTCGCGCGAGCCCGACCCGGCACGCGCGAGGCTCGGCATGATCTCGTGCAGCCGCCCGACCCACTCGGGGTGCTCGTCGCCGAAGCAGCGCTCGATCACCTGCGCCATCGCGAACGCGGCGGTCGAGGCGCCCGGGGACGCGCCGAGGAGCCCGGCGACGGAGCCGTCCGCCGCCGTGATGACCTCCGTGCCGAACTGCAGCACACCGGTGCGACGGGCGTCGGGCCGGATGACCTGCACCCGCTGCCCGGCGGTGATCATGGTCCAGCGCGAGCGCTCGGCGTCGGGGAAGAACTTCCGCAGCGTGCGCAGCTTGGCGGCCGGCGTCGCGAGCAGCTCCTTGACCAGGTACTTCACCAGGTCGAGGTTGTCGCGGGCGACGGCGAGCAGCGGCAGGACGTTGCCCGGCCGGATCGTCTTGAGCGCGTCGAGCGGCGAGCCGAACGCGAGGAACTTGAGGCTGAAGCCCGCGAACGGGCCGAACATCAGCGCGGTGCGGCCGTCGACGACGCGGGTGTCCAGGTGCGGCACGGACATCGGCGGGGCGCCGACCTCGGCCTTGCCGTAGACCTTCGCCTGGTGGCGGGCCACGAGCTCGGGGTCGAACGTGCGCAGGAACTGGCCCGAGATCGGGAAGCCGGCGAAGCCCTTGATCTCCGGGATGCCGGTGGTCTGGAGCAGGCGCAGCGCGCCGCCGCCGGCCCCGACGAAGACGAACCGGGCGTGCGCCGTGCGGCGCTCGCCGAGCGGGGTCCAGGCGTTGTCGCGCAGGCGGATCTTCCAGCCGTGCGGGCCGCGCGTCACGGACGACGCCTGCACGCTCGTGTGCACGACGACGCCGCGCGCCTGCGCGGCCTCGAGCAGCTGGCGGGTCAGCGAGCCGAAGTCGACGTCGGTCCCGGCGTCGGAGCGGGTCGCGGCGATCGGCTCGCTGCTCAGTCGGCCCTCGGCCAGCAGCGGGGCCCAGTCGCGCACGACCTCGGGGTCCTCGGTGTAGACCATGTCGGCGAAGTTGGGGTGGGCGGCGAGCGCCTCGTGGCGTCGGCGCAGGTAGTCCACGCCCTCGGTCCCGCTGACGAAGGTCATGTGCGGGACGGGGCTGACGAACGTCGTCCCGTCCGGCAGGGCGCCGGAGTCGGCGAGGTGGTCCCACAGCTCGCGCGAGGCCTTGAACTGCTCGTTGACCGCGATCGCCTTGGTGATGTCGATGCTGCCGTCGGCCCGCTCGGGCGTGTAGTTGAGCTCGCACAGCGCGGCGTGGCCGGTACCGGCGTTGCGCCAGGGGTCGGAGCTCTCCTGCGCGGGCTCGACGAGGCGCTCGTAGACGTGGATCGTCGCATCGGGGTCGAGCTCGGTGAGGAGGATCGCGAGCGTGGCGCTCATGACCCCACCACCGACGAGGGCGTAGTCGACCGGGGCGTCGTTGCGCGGAGCGGGCATGGGTCCACCGTAAGTCGTCGGTCACCCTCGACGCCAAACAGCGTCCCCGACGACGACCCCACCCGGGCCGGACGGTCGACGACCGGGGTCAGCCCACGAAGTCGGGGCGCAGCACCACGGTGATGCTCGGCACGTCGCCGAGCTCGACGACGTTCCCGATCCCCAGGAGCTCGCCGAGCGCCTGGGCCTCGTCGAGGAGGTCGGGGTCGGCGTAGAAGATCGTGGAGATCTCCGGCTGCGCCGACTGGTAGTTCCCGGTCGTCG
This sequence comes from Serinibacter arcticus, assembly GCF_003121705.1. Lineage (NCBI taxonomy): Bacteria > Bacillati > Actinomycetota > Actinomycetes > Micrococcales > Beutenbergiaceae > Serinibacter > Serinibacter arcticus. Next base: position 3,572,777 of record NZ_PYHR01000002.1, on the reverse strand, counting down.
CGCCGGTCCAGCCGGCCTCGGCGAGGGTCTCGCCGACCTGTCCGGCGAGGCCCTGCACCGAGGCGCCGTTGAGCACGCTCACCGCGACCTCCTGGTCGAGCGGCGGCGGCGGGGGCTCCTCGGCGGTGGGCTCCTCCGTCGGCTCCTCACCGGGGGCGGTCTCACCCGGTGCCTCGGTTCCCTCGCCCTCACCCTCGGGCGGCGCGGTCTCGCCGGCCTCCTGGGACGTCTCGGGCGACGACTGCTCCGGCGTCCCGTCGTCACCCGTCGCGAGCGAGACGAGCCCGTAGGCCACGAGCGGGGCGATGATCACGACGGCGATGAGCGGTCCCCACACCCGGTACCAGGGGCGAGGCGCGCGGTGCACGGCCTGCGGGTGCGGTTGCTTCCGAGGACGTCGAACTCGTCCTCGGGGAAGTCGTAGTCGTCCTGGGGCACGGTTCGAGACTAACCGGCGAGAGCGCTCAGAGCGCCCCGTCGGCGAAGCGGCGCGCCTGACGGTTCTGCTGACGGGCGGAGCGCAGGCGGCGGAGACGCTTGACCAGCATCGGGTCGGCGGCCAGCGCGTCGGGCGAGTCGATCAGCACGTTGAGGGTCTGGTAGTACCGCGTCGCGGTCATCCCGAACAGCTCCGAGATCGCCGACTCCTTGGCACCGCCGTGGCGCCACCAGCCGCGCTCGAACTCCAGGATCGCGGCCTCGCGCTCGGTGAGGCCCTCGACGTCGTGGGCGACGACTGCTGCCATGGGACGCTCCTGAGGTCGGTGGGTGCCGGGACGGTGGTGATCGACGTGCCCGGTCAGTCTAGCCACGAAGCACACGGGTGTCATTCGCCTCCGCTCGCCCGGCTGCTGCGAGGATCGGGGGATGCCGACGCGACCCCTGACCGAGCTCGTGGCCGCCGACTGGGCCGAGGCCCTGGCTCCCGTGGAACCCACGATCCGCCGCCTCGGGGACCAGCTGCGCGACGACGTCGCGCACGGCCGCGGCTTCCTGCCGGCGGGTGAGCACGTCCTGCGGGCCTTCGAGCGTCCGCTGGCGGACGTCAGGGTCCTGATCGTCGGCCAGGACCCCTACCCGACCCCCGGCCACGCCGTCGGGCTCTCCTTCTCCGTCGCCCCGGACGTCCGTCCCGTCCCGCGGTCGCTGGCGAACATCTACACCGAGCTCGAGAGCGACCTCGGGGTGCCGCGACCCGCCACCGGGGACCTGAGCCCGTGGGCGGACGCCGGCGTGCTGCTGCTGAACCGGGTGCTGACCGTGGCGCCCGGCGCCGCGGGGTCGCACCGTCGCCGGGGCTGGGAGGAGGTCACGCAGGTGGCCATCGAGGCGCTCGTGGCCCGCGGCGGTCCGCTGGTCGCCGTGCTGTGGGGCCGCGACGCGCAGTCCCTGACGCCGATGCTCGGCTCGACCCCGATCGTCGCCAGCGCGCACCCCTCCCCCCTGTCGGCGCGGACCGGCTTCTTCGGGTCGCGACCGTTCAGCCGGGTGAACGCCCTCCTGGCGGAGCAGGGCGCGGCGCCCGTCGACTGGCGGCTCTCCTAGTGCCACCATGGCGGGCATGACCGCACCTGCTCCCTGGTCCTCCTACGTCGCGCTGGGCGACTCCTTCACCGAGGGCCTGTGGGACGTCGTCGACGACGACGCCCGTCCCGATCCCGAGATGTCCGCCTGGGCGACGGCGAACCCGCACGCGCCCGAGACGCGCTGGCTGCACCTGCGCGGCTGGGCCGACCTGCTCGCCGGCCACCTCGCCGACCGGCGGCCCGAGGGCGAGTCCGTCCGCTACGCGAACCTGGCCGTCCGGGGGAAGCTGCTCCCCGCCGTCGTGACGGAGCAGGTCCCCGTGGCGCTCGAGCTGGAGCCGGACCTCGTCTCGCTGATCGCCGGCGGCAACGACATCCTGCGGCCCTCGGTCGACGTCGACGCGATCGCCGACCGGCTCGAGGACGCCGTCGTACGGCTGCGCGAGGCGGGGATCGCCGTGCTGCTCGCGACCGGCGTCGACGCCAAGGGGTCGATGCTCATCTCCTCCACCCGCACACGCGTGGGCATCTTCAACTCCCACATCTGGTCGATCGCGCGCCGCCACGACGCGATGGTGCTCGACGTGTGGGGCATGCGGAGCCTGCACGACCTGCGGATGTGGAGCGGCGATCGCATCCACCTCGTCGCGGACGGCCACCGGCGGGTGGCGCAGGCGGCCCTGGTCGGCCTGGGCCAGGAGCCAGACGACGCCGCGTGGGACGACCCGCTGACGCCGCTGGTCGTGCCGGTGCGCGACCGCGTGACCTCGGACGCCGCCTGGTTCCGCGAGCACGCCTACCCGTGGGCGACGCGCCGGCTGCGGGGCAGGTCGTCCGGTGACACCCGTCAGCCCAAGCAGCCGGAGCTCGTGACGGTCGAGCGGCGGGCCTGACGGCGGCGACACGACGGGCGGTCGGACGGGACTCACCGCACGTAGTCGAAGTGCCAGTACTCCTTGTAGCGACCGTCCTCGCGGTGCCACGGCATGAGCTCCCAGCCGTAGGCCGGACCGTTGGTCCGCAACCAGGTGTGGATCGTCGAGCCGAACCCGTACCGCGGTCCCTCGAGGAAGTCGATCGCGAGCCCCCAGCCGTGCGGTGACGTGCCGACGGCCGCGACGATCGGGGCGGTGATCGTGTCGAGCACGACCTGCTGGTCCGCCTGGGTCCGGTAGGTGGAGTACCGCCAGTCGTCGATGGGGAGGTCGGTCCCGAACCGCGCGGAGTAGGCGCGGTTGAACCCGACGAGGTCGTTCAGCGCCCGGCAGTGGATGCGGTGGGTGGGCATGAACGGGATGACGCACATCTCCCCGTCGATCCGTCCGTTCTCCGCGCGGTACTGGCCCGAGTACGGCGCGGGGCGACCGGCCGGCCACGGGGAGGACGCCCCCGCGGGCAGCACGGTCGGGGCGGGGCGACCGACGGCCGACCACTCGGCGTGGCTGATCTCGCGCTGCACCATCGGACCCGCGTACCAGATCGAGCTCTGGGTCGAGTAGCGCTCGTACCGGTGGTCCGCGAGCGCCGTCACCGGCCGGGGCGTCGGGAAGTTCTCGCGACGCCAGCCCGCGTAGTCCAGCGGTTCGCCGCGGCCGCTGGCCAGGTCGGTCATCCGAAAGATCTCGGGGCCCCACGTGAGGGAGACGAATCCCTCGTTGCGACGGACGTCGGGGGCGCGGTGCCCCATCGCCGCCCACTCGGCCGGCGTCAGCCAGCGGTAGGTGCCGTCGGGGGCGATCACACCGATCTGGTCGTTGGTCGCCCACCGGTAGACGTAGGACCCCTCGACCCAGCCGACGGCGGCCGGCGAGGGCCGTCCGACGCGCACCCAGGCGTCGTACCCGACCTGACGCCACGTCCACGAGGCCGGCACATCGGGGTCCCAGCGGGTCACTGAGGAGATCCCGGTGCTCCACGCGTAGCCGACGTAGCTCGTGGGGGCGGGCTGCGGGGAGGGGCGACCGAGATCCACCCACTCGGAGTAGGTCAGGTGGCGGGCCGTGCCCGCGCTCACCCGGTAGATCTCCCCGGTGTGCTCGATGGCGTAGACACCGTCGGCCACCGGTACGGCCGAGGCCGGAGCGGTCGGGAGGGCGAGGCCGAGGGTCCCGGCCAGGACCAGGGCGAGCACGAGGGCCAGTCGGTGCCGGGGGGACGTGCGGACCACGGGAAACCTCCTACGGCGCGGGACACCCACGCTAGTCGGACGTGGCGAGAGCGCATCCGGGGCCGCCCGCGACGTCGGGTCCCGACGTGCCGCCGGCCGGCCCGACGGCGCCCCGCCCGGTGATCGGGCGGGTCGCCGTCGGGACGTCGCCAAGGCGCCGTCCGAGCGTCCGAGCGTCCGAGCGTCCGAGCGACGTCAGACGAGGCTGGGCTCGCCCCGCTCCTGCCGTTCGGTCGTGGCGGCGTCGAGCTCGGCGCCCTCGACGTCGAGCTTCGGCAGACGGTGGAGCCAGCGCGGCAGCCACCAGGTGCGCTCCCCGAGCAGGGCCATCGCGGCGGGCACCAGGACCATGCGCACGACGAAGGCGTCGAAGACGATCCCGGCCGCGAGCGCGAAAGCGATGGACTTCAGCGTGGCGTCGGCGCCGGGGAAGAATCCGGCGAACACGGCGAACATGATCACGGCCGCGGCGACGACCACCGGCGCGGTGTGGCGGAAGCCCGCCTGCACGGCCGCCGTCGTCGCCAGTCCCCGCCCGTGCATCTCGTGCATGCGCGAGACCAGGAAGATCTGGTAGTCCATCGCGAGGCCGAACAGGATGCCGATCATGAGGATCGGCGTGAGCGCGATCAGCGGCCCGGTCGCCTCGATCTGGAACAGCGAGCTCAGCCAGCCCCACTGGAAGATCGCCACGGAGGCCCCCAGGGCCGCGCCGATCGAGAGCAGGAACCCGAGCACGCCGAGCAGCGGCACCACGAGCGAGCGGAAGATCAGCACGAGAAGAACGAACGCGAGCCCGACGACGAGCGACAGGTAGAGCGGCAGCGCCTCGTTGACGGCGCGGGTGACGTCGACGCCGATCGCCGTCTGGCCGGTGACGTACACCGCGCCGTCGGTCTGGGCGTGGACCAGCTCGCGCAGGTCCCCCACGAGCGCCTCGGTCTCCGCACTCGTCGGTCCGTGCTCGGGCAGGACCGTCAGCAGCGCGGCGTTCCCGGTGGGGTTGGGCACGGGACCGGCGACGGAGGTGACACCGGGGAGCTCCCCGATCGCGGCCACGGCCGCCGCCGCGTCCTGCCCGGACCCGGGACCCTCGTAGAGCACCGTGAGCGGACCGTTGAAGCCCTCGCCGAACGCGTCGGCCAGCAGCTCCTCGGCCCGGTCCTGCGTGCTGTCCGGGACCGGGGCGACGATCAGGGTGGTCCGCAGGTCGAGCGCGGGGACGGCGAGCACGGCCAGCACCCCCACGCTCAGCAGCAGCGCGGGCAGCCGGCGCCGTGTCACCAGGCCGATCCAGCCGCGGTAGAAGCCGCGACCGCGGGCGGCGGCCGGGCGGTCCTGCTCGCCGGCGGGTGCGTTCACGGGGCCGGGTGCGGTGTCGGCCTCGGTCGCGCGCTCGCGTCGCGGGAGGGCGCGGCGGCCGAGCAGGCTCAGGCACGCCGGGACGAGGGTGGTGGCGACCAGGACGGCGATGACGATCGTGGCGCTGGCCGCGACCCCCATCTGGGCCAGGAACGGGATGCCGGTGACGAACAGGCCCACGAGGGCGATGACGACGGTCAGACCGGCGGTGACGACGGCGGAGCCGGCCGTGGCGACGGCCGTCGCCACCGCTGCGGCCACGTCCGCGCCGCCGCGCAGCTCGCTGCGGTAGCGGCTGATGATGAAGAGCGCGTAGTCGATGCCGACGGCGAGGCCGAGCATCGAGGCCAGCAGCGGTGTGCTGGCGGACAGGTCGAGGAAGCCCGTCGCGATCTGGATGCCCAGGACGCCGACGCCCACGCCCACGAGCGCGGTGGCCAGGTTCATCCCCGCGACGCCGAGGGCGCCGTAGGTGAGGACGAGCACGATGGCAGCCACCACGATGCCGATGAGCTCGGCCGAGTGACCGCCGACCTCGGCCTGCGCGGCGTCCCCCGTCATCTCGACGACGAGCCCGGCCTCGCGGCCGGCGTCCAGCGCCTCGGCCAGGGCCACGCGCTGGTCGGACGTCAGGTCGGTGGTGCCGACGTCGTAGGTGACGGTGCTGAACGCCGTCGAGCCGTCGGGCGAGACGGTGGCGGTCGCCGCCTCCAGCGGGTCCGTGGCGGCCACGACCCCGGGCAGCCCGGCGAGCCGGTCGACGAGCGCCGCGACCCCCGCGGCGTTGGCCTCGCTCGTGAGGGGACCGCCGTCCTCGGTCGCCACGACGACGCGGGCGGAGGCCGTGCCCGTACCCGACGAGCCGAACTCCCGGACGAGGACCTCGGTCGCCTCGGTGGACTCCTGGCCCGGCAGGGAGAACGACGTGGTCGTCTCGCCGGACAGCGTGGCGGCGCCCATCCCGGCGCCGGCCAGGACGAGGAGCCAGACGATGATGACGGGCACGCGACGCCGGTGGGTCCCGGTGCCGAGACGGTGCAGGAGACGGGCCACGTCAGCGCCCCTTCCGGTGCGGGGCGACGGCGTGCGGGGCGACGGCGTGCGGGGCGACGGCGTGCGGGGCGACGGGCGGGACGGGCGGGACGGGCGGGGGCGGTGAGGCCGATCGAGTCATGCCCTCCAGCCTCCGCACGCGGGGCCGCGCGCACATCGGCCTGCCGGGCGGACCTGCGGCGCGGCCCTCGTCCGCGCGGTCGAGCGCCGCGTGGTCCGCGCGGACGACGACGGCGACGTGCCCGACGGCGGGGCGCACCGCCGTCGCCGTCCTCCACCGCTGTCCCCGCCCCGCTCCGCCGCCCTCCGGGGCCGCCGACCGACGGCGCCGCGCCCCTCGGCGTCACTCCTGAGGATGAGGCCGACCGGCCCCACCCGGCTCCTGCGGCCGATGCGAGCACGGGGAACGTCGAGTCACGCTGGACGCATGCAGCAGAGCCCGGCCCCGCCCCGTCCTCGACCGCGGTGGCGGGACCTCGAGCCCCGCACGGAGGAGGTCCGACCCCGGTCGGTGACCGTGCTCCGCGACGCCGGACCGGTGATCGCGCTGGGGGTGTTCGAGGTCGTGCTGTGGCGCTCGGCCGTCGAGCCGCCGCCGGCCTGGCTCGGGGTGCTCGTGCTGGGTCCGCCTCTGCTGACGGCGCTGGGCCGGCACCACCGGCCGGTGGCCGCGTTCGCCGCCACCGCCGCCGGGGCGGTGCTGGCGTTCGTGGCGGCGCCGACCTCGAGCGAGGCGGTCACCGCGGCGGCGCTCGCGCTCGTGCTCTGCCTCGTTCCCGTCGTCGAGCGGGCCTCCAACGCGCTCGCGCTCGCGGCCGTGGGGGTCACCGCCGTCGTCTCGCTGGCGCCCCTGCTGCGCCCGGAGGCGAGCACGGGCAACCCGGTCCTCACCCTGCTGTCGCTCGCCGCTGCTGCCGTGCTGCTGGGGCGCAACCGCCGGGGTCGGCGGAGCGAGCTGGCCCTGCTGCGGGAGCGGGCCGACACGGCCGAGCGCACGCAGCTCGCCCTCGCCAGGACGGCGGTCGCGGACGAGCGGCGGCGCATCGCCCGCGAGGTCCACGACATCGTGTCCCACAACATCGCGGTGATGACGAACCTCGCCGACGGTGCCACGGTCGCCCTCCGCCGGGTCGACCCTCCCGCCCGGACCCTCGCCGCCATCGAGGCGATCGCCGGGACCGGACGCGAGGCGATGGCCGAGATGCACGCCCTCCTGGGGGTCCTGCGCGAGCCCGACGAGGCCGACGAGGCGGACGAGCCCTCGCGGCCTCCCGCCCCGGCCTCGGCCAGCTGCCCGACCTCGTGGCCCAGGTGCGCACGGCCGGGCTCGAGGTCACGCTCGTCACCGAGGGTGATCCCGTGCCCGTGAGCGGCGGCACGGCGCTGACGATCTACCGGCTCGTCCAGGAGTCGTTGAGCAACACCCTGCGGCACGCGAGCGAGGCACGCTCCGCCGTCGCCACGGTGCGGTGGGGTGCGGACCAGGTCGTCGTCGACGTGGTCGACGACGGGCGCGCCCCGATCCGTGCGGGGCTCGACGCCGGGCGCGGCGCCGGTCGCGGGCGAGAGGCCGGCGGCCACGGTCTCCTCGGCATGCGGGAGCGGGTGCACGCGCACGGCGGCTCGCTGCGCACGGGACCCGACCCCGACGCGGGGTGGCGGGTCACCGCGCAGCTGCCCGTCACGGCGTCGCACCCGGGGAGCGCCTCGTGACCACCGTGCTGCTGGTCGACGACGAACCCCTGAGCAGGCTGGGCCTAGGCATGGTGCTGGCGGGGGCGGAGGGCATCGAGGTCGTGGGCGAGGCCGACGACGGCGCGAGGGCGGTGGAGCTCACCCGGCGGCTGCGGCCCGACGTCGTCGTCATGGACATCCGGATGCCCGGTCTGGACGGCGTCGAGGCGACCCGGCAGATCCTCGGCTCGGGATCGAGCAGCCGTGTGCTGGTCCTGACCACGTTCGACCTCGACGAGTACGCGTTCGCCGCGCTGCAGGCCGGCGCGAGCGGGTTCCTGCTCAAGACCTCTCGTCCGGAGCAGCTGGCCGAGGCGATCGCCACGGTGGCCAGGGGCGAGGCGGTCGTCGCCCCGCGCATCACGCGACGGCTCCTGGACACCTTCGCCGACCAGCTGCGACCGCCGGAGGCCGCCGAGCCCGACCCGCGGCTGGCGCGGCTGACCCAGCGCGAGCGCGAGATCCTCGTCGAGCTGGCCACCGGACGGTCCAACGCCGAGATCGCCGCGCACCTGATGGTCTCCGAGTTCACGGTGAAGTCGCACGTGGCGCGGGTGCTGAACAAGCTCGAGCTGCGGGACCGGACCCAGGCGGTCGTGCTGGCGTTCCGGGAGGGCCTGGTGGGGTGAGGCGCGTGTCGCGGGAGCGCGGTGAGGCCGCGGTGGAGCCCCCTATCGGATTCGAACCGATGACCTGCTGTTTACAAGACAGCTGCTCTGGCCAGCTGAGCTAAGGAGGCACGCCCGGTCGCTGCCGGGCCCGGCCATTCTGCCAGACCGCCCACGCTCCCCCGCCGGAGCGGAACGCCGGCGGCAAACGCCGAGACCGATCCGTCGCAGCCGAGACCGAGCCGGTGCGGCTCGGTCTCGACGCGGACGGATCGGTCTCGGCGTCGTCCTCGGGTTCAGATCACTCGGAGACGTCTCCGGCGCCCTGCTCGGTGAGGTAGGCGGCGAGCGCGCCGGCGTTGTAGTAGTTCACCGTCTCGGGCAGGTTGTCGCCGTCGATCTTCACCGTCGGGGTGCCGCGCACGCCCTCGCGGTTGGCCTGGCTCGTGCCGACGCCGACCCACTCGTTGTAGGTCCCGGCGGAGAACGTGTCCGCGACCGACTGCGGGACCCCGACCTCGACGGCGATGGCGGCCATCTCCTCGTCGCTCAGCCCCGCGGTGTTCTCCTCGGGCTGGTTGACGAACATGGCCTCGACGAACGCGACGAAGTGCTCCGGCGAGTCGTTGGCGACCGTGGCGGCCGCGTTCGCGGCGCGGGTGGAGAAGTTGGTGCCCTGCGAGAGCTGGTCCAGGTTCGACATGATGTGGTAGGTCACCGTCAGGTCACCGGCCGCGCGCAGCTCCTCGAGGTCGGCCGCGTTGGCCTCCTCGAAGTCGCCGCAGTAGGGGCACATGAAGTCGACGTAGACCTGCATGACGGGGGCGCCGTCGTTGACGGTGCCGGCCTCGCCCTCGGCGCCGACCGTGATGCCGGCGTGGTTGTCGGCCGTGCTGGGCGCGTTGCCGTCGAACGCGTCGAGCAGCGTCCGCTGGGACTGGCTCCAGATGACGATCCCGACGGCGACGACGAGCACGACGATGCCGCCGAGCACACCGATCAGGATGTTGCGGCTGCGCTTCTCGCGGGCGTCCTGCGCGCGGCGCATCTTCTCGGCCTGGGCGCGGGCCGCTTCGCGGCGGGCGTCCTTGGTCTGCTTCGCGGACTGCTTGGGGGTGGACATGGGGGCTCCTTCGAGGAGGGGAGAGTCAGGGAGGGGTGAGGTGTCAGGCGGCGAGCGGCGGGGCCCGCAGGCCCACCACCGACGAGGCAGCACCCCGCACCGCCCCCACGACCGCCGTCGCCCCGCTGAGAGCAGCGCGACGCACGACGGCGACCACGTGCCCCGGGGCCCGGCGCCCCGGAAGGACCGCCTCCAGCAGGCGCGCCACGAGCGAGGTCGCCCGCGCCACGACGGTGCCGAGGCCGGCGAGCGCCCCCATCCCGGCCAGGTGGGCCGCGAGGGTGGTCAGCGCCACCGTGCCGACGACGGCGAGCACGCCGCCCTCGTCGAGGGCCGCTCCGCTCGGGCAGTCGGCCGCGGGGCGCAGGAGGAGCAGGTGGGCGTCCCCGAGGAGTCCCACGGTCGGGACGCAGGCCCGGACCTGGACGAACCCGGCAGCCACGACGACCCACAGCGACGCGAGCAGCACGCCGGCAGCAGCCAGCGCGAGCGATCGACGAGGGGTCACGGCGCGAGTCTACGTCGCCCCGCCGTCGGGCACAGCCCGACCGCCGTCGGTCGATTCGGTGCCCGTCAGTTCACCGGGCCCGAACCGCTGAACGTGTCGGGGTCGGAGAACCGGGTCGGCTTGATCCCCATCGTCGCGTTGATCGCGTAGGTGATCGCCCAGAGCACGACCCCGACGACGAGGATCACCCCCGCGACCGTGTACTGGAGCGGATCGCGGCCGGCCAGCGGCGTCACGAGGTAGAGGCAGGTCACGGCCCCGAGCACGGGGATCGCCGTGGGCGCCCGGAAGGCCCCCTCGGGGGTCGGGTCCCGCCGGAGGATGAGCACGGCCGTGTTGACCACCGTGAAGACGGCGAGCAGCAGCAGCGCGGTCGTCCCGCCGAGCACGCCGATGACGTTGGACTCGGGGTTGAGCGACACCGCCGTGATCAGCGCCAGCGCCAGCACGGTCGTGAAGATGATCGCGACCCACGGCGTCTGCCGCTTGGGGTGGACCTTGCCCAGCAGGGGCGGCAGCACCTTCTGGCGGGCCATGCCGTAGATCAGGCGGCTGGCCATGAGCATGTTGATCAGCGCGGAGTTGGCCACGGCGAACATCGAGATGAACGGCAGGATCGTGTCGATCGGCAGGTTCGGCGCCCCCGCCCTGACCACCTCCACCAACGGGGTCTCGCTCGCGGCGAGGTCCCCCACGGGGACGAGGGCGACGGCGACCACCGCGACCGCGACGTAGATGACGCCGGTGATCGCCATGCCCGTGAGCATGATGCGCGGGAAGATCCGGGCCGGCTCCTTGGTCTCCTCGGCCATGTTGACCGAGTCCTCGAAGCCGACCATCGCGAAGAAGGCGAGCGACGTCGCCGTCGTGATCGCCAGGAAGACGCTCTTGTCCTCCGGGGTGTCGAACGCGACGACGCGCGAGAAGTCCGCCTTCCCCAGCGCGGTCAGCCCGACCATGATCACGAGGAGCAGTCCCGAGAGCTCCACGAGGGTGAGCACCACGTTCGCCTTGACGCTCTCCCCGACGCCGCGGAAGTTCACGACCGCGATCAGCGCCATGAAACCGGCCGCCACCACGAGGATCTGGCCGGGCTCGGCCTCCCAGCCGATGCCGACGGCGAAGTTCGACGCGAACGCGCGCGACGCCGTCGAGGCCGAGGTGATGCCTGAGCTCATCACGATGAACGCCACGATGAACGTGACGAAGTGGATGCCGAACGCCTTGTGCGTGTACAGCGCGGCCCCGGCCGCCTGCGGGTACTTCGTGACGAGCTCCAGGTAGCTGAACGCCGTCAGCGTCGCGACGGCGAACGCGATGAGGAACGGCAGCCACGCGGCGCCGCCGACCTCGCCGGCGACCTGGCCCGTGAGGGCGTAGACACCGGTGCCGAGGATGTCCCCGACGATGAACAGGAGCAGCAGCTTGGGGCCGATGGCCCGCTTCAGCTCGGTCGGCGGCTCGTCCGGAGCATCCGTCCGGGTGACCTCAGGGCTGGACATGACCGCACCACCTCCACGGGCGCCGGTCTCGCCGGTGAGGCCGGTCGCTGTGCCCAGAGTGCTCCCCCGAGGTGACGCTGTCGAGGTTCACACGCCTGGACGTGCAGCGACCCCGCGGTCGGGGCGCGGATCAAGATCCGCGCGCGCCCGAACCGCGGGGTCGCGCCCGTCAGTGGGGCCGGGCGGTCAGAACCCCTGCGCCAGACGGAAGTACGCCGCGTTCCAGCGCAGCTCCTTCTTCAGACCGCGGATCGTGGTGTCGTCGTCGATCAGCACCAGCTCGGTGCGGGCGATCTCGGAGAAGTCCTCCCACGCCTCGGCGCCCACGGCCGTCGACATCACGGTGTGGTGCGCGCCGCCGGCCATGAGCCAGGCCTGCGCCGACGTGCGGAAGTTCGGCTGCGGGACCCACACGGCGCGCGCGACGGGCAGGTTGGGCAGCTCGGCGTCGGGCTCGACGACGTCGACCACGTTCGCCACGAGGCGGAACCGCTCGCGCATGTCCGAGAGGGCGACGACGATCGCGGGGCCGGTGTCGGTGTTGAAGACGAGGCGGACCGGGTCGTCCTTGCCGCCGATGCCGAGTTCGTGGACCTCGAGCGAGGGGCGGTCCGTGGTGAGCGACGGGCAGACCTCGAGCATGTGGGCGCCGAGGATCTTCTGCTTCCCGTCGGCCATCTCGTAGGTGTAGTCCTCCATGAGCGAGGCGCCGCCGGGCAGGCCGTGGCCCATCACCTTGGCCGCGCGGACGAGGATCGCCGTCTTCCAGTCGCCCTCGGCGCCGAAGCCGTAGCCCTCGGCCATGAGCCGCTGGACCGCGAGGCCCGGGAGCTGCTTGAGGTCGCCGAGGTCCTCGAAGCTCGTGGTGAAGGCGCCGAAGCCGCCCTCCACGAGGAACGAGCGCATGCCCGCCTCGATCGCGGCGCCGTCGCGCAGGCTCTGGTGGCGCGGGGCGCCGGGGAGGAGCTCCGGGGCGACGTCGTACTCGGCGATGTACGCCTCGATCAGGGCGTCGACCTCGGCGTCGGTGACGGCGGCGACACGGGCCGCGACCTCGTTGACGCCCCAGGTGTTGACCTGGACGCCGAAGACGCGCTCGGCCTCGGTCTTGTCACCCTCGGTGACGCCGACGAAGCGCATGTTGTCGCCGAAGCGGGCCAGCTTGAGGCCGCGCACGTGCGCCCACGCCGTCGCGGCGCGCGCCCAGGTGCCGATCTCCTCGCGGACGAACGACTGCGACGCGTGGCCGACGACCGTCTTGCGGGCGACGCCGAGGCGCGAGGCCATGTAGGCGAACTCGCGGTCGCCGTGGGCGGCCTGGTTCGTGTTCATGAAGTCCATGTCGATCTCGCCCCAGGGCAGGTCGACGTTGGCCTGGGTGTGCAGGTGGAGGAACGGCTTGCGCAGCGCGTCCAGGCCCGTGATCCACATCTTCGCCGGGGAGAACGTGTGCATCCACGCGATGACGCCGACGACGGCGGGGTTCGCGTTGGCCTCGGCGGCGACGGCGCGGATCGCCTCGGTGTCGGTGAGAAGGTCCTTGAAGACGACCTTCACCGGGATCTCGGCGCTGCCGTCGAGGTGACCGACGATCGTGCGCGAGTTCTCCTTCACCTCCTCGAGGGTCTCGGGGCCGTAGAGGTGCTGGCTGCCGGTGAGGAACCAGATCTCCCGGCCCGCGAACGGGTCGAGGGTGGTGGGGTTGGTGGGGGGAACGCTGCTCACGTGGGGTCTCCTGGGGGTCGGGATGGTCGGGCGGGAGTGGGCGTCAGCGCCCGTAGACGTTCTGGTAGCGGTCGTGGAGCGAGTCGATGTCGCTGCGCTCCATGGCGACCGGCTCGCCGAGCTGGCGCGAGATGTGGACCGTGCGGGCCACCTCCTCGACCATGACGGCGGCCTTCACGGCGGCCCTGGCGTCCTTGCCGATCGTGAACGGGCCGTGGTTGGCCATGAGCACGGCGGGGCTGCGGGACTCGCGGAGCGTCTCCACGATGCCGCGCCCGATCGAGTCGTCGCCGATGAGCGCGAACGGGCCGATCGGGATCTCGCCGCCGAACTCGTCGGCGATCATCGTCAGCACGCACGGGACGGGCTCGCGGCGCGCGGCCCACGCGGTGGCGTAGGTCGAGTGCGTGTGGACGACGCCGCCGACCTCGCTCATGTGCCGGTAGACGTACGCGTGCGCGGCGGTGTCGCTGGACGGCGAGCGCTCGCCGTCGATCAGGGTCCCGTCCAGGTCGCACACGACCATCGACTCGGGCGTGAGCTCGTCGTAGGTGACGCCGGACGGCTTGATGACCAGGAGGTCCTGGCTGCCGTCGGCGGCCTCGCCGCGCACGCGCTGGCTGACGTTGCCGGCGGTCCAGACCACGAGGCCCCAGCGGGGAAGCTCGGCGTGCAGGGCCGCGACGTCGACGCGGGCCTTCGCGACGGCGTCGCGCAGGTTCTCGGGGATCGTCCCCATGGTGGTGCTCCTCGTTCTCGGGTGGGGGTGGTGTGGCGGCGGGTCGGACGATGCGTCGGAGAGCCGCCGGAGGGTCGGTCAGACCGCTGCGATGGCGGCGCGCTCGATCGCGAGGCCAGCCTCGTAACGGGCGAGGAAGGAGGCGTAGCCGACCATGTCGTCCGCCTCCGGCTCCACCGTGACGTGCTCGGCACCCGCGAAGACGCGCTCGTCCAGGTAGGTCGCGAGCGTGGGGACGGCGTCCCCCGCCTCGCGGGCGGCCGCGACCGCGCGCTGGTGGGCGGCCAGGACGGCGATGCCCCAGGCACCGCCCTCGCTGGCCGTCTCGCCGACGGCGACCGCGGTGCCGACGGCGGCGGCGAGCAGTCGCTGGGCCACGCCGGCGGTGCGGAACAGGCCGCCGTGCGCGAGCAGCGCGTCGACCTCCACGCCCTCGCGCTCGAGGATGCGCATCCCGAGGCTGAGCGTGCCGAACGCGCCGTAGACCTGCGCGCGCATGAGGTTGCCGAGCGTGAGGCTGCTGTCGGGGGTGCGGACGATGAGCGGTCGTCCCTCGGGCAGGCCCGTGACGGGCTCGCCGGCGAGGTAGTTGTAGGCGAGCAGCCCGCCGCCGTCGGCGTCGCCCTCCAGCGCCTCGGCGAGCAGCGCGGCGAACACGGTGTCGCGGTCGGCGCCGTGGCCGAGCGCCCCGGCGAAGCGGTGGAAGACGTTCGCCCACTCCCCCAGCTCGCTGGCCCCGTTGTTGCAGTGCACCATCGCGACGAGGTCGCCGACGGGCGTGGTGACGAGGTCGATCTCGTGGTGGACGGCCTCGAGCGGCTTCTCGAGCACGATCATCGCGAAGATGCTGGTGCCGACGCTGACGTTGCCCGTGCGCGGGGCGATCGCGTTGGTCGCGACCATGCCCGTGCCGGCGTCGCCCTCGGGCGGGCAGAGCGGGATGCCGGCCTGGAGCGTGCCGCTCGGGTCGAGCAGCGCGGCGCCCTCCGTCGTCAGGGATCCGGCGTCGGCGCCGGCCTCGAGCGAGGCCGGGAAGAGGTCGCGCACCGAGGGCAGGTCCGACCGGTGGGCGGCGATGCGCTCGTCGAGCTGCGCGAGCAGGGTGGCGTCGTAGTCGTGCGTGGCCGGGTCGATCGGGAAGATGCCGGACGCGTCCCCGACCCCGACGACCTTGCGGCCCGTCAGACGCCAGTGGACGTAGCCGGCCAGCGTCGTCACGTGCGCCAGCGAGGCGACGTGCGCCTCGTCGTCGAGCACCGCCTGGTACAGGTGCGCGGCGGTCCAACGCATCGGGATGTTGTGGCCGAGCGCCTCCGTCAGCTCCGTGGCGGCTGCCTCGGTGCTGGTGTTGCGCCAGGTGCGGAACGGGACGAGGAGCTCGTCGCTCGCGTCGAACGCCAGGTAGCCGTGCATCATCGCGGAGATGCCGATGCCGCCGACCGCGGTGGGCCGCACGCCGTGACGCTGCTCGGCGTCGTCCAGCAGGCCGGTGACGCTCGCGGCGAGGCCGGACCACACCTCCTCCAGCGAGTAGGTCCAGACGCGGTCGAGGTACGTGTTCTCCCAGGCGTGGCTGCCGGTGGCGAGGACCTCGTGGTCCGGGCCGATGAGGCAGGCCTTGATGCGGGTGGAACCGAGCTCGATGCCGATGGTGGTGCGGCCGGCGGAGAGCGCCTCGCGCGCGGCGTGCTGCGCGTCGGTGGCGGTCGGGCTGGTCGTCGCGGCAGGGCTGCTCGCGGCTGAGGCTGTCATCTGTGACCCTCTCGAAGTGGTGGAACTCGTGCGAGCCTATCGCTTGTTAACGATCACATCAATCGGTTCCGGCGACGACCCCACGGGGTGGTGGCGAGGCGCGGAACGGTGCGGTTCCGGGGCCGATCCAGCGGGGACGTCAGGCGCGCGCGGGACCGGTCGAGGCGCGCACGACGAGCTCCGTCGGGATGAGCGGCACCGCACCGGTCGGCGTCGTGCGCTCCTCGATCATCTGCAGCATCGAGGCGATCGCGGCCTCGCCGAGCTGGGCGAAGTCCTGGCGCACCGTGGTCAGCGGCGGCTGGAAGTGCGCCGTCCCCTCGATGTCGTCGAAGCCCGTCACGCTCACGTCGCCCGGCACCGCGACGCCCGCCTCGCCGAACGCGCGCAGCAGCCCGAGGGCCATCTGGTCGTTGGACGCGACGATGCCGGTCGGACGGTCCGGGTCGGCGACCAGCCGGCGCCCGACGTCGTAACCGAAGTCCGCGCTCCAGTCGCCCTCCCAGACGGGTCCGGGCTGCAGCCCGGCGCTCTCGAGCTCCTCGACCCAGCCGCGGTAACGCTCGCGCGAGTCGAACCAGTCGGCGGGGCCGGCGAGGTGGCCGATGCTCGTGTGTCCCTGAGCCACGAGGTGCGCCGTCGCCGCCCGGGCGCCCTGGCTCTGGTCGACGCTGACGACCCCGAACCGCGAGCTCGGGGCGACCCCGGCCGCGATGAGCAGCAGGGGCGCGCGCGAGCTGATCGTCTCCAGCGCGAGGACCGTGCTGACGCGCGGCGCGATGACGATGACGCCCTCCACGGCCTGCGAGTCGAAGGACAGCAGCGTGTCGGCCATCCGGGTCGCGAGCGCCTCGGGGTCGTTGTCGTGCACGGCGGTGACGCTCGCGGCGTAGCCGGCGCCGCGAGCCGCCTCCTCCACCGCCATCAGCGTGGAGGTCGGCCCGTACTTCGCCGACCCGCTCGTGACGACGCCGATCAGCCCGGAGCGGGAGGTGACGAGCGCGCGGGCGAGCCGGTTCGGCCGGTAGTCGAGGTCGGCCATCGCCTGCAGCACGCGCTCGCGGGTGCTCGTCCGGACACTCGGATGGTTGTTCAGGACGCGCGAGACCGTCTGGTGGGAGACGTCGGCGCGGCGGGCCACGGCCGCCATGCCCGCGGGGCGCTCGCGGCGGGGTGCGGGGGCCGAGGGCTGCGGGTCGGTCTTGGCCGGCTGCGGGTCGGGGTCGGGGGCGGACCCCTCGGAGCCACCGAACGGGCCGGTCACGCCTTCTCCCCCGACGGCGCCCCGAGGCTCTCGCTGAGCTCGTCCGAGCGCCGGGCGGCGGCCCGCGCGGCCGCACCGTAGGCGGCGCGGACGGCCCGCTCGTCGAGCACCTCGAGGGCGGCGAGCGTGGTCCCGCCGGGCGAGGAGACGGCCTCCCGCAGCAGCGCGGGGTGCTGGCCGGACTCGACGGCGTAGAGCCCGGAGCCGGCGACCGTGTGGGCGGCGAGCCGGAGGGCGAGCTCGCGCGGCAGCCCGCCGGCGGTCCCGGCCTCCGCGAGCGCGTCGATGAGGTGGAAGACGTACGCGGGGCCGGAGCCGGAGATCGCCGTGACGACCGACTGCTGGTGCTCGGGCACGCGGACGACGAGGCCGGTGCGCGCCAGCAGCGAGGCGACCGTGTCGAGGTGCTCGGGGCCCGCCGTCGTGCCGGCGCTGAGCGCGGCCACCCCGCGGCCGATCGTGGCAGGGGTGTTGGGCATGACCCGGACGACCGCGACGCCGTCGGGAAGCCCGGCCTCGAGGTAGGCGCAGGTGAGGCCGGCGGCGATCGAGACCACCAGGGCGGAGGGCTCGACGGCGTCGCGCACCTGCGCGAGCAGCGTGCCCATGTGCTGCGGCTTCACGGCCAGGACGACGACGTCGGCCCCCGTCACGGCGGCGACGTTGTCGTCGGTGCCGCTCACGGTGACGCCCGCGTCGTTCGCCTCGTGGCGGGCCGCGACCTCGCGGGCGACCTCGCCGCGCACGTCGGTGACGACCACCTCCTCGACGCCGTCGGCCTCGACCATCGAGGACAGCACGGCGCTGCCCATCACCCCGGATCCCAGCAGAGCGATCTTCATGTCACATCCCGAACGCGTCGTAGAAGGTCGTGGCGGTCTCCCCGGGAGCCCGCGCGACGAAGGTGGTGGCGCCGTTGGACCAGGCGACGGAGGCGCCGCTGCCGTCGACGTCGGGGTAGGTGGTCATCGTGCCGACCGCCGCTCCCGCGACGAGGACCTCCTGGGAGGCCACCGGCTCGCCCGGCAGCCCGAGCGAGGCGAGGTGGCC
The DNA here is from genome assembly GCF_003121705.1 of Serinibacter arcticus. Classification (NCBI taxonomy): domain Bacteria; kingdom Bacillati; phylum Actinomycetota; class Actinomycetes; order Micrococcales; family Beutenbergiaceae; genus Serinibacter; species Serinibacter arcticus. The sequence continues at coordinate 3,554,664 of NZ_PYHR01000002.1, read as the reverse complement.
GGCCGCTGCCTCGGGCGAGCGCCACTGCGCCGCCGAGAGCACGAGCGAGCTGGGGTCGTCGTCGACCGGGCCGTCGGCGTACACGAGCGTGTAGGCCTCGAGGGCACCCTCGTCGAGGATCCCCTGCGGGACCTGCTGGTCGACGACGGCCCACTGCAGCACCGTCGACGGCAGCGCGGCGAGGAACGCCGTGGAGGTGTCGCGCTCGATCGGGGCGAGGGACGCCGTCGGCACGGGAGCGGTGACGGTCTCGCCGGGGACGGGCTCGAGCACGGTCGGCTCGGGGTCGGGCCGATTGATCAGGACGAGCACGAGGATCACGACGGCGACCCCGATCACGGCGGCCGCGATCGTGGCGATCAGGCGTCGACGGCGGAGCGTCTCGGCGCTGGGGGGCCGCACCTCGAGCTTCTCCGGGGCGGGGCGCCGACGCTTCGGCAGCTCGCCCTCGGGGCCAGGCTGGGACACGCGGTCTCCTCGTGCAGGGGTCGTGGGTCGGGTGCGGCCGGACCGGTGGCGGTCAGGATCTGGGGGAAGCCTAGGCCAGGGGCGGGGTCGGGGCAGGGCGGACGTGCCGGGGGTGGGTGGGGCGGTAGGTCGGGCAGTGGGTCGCGCGGCGGGTCTGGTGGTCGGTCGAGCGGGTCGCCCGGCGGGAATGTCGGTGGTCGCGGGTAGGTTCGCCGACATGGCAGCCAAGACCTCGCGATCCACCCGTGCCTCCTGGGAGTGCACCGACTGCGGCTGGCGTGCCGCCAAGTGGGTGGGCCGCTGCGGCGAGTGCCAGGCGTGGGGCACGGTGACCGAGGTCGGCGCCGAGCCGACCGCCCGCGCGACGGCGGCGACGCCGCCCCGCTCCCCCGCGCGCCCGATCGACGAGGTCGAGATCGCGCTCGTGGCGACGCGGGCGACCGGCGTGGGCGAGCTCGACCGCGTGCTCGGCGGCGGCCTCGTCCCCGGCGCGGTGATCCTCATGGCCGGGGAGCCCGGCGTCGGGAAGTCGACGCTGCTGCTCGACGTCGCGGGACGCATGGCGCGCGGCGGCACGCGCGTCCTCTACATCACGGGTGAGGAGTCGGCGGCCCAGGTGCGGCTGCGTGCGCAGCGCATCGGCGCCGTGCACCCCGACCTCATGCTCGCCGCCGAGTCCGACCTGGGCACGGTGCTGGGGCACGTCGAGGCCGTCGACCCCGGCCTGCTCATCCTCGACTCGGTCCAGACGATCGCGTCGCAGTCCGTCGAGGGTGCCGCGGGCGGCGTCGCGCAGGTCCGTGAGGTCGCCGCCGGCGTCATCGGCACGGCGAAGGAGCGCCACCTGCCGGTGGTGCTCGTGGGGCACGTGACCAAGGACGGCGGGATCGCCGGGCCTCGCGTGCTCGAGCACCTCGTCGACGTCGTGTGCCAGTTCGAGGGCGACCGGCACTCGCGGCTGCGCATGGTCCGCGCCGTGAAGAACCGGTACGGCCCGACGGACGAGGTCGGCTGCTTCGACCTGTCCGACACGGGGATCGTGGGGCTCGCCGACCCCAGCGGCCTGTTCCTGTCCGAGCGCGCCACGGGTGAGCCCGGGACGTGCGTGACGATCACGCTCGACGGCGCGCGGCCGATGCCGATCGAGATCCAGGCGCTCGTCGCCCCCTCGGCCACCCCGCACCCCCGCCGTGCGACCTCCGGCGTCGAGTCGGCCCGCGTCAGCATGACGCTCGCGGTGCTCGAGTCGCGGCTGCAGCTGGGCCTGTCCTCGAGCGACGTCTACGTCTCCACGATCGGGGGCGCCCGGGCCCAGGAGCCCTCGGGCGACGTCGCCGTCGCGCTCGCGCTGGCGAGCGCCCACCGCCGCGCCCCGCTGCGGGCGGGACTCGTCGCCGTCGGGGAGGTCAGCCTGACCGGACAGCTCCGACCGATCACCGGCCTCGAGCGTCGCCTCGGGGAGGCGAACCGCCTGGGGTTCACCCAGGCCGTCGTCCCGGAGTCGGCGCGCGCCACCCTGCGCGCGCCGAAGGGGATGACGGTGCACTTCGCAGCGGACCTCCGTCGGGCGTGGGAGCTCGCGAGCGAGCCGGCGGCCGCCGTCGTCGAGGCCTCCTTCCGCTGAGGCTTCCCCCTCCGACGCCCTCACGAGGGGGTACTTCCCGCCCCACCAGGGGGCACTTCCCGCCCCACCAGGGGGCACTTCCCGCCCCACCAGGGGGCACTTCCCGACGCACGAGGGGGCACTTCCCGACGCTTGATCATTCCGCCGGTTGCGCCGACCGCGGATTCCGCCCGACACGGCGACGACCGCCGGTCTCGCCAAGGTTGCGCTGTCGTAGAGTTCGCATCATGTCCGACCTGCTCCCTGGCGCCACCGGCCGCAGCATCCTGCGGGCGATCGCCCCGGGTACCGCACTGCGCGACGGCCTCGAACGCATCCTTCGCGGCCGTACCGGCGCCCTCATCGTGGTCGGCTACGACTCCGTGGTCGAATCGATCTGCTCCGGCGGCTTCGAGTTCGACGTCGCCTTCTCCTCCACCCGGCTGCGTGAGCTCGCGAAGATGGACGGCGCGATCGTGCTCGATGCGACGGCGTCCCGCATCCTCCGCGCCGCCGTCCAGCTCCTGCCGGACGCCTCGATCGAGACCTCCGAGTCCGGCACGCGCCACCGCACGGCCCAGCGCGCCGCCGTCCAGACAGGACTCCCGATCATCTCGGTGAGCCAGTCGATGCGGATCGTCGCCGTGTACTTCCAGGGTGAGCGCTTCGTGCTGGAGGACTCCGATGCGATCCTCTCCCGCGCCAACCAGGCCCTCGCCACGCTCGAGCGGTACAAGTCCCGCCTCGACGAGGTCTCCCAGACCCTGTCAGCCCTCGAGATCGAGGATCTCGTGACGGTTCGCGACGTCGCGACCGTGATCCAGCGCCTCGAGATGGTCCGCCGGATCTCGCAGGAGGTCGCGGGTTACGTCTCCGAGCTCGGCGCTGACGGCCGCCTGCTCTCGCTCCAGCTCGAGGAGCTCGTCGGCAACACCTGGCCCGACCGTGACCACGTCGTCCGCGACTACCTGGACGACCGCCGCGGCCTCGACGACGCCCTCGCCGGCTTCGAGGCCATCGACTCCGCCTCGCTCATCGACCTCGCCCAGATCGCGCGGATGCTCGGCCTCGGCGGCGCGGCGGGCGACGTCCTGGACGCGGCCGTCTCGCCCCGCGGCTACCGCATGCTCGCGCGCATCCCGCGCCTTCCCACGGCGATCGTCGAGTCGACCGTCGGACACTTCGGGAGCTTGCAGCGCATGCTCTCGGCGACGGTCGAGGACTTCCAGCTGGTCGACGGGATCGGCGCGATCCGGGCCCGCTCGCTCCGCGAGGGGCTCTCGCGGCTGGCCGAGACCTCGCTCATCGACCGCTTCGTCTGACCGGTTCGCCCGACGACGTCGGGGAGAGACCACAGCCTCAGCTGAGGCTGAAGGTCGACTCCCCCACGAGCGTCTGCCCGTCGAGACGATGCGTGACGACGACGCGGTACGTGCCCGGCTCGGCCGTCGCCTGACCGGCGGCGCAGCCCTCGACGGAACGGCTGCCCGGCCAGGTCACGAGCTGGCTGTCCGTCGCCCCCTCGCCGAGGAGGAGCCGCCGTTCGGACGGCGCGAACGCGCAGTGCGCCGACGTCCACACGAGGTCCTCACCCGACAGCACCTCCACGGTCGTGGCTCCCGACCCGAGATCGACGAGGCACGGCGTCGTCCCGGTCGTCGCGACCTCGATCGAGGCCCCGACCGTCGCGCCGGCCCTCGGGGAGCTCGGCGTGACGACGGCGAGCGTCGCCTCCTCGGGGGTGCATGCCGTCGGGATCGGTGGGGTCGCGCCGATCTCGGGCTCGGTCGGCTCGGGCTCGGTCGGCGACTCGTCGCCGGTCCCGTCACCCGCCGGGTCGGTGGGCGTGACGCTCTCGGTGGCGACCGGGGTGGTGTCCGCCTCGGGGTCGGTCGCCGTGCCGGCGTCGAGCGCGCGCACGATGGCCCACACGCCCAGGCCGATGCCGGCCACCAGGAGCAGCGCGAGCACCAGCACGAGAAGGCGGCGACGGCGGAACGTGGCGGGATCGGCGACCCGGCGCGAGGCCCCGGGGTGCGACGCCGAGCGGCCTCGTCCTCGACCCGCGGTCGTGCCGGCCCCTGCTGACGTGGCGGTCTTGGTGGTCTTGGCTGAGCCCGCTGACTTGGCGGCCCTGCCCGTCGGGACACCCTTGCCGGACGAGCTCCCGCCCGATCCGGAACGCGGCGACGGCGTCGACCTCGTGTTGCGCGACGGCCCCCGCGACCCAGTGTTCTCCGGCACCACTCGAGGATAGGTGAGCCCCTCGCCGTCACCGGGTTGCCTCGCGGGACGGCAGACTCGTGGGCGATGACCACCGCACCCGCGACCCTGCACGGCCGCCTGCTCCCCTGGTTCGACGAGCACGCCCGCGACCTCCCGTGGCGTGCCGCCGACGCGACGCCGTGGGGTGTCCTCGTCAGCGAGGTGATGCTGCAGCAGACGCCGGTCGCGCGCGTCGAGGGTCCGTGGCGCGACTGGCTCGAGCGCTGGCCCACGCCGGCCGACCTCGCGGCCGCGCCCGTCGAGGAGGTGCTGCGCGCCTGGGGCGCCTGGGCTACCCGCGACGCGCGCTGCGGCTGCGGGAGTGTGCGGCGGCGATCACCGCGAGGCACGACGGCGTGGTCCCCTCCGCCGAGGCCGACCTCCTCGCGCTCCCGGGGATCGGTGAGTACACGGCCGCGGCCGTGCAGGCGTTCGCCTTCGGACGACGAGCCGTCGTCCTGGACACGAACGTCCGGCGGGTGCTGGGCCGGCTGGTCGACGGCGTCGCTCTCCCCCGGCCCCACCTCACGCGCGGCGAGCACGGCCGCGCGGCGACGCTGCTGCCCGACGACGTCGCCGCCTCCGCGCGCTGGAACGTCGCCGTCATGGAGCTCGGGGCCCTCGTGTGCACCGCTCGATCGCCGCACTGCGACGCGTGCCCGGTGCGGGACCTGTGCGCGTGGCGATCGGCGGGCTACCCCTCGGACGAGCATGCGAGCTCGCGCCGGACGCAGGCCTGGCACGGCACGGACCGACAGGTCCGCGGACGGCTCATGGGCGCGCTGCGAATGGACGGTGCCACGCTGACGACCGAGCAGGCGTTGGTCGTCGCGGAGTGCGGCGACGAGCAGGCGCTGCGTGCTCTGGCGTCGCTCGTGGTCGACGGGCTGGTCTCGGAGCGCGACGGCGAGTACCGCCTCGGCGGTTGAGCCGCGTGCTGTTGGGGTCGTGCCTGGTCCAAAGCTGTCCCCAGGTGGGTGGTGCGTGGGCGGGGTCGGGTTGCCTGTGGACGGGAGGGCGTTTGACGCCCTGGGGATCAATCTGTGCACACGGTCCCTTGTTTGTCGAACGTGCGTGCGAGAGAATGGGTCATGGCCCAGCACCCCGTCCTCGACCCGAGCACCCGCTCCAGCCTGGGTGCTGCCACCAACCAGAACAGTGCTGAGGGCCCCGGCCCCGACGGCCCGGACCCGGCGGCAACCTCGGCAACGGTCCTGCTGACGCAGGCGCTGGCGATCCTGACCCGGGCCAGGACGGCCCTGACCAACGAGCTGGCGGGGCTGGAGCGGGAACCGGCGCTGGAGCTGGCTGAACGGGTCGAGGTCACCGGCCGCGAGATCGACCTGCTGCGCCTGATCACCGCCCGCGCGGTCGATGAGGCAGCACCCGCCCCGATGCGCGACCTGGTCCTGGTCGACCACGCCGGCACCATGAACCGCAACGAGCCCACCGACGAGACCGCGACGGTCGAGCCGGTGAGCGGGTGCGCGCCGCGTCCGCCGGCGGGCGGGTCACCCTTTCGTCGGGCCAAGGACCTGCTCCGGGTCCGGTTGCGGATCTCCGCGGCCGAGGCCGGACGACGCATCGCGCTGGCCCACCGTGTCCTGCCCCGCCAGATGGTCACCGGCGAGATGGTCCCCCCACCCCTGGAACACCTCGGAGACGTTATCGCCTCCATCAGTGGTGACAGTGCCCGGCACGTGATCCGGGCCGTGAAACGGGTCCGGCCGCTGGTCGGTCCTGAGCTGGCCGGTCAGGTCGAGCAGACCCTGGCCGAAGAAGCGGTAGAGCTGGACCCGGACGCGATAGGAGTCCTGGCCGATCGGGCCATCGCCCTGCTGGACCCCGACGGACCCGCTCCCCGCGAGAGCGACCTGCGTCAAGGCCTGTACCAAGGACCCACCCACGACGGCCTGACCTCCTACCGCCTCGTGGTCGACCAGACCCAACGCGAGATCCTCCAGACCATCCTCGACACCGGCACCAACCCCCGCACCACCGCCAGCGCCGTGAGCGGCGACGCCGATGACGCCCGTCCCGACGCTGGTGCCGACAGTTCTGACGGTGGGATCGCGGACGATGCCGGCGGCCCGGACAGCGCAGCGGCCGCAACCGGCCCGGTCTCGGAGGCCGAGGCGGAGGCGATGCGGGCCGACACCCGCTCCCGAGCCCGCAAGATGCTCGACGCCCTCATGGCCGCCGCCGGCGCCGCCCTCCGCGTGGGTGACCTACCCCAGATCGCCGGACTCCCACCCCAGGTCCTGGTCACCATGCAGCTCAACGACCTCCTCACCAGCCTCGACCACAACGCCACCACCCACACCACCCCTGGTAGCGGTCTCGGTACCGGCCCCGGTCCTGGCCCCGGTGCCGGCGGCGTGACACCGGTCCCGATCACGGCCTGCGCCTGCAGTCAGGCCCCACCCTCACCCGGGACAACGAACCCACCAGGACTGGCCCAACCGTTCCAACCCACCGGCGGCATCGCCCTGCTCCCACACGCCGGACCCGTCCCCATCCACACCGTCAGACGACTGGCCTGCGACGCCGACCTCATCCCCATCGTCCTAGGCACCGACGGACGACTCCTGGACGTCGGCCACCACCACCGCCTCGTCCCCGCCTGGATGCGACGCGCCCTCATCGCCCGCGACCACGGCTGCACCTTCCCCGGCTGCACCATCCCCGCCACCTGGTGCGAAGCCCACCACATCATCAGCTGGCTCACCGGCGGCACCACCAGCACCGACAACTCACTCCTCCTCTGCCCCGCCCACCACCACCTCATCCACACCACCAACTGGACCCTCACCCACACCCCCACCGGCATCCACTTCCGCCCACCGTGGAGCACCCTGCCCACCCTCACCACCAACCCCATGCACACCGGCACCACCCCACGCACCACCCACCTCACCGGATGATGCGAGCCGGCCGGCGCGGCAAGACACCCCCGGACGAGACCGTGCGACTGAACTGCTCCCGCTCGTCGCGGCCGACATCCCGGCCCCGGGCGCCGTCGCGAACTACCGTGGACACGTGACAGAGACGCCGCCTGCCTCCGACCCGGACGTCGCCACCGGCCTGGCCGTCAAGGCGATCACCCGGACCGTCGTCGCCATGGCGGCGACCGCCGTGGGGATCGGCCTCGTCGGGGCCGGCGCCGCGAGCATGGCGCAGGTGGAGAACGGCGGAGCGGGTGCTGACGTCGTCGTCCCCGGCATCTCGGTGCTGATGGTGGGCCAGCTCGTCGCCCTCGTCGGCACGGCACTGGCCGTCTGGTCGCTGGTGCAGCTGCTGCGTCGTCGGGTCTCCGACCCCGCCCGCAACGTGCTCGGCCTCGGCCGGGCGCTGGGGCTGTGCGCGCGGTTCCTGCTCGCGGGCTGCATCGTCGGCGTCGCCGTCTGGATCGTCGTCCGCCCGGGAGCCACGCTGTCCGCCGTGCTCGGCGCGATCGTCGCCTGCCAGGTGGCCTTCATCATCGGTCTGGTGCGGTCGCGCCTGCTGCGCCCGCGCCCGGCGCACCCCACCGTCCTTGGGCCTGTCACCCACGGCCCGGACGCTCACGAACCCCACAGTCCCGAGCCCGTCGTTCGTGGGCTGGTCATCCCCGAGCCGAACTCTCCCGGCCCCGCCGCTCCTGCCTCCGGAACGTCGTCATCCGCCGAGCGCAGTACTCCGCCGACCGCCTGACCCACAGGCCTCGGGCGCGCCTTCGGCCCCACCCGCCGGCCCCACCCGCCGGCCCCACCCGCCAGCCCCACCCGCCAGCTCCGGACCTGCGGCCCCCGTCGCGACACCACCTCCGCTCAGTCGAGCGTGATGATCATCCGGGTGTTGCCCAGCGTGTTCTGCTTCACGTGCGCGAGGTCCAGGAACTCGGCCACGCCGTCGTCGTGCGATCGCAGCAGCTCGGCGAAGACCTCCGGCGCCACGGCCTCGCCCTCGAGAGGCGCGAAGCCACACCCCGCGAAGAAGTCGACCTCGAACGTCAGGCAGAACACGCGCTCGAGCCCGAGCTCCCGCCCCGGTCCAGCAGGCCGGCGAGCATCAGCCGGCCGATCCCTCGGTGCAGCCAGTCCTCGCGGACCGCGAGCGTGCGAACCTCACCGAGGTCCCGCCACATCACGTGCAGCGCGCCGCAGCCGATCACCTCGCCGTCCGGCGCCACCGCGACCACGAACTCCTGGACCGACTCGTAGTACCCGACCAGCTCCTTGGCGAGCAGGATCCGGCGTTCGGCGTACGGCGTCACGAGATCGCGGATCACCCGGGCGTCGGCGGCGACGGCGCGGCGCACCGTCACGCCGTCGTGGCCGGCACGGCCGCGACGACCACGCTCCGCGTCCCCGGATCCAGCCGCAGCGGACGGCGACGGCGACGCGTCGCCCGACTCGGTCTCGGTGCTCATCACGGAATGGTGCCACGGACGAGCGCGTTCGCCGTCGGCTCGTCGATCACGAGATCGGTCACCGTGCCCGCCCGCAGGGCCGCGCGCAGAGGGACCACCTTCGCCTCCCCCGCCACCACGCAGACCCGGCGGTGGATCGCCTGCAGCTGCCGCGGCGTCGGCCCCGAGGCCCTGGCGTTGATCGCCACGTCCTCCCAGGACCCGTTCTCCCGCAGGAAGACGGTGCAGACGTCCCCGACCACGCCGTCGGCCGCGAGCGCCGACCGATCGTCCGGCTCGAGGTATCCCGACGTGTAGACGTGCGAGGGCACGGGCGCGACGAGCGCGCCGACGCCGAACACGGCCAGGTCGGCCCTGGCCTGGACGCTCAGCACGTGCCGCACGCTGCGCTCGCGCCACATGAGCTCCCGGGTCGCGGCGTAGTCGAAGAAGGCGGGGACCGGGAAGTGCTCGGGCACGGCGTCGAACGCCTGCGCGAACTGCGTCACGAGGTCGGTGCCGTAGGACAGCCCCGACGACGACGTGTTGGCCGCCCCGTTGAGCTGCACCACCGTCGCCTCGCGGATCGGCGTGTGCGTCAGGTGCGCGGAGACCGCCGCCACGGTCGTCCCCCACGCGAGCCCGAGCGTCATCCCGTGCCCGAACCACCCCAGCAGCAGCTGGGCCGCGTACCGCGCGACGTGGTCGAGCCGGACGTCCTCCGTCAGGGGGCTCCGCACCGGCACCACGTGCGCACGCACGGGGAACAGCCGCTCGACCCGTCGCGCCACCGCTCCGCCCGCCCCCGGGGGCCGGACCTGGACCTGGACCATCCCGCGCTCGCGCGCCGTCTTCAGGAGCCTGCTCACACCGGACCGGGACATCCCGAGCTGCCGGCCGATCGTCTCCATGGTCGCGTCCTGCAGGTAGTACATGGTGGCGGCCTCGTGCATGAGCTCGTCACGACCGTCCACGGCTCCACTCCCCTCGTTGCACGTTCGTGCACCAGTGTTGCGCAGATGTGCCCGAGAGCGCCATGGTGGGTGTCCGGGCCGGCGCCCGGACCGCAGAGGCGCAGTGATCCTGCACCGATGGCAGGGGTGGCCCACCCCCGGGTGCACCACCTCAGGAGCCGGCCTGGAACGAGTCCGTCGACCGACGGCCCGCCAGCCCAGGCACAGGAGGAACTGTGACCACCGCGATCACTCCCCAGACCCGCACCGAGGCCCTCGACGCGATGAGCGACGACGCCGGCCTCGACGTCCTCGTCATCGGCGGCGGTGTCACCGGGGCCGGGATCGCGCTCGACGCCGCGACGCGCGGCCTGCGCACCGGCATCATCGAGGCCCAGGACTGGGCCAGCGGCACGTCCAGCCGGTCGAGCAAGCTCGTCCACGGCGGCCTGCGCTACCTGCAGATGCTCGACTTCTCCCTCGTGCACGAGGCGCTCACCGAGCGCGACCTCCTGATCAAGGAGATCGCCCCCCACCTGGTCAAGCCCGTGCCGTTCCTCTACCCGGTCGTCAAGCACTACGAGCGCCCGTACGTCGGTGCCGGCATCGCCCTGTACGACGTGCTCGCCACGATCGGCAGCCGCAAGGGCCGCGCGATGCCGTTCCACCGCCACCTGTCGAAGAAGGCGCTCCACCGCGCGTTCCCCGACCTGAGCGACGACGCGGCCCTCGGCGCCATCAAGTACTGGGACGCCTCGGTCGACGACGCCCGCCTCGTCCTCACCGTCGTCCGGACGGCCGCTGCCTACGGCGCCCTCGTGGCCCCGCGCACCCAGCTCGTCGAGCTCACCAAGAGCGGCCTCGGCCGCATCAACGGCGCCGTCATCCGCGACCTGGAGACCGGCGAGCAGCGCACGGTGAAGGCCACGAACGTCATCAACGCCACCGGCGTCTGGACCGAGGACACCGAGTCGCTCGCCGAGACCGACGGCGGTCTCAAGGTCCTCGCGTCGAAGGGCATCCACATCGTCGTGCCCCGCGAGCGGATCCGCGGCGAGGTCGGCCTGATCCTCCAGACCGAGAAGAGCGTCCTCTTCGTGATCCCGTGGTCGCGCTACTGGGTCATCGGCACGACCGACACGCCCTACGAGCAGGACCCGGTCCACCCCGTCGCCACCGCCACGGACATCGACTACGTGATCGAGCACGCCAACGCGGTGCTCGCCGAGCCGATCACCCGCGACGACGTCATCGGCACCTGGGCCGGCCTGCGACCGCTGCTCCAGCCCGGCACCAAGGAGGGCACCTCCTCGGCCAAGGTCTCGCGCGAGCACACCGTCGCCTCCCCGGCCCCCGGCCTCGTGGCGATCGCCGGCGGCAAGCTCACGACCTACCGCGTGATGGCCAAGGACGCCGTCGACTTCGCCCTCGGCGACCGCGCCCGCACCCTGCCCTCGATCACCGACCGGATCCCGCTCCTGGGCGCCGTCGGACTCCAGGCGATGAAGCGCCAGACCTCCCGTCTCGAGCGTCGCTTCGGCTGGAGCACCGCGATGATCGACCACCTGCTCCACCGCTACGGCTCCGGGGTCCGGGACCTCATGGCCGCGATCGAGGAGCAGCCCGACCTCGCCCGTCCGCTCGAGCACGCACCCGCCTACCTGCGCGCCGAGATCCACTTCGCGGCGACGCACGAGCAGGTGCTCCACCTCGAGGACGTCCTCCTGCACCGCACCCGTCTGTCGTACGAGATCGCCGACGCCGGCCGCGCCGCGCTCGACGAGATCGCCGCGATCATCGCCCCGGTCCTCGGCTGGGACGACGCGAAGGTCGCTGCGGAGAAGGCCTCGTGGATCGCCCGGTGCGAGGCGACGGACGCCGCCGCCCGCACCACCACCGACGAGGAGGCCGAGCTCGCCCGTCGAGCCGCCGACGACATCGCCCCCATGCAGCCGCTGCACACCGTCGCCGGTCAGTAGCGGTCGATCCTCGTGATCACCCGATGACGTGAACCCGCGCGCCGCCCATGCGGCCGCGGGGGATCGCCATCACAATCAGTCCCACGTGACGCACCCGCGTCATCGTCACAACGAAGTGAAGAGAGGTTGTCCGTGAGCAACATCTTCGTGCCCGAACTCATCGGGACCGCACTGCTCATCCTGCTCGGCGGTGGCGTCGTCGCCAACGTCATCCTCAAGGGCACCAAGGGCTTCGGCGGCGGCTGGCTGCTGATCAACTTCGGTTGGGGCCTCGCGGTCTTCACCGGCGTGTACGCCGCCTTCCGCTCCGGCGCCCACCTGAACCCCGCCGTGACCGTCGGTCTGTGGACCAGCGGTGGCGACTTCTTCGCCGGCAACGCCGACCTGGGCCTCGACCCGATCGCCGCCAACGCGGGCAACGCCCTCATCTACATCGCCGCCCAGCTGGTCGGCGCCATCATCGGCGCCTTCCTGGTCTGGGTCATCTACAAGGACCACTTCGACGCCGAGGAGGACCCGGGCGCCAAGCTCGGCGTCTTCGCCACCGGACCCGCGATCCGCTCGCTCGGTCGCAACTTCGTCACCGAGGTCATCGCCACGTTCGTGCTGGTCTTCACGATCATCCACTTCGGCCCCACGCCGACCGCCATCGGTCCGCTCGCCGTCGCCCTCGTGGTGGTCGGTATCGGCGCCAGCCTCGGTGGTCCGACCGGCTACGCCATCAACCCCGCCCGCGACCTCGGTCCGCGCATCGTCCACGCCCTGCTCCCGATCAAGGGCAAGGGCTCGTCCGACTGGGGCTACTCCTGGGTCCCGATCGCCGGCCCGCTGGTCGGCGGCGCGTTGGCCGGTCTGGTCGGCGGCGCGCTCACCGTCATCTGACCGACCCGATCCCCCGTCACGACGGCGGAGGTGGGCCGACTCCCTCGGCCCGCCACCGCCGTCGCGCACCACCCGTACCTCGAGCACATGCACCACCACCGCACACACAATGAAGTGAAGGGAATCATCGTGGCCGACTACGTCCTCGCCATCGACCAGGGAACCACCAGCTCCCGCGCGATCATCTTCGACAAGTCCGGAAGCATCGTCGCCACCGGCCAGAAGGAGCACGAGCAGATCTTCCCGAAGGCCGGCTGGGTCGAGCACGACCCCGCCGAGATCTGGACCAACGTCCGCGACGTCGTCGGCCAGGCCCTCGGCCGCGCCAGCGTGCAGGCCAAGAACATCGCCGCCATCGGCATCACGAACCAGCGCGAGACCGCCGTCGTGTGGGACAAGAACACCGGCGAGGCCGTCTACAACGCCATCGTCTGGCAGGACACGCGCACGCAGAAAATCTGCGACCGTCTCGCGGGCGACGTCGGTGCCGACAGGTACAAGGCCAAGGTCGGCCTGCCGCTGGCCACCTACTTCGCCGGTCCGAAGATCGCCTGGATCCTCGAGAACGTCGAGGGGGCACGCGAGAAGGCCGAGGCCGGCGACCTGCTGGCCGGCACCATCGACACCTGGGTGCTGTGGAACATGACCGGCGGCCCCGACGGTGGCGTGCACGTCACCGACGTCACCAACGCCTCGCGCACGCTCCTGATGAACCTGGACACGCTCTCCTGGAACGAGGAGATCGCGTCCGACATGGGGATCCCGCTCTCGATGCTCCCGGAGATCCGCTCCTCCTCCGAGGTCTACGGCAACGACCGCGAGGGTGGCCTGCTCGCCGGCGTCCCGATCGCCGGCATCCTCGGCGACCAGCAGGCGGCCACCTTCGGCCAGGCCTGCTTCGAGGTCGGCATGGCCAAGAACACCTACGGCACCGGCAACTTCATGCTGATCAACACCGGCACGGAGATCGTCCCGAGCGAGAACGGCCTGCTCACCACCGTCTGCTACAAGATCGGCGAGCAGCCGGCCGTGTACGCCCTCGAGGGTTCGATCGCCGTCTCCGGCTCGCTCGTGCAGTGGCTGCGCGACAACCTCAAGGTCATCTCCTCCGCCCCCGAGATCGAGAAGCTCGCGGCGACGGTCGACGACAACGGCGGCGCGTACTTCGTGCCCGCGTTCTCGGGTCTGTTCGCCCCGCACTGGCGCAGCGACGCCCGCGGCGCCCTGGTCGGCCTCACCCGCTACGTCAACATCGGCCACATCGCCCGCGCCGCGCTGGAGGCCACGGCCTTCCAGACGGCCGAGGTGCTCGAGGCCATGAACGCCGACTCCGGCGTCAACCTCACCGAGCTCAAGGTCGACGGCGGCATGGTCGCCAACGACGTCCTCATGCAGTTCCAGGCCGACCTGCTCGGCGTCGACGTCGTCCGCCCGAAGGTCGCCGAGACGACGGCGCTCGGCGCCGCCTACGCGGCCGGCATCGCCGTCGGGTTCTGGCAGGGCGAGCAGGACGTCATCGACAACTGGGCCGAGGACAAGCGCTGGACCCCCTCCATGGAGGAGTCCGAGCGCGGCCGCCTGATGCGCAACTGGAAGAAGGCCGTCACCAAGACCCTCGACTGGGTCGACGACGACGTCGAGTAGTCCGCACGCCTGCGACGGCGGCCGCCCGGTGGGCGGCCGCCGTTCGTCGTTCCCGGGCGCGGTCGCTCGTCCTTCCCGACGGCGCCGCCTCCCGGCCACCGGTGCCGCACGCGGACCCGGGCACGGTCAGGCAGCGACGGACCGACCCGGACCTCCCCGGACCGACTCGGACCCGGGACGGAGCCACTCGGACCCCCGATCGGACACCGACCGGGCGACGGTCGCACGGGCGGGTAACGAACCGATATCGAAAGCCCGCGTGAACGTTCCCAGGTGAGGTGCGTCACGGAGCGTGGGCTACGTTGTTCGCGTCCTCAACGTCGCGGGCACGAGCGTGGCCGGCCGCAGTCCCCCTGCAGGCCGGCCACGGACGTCTGCGGACCCTGTCGCCGCCCCTCCGATCCGCCGGGGCTCGTTGTCGGACCCTGGTGGCAGGCTGAGGTCATGACGGCACGCACCCTCCTCACCGACGAGGTCCTCGAGCGCATCCACGGCCGCGCCGCGACCCACGACGCCGAGAACACGTTCCCGCACGCGGACCTCGCCGACCTGGTCGAGCTGGGCTACCTGCGCGCCTTCGTGCCCGAGCGGCTCGGCGGGTCCGGGCTGAGCCTGGAGGAGGTCGCGCGCGAGCAGACCCGCCTGGCGGCCGCCGCCCCGGCGACCGCGCTCGCCGTCAACATGCACCTCGTCGTCACCGGCCTCGCCGCGCGCCTGGTCGCCGACGGCGACGAGTCGGTGGAGTTCGTGCTGCGCGACGCCGCGGCCGACGAGATCTACGCGTTCGGCAACTCCGAGGCCGGCAACGACCTCGTCATGTTCGACTCGGTGACGCGCGCCGTGCCCGACGGCGAGGGCGGCTACCGCTTCCACGGCACGAAGATCTTCACCTCGCTGTCGCCCGTGTGGACGCGCCTGGCGACGTTCGGTCGCGACGACTCCGACCCGGACGACCCCCGCCTCGTGCACGGTGTCGTCGAGCGCGCCGGCACCAGCACGCGGGACGACTGGGACACCCTCGGCATGCGTGCGACGCAGTCGGCCAGCACCGTGCTCGACGGCGCGCACTCCCCCGTCACCCGCACCTATCGGTCGTTCCCGCCCGGCCCGAACGCCGACCCGTTCATGTTCGCGCTGTTCGCGACCTTCGAGGTGCTGCTCGCGGCCGTCTACACCGGCCTGGCGGGCCGCGCCGTCGAGCTCGGTGCCGAGGCGGCCCACCGCCGTCGCTCGCGGAAGAACGACGGCGCCCCGTACGCCGACGACCCCGACATCCGCTGGAAGGTGGCCGAGGCGGCGATGCGGCACGACGGTGCCCGCCTGCAGGTGCTCGCGCTCGCCCGCGACGTCGACGAGCGCGCCGACCACGGCGCCCGCTGGTTCGCGCAGCTCGTCGGGCTCAAGGTGCGGGCGATCGAGGACGCGCGCGCCGTCGTCGACCTGGTGCTGCGCGTCAGCGGCGGCGCCGGCTACAGCACGGGCAACGAGATCAACCGGCTCTACCGCGACGTGCTGGCCGGGATCTTCCACCCGAGCGACGAGGAGTCGGCCCACGCGACGATCGCCTCGTCGATCCTGGGACCGCCGACCCGTCGAGATTGAAACGTTCTAACGTTAGGGTGACTCCGACACTCAGCCCCAGGAGGCAAGCCGTGGTCCAGCGTCAGATCCCCGACGTCGTCGAGCTCGCCCAGCTCATCCGACTGCGCCCGTTCGACCCCGACGGCACGCGCCGTCGGCTGGCGAAGGCGCTCACGATCGCCGACCTCCGCACGCTCGCGGCCCGTCGCACCCCGCGCTCGGTGTTCGACTACACCGACGGCGCCGCCGAGTCCGAGATCTCCCTGCGCCGGGCGCGGAACACCTTCCGCGGCCTCGAGTTCCAGCCGTCGATCCTGCAGGACGTCTCGGCCGTCGACACGACGACCTCGATGCTCGGACGCCCGGCCGCCCTCCCCTTCTCGTTCGCGCCGACCGGATTCACCCGGATGATGCACACCGAGGGCGAGTCCGCCGTCGTCCGCGTGGCGGAGCGCCGCGGCGTGCCGTACGCGCTGTCGACGATGGGGACCACCTCGATCGAGGACGTCGCCGCCGCCGGCCCGAAGGCCCGCAAGTGGTTCCAGCTCTACGTGTGGCGCGACCGCTCGCGCGCCGAGGACCTGATGGCGCGGGCGAAGGCCGCGGGCTACGAGGCGCTGCAGCTGACCGTCGACGTGCCCGTCGCGGGCGCCCGGCTCCGCGACAGCCGCAACGGCTTCTCGATCCCACCGCAGCTGTCGGTCAGGACGATCCTCGACGGTGCGATGCACCCGACCTGGTGGATCGACCTCGTGACGACGCCGTCGCTGGAGTTCGCCTCCCTGGACCAGTGGGACGGGACCGTCGGAGAGCTGCTCGACTCGCTGTTCGACCCCACCATGACGATGGCCGACCTCGAGTGGCTGCGCGCGAGCTGGGACGGCCCGCTCGTCATCAAGGGGATCCAGACCCTCGACGACGCGCGCCGCGTCAGCGCGGCGGGCGCCGACGCCGTCGTGCTGTCCAACCACGGCGGTCGCCAGCTCGACCGCGCACCGGTGCCGCTCCGCCTCGTCCCCGACGTCCGCGAGGCGATCGGCGACGCCACGGAGGTGTGGGTCGACACCGGCATCACCTCGGGCGGCGACGTCGTCGCTGCCCTCGCGCTCGGAGCGCACGCGACGATGGTGGGCCGTGCCTACCTCTACGGCCTTATGGCCGGCGGCGAGCGCGGCGTGGAACGCGCCGTCGACATCCTCGAGGGCGAGATCCGGCGCACGATGAAGCTGCTCGGGGTGAGCTCCGTCGGGGAGCTCGGACCGCGGCACGTGCGGCTGCCCTAGCCAGGAGGTCGGGGGGCGGGGCGGGCGGGAGCGAGTGCCGCGCCCCGCCCGGCCACGGACCCGGGAGCGCGTCCCGCGTCCGGTCAGCCGACCGGTCCGACCGCGTGGGTCAGCCGACCGGTCCGACCGCGTGGGTCAGCCGACCGGTCCGACAGCGTGGGTCAGCCGACCGGATCCACGGCGTCCCAGGCCGCGGCCTCAGCGACGTCGGGCTCGTGCACCGTCAGCTCGCAGGACGCCGCGACGACGCGTCGCAGCGCGTCCAGTCCCCCGCGAGCACCCCCGCCGCGCGGGCCTGCACGAGGACGTTGCCGAGCGCGGCGCCCTCCGCCGGACCGGCCACGACCGGTAGTCCGGTCGCGTCGGCCGTCAGGTGGCACAGGTCGGAGTTGTGCACCCCGCCTCCGACGATGTGGACGACGGTGACCTCCACCCCGGCCAGCCGCGCCGCCGTCCGCACGCTGCGGCGGTAGGCCAGGGCGAGCGAGTCGAGGATGCAGCGGACGACCTCGCCCACGCTCTCCGGCACCGGCTGGCCGGCGGCACGTGCGAGCTGCGTGAGGCGCGCGGGCATGTCGCCGGGCGGCAGCAGCGAGGCGTCGTCGATGTCGATCAGCGTGCGTCGCAACGGAACCTCGCGCGCGGCCGCGAGCGCATCGGCGAGCGCGACCTCCGTGCCCCGCGCGGCCCACGTCCGAAGCGTCTCGCTCAGCACCCACAGCCCCATGACGTTCGCGAGGTAGCGGACGGTCCCGTCGACCCCGGCCTCGTTCGTCAGGTTGGCCTCGCGCGAGGCCTCGGTCAGGACGGGCTCGCCGAGCTCGAGGCCGACGAGCGACCAGGTGCCGCACGAGACGTACGCCGCCACGCCGTCGCCCACCGACGCTCCAGCGCCGAGCGGTACGGCGACGACGGCGGAGGCCGTGTCGTGCGACCCGACCGTCCACACCGGTGTCCCGGCGAGCACGCCGTGCTCGGCCCGCACCCGCCCGAGCCGCTCCCCGGGCTCGATCAGGTCGGGCAGCAGCCGCCGCGGGAGGCCGAGGCCGTCAACCAGCTCGGCCGACCAGGTGCGCCGTCGAGCGTCGAGCAGCCCCGTCGTGGAGGCGTTCGTGATCTCGGCCCGCACCTGGCCCGTCAGCCGCGCGCCCAGCAGATCGGGCACGAGCAGCAGCCGGTGGGCGGCCTCGAGCAGATCGCCGTCCTCCGCGAGCAGCTGGTGGGCGGTCGTGAACGGCTGGCGCTGCAGCCCGGTGACGGCGTACCGCCGCTCGGGAGGCACCAGCGCGTCGGCACGGTCGGCCATCCCCTCGGTGCGCGGGTCGCGGTAGTGCACGGGCGGGGAGAGCACCGCGCCGGAGTCGTCCACCAGGGCGTAGTCCACGGCCCAGGAGTCGACCCCGATCCCGGCCAGCGGGCCGAACCGTGCGGCGGCCTCCGCCAGCCCGTGGACCACTCCGTCCCACAGCGCGGGCAGGTCCCAGACGAGCCGGTCGCCGTGCCGAACCGGCTCGTTGGGAAACCGTGCGACCTCGACCAGGTCGATCCGCTCCGCACCGGGCTCGCCGACCACCGAGCCGACGATCACCCGCCCGGAGGTCGCCCCGAGGTCGACGGCGGCGAACGACGGCGGACGCCCGTCGTCGCGACCGGCCTCCCGGCCGGTGGTGGGGGTGGTCACGCGCGCACCTGTCCCGTCCGGCTCACCGCAGGAAGGCGGCGGCCACCCCGGAGTCGACGGGCACGTGCAGCCCCGTCGTCTGGACCAGGTCGGGCCCCGTGAGGGCGACGACGGCGGCCGCGACGTGCTCCGGCAGCACCTCCTTCTTCAGGAGCGTGCGCTGGGCGTAGTACGCACCGAGGTCGTCCTCGCTGACGCCGTAGACCGCGGCGCGCTTGGCACCCCAGCCGCCGGCGAAGATCCCCGAGCCGCGGACCACGCCGTCGGGGTTGATGCCGTTGACGCGGATGCCGTGCTCGCCGAGCTCGGCGGCCAGCAGGCGGACCTGGTGGGCCTGATCGGCCTTGGTCGCCGAGTATGCAATGTTGTTGGGCCCGGCGAACAGCGAGTTCTTCGAGGCGATGTAGACGACGTCGCCGCCCAGGCCCTGGGCGATCATCGCGCGCGCCGCCTCGCGGGCCACGAGGAACGACCCGCGCGCCATGACGTCGTGCTGGAGGTCCCAGTCCCGCGTCGACGTCTCCAGCAGCGGCTTGGAGATCGACAGCCCCGCGTTGTTGACGACGAGGTCGACCCCGCCGAAGGCGAGGACGGTCTCGCGCAGCGCGGCGACGACCGCCTCCTCCGAGGTGACGTCCACCGCGATCCCGACGGCGACGTCGGTGCCGCCGATCTCGGCCGCGGCCGCCCGCGCCTTGGCGAGATCGAGGTCGGCGATGACGACGCACGCGCCCTCGGCCGCGAGCCGCTCGGCGATCGCTCGTCCGATGCCGGACGCCGCCCCCGTCACGAGCGCGATGCGCGTGGCGAGGAGCTTCGGCGCCGGCATCCGCTGCAGCTTGGCCTCCTCGAGCGCCCAGTACTCGATCCGGAACTTCTCGCGCTCGTCGATGGGGGCGTAGGTCGAGATCGCCTCGGCGCCGCGCATGACGTTGATCGCGTTGACGTAGAACTCCCCCGCCACGCGGGCCGTCTGCTTGTCCTTGCCGAAGGAGAACATCCCGACGCCGGGCACCAGCACGATCGCCGGGTCGGCGCCGCGCATCGCGGGCGAGTCCGGCTCGGCGTTGCGGTCGTAGTAGCCGGCGTAGTCCTCGCGGTAGGCGGCGTGCAGCTCGGCGAGCCGCGCGACGGCGTCCTCGAGCGGGGCGTCGGCCGGGAGGTCGAGCACGAGCGGCTTGACCTTGGTGCGCAGGAAGTGGTCGGGGCAGGAGGTGCCGAGCGCGGCGAGCTCCGCGAGCCGCTCGCGGGCGAGCAGGTCGAGCACGACGTCGGCGTCCGTGAAGTGCCCGACCTGCGGGCGGTCGGCGGAGGCGATGCCCCGGATCACCGGGGCCAGGGCGGCGGCGCGGTCCCGGCGTGCCTCCGGCTCGAGCGGGGCGAAGCCGGGGCGCTCGGCGCCGAACGGGTGCTCGCCGCGGGCGGCGAGCTCCGCCGTCGCCGTCGCGATGAACTGCTCGGCGCGCGCGATGATCTCCAGCGAGCGCTCCTCGGCCTCCGCCGACGTGGCCCCCCAGGCCGTGATCCCGTGCCCGCCGAGGATGCAGCCGATCGCCTGCGGGTTGGCCTCCTTGATCGCGGCGATGTCCAGCCCGAGCTGGAAGCCCGGACGGCGCCACGGCACCCACACGACCGCGTCGCCGAAGATCTCGGCGGTGAGGCGCTCGCCGTCGGCCGCGGTGGCGATCGCGATCCCGGAGTCGGGGTGCAGGTGGTCGACGTGGGCGGCGTCGACGAGGGCGTGCATCGCCGTGTCGATCGACGGCGCCGCGCCGCCCTTGCCGTGCAGGCAGTAGTCGAACGCGGCGACCATCTCGTCCTCGCGCTCGAGCCCCGGGTAGACGCCCGGCAGCGCGCGTAGGCGGTCGAGCCGGAGCACCGCGAGGTTCTTCTCCTGCAGCGTGCCGAGGTCTCCTCCCGACCCCTTGACCCAGAGCAGCTCGACGTCCTCGCCGGTGACGGGGTCGGTGGCGCTGCCCTTCGCTGACGTGTTGCCGCCGGCGTAGTTGGTCACGCGCGGGTCGCTGCCCAGGCGGTTGGAGCGGGCGATCAGGTCCGCGGCGGCGGGGTTCGTGCTGGTCATGGCGTCCCTCTGTCGTGGGTCGGGGTGGGTCGGGGTGGGTCGGGGTGGGGCGGGTGGGGCGGGCGCTCGGGGTCGTGCGGCCGGCGCGAGGGACGGAGTCAGGCGCCCCAGCCGGCCTGGGTGCCGCCGACGCGCTCGGCCGCGACGCGGTCGGCGTAGCCACTGGCGGCGAAGGCCCGCAGGGGGTGCGGGTCGAGCCCCTGCTCCTGGCGCACCTGGGCCAGGAGCGGGCGGACGTCGGTGTTGTACGCGTCCATCAGCACGTCGTTGGCGCCGAGCACGTCGCCCGACCGCTGGGCGACGTCGAGGGCGTCGGCGTCCACCAGCAGCGCCTTGGCCGTCGCCTCCTGGACGTTCGTGATCGACCGGATCTGGCCGGGGATCTTCTCCTCGATGTTGTGGCACTGGTCGAGCATGAAGTTGACGCCGAGCGCCGGGTCCAGGGCCCCCGCCCCGACGATCTCGTGCATGATCCGGAACAGCTGGAACGGGTCGGCCGCGCCGACGATGAGGTCGTCGTCCGCGTAGAACCGCGAGTTGAAGTCGAAGGCGCCCAGGCGTCCCAGGCGCAGCAGCTGCGCCACGATGAACTCGATGTTGGTGCCGGGGGCGTGGTGGCCGGTGTCGAGCACCACCTGGGCCTGGTCGCCGAGCGCGAGGCAGTGCACGAGCGACGTGCCCCAGTCCGGCACGTCGGTGGTGTAGAAGAACGGCTCGAAGAACTTGTACTCCAGCAGGATCCGCTCGTCGGGCCGCAGGGCCGCGTAGATCTCCGCGAGGCCGTCCGCGATCCGGTCCTGGCGCGCCCGGATGGAGTCCTGGCCCGGGTAGTTGGTGCCGTCGGCGAGCCAGATCTTCAGGTCGGTGCTGCCGACGGCTCGCATCACCTCGAGGCAGTCGAGGTGATGGGCGACGGCCTTGGCGCGCACGGCGGGGTCGGGGTTGGCGAGCGAGCCCAGGCGGTAGTCGTCGTCCTGGAAGACGTTGGAGTTGATCGTCCCGATCCGCACCCCGAGGTCGCGGGCGTGGGTGGCGAGAGCGTCGTAGTCCTCGACCTCGTCCCACGGCACGTGCAGCGACACCCGCGGGGCCGCCCCGGTGAAGGCGTTGACCTGGGCGGCGTCGGCGATCTTCTCCCACGGGTCGCGCGGCGTCCCGGGAGTGGTGAACACCTTGAACCGGGTGCCGGAGTTGCCGTAGGCCCACGAGGGGACCTCGACGGTCTGCGCGAGGAGTGCCCGCTTCACGGCTTCGATGGTCACGACTGCGTCCTTCCTGAGGGTGCCTGGGGTGGAGCGGTCCATCGCGCAGCCGGCCGGACGGTCGTCGTCAGGGCCTGTCGTCAGGGCCGGTCGACGGGCGAGGCGTCGTCACCCCGCTCGATCCTCGACCGGTGAACCACCGTGATGAAACGATTCACAGCACGAGCGTATGTAACGATTCAGCGACCGTCAAACACCCCCGTGCGGGAGTGCCCACCGAGCGAAGGACACCGCGATGCGGCAGCGCCCGTCCGTCACCGACGTCGCCTCCGTGGCCGGGGTGTCCGTCGGCACCGTCTCGAACGTTCTCAACCGGCCGGACCGGGTCTCCGGCCCCACGAGGGCGCGGGTGGAGAAGGCCATCGCCGACCTGGGCTTCGTGCCCAGCGCCTCGGCCAGGCAGCTGCGAGCGGGGGTCGCGCAGAGCGTCGGGGCGATCGTGCTCGACCTCGCCAACCCGTTCTTCACGTCCGTGATGCGCGGCATCGAGGACCGCCTGGCCGAAGAGTCCCTGGCCCTGATGGTGTCCTCGACCGACGACGACCCGGCCCGCGAGACGCACTTCCTGCGGATGTACGAGCAGCACGAGGTGCGCGGGATCCTCGTCACCCCGGTCGGGACCGACCACTCCGAGCTCGCCGCCGTCCGTGACCGCGGCACGCGCGTGGTCCTCATGGACTCCGACGGCGACTCGGCCTTCCCCGGCGTCTCCGTCGACGACGCCCACGGCGGCCACCTCGCCGTCGCCCACCTCCTGGACCTCGGCCGTCGCCGGATCACATTCCTCAACGGGCCGAGCACCATCCGGCAGTGCCTCGACCGGCTCACCGGCGCCCGGCGCGCGGTGGTGGACGCCGGCCTCAACCCCGACGAGGTGCTGACCGAGCGGGTCCTGCCCGCCCTGAACGCCGATGCCGGCGAGGCGGCCGCCCACGCGCTGCTCGCCCTGCCCAGGTCGGAGAGGCCGGACGCCGTGTTCTGCGTCAACGACCTCGTCGCCCTCGGCGTGCTGCGCACACTGCTGCGGGCCGGCGTCGAGGTGCCGCAACGGATCCCCGTGGTCGGCTACGACGACATCGGCTTCGCGAGCATGCTCATGGTGCCGCTCACCACGATCCGGCAACCGACGCACCAGATCGGCTGGTCCGCCGCCGATCTGCTGCTCCGGCCGCAGCCCGAGAGCCTGGCGCAGGTGCGCTTCTCGCCCGAGCTGGTGGTCCGCGCCTCGTCCGTCGCCGCCGGCTGAGCCCCCTCATCGCTCGAGATGACGGCCGCCGCTCCGCCGGACGGCGGTGGACATGACCCCCGGAGCGTGTTTGGATAGCGCTTACCGTCAACGATGACAAGCCATCCAACGAAGGACATCCATGACTCTCGAGCCGGCAGCCGTCCCCGTCGCCCTGGTGACGGGAGGGAGCCGAGGCATCGGCCTCGGGATCACGGAACGACTGCTCGCCGACGGGTTCGCCGTCGCGATCCTCGCCACCCGGGAGGAGCCCGAGGGCCTCGTGGCGCGGCTCGACGGAATCGCGGGTGAGCCGGGGCGCGTGCGCTACCTGCAGGGGTCCGTGGCCGATCCTGCCGACCACGCCCGCTACCTCGACGACGCCGTGGACGCCTGGGGCCGGCTCGACCTCCTGGTCAACAACGCCGGCGTCGCCCCGAGCGTGCGCGCCGACATCCTCGAGGCCACGCCCGAGAGCTTCGACCGCGTCATCGGCATCAACCTGCGCGGTCCGTACTTCCTCACGCAGGCGTTCGCCAACCGCGTGCTCGCGCTGCGCGGCCCGCTCGAGGCGCTGCCCGAGCCCCCGGTGCGCCCCGTCGCCACGATCGTCAACGTCTCCTCGACGTCGGCCGTCACCGTGAGCGTGAACCGCGGCGACTACTGCCTGTCCAAGGCGGGCGTCGGGATGGCGACGCAGCTGTTCGCGGCCCGGCTCGCGAGCGAGGGGGTCGTGGTCTACGAGGTCCGCCCCGGCATCATCGCCACCGACATGACCGCCGGCGTGACGAGCAAGTACGACGCCTTCTTCGCCGCCGGGAACGTGCCGATCGCGCGCTGGGGCCGGCCGGCCGACGTCGCGGGCGCCGTCTCCCTGCTCGCGTCCGGCCAGACCCCGTACTCCACCGGCGAGATCTTCAACGTCGACGGCGGCCTCCACATCCCGACGCTCTGAGGGGAGCCACCGTGACCACGCAGCCCGCCCGGAACACCCAGCCCGCTCCCCTGGTGATCGACGGCCTCGACGTCCCCGTCCTCACCGCCGACACCGTCGTCGTCGGCACCGGGTCGGCCGGCTACTGCGCCGCCGACCGCCTGCACGACCTCGGCGGCGGGACGATCGTCATGGTCGCCGACAAGATCGGTGCCGGCGCGAGCCGGAACGCCGGGAGCGACAAGCAGACCTACTACAAGCTGACGCTCTCCGGCGGTGACGACGACTCCGTGCGCGAGATGGCCGAGACCCTTTTCTCCGGCGGCGCGATGGACGGCGACAACGCCCTCGCGGAGGCGGCGCTGTCCGCCCGCGGCTTCCTCCACCTCGTCGACCTCGGCGTGCCGTTCCCGCAGAACCGGTACGGGGAGTTCATCGGCTACAAGACCGACCACGACCCCCGCCGTCGCGCCACGTCCGTCGGCCCGTACACGAGCCGCTCGATGGTCACGCAGCTGGAGAAGAAGGTGCAGCGCGACGGCACCCTGATCCTCGACGAGTGCCGTGTCGTCGACGTCGTCACCACCACCGCGGCCGACGGCACCCGCGCGGTCGCGGGCCTGCTCGTGCTGCGGACGGACGTGCCGCACGTGCCGTCCCCCGCGCAGGAGACGGAGACGCACGACGGCGACGGCGCGGCGCCCGCCTCCCCCTACCTCCTGCTGCGGTGCAGCAACCTCGTCTACGCCACCGGCGGCCCCGCCGGCATGTACCGCACGCGCGTCTTCCCGAACGGCCAGTGGGGCGCGTCGGGCGCCGCCTACCGCGCGGGCGTGCACGGCAAGAACCTCACCGAGTGGCAGTTCGGGCTGGCCTCCACCAAGCCGCGGTGGAACGTGTCCGGCACCTACATGCAGGTGATCCCGCGCTTCGTCTCCTTCGACGCCGAGGGGGGTGACGAGCGCGAGTTCCTCACCGAAATGATCGACGACTACGGCGCGCTCATGAGTCTCGTGTTCCTCAAGGGCTACCAGTGGCCGTTCGACATCCGCAAGGCGCGCGACGGCTCGAGCCTCATCGACCTGCTCGTCTACCGCGAGACGGTGCTGCGCGGGCGGACCGTGTTCCTCGACTTCACCCGCAACCCGGTGCAGGACACCTTCGACCCCAGCGCGCTGTCCCCCGAGGCGTACGACTACCTCGAGCGCGCGGGCGCCCTCACCGGCACCCCGATCGAGCGCCTGCGGACCATGAACGAGCCCGCCTACCAGTTCTACCTCGACCGAAACCCGTACGTGGACCTGACCAAGGATCTCCTCGAGGTCGACGTCTGCGCGCAGCACAACAACGGTGGCCTCGTGGTCGACGCGTGGTGGCAGTCCAACGTGGCCGGTCTGTTCCCGGTCGGCGAGGCGGGCGGCGCGCACGGCGTCTACCGCCCCGGCGGCGCGGCGCTGAACTCCGGTCAGGTCGGCGCGACGCGGGCGGCGCAGTTCATCGCGGCGCGGCGCGGCCCCGAGCACGTGAGCGTGCTCGAGGACGCGGCCTTCGCCGTCGCGGCCGCCCCGGTGCTCGCCGACGCGCGTGCGCTCGTCGCCGGCGCCACCGCCCGCGCGGCCGCGGGCGAGCCGGAGAACGTGCACGAGCTGCTGCGCGACCTCCAGGCCCTCATGAGCGAGAAGGCCGGTCCCGTCCGCAGCGCCGCCTCGATCGGCGAGGCGCTGACGCAGGTCACCGCGTGGCTCGCCGACTACGAGGGGATCGTGACGGCGTCGGCGTCCTCGCGGCAGTCCGTCAACCGCACGTTCCTCGTGCGGGACACGCTCACCTCCGCCTACGTGTACCTGTCGGCGATGCAGGACTACGTCGACCACGGCGGCCGCTCGCGGGGGTCGGTGCTCTACACCGACGCCGGCGGCGACCTGCCCGTCGCGAGCTGGGGCGAGGGGGCGGGGCAGGCGCTCGACCTGCCCGAGATCTTCCGGTTCGCGCTCGACGGCGGGGCGCTGGACTCCGAGGTCCAGGAGGCCGCGCTGGACGACGGCGAGGCGTCCTTCCGGTGGCGCCCGCGCCGCCCGCTGCCCGAGGACGACGACTTCTTCGAGAACGTCTGGCGGGCCTTCCGCGACAACGGGAACGTCTACTGACCCACGAGGCCCGCTGAGAACGCCCGAGGCTGCCGTATCTGGTGCGATACGGCAGCCTCAGGCGTTCTCGGCAGGGGTTGGACCGCTACAGGTGCGGGGCCACGTGGCGGCGGTAGCGGTCCACCATCGTCGACAGGGTCTCGTCCGCCGGGGCGTTCCAGACGTCGTCGTTGAAGATCTCCACCTCGATGTCGCCGCGGTAGCGGGTCTGCGCGATCCAGGAGGTGATGGTGGCGAAGTCGATGAAGCCGTCCCCGACGTGGCCGCGCGAGAGCAGCGGGTCGGCCGCGAGCGGGAGCGTCCAGTCGCACACCTGGTAGGAGGCGATGCGCCGCTCCAGGCCGGCGCGGGCGATCTGCCGCTGCAGGTCCGGGTCCCACCACACGTGGTAGGTGTCGACGACGACGCCGACGACCGCGGCCTCGAACGCCTCGGCGATGCTGAGGGCCTGGCCCAACGTCGAGATGACGGCGCGGTCGGCCGCGAAGATCGGGTGCAGCGGCTCGAGGACGAGCCGGACGCCGTGCGAGGCAGCGAACGGCACGAGCTCGCCGATGCGGTCGGCGACCCGGTCCCTGGCCGCACCGAGGTCGCGACCGGGGTCGACGCCGTCGCCGCTCGCGTACGGCTCGGCGGCGCCGCCGGGGACGCGGGAGGCCGGCAGCCCGCCGACCACCATGATCAGCTCGGACGTGCCGATCGTGGCCGCCTCCTCGATCGCCCGCCTGTTGTCGTCCAGCGCGGTGCGTCGGCCCTCGGCGTCGGCCGCCGTGAGGAAACCGCCCCGGCACAGCGAGGAGGCCCGCAGGCCGAAGTCGGCGAGGATCTGGGCGGCGCGGTCGGCACCGACCTCCTGCACGCGGTCCCGCCACGGGCCGATGGCGCTCAGACCCGCCCGAGCGGCGACCTCGGCCGCCTCCGCGAGCGTGAGGTGCTTGGTGGTGGCGGTGTTGAGGGACAGACGAGCGAGGTCGGCGGGCCTGGCCTCGCTCGTCACCTCGACGGGCGACCCGACCGGCTTCCGGCCGTCGAGCGCCTCGTGGAGCGCCGACGCGGCGTTCACAGCGAGATCTCCGGGACCTCGAGGCGGCGGCCCTCGTCCGAGGAGCGCAGACCGAGCTCGGCCAGCTGGACGCCCCGGGCGGCGGAGAGCAGGTCGAAGCGGTGCTCGCGCCCGGCGACGACGTCGCGCAGGAACTCCTCCCACTGCGCCTTGAAGCCGTTGTCGAGCTCCGCGTTCGCGGGCACGTCGAGCCACTGGTCGCGGAACTTCTCCGTCGTCGGCAGGTCGGGGTTCCACACGGGCTTGGGCGTGCTGCCGCGCTGCTGCGCGACGCAGCCGAACAGTCCGGCGACGGCGGAACCGTGGGTCCCGTCGACCTGGAACTCCACCAGCTCGTCTCGGTGCACCCGCACGGCCCAGGAGGAGTTGATCTGGGCGATGACCGGGTCGCCGTCGGGCGTCGTCATCTGGAAGACGCCGTACGCGGCGTCGTCGGCGGTGGCCTCGTAGGCCTCCCCCTGCTCGTCCCACCGGGTCGGGATGTGCGTGATCGTCTGGCTCGAGACGGTGTCGACGCGGCCGATGATGCCCTCGAGGACGTAGTTCCAGTGGCAGAACATGTCGGTGGTCATACCGCCGCCGTCCTGCTTGCGGTAGTTCCACGACGGGCGCTGGGCCGGCTGGAGGTCACCCTCGAACACCCAGTAGCCGAACTCGCCGCGCAGCGAGATGATCCGGCCGAAGAAGCCCTCGTCAACGAGCCGGCGCAGCTTCACCAGCCCGGGCAGGTAGAGCTTGTCGTGCACGACGCCGGCCGTCACGCCGGTCTCGCGACGGATCCGCGCGAGGTCGATCGCCTCGTCCAGCGTCTCCGCCGTCGGCTTCTCGGTGTAGATGTGCTTGCCGGCGCGCATCGCCTTGGCGAGGGTGTCGTAGCGCAGCGAGGTCATCGAGGCGTCGAAGACGATGTCGACGGAGTCGTCGGCGATGAGGGCGTCCAGGTCGGTGGACCAGTGCTCGACGTCGTGCTGCTTCGCCAGGGCCTCGACCTTCTCGGCGTTGCGACCGACGAGGATCGGTTCGACCTGCACGCGGGAACCGTCAGCGAGCGTCACGCCACCGGCGTCGCGGATGGGCAGGATCGAGCGCAGCAGGTGCTGGCGGTAGCCCATGCGGCCGGTGATGCCGTTCATGGCGATTCTCAGGGTGGCTGTCATCGGGGCTCCGTTGCGACGAGGACCCGGCCAGGTGCCGGGAAGCGCTTTCCAACCTAGCGGCGAGGCCCCCAGCCGTCAACCGTGTGGAAAGCGCTTCAGCGCAGCGCCGAGAAGGGCTAGCGGCGGCGAAGATCCGGCGTCGACGCGCGGACCACCACGTCGCACCCGACCGACTCCACGACGTCCCCCTCCGCGGTCAGCGCGAGGCGGACCGCGCGCTCCCCGAGCTCGCCCATCGGCACCGCGACGGTGGTCAGGGCGGGCACCACGTCGCGCAGCGTCGAGATGCCGCCGAACCCGGTGAGCGCGACGTCCTCGGGGACCCGCAGGCCGCGCTCGCGCGCGGCGGCGAGCGCGCCGAGCGCCATCACGTCGTTGGTCGCGACGACGGCGTCGACACCGTGCAGCGAGCCGTCGTCGATGAGCCGCAGCATCCCGGCGTGGCCGCCCTCCCACGTGAACGGGGTCTCGCTGCGCGCGATGACGACGCCCCCACCGGCCCCCAGGGCGTCGGAGAATCCGCGGCAGCGCTCCTGCGCCGTCGTCCGCTGGCGCGGGCCGGTGAGCAGCGCGAACGTCCGGTAGCCGAGCGCGAGGAGCGCCCGGGCGAGCGACGCCGAGCCGCCCAGGTTGTCGACGGCGACCGACGGCACCCCGGGCACGGGCTGGCCGATCGCCGCGACGCCGACCCCCTGGGCCCGCAGCGCGGCCAGCTGGCCGGCGAGGTCCTCCGTGCTCGACCCGGCCGAGCGGCCGCCGGCGATGACGACGGCGCGGGCGCGCTGCCGTCGCATGAGGTCGACCAGCTGGACCTCACGCGCCGGATCGTTCTGCGTCGTGGCCAGCGAGACCTGGAGACCGGCGGTCTCGGCCGAGGCGACGACGGCCGCGGCGATGGCCGAGAAGTACGGGTCGGCGATGTCGTGCACGAGGAGGCCGAGGGTCGTCGTGCGTCCGCGGGCCATCGCCTGCGCGGTGGCGTCGGGGCTGTAGCGCAGGCGGGCGGCGGCGGCCGTGACGCGCTCGACGAGCTCGGGCCGCACCGACCGGTCGGCGCTGCCGTTGATCGCGCGGGACGCCGTCGCGAGCGAGACGCCCGCCTCCCGCGCCACGTCGCTGAGGGTCACCCGGTCCGCCGCCATGCCTGCAGCCTAGACATCGCGGACCTCCCCCGCGCCGGGCGGCGTGGCGGCGCGCATGGCAGGCGTCCCGACCAGCGTCCGACGACGTGGCCGCCGCACGCCACTCTCGCCCTGCGGGCCGATCGGGGTGACGATGGAAGGCATGGTCCAGGTCGAAGCGAGAGACAGAGTCCGACAGATCGCCCTCGTCGTCGGTGGCGCCGGTGCCATCGTCGGCGCCGCGTGGGGGTCCGGGGCGTTCGGTGGTGAGGAGATCAACCGCGCCAGCAGCGGCGCGCTCGCCGCGACGGCGACGGTGCTCGCACCGGGCACCGGGGCGTTCTCGATCTGGAGCGTCGTCTACGCGCTGCTGATCGTGACGGCGGTGCTGCACGCGCTCCCCTCGCGCGCCGCCTCGCCGCACCACCGCGCGCTCGGCTGGTGGATCCTCGCCTCGATGATCCTCAACGCGGCCTGGATCAGCGCGGCCCAGCTCGGGCTGCTGGGTCTGACCGTGCCGATCATCGCGCTCCTGGTCGCGGTGCTGGTCGTGTGCCTCCTGCGGCTGCGGGCCCTGCCGCCCGCGCCGCGCCTGGACGCCGTCGTGCTCGGCGGGACCGTCGGCCTCTACCTCGGCTGGGTGTGCGTGGCCACGGTCGCCAACGTCACCGCCGTGCTCAGCTTCTCCGACCTCGACCTGACGTTCCTGCCCGAGGCGGTGTGGGTCGTGGTCGTGCTCGCCGTCGCCGCGGCCATCTGCGCGGCCGTGGTGACGACGGCCCGACGCCGGGCGGTCGCCGTCGGCGCGACGCTCGCGTCGGCGTGGGGGCTCGCCTGGATCGCCGTCGGGCGCCTCACGGACGGTCCGGACTCGCAGGCGGCCGTGATCACGGCCCTGACGGCGGCGGCCGTGGTCGTCGTCGCCGGCGTGGTGGCGGTGCTGCGGGGCGGGCGCGACGAGCGAGGCTCGCAGGGCTCGCAGCCCGGGGTCGCCACCGCCTGATCCGTGTGCCCGGGGCGGGGCGATCGCCCGACGGCGTCGAACGGATCACCCAGCCCCGGTGGCAGCGGTGGATCAGACCGGCGGCGTCGCGGGCGGCGTCGTCGGCGGGTGCGGCTTGAGCGCCTCCGGTGCGGGCGGATCGGCCGGGGTCTCGGCGGCCGGGGCGTCGTCGCCGTCGAACCGGTCCTTCAGGTCGGCCACGACATCCTCCGCCCGGTCCTTCGCCGCCTCGAACGCCTCGCCGGCCTTCTCGCGCGCGCTCTCGAGCGTGGGCCCGGCCGCCTCCTTGGCGTCGGCGAAGGCGGCCTGCGCCTTGTCACCGAGGTCGTCGGCGATGTCCCCGACCTTCTCGGCGACCTGCTCGGCCCTGTCCTTCAGCTTGTCGAAGAAGCTCTCCTCGGTCATGCCGCACCGCTTTCGTGATCGGGTCCCGGCGCGGAGGCCCGCCCGGGTCGTGGAGTGGTTGCGCGCTCACTATGGCGAGGGCCCCGCGGCGACGCAAGGGGACACCCGGATGCTCGCGGGTCGGTCGCGAGCGGTGGCTAAACTCGCGGGGTGCCGCACGAGAATCCGTCCGACGAGGCGCTCTTCGACCTTCCGGACGACGCCAGGGTGCCGCTGCGCAGGGTGGTCGTGCTCGCGGGGGCCTCCGGGAGCGGCAAGAGCTCGATCGCCCACCGCCTGGGCGTGCCCGTCGTCCACCTCGACGACTTCTACCTCGACCACGACCATCCCGAGCTGCCGCGACGGCACGGGATCGTCGACTGGGACTCGCCCCGCACCTGGGACGCCGAGGCCGCCGTCGCCGCCCTGCTGACCGCGTGCCGCGGCGACCGGCTCGAGGTCCCCACGTACGACATCCCGACCTCGCGCCGCACGGGCATGGAGACGATCGACATCGCGGGCGCCCCGGCCGTGGTGGCGGAGGGCATCTTCGCCGCCGAGGTCGTCGAGCCGCTGCGCGCCGAGGGCGTGCTGGCGGGGGCGTACTACCTCGACCAGTCCAGGTTCACGACGGCGGTCCGGCGGTTCGCGCGCGATGTCGGCGAGTCGCGCAAGCCGCTCCCGGCACTCGTGCGACGCGGGACGTCGCTCATGCTGGCCGAGCCCGGCCTCGTGGCCGGTTGGCGGGCGGGCGGCCTCGAGGCGCTGCCGACCACGACCGCGGAGGCGCGACTGCGCGCGCTCACCTCGACCCCCGCCTGACCCCCACCCATCCGCGAGGGGCTTCTGCACCACCCGCGAGGGGCTTACGCACCACCGGCGAGGGGTTTCTGCACCACCGGCGAGGGGCTTGCGCACCACCGGGCGTCAGCGCGACAGGAACAGTCCCGACGCCGCCGCGTACTGCTCGCGCACGTGCGGCGTCGCGGTCCCGCTCACCGTCTCGGCGCCCGAGTCCGCCCAGTCCGGGAGGTCCGCACCGGCGTCGTCCTGGGCGGCGAGCACCCACGCGGCCTGACGCGCGGCGCCGTCCGCCACGTACTCCCCCGGCGAGGGGAGCAGCACGTCGGTGCCGAGCACCGCGGGCGCCACCTCGCGCAGCGCGGGCGACTTGGCCGCACCGCCGAGCAGCCGGACCGAGGAGACCTCGAGGCCGAGGTCGCGCACCGCGTCGATCCCGACGGCGAGGCTGCACACGATCGCCTCGAAGGCCGCGCGGGCCACGTTCTCGCGGGTGTAGCTCTCCAGCGTGAGCCCGTGCAGCGCACCGGTCGCGTCGGGCAGGTTGGGGGTGCGCTCGCCCTGGAGGTACGGCACGAGCGTGACGCCGCCGGCACCGGCAGGGGCCGCCAGCGCGAGGGCCGCGAGCGTGTCGACGTCGATCCCCAGGACGCGCCGCGTGGCGTCGAGCACCTGGGCGCAGTTCACGGTGACGACGAGCGGGAGGAAGTTGCCGGTGGCGTCCGAGAAGCCGGCCACGGTCCCGCTGGCGTCGGCCACGGGCTGCGCGACGACGGCGCTCACCACCCCGGACGTCCCGAGCGAGATCGCGACGTCCCCCGGCCCGAGGCCGAGCGCGAGCGCGGCGGCGGCGTTGTCGCCCGCGCCGGGACCCAGCAGCGCGGAGGCACCGAACGCCGTCGCCGTCCCCACCGCCTCGCGGGGGCCGGCCACGCGCGGGAGCACGACGTCGTCGCGGCCGAAGGCGTGGGCCAGCAGGTCGCGGCGGTACGCGCCGTCGCGGCCCGAGTAGTACCCGGTGCCCGAGGCGTCGGAGGCGTCGGTGACGAGGTCGTCGAGCGACGTCGACCCGCTCAGCCGCCAGGTGAGGTAGTCGTGCGGGAGGCAGACGGCGGCGACGCGAGCGGCGTTCTCGGGCTCGTGCTGCGCGAGCCAGCGCAGCTTCGTCGCGGTGATCGAGGCGACCGGGACGGTGCCGGTGCCCTCGGCCCAGGCCTGCGCGCCCAGCTCCGTGACGAGGTCGCGCGCGGCGCCGCCGGAGCGGCTGTCGTTCCACAGGAGCGCGGGGCGGATGACGTCGCCGTCGGCGTCGAGCACCACCATCCCGTGCTGCTGACCGCCGACGCTGATCGCGGCCACGTCCGCGAGGCCGCCGGCCTGCTCGACGGCGACGGCGAGCGCGTCCCACCACGCCGTCGGGTCCACCTCGGTGCCGCTCGGGTGGGGCGCGGACCCGTGACGGACCAGCGCGCCGGTGGCGGCGTCACGGATGACGACCTTGCAGGACTGGGTGGAGGAGTCGATGCCGGCGACGAGCGTCATGGGTGGATCTCCGCGGTGGGGTGGCGCGCTGGGCGCGGGCGACGGGTGGGGAGGGAACGGTGCGGGCGGCGTCGCCCGGTGGTGCAGAAGTCTCTCGCGGATGGTGCCGAAGGGCCTCGCGATGCGACCCGAAGGGCCTCGCGAACGGACCCGAAGGGCCTCGCGAACGGTGGGGTGCCGCCGCAGCAGCACCCCACCGGTCGCGCGGCGATCAGCCGATCAGGTGGTCCAGCGCGAGCTGGTTGAGCGCGACGTAGTTCGTCTCACGGGCGCCCGACGCGTCGACGTCGAAGTCCTCGTACGCGCTGCGGTCGGCGAGCAGGTCGGCGAGCGACTCGCCCTCGCCGAGCGTCGGCTTGGCAGCCTCGAAGATGCCGGCGGCCTCGAAGGCCTCCTGCACGCGCGGGTCGGCACGGTAGGCCTTGGCCTTCTCGGCCAGCAGCAGGTACGTGTCGATGTTGGCCTTGGCGGAGGCCCACACGCCGTCGAAGTTCTCGGTGCGCGAGGGCTTGTAGTCGAAGTGACGAGGACCGTCGTAGGTCGGGCCGCCGTTGGGGAAGCCGTTCTCGACGAGGTCGACCGTGAAGAACGCCGACAGCAGGTCGCCGTGACCGAACACGAGGTCCTGGTCGTACTTGATCGAGCGCTGGCCGTTGAGGTCGATGTGGAAGAGCTTGCCCGCCCACAGCGCCTGCGCGATACCGTGCGTGTAGTTGAGGCCGGCCATCTGCTCGTGGCCCGTCTCCGGGTTGAGACCGACGATGTCGCCGTGCTCGAGCTCGGCGATGAAGCCGAGGGCGTGCCCGACGGTCGGGAGGAAGATGTCGCCGCGGGGCTCGTTGGGCTTGGGCTCGAGAGCGATCTTGAGGTCGTAGCCCTTCTCCTTGATGTAGCCGGCGACCGTGTCGATGCCCTCGCGGTAGCGGTCGAGCGAGGCGTTGACGTCCTTGGAGCCGTCGTACTCGGCGCCCTCGCGGCCGCCCCACATGACGAAGGTGGACGCGCCGAGCTCGGCGGCCAGGTCGACGTTGCGGATGACCTTGCGCAGGCCGTAGCGGCGCACGGAGCGGTCGTTGGCCGTGAAGCCGCCGTCCTTGAAGACCGGGTGGCTGAACGTGTTCGTCGTGACCATCTCGATGGTCAGGCCCGCCTCGTCGGCGGCCTTCTTGAAGGTCGTCAGGATGCGCTCGCGCTCGCTGTCGGACGCGCCGAACGGGACGACGTCGTCGTCGTGGAACGTCACGCCCCACGCGCCGGCCTCGGCCAGCGGCGCGAGGTAGGCCCACGGGTCGAGCTCGGCGCGCGTGGCGTCGCCGAACTGGTCCTTGCCCGCCCACGCCACGGTCCACAGGCCGAAGCTGAACTTGTCCTCGGGGGTTGCTGCGCGCACCATCACTGCCTCTTTCGGTTGGCCTCGTCGCCCGACGAATCTCGTCGTCGAGATTTGGTTTACTGGATGAACTTATCGCCGCGCTGCGCTACCGTCAAGGCGTGGATCTCGACGACGACGCTCCCCCCACCCCGGCCGGCCCGCCCGCCGCCCCCGCTCGCGGACCTGCCCGCCAGGCGGGGCTGCGCAGCCAGAACCTCGCCGTCGTCGTCGAGCAGGTCGCCCACGCCGGCACGATCTCCCGGGCCGACGTCGCGCTGCGCACCGGGCTGACGCGGGCGACCGTGTCGAGCCTGGTCGAGCTGCTCGTGGCCGCGCGCGTGCTGGAGTGGGCACCCGCCCCCGCGGCCGGCGGCGTCGGCCGCCCCGCGGCCCCCATACGGCTCGCGGCCGGCACCCTCGCCGGCCTCGGCCTGGAGATCGGCGCCAACCACCTGAGCGCCGCCGTCGTCGACCTGCGCGGCGAGACGCTCGCGTTCCGCGAGGTGCGCGGCGACTTCGCCGCCCCCGAACCGGCCGACGCACTCGCGTCCGTCGCGGCCCTCGGCCGCACCACGCTGGCCGCCGCACGCGCCGCCCACCCCGACCTCCGCCTCCTCGGCACGACGATGGCCGTCCCCGGGATCGTCCGCGGCGACGTCGTGCTCGACGCCCCGCGGCTGGGCTGGCTGGACGTCGAGGCCGCCTCCGCGCTGACTGGGATCGAGCCCGATGCCGCGGTCGCCCTGGGCAACGAGGCCTCCCTCGCCGCGCTCGCGGAGTCCCACGCCCGCCCCGGGCGCACGTTCCTCTACCTCTCGGGCGGCGTCGGCGTCGGTGGCGCGCACGTGGTCGACGGCGTGGTGCAGGGCGGCATGCACGGCTTCGCGGCCGAACTCGGTCACGTGGTCGTCGACCCGGCCGGACCCGACTGCCGGTGCGGGGCGACCGGCTGCCTCGAGCAGTACGCGGGCGCCCAGGCGCTGGCCCGGCTGGCGCCGGACGAGGTGGGTCGCGCCGTCGGGATCGCGCTCGCGAGCGCCGTCAACGTGGTCGACGTCGGCACCGTCGTGCTCGGCGGCACGCTCGGAGGCGAGCTGCTGCCGCGCCTGCTGCCCGCCCTCACGACCGAGCTCGCCACCCGCGTGCTCGCCTACCCGTGGGCGTCGGTCGCCGTCGAGCCGGCGGAGATCAGCGACCTCCCGGGCCTGCGGGGCGCCGCGCTCGCCCCGGTGCTGGCTGCGCTGGGCGACCCGGAACGGGTTCTCCCCGGCTGACCCGCCCCTCCCCTAGGGTCGATCACCATGAGCGACGACATCCCCCTCATCGACGTCCCCCAGGACTTCCCGAACCACGTCTTCGACGCCCTCGGCGCGCCGCCGCTGCCGTTCGACGAGCGCATCGGCGGCTCCGTGATGGTGGTGGAGAAGCGGCCCGAGGGTGGCCCGATCACGCTGATGACGGCGGGCGTCGCACGCCTGCCGGTCGGTGACGGCCTGCCGGTGGAGCTCGCCGTCGAGGTCGTGGACGGGCAGCAGGGCGCGGCGTTCGTCGCGCTGCAGATCGTGTGCGGCGACATCGCCCAGCACCGCCGTCGCCCGCCCTTCGGCAACCCCTGGCGCAACGGGACGGCGTTCCTGGGCGGCACCGAGATCTCCGCGATCGTCGCCACCGGCTCACGGTGGGGCGCGGCCTTCGACGAGGTACGGGACTCCAGCGGCACGCTGCTGGGCCACGTCCGGACGCTGCGGCTGCTGACGGACGCCGAGGCGGCCGTCGTCGCCGAGACCGGGTGGGACGCGCTCGTGGGCCGGGCCGGCAGCCTCGACGCCCTGCTCGACGTGACGCGCGCCGGCGTCGTCCCCGGCGCTCCCCCGGGCGCCCCGTCCGCGCCCGGGACGGCGGCGGCCGACGCCAACGACCCGGCCGACCCGGCCGCTCCCGCCGTCGTCGTGACGAGGATGCACGACACCCATCCACCCCGCTGGCTCACGCTCTCCCGCGGGATGTTCCAGTCCGTCACCGGCGGCGAGTCGCCCGAGTACATGGACGACGCCGACAACCACCAGATCGTCTCGACGGCGAGCTACGTCGCCCGCTTCCCCTGGACCGAGGCCTTCACGCGCGAGGCCCGCGAGGGCCAGACGGCGCGGTTCGGCGACACCTCGGGGAGCTACGAGCTCGAGGAGGACTGAGCTGCAGCGCTCAGAAGTCCGCGCGCGCCGACCGCCGGCGTCGCAGCACCGCCCAGGCGACCCCCGCCAGGAGCACCACGTAGAGCACGATCGTGATCGGGCTGCTCACCAGCACCATCGGGTCGTTGCCGGAGTTGGCCATCGCGTCGCGGAGCGAGTACTCGGCGAGCGGGCCGAGGATGACGGCGATCAGCATCGGGGCGAGCGGGACGTCGTAGCGGCGCATCGCGAACCCGAGCAGCCCGATGGCGAGCATCAGCAGCAGGTCGGTGGTGCTCGCCGCGGCCGCGTAGACGCCGAAGGCCGCGAGCAGGCTGATCCCCGCGTACAGGTACGCCTTGGGCACCTTCAGCAGCTTGGCCCACAGCGGGGCCACGGGCAGGTTGAGGATGAGCAGCACGACCATCGCGATGAACAGGCTGGCCAGCAGCGCCCAGACGATCTCGCCGTTGCGCTCGAACAGCAGCGGTCCGGGCTGCATCCCGTACTGCCGGAACGCGATCAGCAGCACCGCGGCGGTCGCCGAGGTCGGCAGCCCGAGCGTGAGGAGCGCGCCCATCGCCGTCCCGGCCGTCGCGTTGCCCGCGGCCTCGGGGCCGGCGACACCCTTGATCGAGCCCTTGCCGAACTGCGGGTCGCCCGACCGCCGGTCCAGCGCGCGCTCGGCGCCGTAGGAGAGGAACGTCGGCACCTCCGCGCCGCCCGCCGGGATGACGCCGAACGGCACGCCGAACCCGGTTCCCCGCAGCCACGCGGGCAGCGCCTGGCGGATCTCCGCCCGGCTGAGGAAGGGCTGGCCGCCCGTCGGGATCAGCTTGGCCTCGTCGGAGAAGCCGACCTTGGACGCCTGGTGGATGACCTCGCCCACCGCGAGCAGCGCGACGGTGATGACGACGATGTCGACTCCGTCGAACAGCGTGCGGAGCTCGAACGTGAAGCGCTGCGTCCCTGTGGGCTGGTCGATCCCGACCACCGCGATCGCGAGGCCGATCGCGAGCGCCGCCAGGCCGCGGATCGCCGAGTCGGAGACGACGGTCGCGATCGCCACGAACGCGAACACCGCCAGCGCGAAGAACTCGGCCGGACCGAAGCGGTTGGCGAGGTCGGCCATCGACGGCGCGAAGAACACCACGAGCACCGTGGCGATGATGCCGCCGATGAAGGCGCCGATCGCCGCCGTCGCCAGCGCCTGCGGGGCCCGCCCGGCGCGCGCCATCCGGTATCCCTCGAGGGATGACGCGATCGCCGTGCTGTTGCCCGGGGTGTTCATGAGGATGCCGGCGATCGAGTCGCCGAACAGTCCTCCGAAGTAGATGCCGGCGAACATCGCCAGCGCGGCCAGCGGGTCCAGGCTCGCGGTCAGCGGCAGCAGCAGCGCCACCGCCATCGCGGACCCGAGCCCCGGCAGCACCCCGACGGCGGTGCCCAGCACCGCGCCGATGAGGACGAAGAGCAGGTTGGACAGGGTGAGCGCGTCGGCGAAGCCGCCGGCGAGGTTGGTCAGCTGGTCCATCGGGTCACCCCAGGATTCCGGGAGGGATGTGGATACCGAGCAGGCCGCCGAAGACCAGCTGGATGGCCGCGGCGAGGCCGAGGCCGGCGCCGAGGCTGACGAGGTGGTTGCGCGCCCCCATGCCGACGGCGACGACCGCGAACAGGAGCGTTGCGGAGATCAGCCAGCCGACCGGCTGCAGCAGCAGGATGAACAGCAGGATGCCGCCCACCACGATCGCCACACCGCGCCAGTTCGTGCCCTCGGGCAGGTCGGGATCGCCGTCGAGGATCTCGTCGGCCTCGTCCCCGGGGTCCGCCGTCGGAGGCGGCGTGCTCGGGAGCAGCACCTGGACGGTCATCAGGGTGGCGACCACCAGGCAGAGCGCCGCGATCAGCCACGGGAACGCCTTGGGTCCGAACAGTCCGCCGTCGCCGGCCTCGTCCATCGTGAGGATGCCGGTCACCAGCGTGATCCCGACGGCGAGGAGCACGACGGGGATGATCAGCGCGCCCAGCGCGCGGCGCTCGATCATGCGAGCCCCAGCTCCTCGACCAGCACGCCGATGCGTTCCTGCTCGGTCTCGACGAAGGCGGCGAAGTCGTCGCCGTACAGCGGGCTCGGCACCCAACGGTTCAGCTCGACGGCCTCGGCCCAGCTCTCGGTCTCCACCATCTCCTCCACGACGGCGATGAGCTCGGCGCGCTCCTCGTCGGTGATGCCCGCGGGGGCCACCAGGCCGCGCCAGTTGACGAGGTCCACCTCGGGGTAGCCGAGCTCGATCATGGTGGGCACCTCGATGCCGGGCAGCCGTTCCGGCGCGACCACAGCGAGCGCCCGCAGCCGGCCGCCCTCGATCAGGTCGCGGAAGTCGTTGTAGCCGCTGATCCCGACGTTCACCGTGCCGGAGGCCGTCGAGGTGAGGGACTGGGTGAGCTCGCCGCCGCCGGCGTGCGGGGTGTAGACGAGGTCCTCGGGCGCGATCCCGAGCGAGCCCGCGAGCTGGGCCGCGACCAGGTGGTCGATGCCGCCGGCGGAGCCGCCCCCGATCGGGAGGCCGGCCGGGTCGGCCTCCCAGGCCGCGATGAAGTCCTCGAGGGTCTCGTAGGGCGAGTCCGCCGGCACCGCGATGACCTCGAAGTCCTCGGCGAGCCGCGCGACGGGGGTGGTGTCGGCCAGCGTGGTCGTGCTGC
Organism: Serinibacter arcticus; assembly: GCF_003121705.1. Lineage (NCBI taxonomy): Bacteria > Bacillati > Actinomycetota > Actinomycetes > Micrococcales > Beutenbergiaceae > Serinibacter > Serinibacter arcticus. The sequence goes on along the minus strand of NZ_PYHR01000002.1, from coordinate 3,514,964 downwards.
CGGACTGGGCGATGCCACCGAGCATCACGGTCCCGGTCACCATCAGGGTCTGGGAGTCGCCCTCGAGCTCGGCGAGCTGGCTCAGGCCGATCGTGCCGCCCGCCCCCGGAATGTTGACGACGCTGACCGAGCCGACGACGCCGTCGCTGCGCAGCGCCTGCTGCGACTCGCGGGCCACGAGGTCCCAGCCGCCGCCGACCGCCGCCGGAGCGACCAGGGTCAGGGTGGTGCGCGCACCTGCGCCCTCCCCCGCGCCGCGGGCGTCGATGACGGCGAGCACGGCCAGCACTCCCACCACCACCGCACCGACGACGCGTTGCACCACGGTTCGCGTCACCACCAGTCACCACCTTCGCCGTCGGAAGCAGATCTCGTCGCGAATCATGGCACGGACCGAGCCGCCCACGGGACAGTGGCCGCCCGCGCGGATACGTGAGTAGGTTGTGCCCATGACCGTCGGCGTCGTCTTCAGCAGCACCCCCGCGGGTCAGGCCGCCCTGCGGGAGGCCGCGCGCGAGTCGCTCCGTCGCGGGGTCGATCTCGCAGTCCTGGCGGTCGTGGACACGGCCGAGCACGCCGAGGCCGGCCCCGAGGTGGAGGCCGTCCGCGACGAGACGGCCCGGCGGATCGCCGAGGTGGACGGCGGCGAGGCGGTGACCTGGCGCGTCGAGACGGCACCCACGCGCGGTGACATCGCCGAGGTGATCGTCGACCTCGCCGTCCAGGTCGGCGCCGACCCCCTCGTGATCGGCGCCCGACGCCGGAGCCCGGTCGGCAAGCTGATCCTCGGCAGCACGGTGCGCAGCGTGCTGATGGACGCGCCGATGGCCGTGCTGGTCACCAAGGCCTGACCGCCGGCCGCCCGGTCGCGCACCCGACCCGCTAGAGCCACCCCTTCGCCCGCGCCGTCCGCGCGGCCTCGTGCCGGTTCGCGGCCCCGAGCTTGGCGACGGCGGAGGACAGGTAGTTGCGCACCGTCCCGGGGGCGAGGTGCGCGCGTCGTGCGATCTCCTCGACCGGCGCCCCCTCGGCGGCGAGCTCGAGCACGTCGGCCTCCCGCGCCGTGAGCGGCGAGTCCCCCGCCGCGATGGCCTCGGCCGCGAGCGCCGGATCGACGTACCGGCCGCCCGCGTGCACCTGGCGGATCGCCGCGGCCAGCTCGGCCGCCGAGGCGGTCTTGGGCAGGAATGCGCGCACGCCGTCCTCCAGCGCCCGCCGCAGGTAGCCCGGCCGTCCGTGCGACGTGACGATCACGGCGGCGCAGTCCGGGAGCTCCGCGCGCAGCGCACGCGCGACCTCGATCCCGTCGGCGCCGGGCATCTGGAGGTCGAGCACCGCCACGTCGGGCCGCACGCGGAGCCCGACGGCGATCGCCTCGGTCCCCGACGCCGCACGGGCGATGACCTCGAGGTCGTCCTCGAGGTCGAGCATCGTGGCGACGGCGTCGCGGATGAGCGCCTCGTCGTCGGCCAGCAGCAGTCGGATCATGCGCGCTCCCCCTCGAACGTTCCGGAACCGGACGTTCTCGGACCCGCCGGCCACGGACCCGCCGGGCCCGGTCCGGCCGGCAGCACCGCCCGCAGCTCGAACCAGCCGCCGGGCTCCCGGGCGAGCTCGAGCCTGCCGCCCACCGCCTCGAGGCGCTCGCTCAGCCCGGTCAGGCCGTTGCCCGGCCGCACGTCCTCGGGGTCGCCGGCAGGTGTCGTCACGACACCGTCGTTGCGCACCACCAGGGCGTGCGGGCTCAGCTCGAACGTGCAGCGTCGCGCCCGGCTGTGCCGCACGACGTTCGTCACCGCCTCGCGCACGACAGCACCGAGCACGGCCCGGTCGGCGTCGGCGACGCCGTCGGCCGACCCGGTCACCGTCGTCGTCACCCCCGCCGACCCGAGCAGGGCGCGCGCCCCGGCGAGCTCGGTGACCAGATCGACCTCGCGGTAGCCGGAGACGACGGCGCGTACCTGCGCGAGCGACTCCTGCGCCACCTGGCGCACCTCGAGCATCTCCCCCTCGGCGCGCGCGTCACCGCGGCGCTGCAGCGTGGCGGCGAGGTCGCTCTTCACGGCGACGACGGACAGCGCGCGCCCCACGACGTCGTGGATGTCGCGCGCGATCCGCAGCCGCTCCTGCGCGACGGCGAGCAGCGCGTCACTGCGCCGTGCCTCCTCCAGCTCGCGCACGACGGCGAGGATCCAGACCGAGACGCGGTAGGAACCGGCGAACCCGAGCACGGCGAAGGCGAGCGCGACGGCGGCCGCCACCAGCGGCACGACGAGGTCGTCGTGGTGCGCGAGCAGGGTCACCACGCACGAGGAGACCGCCGCGAGGACGAGCCACCGCAGGCGCAGGCGCGTCGCGAGCGCCCCGACCGTGAACATCGCCACGACCGCGATCAGCGAGGCCCGCGGCTGGTAGAGCACCGAACCCGGCTCCCCGTGCACGGTCGGCACCCTGGCCGCGATCACGACCACCGCGAGGACGGTCGCGACGGCGAGGGTCGCCACCGCCCGACGCCACCGGCGGCGAGGCAGCTCCGGCTGCAGCCCGGTGTCGAGGACCCACACGGCGCTCGCCGTGTGGAGCAGCCCGACGGCGAGCAGCCAGCCGGCCGCGTCGCCGAGCCGGGCGCCGGCCACCGCCAGCGCCACGAGGAGCACCTCGCTGGCCGAGACCGCCAGCAGCGACCACCGCGTGTAGACCTCCACCCCGCGCACGTCGGGACGGCGCGGGGTGGGGGTGGTGCTGGTGGGGGTGGTGCTGGTGGGGCCGGACGTCACCGCGTCAGCCTGCCACGCCGTCGTCACCGACGCGGCTCCCACCGCATGCTCCGGCGGGCCAGCAGCGAGCCGATGAGCACCCAGGCCACGAGGACGACCAGCGGTCGCAGACCCTGCTCGAAGGTCTGGGCGAGGTCGAGCGGGGCACCCTCGGCGTCCACGCCCCCGATGCCGAGCCGCAGCAGCGAGGCGACCGGGTTGAGCGGCGTCAGCTCCAGCACGCGCACGGCCCAGTCGGGCAGCACGGTGACGGGGATGAAGGCGCCGATCCCGAGCAGCACGAGCCCGGGCAGCGTGGTCAGCTGCGCCGACTCGACGGTGCGGGTGATGCCGGACGTGGCGACGGCGAGCTGGGCCAGCACGACCAGGCCCCCGACGACACCGACCACGATGAGCACGGGGTTGGCGAAGGTGGGCGTCCCGATCGTCACGAGCGCGACCACCACCGACAGGATCACCTGGAGCCCCATCACGACGGCGGCGGGCACCACGGTCGCCACGAGGATCTCGGTGCGCGAGCACTCCCCCACGAGCAGCCGCTTGAGCACGAGCTCCTCGCGCCGTGCCACGAGCACGGTCGTGAGGTTGTAGTAGACGACGAACGTCAGCGCGAACGCGATGACCATGATCATGACGGCGCTGGCCGCGCCGCCGGGCACGTACAGGTCGAGCAGGCGGTCGCCGCCGACGCCGGCGATGAGGCCGACCATCAGCGGGGCGAGCGCGACGCCGTTGAACAGCGTCACCCTGTTCCGCAGCAGCAGGGTGATCTCGGCGCGGGCGAGCGCGCGGACCCGGCGCAGCGTGGCGCGCGTGCCGGTGGACGGTTCGGCCGACGCACGGGGCGCCGTCGGGCGGGTGGGGGTGGGCTGGGTGGTGGTCATGACTGGTCCGTCCCGGCGACCGCGAGGAACGCCTGCTCGAGGGAGGCCGACCGGGCGTCGAGGTCGGCGAGGGTGAGGTCCCGCGCGTCGGCCCAGGTCAGGAGGGTGTGGAGGTCGCGCTGGAGGTCGGTGCTGCGCATCTCGACGCGCTCGCCGACCGTGGCCGGTGCCCCGATCAGGCCGGGGAGGGCGGGCAGGTCGTGGTGGTGGTCGCGCCGCAGCTCGAACGCGATCCGCGCCGGCTCGCTCGCGACGATCTCGCCGACGGTCCCCCGCCGGACGATCCGGCCGCCGTGCATGATCGCGAGCCGGTCGGCCAGCGCCTCGGCCTCCTCGAGGTAGTGCGTGGTCAGGACGACGGTCGTGCCGCCGTCGAGCAACCCCCGGACGAGGTCCCAGGCGGCGCGCCGGCTCTCCGGGTCGAGCCCGGTGGTCGGCTCGTCGAGGAAGAGGAGGTCGGGGCCGCCCATGACGGCGAGGGCCAGGTCGAGCCGGCGGCGCTCTCCGCCCGACAGGCTCGCGACCCGGACGCCGGTGCGGTGGCCGAGGTTGACCTGGTCGAGCACGTCGGCGACCGGGCGCGGCCCGGTGAGGGTGCCGTGCCACATCCGGGCGGTCTCGGCGACGGTGAGGTCCCCGGAGAACCCGACGTCCTGCAGCATGATGCCGAGGCGGCCGATCACCTGGCGGCGCTGCCGGTACGGCTCGGCGCCGAGCACCCGGATCTCGCCGGAGTGCGCCGGGGCGAGGCCCTCGAGGAGCTCGAGGAAGGACGTCTTGCCGGCGCCGTTGGTGCCGAGCAGGGCAAACAGCTCCCCGGTCCGGATGTCGAGGTCGACCCCGTCGACGGCGGTGAAGCTGCCGTAGCGACGGGTCACCCCCTGGGCGTGGACTGCGAGGTCGGTGGTCATGCATCCAGCCTCGCGGCGGATCCGGGCGCGGAGTAGTGACGGCCTTCACCGGGTGGGATGACGGATGTCATGCCGACCGTAGCCTCCGAGCGGGACGCGGCATCGGACGCAGGGCTCGCACCATCCGCACGGCTCCGCGCCACTCCGGCACGTAGGGCATGCGTAGTGCTCCCAGCCGAAGCACCCGTGCGCGGCGACGTCGCCGGGAGTGAGTCCGTACATCTCCTCCAGCGCATCCGACCACTCAGCATCTCCTCGACCGCTCACGCCGTACTCGCTTTCTGTCCGGAGCCCGGACTGTCGTGGGGCGCCGGTCGACGCCCTCGGATAGGACCATGCGAAGAATCGCCTCCGACCTCCGACCTCCGACCTCGGACGTCGGTTCCGGGATGGCCCATATCCCCTATGTGTGCGGGGCTTCGACGGCCGTGCGCAGTAGAGGTGCAGATGGGGCTCGCCAACCCCTGGATAGGGTGGGGAGGTGACTCCCGTCGACGAGGCCTACGTCGCTGCCGAGCAGCGCGCCCGAATCCTCATCGACGCGCAGCTCACCGCCGCAGGTTGGTCGGTCCAGGACTCCCGCACTCTCAACATCGTCAGCCACCAGGGCGTCGCCGTACGCGAGGCCGTGATGGCACCTGGTCACGGCCGCGCCGACTATCTCCTCTACGTGGACCGCAAGGTCGTCGGCGTCATCGAGGCCAAGCCCACCGGCACCACGCTCTCCGGCGTGGAATGGCAGTCCGCCATGTACGCCTCCGGCCTGCCACAGCACCACCGCACGCGGAGCCACACGATCGACGACGGACGGCTGCCCTTCGCGTTCGAGGCGAGCGGGACGGAGACGAAGTTCACCAACGGCTACGACCTCGACCCGCGTTCACGCGCGGTCTTCGCGTTCCCGAAGCCGGAGACTCTCGCGCGTTTCGTGCGCGAGGCCACGCAGCACCCGGGCGCCCCGACCTGGCGTGGCCGCGTCCGCACCATGCCCCTGCTCACGACGGCGGGCCTGCGCCCGGCGCAGATCGACGCCGTCACAGGGCTCGAGGATGCCCTGCGCAAGCAGCAGTTCGACCGCTCGCTCATCCAGATGGCCACGGGTGCCGGCAAGACGTTCACGGCGGTGACGTCGTCCTACCGACTGCTCAAGTACGGCGGCTTCCAGCGCGTGCTGTTCCTCGTGGACCGCAACAACCTCGCGGATCAGACGCTCGGCGAGTTCAGCAACTACCGCACGCCGGACGACGGGCGCCGCTTCACCGAGCTCTACCCGGTCGACAAGCTGACCTCGGCGGGTGTGGCTGACAGCGCGAGCGTCGTCATCTCCACGATCCAGCGGCTCCACCGAGTGCTCCAGGGCGGCGTCGCCCCGGCCGGCGACGACCCTGATCTCGACGACTTCGTCCCGGACGCGCCGGTCACGGTCTCCTACAACGAGGACCTGCCTCCGGAGTCGTTCGACCTGGTGATCGTGGACGAGGCGCACCGTTCCATCTACGGCGTCTGGCGCAGCGTGCTGGAGTACTTCGACGCGCACGTGGTGGGGCTGACGGCGACGCCGGGCCGCCAGACGTTTGCCTTCTTCCGCCAGAACCTCGTCTCGGAGTACACCTACCCGCAGTCGGTGGCCGACAAGGTCAACGTCGACTTCGACATCTTCCGCATCCGCACCGAGCGCACTGAGCAGGGCGGCTCCATCGAGGCGGGCACCGTCGTGCCGACCATCGACCGGCGCACGCGGGTGCAGCGCTACACGACGCTGGAGGAGGACCTCGACTACCGGCCGAGCCAGCTCGACCGCGCTGTGACGTCGCGTCCGCAGATCCGCCTGGTGCTCGAGACGTTCCGCGACCGGCTGTTCACCGAGATCTTTCCGGGCCGCTCGACGGTCCCGAAGACGCTGATCTTCTGCAAGGACGACGCCCACGCCGAGGAGGTGGTGACGGCCGTCCGCGAGGTGTTCGGCAAGGGCAACGACTTCGCCGCCAAGATCACCTACGCCGCGCGTGACCCGAAGGGCCACCTGCAGGCGTTCCGGAACTCGCCGACGCTGCGCATCGCCGTCACGGTCGACATGATCGCCACCGGTACGGACGTGAAGCCGCTGGAGTGCGTGTTCTTCATGCGGGACGTGCGCAGCGGGCAGTACTTCGAGCAGATGAAGGGCCGCGGCGCTCGGACGATCGAACCGTCCGACTTCCAAGCGGTGACGCCTGACGCGGAGGTGAAGACGCGGTTCGTGATCGTCGACGCGGTGGGCGTGACCGAGCACCCGTTCGTCGACGCGCCGCTCAATCGCATCAAGGGCATCTCGCTCAAGCAGCTGCTCGGGAAGGTGGCGACGCTCACCATCACGCAGGACGAGACGGCGACGCTCGCTTCGCGTCTCGCGGCGCTCGAGCTGCAGCTCACGCCGGCCGAGCGGACCGAGCTCAACGACGTCGCGGGCCGTCCCCTGCAGGGCATCGTGCGCGGGCTCATCGACGCGGTCGACCCGGATGTCGTGGAGCGCGCCGTGGAGGCGTCGCCCGGCTCGAGTCACGACGACGTCGTGGCGGACCTCGTCGAGGCCGCGATCACTCCGCTCGCTGCCAACCCAGAGCTGCGCGCCCGCATCCTGGAACTGCGACAGAGCCACGATCGGGTGATCGACGAGAACGCCGACGTGCTGCTGGACGCCTACGGCGTGATCGACCCCGATCGCGCGCGGAGCGTGGTGGAGTCGTGGCAGGCGTACCTGGAGGAGCACCGGGCGGAGATCACGGCGATCCAGCTGCTCTCGCAGGCGCAGCACGACGCCGTGCCGTTCGCCTCGATCAAGGAGCTGGCCGACCGCATCGCCCGGCCGCCGCACTCCTGGACGATCGATCTGGTGTGGCAGGCGTACGAGCAGGTCGAGGCCGGACGGGTCCGACACAACGACCGTGCCCGGCTCACCGACCTCGTGTCGCTGCTGAGGTTCACGTTCGGGTTCGACGGCGAGCTGGTGCCCTACGCCGAGCGCGTGCGGGAGCGGTTCGCGGGGTGGCTGCTGCAGCAGGATCAGGCGGGCGTGGTCTTTGGTGAGTCTCAGCGCTGGTGGCTCGACCGGATCGCCGAGGTCGTCGCCGCCTCGGCTGGCGTCTCGGCAGACGACCTCGAGTCGGCACCGTTCACGGAGCGCGGTGGAATCGACGGTGCCGTACAGGCGCTCGGCGCCGACCGCGCGGCCGCACTGCTGGACGAGATGAACAGGGAGCTGACGGCGTGACGGAGTTGCCGGACGGGTGGGCGCGGGTTGCTCTGGAGGATCTTGCGGAGCCCGAACGTGGGTCGATCACCGACGGCCCCTTCGGCTCGAATCTCACCAGCGCCCACTACACCGAGGACGGACCGCGCGTCGTCCGGCTGCAGAACATCGGCGACGGCACCTTTCGTCATGCGGACGCGCACATCTCACCGGAGCACTTTGCGTCGCTTCGCAAGCACGAAGTCCGGGCTGGCGACCTACTCGTCGCGTCGCTCGGCGACAACTTGCCCCGAGCTTGCCTGGCGCCTGACGACCTTGGACCGGCCATCGTCAAGGCTGACTGCATCCGCGTCCGACTCGGACCGCAAGCCGACGCGCGCTGGGTTACCTACGCGATGCAGCTCCCCGCGACTCGCCGCTGGGCAACCGATCGCCTTCACGGCGTTGGCCGGCAACGGCTTGGTCTGAAGCTCATCCGCCAGATCCCCGTTGTGCTCCCGCCTCTCGCGGAGCAGCACCGCATCGTCGAGATCCTCGAGGGCCACCTCTCCCGCCTCGACGCCGCCGACGCCAGCATTCGCTTAGGAGTTCGTCGCGCGCCTTCCATGGTTGACGCCTCGGCGATCGGGCTCCTCATTCCGAGGCTCGGGTCGTCTGGAGTCGAGTCGGTCGCCAACGACGTCCTGCCGGACCTTCCTCCGGGGTGGAGGTGGAGCACTCTCGGTGCAGAGTCGGAGGTCGTCGGTGGGGTGACGAAAGACACCAAGAAACAGAGCGATCCCAACCTCCCGAGCGTGCCCTACCTTCGTGTCGCCAACGTCCAGCGGGCCACGCTCGATCTGACTCACGTACATGAGATCCGCGTACCGGCCGCGCGCGCCGAGCAGCTCCGCCTGCGCTCGGGTGACGTGCTGCTGAACGAAGGGGGCGACCGAGACAAGCTCGCCCGCGGATGGGTGTGGGAGGGGCAGATCGAGAACTGCATCCACCAGAACCACGTTTTTCGCGCACGCCCCCACGACACGGTGCTCCCGATTTGGCTCGCCTGGTGCGCCAACACCTACGGAACACGCTGGGCACAACGCCACGGACGTCAGAGTGTCAACCTCGCGTCTATCAGCCTCTCGACCATTCGCCAGCTTCCGATCCCCGTCGCACCGCTTGACCATCAATCTCAAGCAGTTGCTCGCATCGAGGCGGCGAGAAGCCGAGCCATGGACCTGGTTCAATCCGCCGGAGTCGTCGCGGCCCGCTCCACCGCCCTCCGTCGCGGTCTCCTCGACGCCGCCTTCTCGGGCCGCCTCACCGGCCACGACTCCGACCTCGACCGCGCCGAGGAGGCGATCACCGCATGACTGGCCACGACGAGACCACTGAACTCCGGGGGCTGGCTCGACTTCTCGCTCGGGAGACGAACATCTCGGATCTGCTTCAACATCTGACCGACCTCGATCCGAAGCCGTGGGCAACCGTTCCTGGCATCGAGCACGCCCCCACGGGATCGACCCGTGAGCGCTCGCTCCGCCGGCTCAAGGGCCAGCGCGTCTCGGGCACCGCTGATCTCGAGCTGACTCTCGACAACACGACGCTCGCGCTGGTGGAGGTCAAGCTCTCGCACGTGTTCTCAGCCGACCAACGCCGGCGATACGAGGCGAGCGCACCCGCCACCGCCGCACTTGTGCTCGCAGGCGTGGAGATTGATCGTCGGCTGGTCCGGGACCACAGCCGCTGGTCCTTCATCTCCCTGACTGATCTCTTTGGCCGTTGGGTCTCCTCCTGCAGCGTCGAGGCTGCGCAGCTAGCCGCAGCCGCAGTCGCCGTGCTGAGAGGGTGGGACCAGCTGCTTGACGACGTGTTCGAGCCGTCGAGCTCCCCGCAGCGCCGCGACCTCCTCGCGGTGAACAAGAAGTTCCTGGCACGCCTCTCCGCGCGTCGTATCGCCGAGCGCCTCGCCGAAACGTGGATGTCAAGTGCGCACGTGACCTCTGGCGGTGGGCTGGCGATCGCTCAGGCGTGGGCGACCATCGACGAGGAACGGGGCGAGTACCTGATCGCCGAGGTTCGTTGGCACGAGGGCCTCAGAGCGGGCGAGCTGCGGTTCGGCGTCGATTTCGAAGGACCAGCGACGCGCGCGAGCGCCTACGGCCTCGCTCGCGCGATGTCAGACAAGATCTCGGTGAACTCGTTCAAACTCGCGCTCCGCACCGACCAGTCTCCGTTGGACCTTCTCCTAACGACAACGGGGACCGGTCGGCCGCGCGCTCGCGGCGACTGGGATGCCGTCGTCGAGCGAGGTCTGCACAGCCGAGGCACCGACGGGGCCGTCAAGGGGACCCGCCTGACTCACACACCCGACTTCTTCGGGGACGGCACCCTCCGACACGAGGCGAAGTCCACCATCGACTTCGCCCGGGCCTCGGCCGACGACCTTGTCCAGCTCATCGACGCAACGCTCCAATACCTGACCGCCTGCGCCCCTTCCGACTGGCCCCACCGCGTCGAGGAGGCGATCACCGCATGACCATGTGGGGCATTCACAACGACACTCTCACCCACGACCTCGTGGACCAGGGATTCATCAGCATCGGCTGGGACGCCGTCAACCGCGACCTCCGCACCATCCCGGGCGGCCGCGACGGCCTGAAGGACGCACTCACCGTCGCGCACCCCGACGCCAAGCCCCGCGGAATCGCGAATTGGGCGGGCACCCTGGCCCGCTTCCGCGACGAGATGCAGGTGGGTGACGTCGTGGTCGCGCCGTACAAGCCGGACAGCACGGTGAACATCGGCGTCATCACCGGTGAGTACTCCTTCCATCCCGAGCAGCCGACGCACCGGCACCGCCGCCCCGTCGCGTGGAAGAAGGTCGGCCTCTCTCGCACCGTCTTCACCCAGCCCGCGCTGTACGAGATCGGCGCCTTCCTCACGGTCTTCGCCATCCGCAAGCACCCCGACGAGTTCCTCGCCGCCCTCGAATTGCCCGACGACTCGGTCGAGGACGCCGAGCGCCGGATCGAGCAGGTCGCCGATGCTGCCGAGGACGACTCAACCGACGAGCCCAGCGCCGCCCGGATCGAGCAGCACACGCGCGACGTCGTGCTCGAGCGGCTACACCGCGGCGTCTCCGACAGGGACTTCGAGGAGCTAACCGCCGCGCTGCTGCGCGCGATGGGCTACCAGGCCCGCACCACTCGCTACTCCGGCGATGGTGGAATCGACGTCATCGCCCACCGCGACCCTTTCGGCGCCGAGCCACCGATCATCAAGGTGCAGTGCAAGCACACCACTAACACGATCGGAAACCCGGACGTGCAGCGTCTCGTCGGCGCTCTGGTCGGCGACGAGTTCGGGCTGTTCGTGACTCTCGGCTCCTACAGCACGGACGCCGCGCACACCGAGCGACACAACCGCCGACTCCGCCTGCTCGGCGGTCGAGAGATCGTCGACCTCTACCTCGAGCACTACGACCAGCTTGAGCCACGGTGGCGCGGGGTCGTCCCGCTGCGTCGAGTGCTCGCGGTCGAGGCCGACGAGTCCTGACCCGCCGGTGTCGGTGGTGTGCGGCACAATCGGTGCACAGGGAAGGAGGAACCATGGACCTGCGCTACGACCTGGCGCGCTACACCGTTCGAGACGTCGCGAGCTTCGTCGGCATGAACGACGAGACTCTTCGACGCTGGGTCAACCGCGGTGACCTGATCTCCTCTCTCACGCCCGAGACTCCACGTGGCGCCTCGCTGCCCTTTGTGGCTGTCGCTGAGGTCCAGTTCTTCTCGCACCTGCGCGGTCAGGGGCTGAGTCTCCGTGCCATCACTGAGGGCATGGCGGCAGTCCGAGACGCGCTCGGACCCCGCATGCTGCAGGAAGGCCGCCTCGCACACGACGGCCGCGACACCCTTGTCGACCTCCACGACGACGAGGCCGCGGTCGAGTGGGAGCGTGCCCGGGATCGTCAGGGCGGAATCCGAGGAATCATCGAGAACGCGTTGGTCCCCATCACCTGGGCAGAGGACGGACTACCCGCCCGCGTCGCCCTCGACCGGTACGCCGGAGCAGAGGTCGTCGTCGACCATACGGTGGCGTTCGGACGACCGATCCTTACGGGCCTCGGAGTTCGCGTCGAGGACGTCGTCGAGATGTGGCTCGCCGGAGACAGCATCGAGACCGTGTCGCGTGAGTTCGGCGTCTCACGCGAGCTCGTCGAGTCGCTCGCTCGCGGATATGCGCAGGCTGCCTGACGTCTTCGTCGACATCAGCCTCGGCGGCATCGCCGTGCCCAGAGTCTTCCGCGAAGCGGGCTACAAGGTCGTCACGTTGCACGAGCAGTTCGGTCAGCGCCCCGTACCGGACACCGAGTGGATGCAGTGGGCGGACGATCGAGACATGGTCGTGCTGTGCAAGGACCAGCGGATCCGTCGAAATCCAGCCGAGAAGTACCTGCTCTCCCGATCCCAGCTCCGTGTCGTCTGCCTCACCTCCGGTCAGCTGAGAAGCAGCGAACAGGAGACGTTGTTCCGATCGCACCTCGGCGCTCTCGAACGGCGTTGGGACGACCCCGAGCGGCCGTGGTTCGTCGGGCTGAGCCCGTCCGGACTGACGCGCCTCCGGATTGAATCCCCGGGCAACGTCGACCCGTGAGCCGCGCGGCGGGACGCGGACTCCGCACGGGGCAAGATGGACCAGTGACCGACCCGCGCCGCCTCATCGACAAGCTCTGGGCCTACTGCAACGTTCTGCGTGACGATGGCGTCGGCACCCTCGAATACACCGAGCAGCTCACTTACCTCCTCTTCCTCAAGATGGCGCACGAGCGGGCGACACGCCCCCTCAAGCCCGAGGTGATCGTGCCCGAGGAATTCTCGTGGCAGCGGCTGCTGGACGCCGACGGCGTCGAGCTCGAAGCGCAGTATCTGCGCACCCTGATCGGTCTCGCCCAGCAGCCCGGGACCCTCGGCACGATCTTCCGCAAGGCGCAGAACCGCATCCAGGACCCGGCCAAGCTCCGCCGCCTCATCCACGACCTCATTGACGCTGAGCAATGGTCCCAGTCCGGCGTCGACATCAAGGGCGACGCCTACGAGGCGCTGCTCTCCAAGGGCGCCGAGGACATCAAGTCCGGCGCCGGCCAGTACTTCACACCCCGGCCGCTCATCGACGCGATGGTCGACGTGGTCCGGCCGTCCGTCGCCGACACGGTCACCGACCCGGCCGCCGGCACCGCCGGCTTCCTGCTCGCCGCGCACGAGTTCGCATCGCGCGACGCCGACGCGCTCGATCGCGACCAGCGCACCCACCTGCGCGACACCTTCGCGCACGGCGTCGAGCTCGTGGACTCCACCGCCCGCCTCGCCGCGATGAACCTGCTGCTGCACGGGATCGGCACCCCGACAGGCGAGCCGATCATCGAGGTCAAGGACTCGCTCATCGCCGACCCCGGACAACGCTGGTCGGTGGTGCTGTCGAACCCGCCGTTCGGCCGCAAGTCCTCGCTCACGCTCATCGCAGCCGACGGCCGCGAAGTGCGCGAGGAGCTCGAGATCGAGCGGACCGATTTCACGGTCACCACCTCGAACAAGCAGCTCAACTTCCTCCAGCACATCATGACGATTCTGGAGATCAACGGGCGCGCCGCCGTCGTCCTCCCGGACAACGTGCTGTTCGAGGGCGGAGCCGGCGAGACGCTGCGCAAGCGACTGCTGAACGACTTCGAACTGCACACGATGCTCCGCCTGCCCACCGGAATCTTCTACGCACAGGGCGTCAAGGCGAACGTGCTGTTCTTCGACCGCAAGCCCGCCTCCGAGCAGGCCTGGACCTCCAGGCTGTGGGTCTACGACCTGCGCACCAACCAGCACTTCACGCTGAAGCAGAACCCGCTGACCCGTGCCCACCTGCAGGATTTCGTCGACTGCTTCGCCCCCGACCGGCCGCGCGAGGAGCGCACGGAGAGTGAACGATTCCGCGCGTTCGACGTCGCTGACCTGCTCGCCCGCGACAAGACCAACCTCGACCTCACATGGCTGCGCGACGCCTCACTCGAGGACCTCGACAACCTCCCCGCACCCGAGGTGATTGCTCGCGAGATCGTCGAAGATCTCACGGCGGCTCTCGCCGAGTTTGAGGTGGTGGCTGCGGCGCTCGAGGAGCGTAGTGGGCCGGCGTCTCAGACCTCGTAGCCGTCCCGGACGATCTCCCCGGCGGGGAACGCCCGACCGGACAGCGGCAGGTGCAGCGTCGCCTCGGTCCAGACCTGCTCGGACCCGTCGGCCTCGAACGTGCGGGTGAGCTGGGTGGGCGTGCGCTCCCAACCGCCCGTCGCGTAGAAGCCGACGTTGCCCTCACCCGTGGTGAGCAGGCCCGCCTCGACCCGGAGGCCGGCGGCCACCCGCGCGAGCTCGGTCAGCAGCGCGCGGCCCAGGCCGCTCCCCTGCCGGGCGGGTTCGACGGCGACGAGCCCGACGTCGGCCACCAGCACCTGCTCACGCCGCTCCCCCGTCCCGACCCGCACGAAACGGCGCAGGAAGGCCGCGTGCGCGACGGGAGCACCGCCGTCGTCGTACCCCACCACGCGGCCCTCGGGCCGCTCGGAGGCCCAGCTCCGGCCGCCGAGATCGCTGCTGGAGAACGCCCGGGCCAGCATCGCGGCGAGCGCGGTGTGGTCGGACGGGGTGAGGTCGCTCTCCCAGATCAGGCGCCAGGTCGTCATCGAGCCAGCGTAGACAGCCACCGACAAGCCCGGGCGAGCCCAGACAAACCCCGGCGTAGGAACCCTCAGGCCTCGTCGGCCCCGACGGCGGGCTCGGGGCTGCCCGCGCCGCTCGCCACCCAGCCGGCCGCGACGCCGACGGCCCCCGCGAGCGCGAGGCTCGCGCCGCCGTCGACGGCGAGGACGCGCGAACCGATCGCGACGGCGACCAGTCCTCCCAGCCCGGCGAGCCAGCCGCGGTGCCCGGAGCGGTGCAGCCGGGCGCCGCCGAGGTCGACGATCACGCCCACGAGCGCGGCGAGCACGGTGACCACGCCTACTGACCCGCCCCTCGCCGTCGCGACGAACGCCGCGACCGCGACGCCGGTCGCATCGTCACGCGGCGAGGGCCACGGCCACATCCCCCAGAGGTCTCGACCTGCCTACGACTTCCGGGCGACCCGGGGCTCAGACCGTGTGCTCGTCCACCGTCCCCGGCGCGACCCGCGCCAGCGGCACCACGAGCGGCGACCCGGTCTCGGGATCGGGGATGACGCGGCTGGCGAGCCCGAACACCTCGCGCACGCGGTCCGCCGTCACCACCTCGCCCGGCTCGCCCTCGCACAGCACGGCGCCGTCGCGCATCGCGATCATGTGGGTCGCGTAGCGAGCGGCGAGGTTGAGGTCGTGCAGGACCGCCACGAGCGTGCGCCCCTCGCGGTGCATCTGCGCGCACAGCTCGAGCACGTCGACCTGGAACGCGATGTCCAGGAACGTCGTCGGCTCGTCGAGCAGGATGACGTCGGTGTCCTGCGCGAGCACCATCGCCAGCCAGACGCGCTGCCGCTGACCGCCCGAGAGGTCGGCCACGCGCCGGTCGGCGAGCTCCGTCGTCCCGGTCGCGGCCATCGCACGGGCGACGGCGGCGCCGTCGGCCGACGACCACTGGCGCAGCATCGTCTGGTAGGCGTAGCGACCCCGACCGACCAGGTCCCGCACCGAGATCGCCTCGGGCGTCACGGGCGACTGCGGCAGCAGCGACAGCAGCCGCGCCACCTCCTTGGACCCGTAGGAGGTGATCGGCCGGCCCTCGAGCTCGACGTGACCCGCCCTCGGGGTGAGCGTGCGCGCGAGGGCCCGCAGCAGCGTCGACTTGCCGCAGCCGTTCGGTCCCACGATCACGGTGAACGAGCCGCGCGGGATCGACACGTCCAGGTCACGCGAGATCTCCACCCGGTCGTAGGAGAGCGTGAGCCCGACCCCGACCAGGGGGTCGTGCACGTCGTCGCCCGTCGTGCCGTCAGCCACCTGCGTCATGCGGATGCCCGCCTCCACTCCCTCATCAGCAAGAACACGAGATACACGCCACCGACGGCGGCCGTGGCGATGCCCACCGGCACGGGCGAGCCGAACGCGTGCTGCGCGACGACGTCGGCGACGCACAGCAGCGCCGCCCCCACCAGCCCCGCGACGGCGATGCCCGGGCCGCTCGCCCGCGTCAACCGCCGGCCCAGCTGGGGCGCCACGAGCGCGACGAACGCGATCGGACCGGCGACCACGACCCCGATCGCGGCGAGCACCACCCCGATCACGACGGCGAGCAGCCGCGTCCGCGTGACCGCGATCCCGAGGCCGCGGGCCGTCTCGTCACCCATCTCCAGCACCGCCAGGCCGCGCGAGAGCAGCAGCGTGAGCAGGCCGAGGACGGGGACGACGATCGCGACGAGGCGGACGTGCTCCCAGCCGCGCGCCGAGAGGCTGCCGTGGATCCAGCCCGCGATCGCGAGCGCCTCCTGCTCCTGCGCCCGCGCGAGCACGAACTGCACGACGGCGACCGACATCGCCGCGACGCCGATCCCGATGACGACCATCCGGTGCGGCGCCGAGAGCCCGCTCCCGCTGCCCGCCACCACGATCGTGACGGCGATCAGGCCGCCGGCCAGCGCCCCCACCGGCACGGGGATCGAGGTGAACATCAGGCTCACGACGGCGGCGCCCGCGGCCGCGCCGGCCGACAGCCCGATGACGTCGGGGCTGCCGAGCGGGTTGCGCGTGACGGACTGGAAGACGGCGCCGGACATCCCGAACAGGGCGCCGACGCCGAGCGCGGCCAGCGCGCGCGGCAGGCGGTTGGAGAACACCGACCAGGTCTGGATTCTCGTACCGTCGCCGAGCAGCACGCCGAGGATCTCCCCCGGGGCGACGCCGAGGTCGCCCACGCTCAGGGCGAGCACGACGCCGACGACGCACGCGAGCACGCACCCGAGCCCGACGAGCACGCCCCGGCCGTTCCACGGCAGCGCGAGGGCTCCGAGGCGGAGGAAGCCGGCGCCCGACCGCGCGACGGCGTCGCCCGCCGGACGGGGCGGGGCGACACGGTCGGCGGCGCCCGCGGTCACAGCCCGCTCCGGGAGTGGCGGACGGCGAGGTAGAGGAACGGCGCCCCGATGAACGCGACCACGATGCCGACCGCGATCTCGCTCGGGCGCGCGATCACGCGCCCGAGGACGTCCGCCGCGAGCACGAGCACCGCGCCGTAGACGGCGCTGGCCGGCAGCAGCCAGCGGTGGTCGGAGCCGACGAAGGGCCTGACCATGTGGGGCACCGCGAGGCCGACGAACCCGATCGGGCCGACGGCGGCCGTCGTGACGCCGGCGAGCACGGTGGCCACGACGGCGGCGGCCAGGCGCGTGCGGCCGGTCCGGGCCCCGAGGGCGACGGCGGTCTCCTCGCCCATCGACAGGGTGTTCAGCGGGCGACCGAGGAGGAACGCAGCGACGAGCCCGGCGAGCACGAACGGCCACAGCAGCGTGACGGTGCTCGGGTGCTGACCGACGATCGAGCCGATGGCCCAGTACCGGTAGGTCGCGAAGACCTCGGGGTTGATGAGGGTGAGCGCCTGGATGTATGCCCCCGTCACGGCCGTGACGGCGGCACCGGCGAGCACGAGGCGGACGGGCGTGGAGGCGCGTCCCGCCGAGCCGACCCCGTAGACGACCAGGGCGGCGGCGAACGCGCCGAGCACCGCGACGAGGGTGAGGATCGGCCCCGAGGAGATCCCGGAGACGGCCGCGAGCGTGACGACGGCGGCCGCCGCGCCCGTGTTGATCCCGAGCAGCCCGGGGTCCCCCAGGGGGTTGCGGGTCACGCCCTGGATGAGACAGCCCGAGACGGCCAGCGCCGCGCCGACCAGGAGGCCGAGCTGGGTGCGCGGCAGACGCGAGTCGACGACGGCCGCCTCGAACGAGCCGTCGGGGGCCCGCAGCGCCGACCACACCGTCGAGAGCGGCAGCGGGTTGGAGCCGATCGCGATGCTCAGGCCGACGACGAGCACGAGCAGGCCGAGCCCGACGAGCAGGACGGTCGGGCGGCCCCACGCCGTCGCGAACCGGTGGGAGGAAGGCCGAGCAGGGTCGGGCCTCGCGGCCCGACCCTGCTCCTGTCCGACGACGGACATCTGCTGCGCTCGCGTGCGGTGGGGTTCAGCCCGCCTTGGCGACGGTCTCGTTGAGGATCGGCACGTAGGCCTCGATGGCCCACGGCACCGACAGCGGCGTGGAGACGGTGGTCGCCAGCCCGAGGCCGCGGTCCAGCACCTCGTAGACGGCATCGTTCTGGACGGCCGGGATCGACTGCCACAGCGGCTGCGAGGTGGCCGTGGCCTGCTCGGTCTCGTCGTTGAACCAGGTGACGATGATGTCCGAGGAGGCGAGCTGGTCAGCGTTCTCCAGGCCGAGCGACATCACGAAGGACGTCTCGGTCGGGGCGTAGTCGGCCCAGACCGGGTCCGGCTGCAGGCCGAGGCCCGTGAGCAGGTCGACGCGGCCGTCGCCCTGCGGGTAGATGTCGAGCGTGCCGGCCTCGGCGCCCAGGTAGACGTAGGTGAACGTGTAGTTCGCGAGGTCCGGGTTCGCGGCGGCCGCGTCGGCGACGACGGCGTCCGTCGCGTCGATGAGCTCCTGCGCCTGCTCCGGCACGCCGAGCGCCTGCGCGGTGATCTCGATCTGCTCGTCGACCGGCGTCAGCCACGGACCCTCGGGGTAGGCCACGACGTTGGTGAAGTCGGAGAGCTGGTCGTACTGCTCCTGCGTGAGGCCGGAGTTGGGCGCCAGGATCAGGTCGGGCTCGAGCGCGATGATCGCGTCGACGTCGTACTCGCCCGTGTTGGCGATGGTGGCGGGGAGCTCGTCGCCCCCGGCCTCGAGGGCCTCGCGGAACCACGGCGTGTAGCCGTCGGCGTCGCCGCCCCACGGCTGCGCCTCGACGCCGACCGGCACGGTGCCGAGCGAGTAGGCGATGTCGGTGCCCCAGCCGAGCGCCACCACGCGCTCGGGCTTCTCCTCGATCGTGACGGAGCCGAGGGCGCCGTCGATCGTCACGGGGTAGGCGCCGTCGGTCGAGGCGGACTCCTCGGTCGAGGCGGACGTCTCGGACGCCGTCGGCTCGGAGTCGCCACCGCCGGAGCAGCCGGCGAGCGTCAGCGCGAGGGCGGCGCCGGCGGCACCGATGACGGCAGCGCGGCGGCGCGCGGTGCGCAGGAAGGTGGAGGACACGGGTCTCCTCGGGTAGTCGAGATCAACGGATACTCGCGGCGCCGTTGCCGAAGCGTTGCTGAGCCTAACCTAAGAACCTGGGTGACTCGCTGAGTGCTGCGTCACGTCGGGGCACCGCCGGGAAGGGTGGCGACAGGCTGTCAGAACGGTCTGTCAGAACGTCGGCCCGACCCGCTCGGTCGGGGCGTCGGCGGGCGGCGTCGGGACGGCGCACACGCCGTCGACGCAGAGGCCCGCGTCCGCCTCGGACCCCACCATCGTGAACGTGGGCAGGGCGAGGGAGGGCTCGGCGGCAGCGGTCGTGGAGGTCGGGTCGAGCGGGGGCGTCCGGTCCACCGGGGGCGTCGACCCCGCCGTCGTCGTCACGACGTCACCCCGAACGCCGCGCCGGGCTGCGGCTGCCTGGCGGCGCGCGCCTGCGCGAGCGCGGCTTCGAAGACGTCGGGGGTCTGGGCCCCGGAGACGCCGAACGCGCCGTCGATCACGAAGAACGGGACGCCCCGGATGCCGTAGGCGACCGCCTGCGCGACGTCGGCCTTCACGGCCGGCAGGTGCCGGTGGTCGGTGAGCGCGGCCCGCGCCTCGTCGCCGTCGAGACCGACCTCGACGGCGAGCGCCACGAGCTCGTCGACCCGGCCCACGTGGCGGCCCTCCTCGAAGTAGGCGGCCAGCAGCCGCTCCTTCAGGGCGGCCTGCCTGCCGTGCGCCTTGGCGTGGTGGAGCAGCTCGTGCGCGAGCACCGTGTTGGTCTGGTGCACGTGGTCGAAGTCGTAGGCGAGGCCCTCCTCCGCGGCGATCTCGGTGACCTGGGCCATCATCGCGCGCGCCTGGTCGGGCGAGATGCCCTTGCGGTCGCTGAGGTAGTCGGCGGGCGTGCCGTCGAAGTCGACCGGGGTGTCGGGCGCGAGCTCGAACGACCGGTAGGTGATCTCCACATCCTCGCCGGAGGTGGCCAGCGCCGTCTCGAAGCGGCGCTTGCCGATGAAGCACCACGGGCACTGCACGTCCGACCAGATCTCGACCTTCAGGGGTTCGCTCACCTGGAGGTCAACCAGCGGTGCGGCCGGCTTGTTCCGGCGAGGTCGGCAGCCCTGCCGCCGCCAGCTGCCCCTGGAGGTGGAACACCTCCGGCAAGAGCTCGAAGCCCTCGTCCGGGTTGCCCGGGTCGACGAAGAACTCGGCCATCTCGGCCTGCCACCGGGCGTTGACCACCGTGGCCGCCATCGCCGCCTGCGCGGCCTCGTAGCTCTCCCCGACGAAGTGCCCGACCAGCAGTCCGTCCGCGGAGAGGTGCAGGTGGTAGTCCTCCCAGCCCGCGTCCCGCAGCGCCTCGAGCATCTCCGGCCACACCGGATCGTGCCGCCGGCGGTACTCCGCGAGGCGGTCGGGACGGACCCGGGAGACGAAGCAGATGCGGTGGCGGGCCATGGGGGCAACCTAGGCAGGGCGTGAGACGGGGTCAACCGCCGCCCACGATGCCCGCGGGTCGCGGGAGGATGGGTCCGTGCCCCCCACCGAGCCCTGGAGCCTGCGACGTCTCTGGCCAGGGGTGTACCTCCCGGCGATCGTCGTGGAGATCGGGATCGGCGCCGTCGTGCCCTTCCTGCCCGCGATCGTGACGGCGCAGGGCGGCTCGCTCGCCGTCGCCGGCATCCTGGCCGCGATGCTGCCGGTCGGCCACATCGTGGCGGACATCCCCGCGGGGGCGCTCGCCGGCCGGATCGGCGACCGCCGCGCGATGCAGGCCGCGTGCCTGCTTGTGGCCGTCGCGATGGGCGGGGCGCTGGTCGCGCCGTCGCTCGCGGTGCTCGCCGTCTGCCTGTTCCTCGTGGGGTGCGCCGACGCCGTCTTCGGGCTCGCGCGGCAGTCCTACCTCACCGCCGTGGTGCCGCCGCTGCGACGGGCCCGGGCGCTCTCGACACTGGGCGGGGTGCACCGGATCGGGCTCTTCCTCGGCCCGTTCGTCGGGATCGCGGTGGTCGCCGGCGGGCCGCCGATCCGGGCCTTCGGGCTAGCCGTGGTCACGTCGCTCATCGCGGGTCTCATCGTCACGCTCGCGCGCGAGCTGCCCGGTGCCGCCGTGGTGCGGGCGGCCGACGGCCACACCGGCGTCGGTGCCGTTCTTCGCGAGCACGCGGGGGTGCTCGCGCGCCTCGGGATCGCGACCGGCGCGATCGGCCTCATCCGGGGCGCGCGCCAGGTCGTGCTGCCGCTGTGGGGCGAGCACCTCGGCCTCGACCCGACGACGACGGCGCTCGTCTTCGGCATCTCCGGCGCCGTCGACATGCTGCTGTTCTACCCCGCCGGCAAGGTGATGGACGCGCGTGGGCGGCTCTGGATCGCGATCCCCTCGATGCTCACCATGGGCGTGGCGCTCGCCCTCGTACCGCTGACGACGACGGCGACCGGCCTGGGCGTCGTCGCCCTGCTGCTCGGGCTGGGGAACGGCATGGGCTCGGGTGTGGTGATGACGCTCGGGGCCGACGTGGCGCCACCGGCGACCCGGGCGCAGTTCCTCGGCGCGTGGCGACTGCTGCAGGACACGGGCAGCGCGGGCGGGCCGCTCGTCCTGTCCGCGGGCGCGGCACTGGGTTCGTTGGCGGGCGGCATCGGTGCCGTCGCGGTGCTCTCGCTCGGCGCGGCCGCGGCGCTGTGGCGCTTCGTGCCGCGGTACTCGGTGCACGCCAACCGCACGACGCGCCGTCGGGCGGGGCTCGACGGCTGAGGGCGGGCGGCTGCTGAGGGCGGGCGGCTGCGGCGTCAGTCCCCGCGGTAGGCGACGCCGACGGCGTGCGCCCACTCCGCGACGTCCTCCGGCAGGACCGGCTGGGCGAGCCCGGGCGAGAGGAGCTCGACGACGTCCGGGGCCGCCACCTTGGCGCCCGTCCCCCGGGTGAGGAACCGGCCGGCGACGATGCCTCGGGCGCACAGCTCGCCGTCGCGCACGAACTCCTGGTCGAGGTAGGCCATCCGCTCGTCCCAGCCGACCATCCGGGTGCGGATCTCGAACCGCTGGCCGAGCGTGAGCGAGCGCCGGTAGCGCATCGTCGAGGCGGCCACCACGGGGTACCACTTCCGCTCGGCGAGGAGCGAGAAACCGCCGAGGTCGGCGATGTAGTTGCTGCGGGCGACGTCCATCATCTGCAGGTAGACGCCGTTGTTGACGTGCAGGTAGAGGTCGAGGTCGCTCGGGCGCACCCGCATCCGGGTGATCGAGACGCCGAGGGGGTCCATGCCGGCGACGGCGGAGCGGGGCCGCGTCGTCGCGGCGAGCAGGTGCAGCTGACGGGCCATGCCTGGCAACCTACCCCGGCCACGGCGGCCGCCCGGCCACGCCGGCCGGCCGCCCCTCACCCGCGTTGCGCGCACCGGTGGTCGCTTCACGCCCGGTGAAGCGACCACCCGTGCGCGCAACGGCGGCGGGTCAGCCGGAGACGACCGCCAGCACGATGCTCAGCAGCCCCATCGCGATGACGAAGCCGAAGATGCTCCACATGAGCGCCATGCCCTTGTGCGTCTGCTTGGTGTGACCGATGTTGCCGGTCGTGAACTGGTGCATCGGGGAGGCGTAGAACACCGGCACGGTCTGGCCGGGGCCGGCGGTGAAGCTCAGCGACGCCTGACCGTACGTCCGCATCCAGCTGCACTGGACGTCGACCCGCACCGGCCCCGCGGGCACCGGCACCAGGCGGCTGCCGTACTCGCTCTTCAGCACGTGCCCGTTGACCCACACGGTGGGCGCGATGAAGCTGCGCGTCATGAACGAGCCCTGGACCGTGAGGTCGATCTGGGCGTGGCCGCCCTGGCCGACGGGAGCGGGCTGGCCGTACTGCGCCGGAGCCTGCTGGCCGTACCCGGCGGGCACAGGCTGCCCGTACCCGGCCGGCACCTGCTGCCCGTACCCGGCCGGCGCGGGCGTCCCGGCGCCGTGCTGCGGGACGGAGTCGTGCGGCTGCTGCCCGTACCCGGGCGGAGGAGTGGTCACGACTGCCGATCCTAGTGGCGACACCCTCGGCAGCATCGATCGGACACTGCCTGCGCTGCCACACAGTCGCAGGTCGGACCTCAGGCTGGACTGCCCGCCCACGCAGCGAGGGCCGCCGCACCCCGTGGGGTGCGACGGCCCTCGCCGTCGTGCTGGGTCGTGCAGACCTCAGGACTCCTGGACCGGAGCGTCCTGCGTGGAGGTCGGGGCGGCGTCGCTCGCGGCGCCCACCGTCACGACCTCGGCCTCGAGCCGCGGGTCGTCCTTGTCCACACCGGTGAACAGGAACTCCCCGAGCAGACCCTCGCCGCGCGCGTCGACGATGATCTTCTGCCCGGCGCGGATCTCACCGAACAGGATCTTCTCGCTGAGGGTGTCCTCGATCTCGCGCTGGATGGCGCGACGCAGCGGGCGGGCGCCGAGGACCGGGTCGTAGCCGCGCTCAGCGAGCAGGACCTTCGCGGCCTCCGTGAGCTCGATGCCCATGTCCTTGTCCTCGAGCCGGAGCGCGAGGCGGGCGATGAGCAGGTCGACGATCTGGAAGATCTCGTCGCGGCTGAGCTGCGGGAACACCACGACGTCGTCCACGCGGTTGAGGAACTCCGGGCGGAAGTGCTGCTTCAGCTCGTCGTTGACCTTGGACTTCATGCGCTCGTACGACGTCGACAGGTCGCCGCCGGCCTGGAAGCCGGTCTGCAGACCCTTGCTGATGTCACGGGCACCGAGGTTCGTGGTCATGATGATCACGGTGTTCTTGAAGTCGACCACGCGACCCTGGGAGTCGGTGAGGCGACCGTCCTCGAGGATCTGGAGCAGCGAGTTGAAGATGTCGGCGTGAGCCTTCTCCACCTCGTCGAACAGGACCACGGAGAACGGACGGCGACGCACCTTCTCGGTGAGCTGGCCACCCTCCTCGTACCCGACGTAGCCGGGGGGCGAGCCGAACAGGCGGGAGACCGTGTGCTTCTCGGAGAACTCGCTCATGTCGAGCTGGATGAGCGCGTCCTCGTCCCCGAACAGGAACTCCGCGAGCGCCTTGGCCAGCTCCGTCTTCCCGACGCCGGTGGGGCCGGCGAAGATGAACGAACCACCCGGACGCTTGGGGTCCTTGAGGCCGGCCCGCGTGCGGCGGATCGCCTGCGAGAGCGCGGTGACGGCAGCCTTCTGGCCGACGATGCGCTGGTGCAGCACGTCCTCCATGCGGAGCAGACGCGAGGACTCCTCCTCGGTGAGCTTGAACACCGGGATTCCGGTGGACGCGGCCAGCACCTCGGCGATGAGCTCCTCGTCGACCTCGGCGACCGTGTCCATGTCGCCGGACTTCCAGGCCTTCTCGCGCTCGAGGCGACGGGCGGCGAGGTTCTTCTCGTCGTCGCGCAGCCGCGCAGCCTTCTCGAAGTCCTGGTCGTCGATGGCCGACTCCTTGGCCCGCTTGGCCTCGGCGATCTGCTCGTCGAGCTCGCGCAGCTCCGGCGGGGCCGTCATGCGACGGATCCGCAGGCGCGCGCCGGCCTCGTCGATCAGGTCGATCGCCTTGTCCGGGAGGAAGCGGTCGTTGATGTACCGGTCCGCGAGCGTGGCCGCGGCGACGAGCGCCGGGTCGGTGATCGTGACGCGGTGGTGCGCCTCGTACCGGTCGCGGACGCCCTTGAGGATCTCGATCGTGTGCGCGAGCGTCGGCTCGTTCACCGTGATCGGCTGGAAGCGGCGCTCGAGCGCCGGGTCCTTCTCGACGTGCTTGCGGTACTCGTCGAGCGTGGTGGCCCCGATGGTCTGGAGCTCGCCGCGCGCCAGCATCGGCTTGAGGATGCTCGCGGCGTCGATCGCGCCCTCGGCGGCACCGGCCCCGACGAGCGTGTGGATCTCGTCGATGAACAGGATGATGTCGCCGCGCGTGCGGATCTCCTTGAGCACCTTCTTCAGGCGCTCCTCGAAGTCACCGCGGTAGCGGGAGCCGGCCACGAGCGCGCCGAGGTCGAGCGTGTAGAGCTGCTTGTCCTTCAGCGTCTCGGGGACCGTGCCGCGCACGATGTCCTGCGCGAGGCCCTCGACGACGGCCGTCTTGCCGACGCCCGGCTCGCCCACGAGCACCGGGTTGTTCTTGGTGCGGCGGGAGAGCACCTGCATCACGCGCTCGGCCTCGGTCTCGCGACCGATCACCGGGTCGAGCTTGCCCTCGCGGGCGAGCTGCGTGAGGTTGCGGCCGAACTGGTCCAGGACGGCGGAGCCGGACGGCGTGCCCTCCTGCGGACCGCCGGCGGCGACGGGCTCCTTGCCCGGCTGGCCCTGCAGCAGCTGCAGGACCTGCTGGCGGACGCGGCCGAGGTCGGCGCCGAGGTTGCCGAGCACCTGCGCCGCGACCCCCTCGCCCTCACGGATGAGGCCGAGCAGGATGTGCTCGGTGCCGATGTGGTTGTGGCCCAGCTGGAGAGCCTCGCGGAGCGAGAGCTCGAGCACCTTCTTGGCGCGCGGCGTGAACGGGATGTGGCCGGTGGGGGCCTGCTGGCCCTCGCCGATGATGTCCACGACCTGCTGGCGCACGACGTCGAGCGAGATGCCGAGGGACTCCAGGGCCTTGGCGGCCACGCCCTCACCCTCGTGGATCAGCCCGAGCAGGATGTGCTCGGTGCCGATGTAGTTGTGGTTGAGCATGCGTGCCTCGTCCTGGGCAAGGACGACGACGCGACGGGCTCGGTCGGTGAATCTCTCGAACATGGCGCACCTTCTTTCCGGCTGAACCGGTCGCGATGCACGACCGTCGGGCGGCGTTCACCCAGGCTAACGGCCGGGTCGGACAAAACATGCCGCTGTTCGCCCCAGGCGTGAAACTGCCGCTCCCCGACATCGTCGCGCCTCCCCACGCGGTGACCGATGAGTTCCACGCTCGTGCTCCGTCATAGACGCAACGGGGTCCACCGACCGGACGGGTCCCGACCACCCACCCAGGGAGCCCACCATGTTCTTCCCCAACATCCAGGTCGCCAGCGCCGCGGCCACGCGCGAGTTCTGGACCTCGCTCGGCTACGGCTTCAACCCGATGTACACGACCGAGGACGTGCTGTGCCTCGAGCTCCAGAAGGACGCCGTCGCGGTCATGCTGCACGAGGCCGACTCCTTCGCCCGCTTCCTGCCCGGCACGACCGCGTCGGACTCGCGGGCGACGACCGAGGTCCTCCTCTCCTTCGACCTCGACTCGCGCGAGGCGGTGGACGCGCTGTTCGAGGGCGTCGTCGCGGCCGGCGGCACGGAGGCCCGTCCCACCGAGGACCTCGGCTTCATGTACACGCGCAGCTTCCGCGACCTCGACGGCCACGTCTGGGAGCCGTTCTTCATGGACGAGGCGAAGGCGGCCGAGATGTTCGCGGCCGGCGAGGGCGACGGCGAGCAGCCCGCCTGACCACGACCGCGCGGCCGCCGTCGGGACGGATCCCGACGGCGGCCGCTCCCCCGTCGTCCTCGGCTCACCCTGGCACCACGCTCGGAAGGAGCAGCCCGGCGTCCCGCACGGGCCACGGCGCAGCGGCTGAGCCGGGGACGACTCTCCTCGAGGTGCACAAACCCCTCGCCGGCGGTGCACAAACCCCTCGCCGGCGGTGCGCAACCCCCTCGCGGGGGTGGGTCAGGCCTCGACCAGCAGGGTGGTCGGGCCGTCGTTGACCAGCTCGACCCGCATGTCCGCGCCGAACACCCCGGTCGCCACCGTGACCCCGGCGGCGCGCAGCGCCGTCACGACGTCGTCCACGAGGGGCTCCGCCACGTCACCGGGCGCCGCGGCGTTCCAGGTGGGACGGCGGCCCTTGCGGACGTCGCCGTAGAGCGTGAACTGGCTGACCACCAGGACCCCGGCCCCGGCGTCGAGCACCGAGCGCTCGCCCCGCAGGATCCGGAGCTCGGCGATCTTGCGCGCGATCGTGGCGACCTGGGAGGGTCCGTCGCCGTGCGTCACGCCGACCAGTGCGACGAGCCCCTCGCCGACGATCTCCCCGACGACCTCGCCGGCGACCACGCAGCGGGCGTGGTCCACCCGCTGCAGCAGGGCGCGCACGTCCCTACCAGCGGCCGGTCGGGCCCGAGGACCCCGAGCCCGGGCTGCGCGGCGTGTACCGGATCACCTCGGGCTTGACGTCGGCGAGGTAGATCGCGCCCGGCAGCACGGCGATGAGTCCGATGAGCACGGGCAGGCCGAACCCGACCAGGAACCCGAAGACGTTCACCTGCGGGATCGAGAGGTAGCCGAACAGCGTCCCGGCGGCGACGATCCCCACCCAGAACGGCTTGGTCCGCTTCTCGGCGCTCACGTAGGAGCGGGCGGGCCGACGCACCGCGTCGATCAGCGCCCATGCGGAGAGCAGGAAGCCGATCGCGAAGAGCACGACGAAGACGTAGTACTGGATGAGGCCGGTCACGACCACGAGCCTACGCGCCGCCCCGCTGCCGCAGGGCCTCGGCGGCCTGGCGCTCGTCCTGACCGGCGGCCCGCAGCAGGTCGAAGGTCACCGAGCGCAGCAGCGACAGCAGCGTGTGGCGCACCGGATCGCGCTCGGCGGCCGTCCCGAGCTGCTCGGCCACGGCCCGCAGCTCGGGCACCGCCTCGGCCGCGTCGCGTCCGGACCCGATGAGCGCGCCGAGCCGTCGCGTGACGACGCCGAGCTCCTCGACCACGCCCGCCAGCCGCTCGTCGGCGTGGCCGTCGGCGACGGCGACCGCCGCGCGCCGGGCGAGCACCCGCGTCGTGCGGATGGCCCGGTCCGTGAACTCGCACGCGTCCGCCAGATCGGCGACCGTGCCGACGTGGCGGTGCCAGGCCGGGGAGAACCGCGCCGTCGCCGAGGCGGAGCTCACCGCGCCCTCCCACGACACCAGGAGCGCCTGCGTGGATCGGGCGCGCTGCAGCGCATCGGCCACCGACTCGGGGTCGCCCCGGTGCAGCCCGCGTCCGAGCCGTCCGAGCACCTCGGCGAGCTCCGCGAGCGTCGTCCGCGCGAGCGCACGGGGACGACGGCGCGGGTCGCGCGGGATGACCAGGGAGAACACGAGGGCGACGGCGCCGCCCATCAGGGCGTCCGTCCAACGGCCGATCCCGCCGCCGGAGGAGGACACGATGGGCAGCCCCAGCACGACGATCGACTGCACCGCCGACTGCGTCGTGAGCACGGGCGAGGGGTCGAGGACCTTGGCGATCATCACCGCGACGAACACGACGGCGGTGGTCTGCAGCGGCCCCGACCCGAACGTCAGCTGGATCGCCTCGCCCATCCCGACGCCGAGCGATATCCCCAGCGCCACCTCCCCCACGCGTCGCGGCTGGACGTCGGCGGTGAAGCCGAGGGCCGAGAACGCGGCCACCGCGGCGAAGAACGGGTAGGGGTGCCCCAGCACGAGCCCGGCGACGGCGTAGGCCACGCCCGTGGCCAGGCTCACCCAGGCGACGGGGACGAGGCCGTCCCGCGCGCGATCGAGTCCCAGGCGCAGGCCGCGCGGGACCCGGGAGCTCACGGCTCCTGGCGGCGGCGAAGTCCCGGGGTGACGGCGGCGCGCGCCTGCGGGCGGCCCTCGCCGAACCCCTCGACCCCGACGACGAGCTCCTGCGACGCGGCGATGTCGCCCGCCGGGCCCTGCACCCGCAGGTCCTCCTCGGGCGGCACCGAGCGCTTGACGACGGCGAGCGCGATCGGTCCGAGCTCGTGGTGGCGGGCCACGCTCGTCACGCGTCCGACGACCTTCTCGCCGAGCGCGACGGCGGCGCCCACCTCGGGCAGCAGGTGGTCGGAGCCGTCGAGGTGCAGCATCACGAGACGACGCGGCGGCCTGCCGAGGTTGTAGGTGCGCGCCACGCCCTCCTGGCCGCGGTAGCACCCCTTGTCCAGGTGGACGGCGGTGCGCAGCCAGTCGAGCTCGTGCGGCAGCGACCTGTCGTCGACCTCGCGGGCCAGTCGCGGCCTCCAGGCGGCGACGCGGAGCGCCTCCCACGCGAGCGACCCGGCCACACCGACGCCCTCGCGCGCGAGGTGCGCGACGAGGTCGTCCACCGCCGCGGGTTCCACCAGCGCGAGGACGAACGGGGTCAGGGATCCGGGGTGCTCGGCGACGTCGGCGTAGCGCGTCCCGCCCTCCACGACGCCGGGCCACGGATCGGCCCACAGCAGGAGCGACCCACCGCGGTGCCCGACGGCGACGGCGAGCTCCTGCGCGAGCGGCGACGAGCGCACGCCGTCGGGTGCGACGAAGCCGAGGACGGCGACGTCCGCCGTCGCGACCGCGACGTCGAGCATGAAGCGCATCCGCTCGAGGAACGCGGCCAGCTCCTCGGCGTGCGCCCCCTCGGTGATCAGGTGGGCGGTCGTGCCGTCGTCCACCAGCGCGGCGGAGTGCTCGACGCGGCCGTGGACGTCCAGCAGCAGCAGCTCGGCGCTGCGGCCCTCGCCGCCCCGGGCGCGAGATCGCGCACGC
Source organism: Serinibacter arcticus (assembly GCF_003121705.1). Lineage (NCBI taxonomy): Bacteria > Bacillati > Actinomycetota > Actinomycetes > Micrococcales > Beutenbergiaceae > Serinibacter > Serinibacter arcticus. Next base: position 3,485,490 of record NZ_PYHR01000002.1, on the reverse strand, counting down.
GCTGGGAGGTGAGGGTGTCGAGCCAGCTGAGCCGGTCGGAACCGGTGACGGCGACGACGGCGAGGTTGCCGAGGTCGACGACGGCGCGGCCGGCGGCCAGGCGCCGCTGCTCGCGCGACGGGTCGCCGTAGTGCGCGGCCACCCCGCCGTCGGGGGCGGCGCCGACGACGGCGCCGGGCAGCGGCAGCATCACCGCGTCACGCGCCCGGCGCGGAGCGCGTCAGGCGGCCGGTGGCGTAGGACTGCAGCTCGTGGCCGAACGCGGCCAGCTCGATCGAGAAGAAGATCTCGCCGCGGACCCAGCCGTACATCCGGCGCTGCGCGACGACGTCGGCCGCCGTGGCCGTGCGGCCGACGTGCTGGCTGGCGATGTCGACGCGCGGGCCCTGGGCCGAGCCGGTGAAGAGCCACGCCGCGCCGGAGGCCTCGGCCACGATGACCTCGAGGCCGCTGGGCGACGGGGCGTCGGCGGGAGCGCCCGCGACCGGCAGCGCCTCGCCGGCCGAGGACGGGCGCCAGAAGCCGGACTCGCGCGACCAGATGGCGCCGGCCTCGAGCGCCGCCGGGTCGAACTGCTGCTCGCGGTCGGGCAGCGCACCCTCGAGCAGCGAGATGGTCGAGGTGTAGGCGAGGTAGGGGCCGCCGTCGTGCGTCAGCTCGACGTCCACGACGATCGGTCGCTCGGGGATGTCAGGGTAGGCGAGCACGCCCGGACCGCGCCAGGTTCCGACCAGCCAGGCCAGCGGGTAGAGGTCGGGCGACAGGTCGTATGGCAGCTCGAAGCTCATCGGCTCTGCTTCAGCAGCCGGTAGACGACGTAGCCGGCGAACCACATGATCGCGACGGCGACGACGCCGATCAGGATCGTGAAGACGAGGTGCAGGGTGCTCATGCCACCAGCCTACGTCGTGGACCGGAAGGTGAGCCCGGCCGTGACCCGGCCGCGGACCCGGCCGTGGACCCGGCCGTGGACTCAGACGAGGAAGAAGCGCAGCAGCACGTAGACCGGGATGCCGACGACGGCGACCGGCAGCACGGCGGCGGCGACGGCGGCCGCGGGGCGCCCCGCGGACGGGTAGCGCCCGAGCAGGGCGTGCAGCGCCGCGCTGAGCAGACCGGCCGCGAACCCGACGAGTCCGGAGACGACGTACCCGAGCTCGTCCGGGAGCACGAACCCGGCCCCGATGCCGATCCCCGTCGCGGCCAGGATCGTGACGATCGCGTGCGGCCACGGCGGGAGGTGGAGCGCGGCGCAGGCCGAACCGGCCGCGAGCGTCACCGCGGCGGTGAGCACGACGGTGAGCTGCAGCGGCCCCTCGCCGACGGCGACCCAACCGGCGGCCGAGACGACCACGACGATGCCGGTCGCCGATGCCGCGAGCGACTCGATGAGGCGTGGACGACCGTCCCGTCGCGCGAACTCCCGCACGAACGCGGCCACCACCGCCAGGGCGCCGACCAGCGTCAGCGCCGTCAGGTCGCCCGTCAGCCACACCGCGGCGAAGGCCGCGGCGGCCACGACCAGGAGGAGGACGCGGGTGCCGGTGAAGGCCGGCAGAGCGAGCAGCTGGGGCCAGCCCCAGGCGAACAGGAGGACCAGGACCACCATGATCGCGAGGGCGATGTCCCAGCTCGCGAGGGCGACCGCGGCGAACGCCGCGGTGGCCACGGAGCTGATGACAGCACGGGTCGACGCACCGATCAGGGTCCGCACCCACTGCTCCTTCGTCCGACGTCTGGTGACCCTCGCGGGGCCGTGTCCACGGTACTGCAATACAGTGGGGCCGATCCGGACACCCGAGCGAAGGGACGCGCGTGGCCGAGCTGCTGCTGCTGACGTCGGAACCGGGGGGCTCCTCCCAGGTGCTCCCCGCCCTCGGGCTTCTCAACCATCGGGTGCGGGTGCTGCCCGTGGAGCCCTCCGCGCTCCTGGACGCCCCCGACTCCGATCTCGTGATCCTGGACGGCAGGCGCGACCTCGCCACGGCCCGGACGACGTGCCGCCTGATCCGCTCCACCGGGCTGACCGTCCCGCTGCTGCTCGTGCTGACCGAGGGCGGGCTGACCGTCGTCAACTCGGACTGGGGCACCGACGACATCGTTCTCGACACCGCCGGTCCGGCCGAGCTGTCCACGCGCCTGCGGCTGCTCGCCGAGGGCACCCGCCAGCAGCGCGTGGCCGACGAGGACGCCGAGATCCAGGCGGGCGAGCTCGCGATCGATCCGTCCGGCTACACGGTCAGGCTCCGCGGCCGTCCGCTCGATCTCACCTACAAGGAGTTCGAGCTCCTCAAGTACCTCGTGCAGCACCCGGGCCGCGTCTTCACCCGCGCCCAGCTCCTGCAGGAGGTCTGGGGCTACGACTACTACGGGGGCACCCGGACGGTCGACGTCCACGTCCGCCGCCTGCGCGCCAAGCTCGGCATCGAGCACGAGACGCTGATCGGTACCGTCCGCAACGTCGGCTACCGGTTCGAGCCGCCGCGCGATCGTCGCGACGCCGCGAACGACGACGACCTGGACGCCGACGAGACCGACGCCCCGGCACCCCTCCCCCGCCGCTCCGGCCAGGGCTCCGCCCGGGCCTGAGCCGCCCGCGTCGGCGGAGCGCCCGAACGCTTCCCGAACCTCCCGTCCGCCTGCCCCGTCGCCCCTGTGGCGGCGGGGTTTCCGGTGCCGATTCCAGCCGTTCAGACGGTGTTCGCACTCGCGTTACGTGCCGTCCATCGAGGCGTTACAGTTACGTCGACGTCGGGCCGGGCAAGCCCCGGGCTCCAACATCTGCCGCTTCGAGCGGCCACGCGCCGAGAGGCGCTTCCCGGTCCGGCGTCCCACCGACCGACCATCGACCGGAGTCACTCGTGCGTCTGCGCCTCAAGCCTCGCGACACCTCAGTCCTCTCCCTCCTCAGCGACCAGGCGAAGCTGCTGCCGGTCGGGGCGGAGATCCTCGCGCAGGTCGTGGGCAGCGCCCCGGCGGCGCGGGTGGCGCTCGCCGAGCAGATGCGCGACGCCGAGCACCAGGCCGACGAGGCCACCCACGCGATCCTGCGCCGCGTCAACGAGACGTTCGTGACCCCGTTCGACCGCGACGACATCTACGAGCTCGCGAGCCGGCTCGACGACTGCATGGACTACATGGAGGAGGTCGCCGACCTCATCGTCCTGTACCGCCTCGGCGAGCTGCCGGCCGGCGTCGTCGCGCAGGTCGGTGTGCTGCAGCGCTGCGCCGAGCTGACGGCCGAGGCCATGCCCCGCCTGAGCACGATGAAGAACCTGCGCGAGTACTGGGTCGAGATCAACAGCCTCGAGAACGAGGGCGACCGCACCCACCGCCGCCTCATCAGCGACATCTTCGACGGCCAGACACCGGCCGGCTCCGACCCGATCGCGATCATGAAGATCAAGGAGATCGCGGACAACCTCGAGGCGGCCATCGACGCGTTCGAGACGGCGGCCAACGCCGTCGAGACCATCGTCCTCAAGGAAGCCTGATCGGTGGAGGTCGCCCTCGTCATCCTGGTCGTCGCCCTGGCGCTCGGGTTCGACTACACGAACGGGTTCCACGACGCCGCGAACGCGATCGCGACGTCGGTCTCGACCCGCGCCCTCACGCCGCGCGCCGCGCTGCTGATGGCCGCGGTCATGAACTTCATCGGCGCCCTGCTGGGCACGTCGGTCGCCGACACGATCGCCCGCAACATCGTCACGTTCGACACGTCCTCGGGTGAGGGTGCCCACGCGGCGCTCGTGGTGGTGCTGGCCGCCCTCGTGGGAGCCATCGGCTGGAACCTGGTCACCTGGTGGTTCGGGATGCCGTCCTCCTCCTCCCACGCCCTCATCGGCGGGCTGGTGGGGGCCGGGCTCGCGGGCTCCTTCATCGTCCAGTGGGGCTCGGTCTTCGAGAAGGTCGTCATCCCGATGATCGTCTCGCCCGTCGTGGGCTTCTCGCTCGCGTTCGGGCTGATGATCGGCGTGCTGTGGCTGTTCCGCAACGCCCGGCCGGGTCCGACGACGCGGGGCTTCCGGCTCGCGCAGACCGTCTCCGCCGCGGCGATGGCCCTGGGCCACGGCCTGCAGGACGCCCAGAAGACGATGGGCGTCATCTTCCTGGCGCTCCTCACGGTCGGCTGGGCGAACGACGGCGACGGCATCCCGCTCTGGGTGAAGCTCTCGGCGGCCGCCGCCATCTCGCTCGGCACCTACGCGGGCGGCTGGCGCATCATGCGGACCCTGGGTCGCAAGATCATCGACCTCGACCCGGCCCGCGGCTTCGTGGCCGAGTCGGTCTCCGCCGTCGTCCTCTACGTCATGGCCATGGGGCTGCACGCGCCCGTCTCCACGACGCAGACGATCACGTCGGCGATCATGGGCGTCGGCGCCACCAAGCGTCTCTCCGCCGTGCGCTGGGGCGTGGCCAAGAACATCGCGATCGCCTGGGTGCTGACCATCCCGATGGCGGCCGGGATCGCCGCCCTGACGTTCTGGATCCTGCACTTCTTCCTGCTGTAGATCTGTCCCGCTCCGGCAACGACGAGACGGCCGGTCTCCCCGAGGGGAGGCCGGCCGTCTCGCTGCGTGCGGGGGTCTCAGATCACCCGAAGCGGCCCGAGATGTAGTCCTCGGTGGCCTTCTGGGACGGTGCGGAGAACATCGTCGTGGTGTCGTCCATCTCGACGAGCTGGCCGGGCTTGCCGGTCGCCTCGAGGTTGAAGAAGCCGGTGCGGTCGGAGACGCGCGAGGCCTGCTGCATGTTGTGGGTCACGATGACGATCGTGTAGTCCGCCTTGAGCTCGCTGATGAGGTCCTCGATCGCGAGCGTGGAGATCGGGTCGAGCGCGGAGCACGGCTCGTCCATGAGGAGAACCTGGGGCTGGACGGCGATCGCGCGGGCGATGCACAGACGCTGCTGCTGGCCGCCCGAGAGGCCGGAGCCGGGCTTGTCGAGACGGTCCTTGACCTCGTTCCAGAGGTTGGCGCCGCGCAGCGAGGCCTCCACGAGCTCGTCGGCCGCGGACTTGGGCAGGCGGCGGTTGTTGAGCTTGACGCCGGCCAGCACGTTCTCGCGGATCGACATCGTCGGGAACGGGTTCGGACGCTGGAAGACCATGCCGATCTGGCGGCGGACCTCGACCGGGTCGACCCCGGCGCCGTACAGGTCGACGCCGTCCATGACGGCCTTGCCCTCGACGCGGGCACCGGGGATGACCTCGTGCATGCGGTTCAGCGTGCGCAGGAAGGTCGACTTGCCGCAGCCGGACGGGCCGATGAGGGCGGTCACGGAACGCGGCTCGATGGCCATGGTCACGCCCTTCACGGCGAGGAAGTCGCTGTAGTAGATGTCGAGATCGCTGACATCGATGCGCTTGGACATTGAGGTTCTCCTGGGAAGGTGCGGCGTCGGGTCTCGGGGGCGCTACTTCTGCGCGATCGAGAACTTCTTGCTGATGGCGCGGGCGATGAGGTTGAAGACCATGATGATCACGATGAGCACGAGCGCGGCCGCCCACGCCCGGTCCATCCCGATGCCGCCCTGCTGGTAGGACCGGTAGGCGAACACCGGCAGGGTGGCGACGCGGCCGTCGAACATGTTCGTGTTCACCTGGGCCACCAGGCCGACCGTGAGCAGCAGCGGCGCGGTCTCACCGATGACGCGGGCGATGGCCAGCACGACTCCGGTGACGATACCGCCGAGCGCGGTGCGCAGCACGACCTTGATGATCGTCAGCCACTTGGGCACGCCGAGGGCGTACGCGGCCTCGCGGAGCTCGTTCGGCACGAGCTTGAGCATCTCCTCCGTCGAGCGCACGACGACGGGGATCATCAGCACCGACAGGGCGATCGAGCCCATGATCCCGGCGCGGTAGGACGTCCCGAAGATGAGCGTGAAGAGCGCGAAGGCGAACAGGCCCGCGACGATCGAGGGGATGCCGGTCATGACGTCGACGAAGAACGTCAGCGTGCGGGCGAGGGCACCCCGGCCGTACTCGACCAGGTAGATCGCCGTCAGCAGGCCGATCGGGACCGAGATGAGCGTCGCCCACGCGGTGATCTGGAGCGTGCCGAGGATGGCGTGCAGGATGCCGCCGCTGGTCATGCTGCCGAACACGCCGACCATGTCGGTCGAGACGAAGTCCCAGCTCAGCCACGCGAGGCCCTTGCTGATCGTCAGCCACAGCAGCGAGATCAGCGGGACGAGCGCGATCACGAACGCGAGCGTGACGACGATGCGCATCGCCAGGTCGGTCCGCTTGCGGCGGCGGCCGATCGGGGTGGTCTCGAACGAGGGGGCGTCGCCCGGGCGCTCGGTCACGGTGGTGGCCATGTCAGTTCGCTCCCGAGAACTCGGCGCGGCGCGAGACGATCCAGCGCGCCAGCATGTTCACGCCCAGGGTCAGCACGAACAGCGCCAGACCCGTCGCGATGAGGATGTTCGTGGACAGACCGCTCGCCTCGGGGAACTGCGCCGCGATGTTGGCGGCGATGCTCTGGTGCTGGCCGGGCTTGAGCAGGTAGAAGTTGATGAGGAATCCGGGCGAGATCACCATCAGGACGGCCATCGTCTCGCCGAGCGCGCGACCGAGGCCCAGCATCGAGGCGGACACGACGCCGGAGCGCCCGAAGGGCAGCACGGCCTGGCGGATCATCTCCCACTTGGTCGCCCCGAGGGCGAGGGAGGCCTCGATGTGCAGGCGCGGCGTCTGGAGGAAGACCTCGCGGGAGACGGCGGTGATGATCGGGAGGCACATGACGGCCAGCACGAGGGAGGCCGACAGGACGTTGCGGGCCGGCGCCTGGTAGTCGGCGAACAGCGGGATGAAGCCGAGCGTGCTGCTCAGCCACGAGAAGAAGGGGCTGACGACCGGCAGCAGGAAGTACACGCCCCAGAGTCCGTAGACCACCGAGGGGATCGCCGCGAGCAGGTCGATCAGGTAGGCCATCGTCGAGGCGATGCGCTTGGGGCGTACTGCGCGATGAAGAGCGCGATGCCCACGCTGAGCGGCACGGCCACGATCATGGCGAGCACGGCAGACAGGACCGTGCCGAACAGGAGCGGCGCGATGTAGCTCCACAGGTTGCCCGCGTCGCGCGTGATCGACTCACCGGCGATCTCGTCCGCCGAGGCCTGCAGGGCCGGGGCGGCCTGGATGAGGAGGAACACGGCGACCGCGGCGAGCACCGCGAGGATGATGATCCCGGCGGTGGTGGAGATGCCGGCGAACAGCCGGTTGCCCAGTCGTCCGGGGTGCTTCCCCTTCCGCACCGGCTTCGTGGTGTCAGGCAGGCCGGGGTCGCCTGCGGACTGCGGCGCCTGCGTGGCGATCGACACGCTGTTCCCTTCGGTTGGACCGGGCGAGGCCCGGCCGCTGCGGCCCCCTGGCGGGGGCCGCAGCGGCCGGAGGCGTCGTCAGATCAGGAGATCTGGTCGATCGCGGCGAGGATGTCCGTGCGGAGGTCCTCGGAGATCGGGGCGGAACCGGCGACGTCGGGCATGGCGGCGCGGTCCTGGCCCTCGGGGCTGGCGACGTAGGACAGGAACGCCTTGACGTTGGCGGCGTCCGACGCGTTCTCGTACGTCTGGCAGGCCAGCGAGTACGAGATGAGGACGAGCGGGTAGGCGCCGGCCTCGGTCGTGGTGCGGTCGAGCTCGTAGGTGATGCGCAGGTCGGTCGCGTCCTCGGTCAGCGGCGAGGCGTCGACGGCGGTCGCGGCGGCCTCGGGCGAGAACGGCACGTACTCCTCGCCCACCTTGAGGGCGACGGTGCCGAGGTCACCGGCGCGCGAGGCGTCGGCGTACCCGATGGTGCCCTCGGTCGACTCGACCGTGGAGATCATGCCGGACGTGCCGTTGCCGGACTGACCGCCGGAGACCGGCCAGGTGTCGCTGGCCTCGTAGGGCCAGGAGTCGGGCGCCGTGGCGACCAGGTACTCCTGGAAGTTCTCGGTGGTGCCCGAGCCGTCGGCGCGGTTGACCGGGATGATGTCGACGGCGGGGAGCTCGACGCCCTCGTTCTGCGCGGCGATGGCCTCGTCGTCCCACGACGTGATCTCGCCGGCGAACATCTTGGCGATGGTGTCGGAGTCGAGGTTGATGTTGTCCGCGTCGACGTCCGGGAGGTTGTAGACGACCGCGATCGGGGAGATGTAGAGCGGCAGCTCGAGCGGCTCGGTGCACATCTCCTGGGCGGTCGCGATCTCCTCCTCCTTCAGCGGGGAGTCGGAGCCGGCGAACTGCACGCCGCCGGACAGGAACTGCTCACGACCGCCGGACGAGCCGACCGCGTCGTAGGAGGGCTGGACGCCGGGCGCCTGCTCCTGGAAGCCGGCGAGCCAGCCGTTCATGGCGTTCTCCTGCGAGGAGGCGCCGGCGCCGGCGAGCGTGCCGCTCAGGTCGGCGAGGTCCGCGCCACCCTCGGACGTGCTCGACGACTCCGAACCACCGTCGGTGGTCTCGGGGTCGGAGCTTCCGCCGCCACAGGCAGCGAGCACGAGGACGGTGCTCGCGGCAATCGCGGTGGTGACACCGCGGCGAATCGACAGCTTCACTTTTCAAACCCTCTCGTCGTGTGGACAAGCGCTGACGCGCCTTGCCATGACGAGAACGTAGGGAACGAGGATGACGCGCGCCCCCGCCGAAGGTGAACGGAAGTTGAACGAGGTCCGACACCTTGCCCGCGTGTGAGCGGTCTCACAACGAGTTGACGGAGCGCTGACGACACGTTGGCGAAACGCTGACGACGTGGTTCGGGTGCGGACCCTCACGCGGTGGGACGGTGCCGCTCGACGGCGACGATCCGCACCCCGCGACGGTGCCGCGGCAGCACGTGCGTCACGAGCATCTCGCCGGTGCGCAGATAGGGGTTGGAGTCGGGGAACTGTGCGCTGACACGACGCGGCGCGCGCCCGGACAGCGTCTCCAGGACCGTCGGCAGCACCGGCCGGTGCGTGCACACCACGGCGCCGTCACTGGCGGGGTCGGCGGCCCGCCGCGGGCGGAACGCCGCCATCAGCTTCTCGACGGCCCTGGCGGCGTGCTTCGGGCGGGCCGCGGTGGACGCCTCCGTGAGCTCGGGCACCTCGAGGATCTCCAGCTGCGCGGCGCTCGCGTAGGGCGCGACCGTCGCCGTGCACCGCTCCCACGGGCTCGAGGCCACCTCGACGATCCCGAACGCGGCCAGGGTGCCCACGAGGGCGACGGCGTCGTGCAGCCCCGTCGCCGTCAGCGGCCGGTCGGTCTCGCCCCCCTTCCAGGCGCTGCGCTTGCGGGCCCGGGCGTGCCGGAGCACGACGAAGGCACGGGTGTCCAGCACTCCGTCCTCCCAGAGGTCCACCAGCGCGTCCAGCGGGGCGCGGTCGGCCGGGCGGGTGAGCATCTCGCGCGCCTCGCGCGCGTGCACCCACCGCGACTCGTCGATCTCGCGGGGGTCGCAGGGCGGGATCTCGCCCCGCGCCAGGACCGAGGGGTTGTCGGGGTCGACGACGTGGCCGGCCCAGTAGTGGCAGACCTTGAGGCGCCCGTCGTCGAGCCGGTAGCGCACCTGGGGCAGCGCGAGCCCGAGCACGACGTCCTCGCCGGTCTCCTCCGCGACCTCGCGCACGGCGCACGCCGGGATCGTCTCCCCCGGGTCCAGCTTGCCCTTCGGCCACGACCAGTCGTCGTAGCGCGGTCGGTGCACGAGCAGCACCTCGAGCCGCTTGCCGCTCGTTCGCCACACGACCGCCCCGGCCGCGTGCACCGTCCCCGTCACCTTCGGCGTCGACACCATGCTCGACCCGCTCCGCCGGCGCTCGCCCGCCGCGTCAGCGCAGGCCCGTGCGGGCGCGCTGGCGCGAGCGCGGCATGAGGCTGGCCTGGAGGTCGAGCAGCGGCTCGCCGTCCTCCCCCGTGGCCACGCGCACCCACTGCTGCTCGCCGCCGGCGTCGCGCAGGTGCCACGAGCGGGTGGTGTCGGCGAGCGAGACCTCGAACAGGTGGTGCAGCTTCGCGAGGTGGTCGGGGTCGACCAGGCGCACCAGCACCTCGACCCTGCGGTCGAGGTTGCGGTGCATCAGGTCGGCGCTGCCGATGAAGTACTCGGGCTCGCCGTCGTTGGCGAAGGCGTAGATGCGCGAGTGCTCGAGGAACCGCCCGAGGATCGAGCGCACCGTGATGTTCTCGCTGAGGCCGGGCACGCCCGCCTTGATCGCGCAGATGCCGCGGACGACGACGCCGACCGGCACCCCCGCCTGCGACGCGCGGTAGAGCGCGTCGATGGTGGCCTCGTCGACGATCGAGTTGACCTTGATGTTGACCCAGGCCTCGCGACCGGCGCGGTGGTTGTCGATCTCGCGCTCGATGCGCTCCACCAGGCCGTTGCGGATGGAGCGGGGGGCCACGAGCAGGCGGTGGAACCGGCTCTTGGGCGCGTAGCCGGAGAGCTGGTTGAACAGGCGGGTGAGGTCCTGGCCGACCTCGCCGTCGCACGTGAGCAGGCCCAGGTCCTCGTAGATGCGCGCGGTCTTGGGGTTGTAGTTGCCCGTGCCGATGTGGCAGTACCGGCGCAGACCGTCCGCCTCCTGCCGCACCACGAGCGAGAGCTTGCAGTGCGTCTTGAGTCCGACGATGCCGTAGACGACGTGGACGCCCGCCTGCTCGAGCTTGCGGGCCCAGGAGATGTTGTTCTGCTCGTCGAAGCGCGCCTTGATCTCGACGATCGCGAGCACCTGCTTGCCCGCCTCGGCGGCGTCGATGAGGGCGTCCACGATCGGGGAGTTGCCCGACGTGCGGTACAGCGTCTGCTTGATCGCGAGCACCGACGGATCGGCCGCCGCCTGGGCGAGGAACTGCTGCACGCTCGTGGAGAAGGAGTCGTAGGGGTGGTGCAGCAGGATGTCGCGCTCGCGGATCGCCGCGAAGAAGTCGGTGGGGTTCGCGCTCTCCACCTCGGCCAGCGCGCGGGGCGTGCGCCCGACGAACCGCGGGTAGGACAGCTCGGGGCGGTCGACGTCGGCCACGACGTTGAGCCCCGTGAGGTCGAGCGGGGTCGGCAGCACGTAGACCTCGTGCTCGCTGACGCCGAGCTCTCTCACGAGCAGGCGGCGCACCTGCGGCGAGATGTCGGGCGCGAGCTCGAGGCGGACGGCCGGACCGAACCGGCGCCGCAGCAGCTCCTTCTCCAGGGCCTTCAGCAGGTTCTCGGCGTCGTCCTCCTCGACCTCCACGTCCTCGTTGCGCGTGACGCGGAAGGAGTGGTGCTCGACGACCTCCATCCCGGGGAACAGGTAGTGCAGGTGGGCCGCCATCAGCTCCTCGAGCGCGATGAAGCGGCGCGCCCGGCTCGCCTCGACCTCGCCCTTGGCCACCGCCTCGTCGACGGCGATGAAGCGCGGCAGGGACGGCGGCACCTTGACGCGGGCGAAGTGCTCCTTCTCCGTCGTGGGGTTGCGCACGACGACGGCGAGGTTGAGCGAGAGCCCGGAGATGTAGGGGAACGGGTGCGCCGGGTCGACGGCGAGCGGCGTCAGCACGGGGAAGATCTGGCGACGGAAGTACTTGTGCAGGCGGTCCTGCTCGTCGTCGGGGACCTGGTCCCAGTGGACGAAGGTGATCTCCTCCTCCGCGAGCGCCGGCGCGAGCAGCTCGGCGAACACGCGCGCGTGCCGCTCCATGAGCTCGTGCCCCCGCACGGAGATCGCCTCGAGCACCTGCCGCGGGGTGAGGCCGGACGCCGCCGTGACGGCGAGCCCGGTCGCGATGCGCCGCTTCAGGCCGGCCACCCTGACCATGAAGAACTCGTCGAGGTTGGACGCGAAGATCGCGGCGAACCGGCACCGCTCGAGCAGGTGCATGCTCGGGTCCTCGGCGAGCTCGAGCACGCGCTCGTTGAACGCGAGCCAGCTCAGCTCACGGTCGGCGAACCTGTCGGCGGGCAGCGGCGCCAGCTCGTCCAGCTCCTCCTCGACCGGTGCCGACGGCAGCTCGATCCCCTCGTGGTGGAGGTCGACGTCGTCGGAGGCGTCCTGCGCGGCGGACTCGGTGAGGGGGCGATCGGTCATGTCCCTATCGTGGCACCCGCCGGGGTCGACGGCGATCCTTGCTCACCGGCGCGCTCGGACGTCGACGGCGACGCTCCCGGTCACGACGCGTACTGGACGTCCCGCGTTCGCACGTCGAACCCCGCGCGTTCGTAGAGCCGTCGCGCGGCGGTGTTCCCGCCGTCGACGTAGAGCTCGACGTCGGCGAAGCCGCGGCGCGCCGCGACGCCGAGCGCGTGCACCAGCACCGCGCGCCCGAGACCGCGGCCGGCGCTGTCGGGGTGGACGGCGACGACGTAGATCTCGCAGACCTCGCCCTGGGGCTTGAGCCAGAGGCTGGCCTCGAGCGGCTCGCCGCGCGCCCCGTCCCGGGGCAGCAGGAGGAGCAGGTCGGCGTCGAACCAGGGCTCGGCGACGCGATCGGCCAGGTCGCCGGTGGTCCACCGCCCCTGCTCGGGGTGGTCGGCGAACGCGAGGGCGTTGAGCTGCAGCCAGTCGTCCAGGCCCGCGTCACGGTTGTCGCCGTAGTCGCTCAGCGTCAGCACCCCCGGGGCCTCGGGCGAGGCGGCGTCCTCCGCCGTCACCGACCGGCCCAGCTTCAGCAGCTCGCGGGCGGCTCCCAGACCGGTCGCGACGGCGAGGGCGCGCGCGCCGGGCAGGTCGCCGTGCGCCCAGAACCGGCTGGTCGGGACCGCCGCACGGGCGGCGTCGAGCAGCGCGCGACCGACCCCGCGCCGACGGTGGGCGGGGTCGACGACGATCTCGACGCCGTCGCCCGCGCGCACCGCGACGCCGTCGACGCTGCCGTCCTGCGCGCGGCTGACGAGGTGCCCGGCTCCCGGCCCGAGCGCGAGGTGGTCGCCACCGGAGCGGAGCGCGAGGAGGAACTCCTCCGAGAGGGGCGCGACGCCGTCGTGCGCCTCCGCGCGGGCCGCGAGCGCGAGGACGGCCTCGACGGACTCGGTGTCGCCGGGGGTGCCGGTGGGGACGAGATCCTCGAGCATCACTGGAGCTCCCCCGCCCGGGCGCGGCGCGCGGCGTGTCGCAGCTCCTCGGAGGTGCGCACGAGGTTGGCGGCGCGGCGGGTGGCCGTCTCGGCCTCGGGGCCGTGCGGGAGGTCGTGCAGGTCGGCGTCGAGCGCCGTCCCCGTGCCGACGACGCGGTAGAACGCCGCGGCGCGGTCGAGCGCGACGTCGAGGTCGGCGGTCACCGCCCCGGTGAGGACGGCGTCCGCGAGCGCCGCCACCTCCTCGGGGTGGGCGGGTGCGGGAGCCCCGCGACGGCGTCGGCCACCTCCGCGCGACGCGATCCGAGCGCGTACCGGTCGGCGACCTCCAGGGGGACGCGGCGGATCCACTCGCGCAGCATGTACAGACGCCAGAGCGCCCCGGGGAGGGAGTCGCCGGCGCTGTCGGCCCAGAGGGCGGCGACGGTGTCGACCCCCTCGGTCTCGACCAGCCGGACGAGCCGGGCCACCTCGTCGGGGGCGATCCCGGCCTCGTGGCCGCGGCCGAGCAGCGCGTGGGCGGTGACGTGGGCCGCCTGGGCGCGCGCGGCGGGATCCACCCCACCCGGCACCTGGGCCGCCTGGACCGGGTCGAGCGAGGCGGGGCGGCGCGGACGGCCGGGGACGTCGGGGGTTCCGCTGGCATCTGTCATGGGCTCCATTGTCCCCCGCGTCGCCGCTGCGGCACGAGGTCGGCGAGGTCCCGGGTCAGGGGACGCGCAGCATCGAGCGGTGGTCGTCGGTCGGGAGGAAGGGGTCCGACGTCGCGAGCACCTTGATCCGGTCGAGCGTGAGGCGGGCGCCGTAGCTGGACAGGAAGGCCGTGTCGGAGGCGTCGCGGCCCGTCGCCACGCGCACGAGCGTCTGGCGCGGGGCCAGCCGGGTCGGGTCGATGACGTGCCACCCGCCCTCGACCCAGGCCTCGGCGACGGCGTGGAAGTCCATCGGGAACAGGCCGGGGGCGTAGACGGCCGCGAGGCGCGCGGGGACGTCGAGCGCCCGCAGCAGCGCGACGGCGACGTGCGCGAAGTCGCGGCACACCCCCTGGCGCGCCAGGAGGGTCTCGACGGCGCCGTCGGTCGGACGGCTCGCGCCCGGCGTGTAGCGCAGGTGGTGGTTGACCCAGTCGGCGACGGCGAGCACCAGCTCGCGCCCGGCCAGACCCGCGAACTCGGCGCGAGAGGTGCCGAAGAAGCGGTCGGACTCGGCGTACCGGCTGGGGCGCAGGTACATCAGCAGGTCGATGGGGCCGCCGGCCTCGCCGACGATCTCCTCCCCCTCGGCGTCGTCGTGCGCGGCGGCGACCTCGTCCCAGTTGGTCTCGACGATGGCGTGGTAGTTCAGCACCAGGGGCGTGCCCGAGACGCCGGGGTTCACGGTGAGGTCGTGCACGACGCCGTTGTGCGGCGCCGGGATCTCGGTCGCCTCGACGAGCTCGTCGCCCAGGTGGATGGTCAGCCGCTCGTCGATCCGCAGCCCGGGCACGCGCGCGACGGCGACCATGAACGCGAGCTGGACCTCGCCCTCGCTCAGGGTCAGCTCGAGGGTGGAGGAGACGCTGCGGCGCATGGGGGCTCCTGGTGGGAGAGGGCGGGTGCGGGGCGGGTCGGGCGTCGGTCGCGCCGGGGTCCATCGCGGGGGTGCCCCCAGGCTAGGGCCTCCGGGCGGACGAGGGCACGGCCGCCGTCGCCCACCCACCGGCGAGGGGCTTGCGCACCACCCGCGAGGGGGGTGCGCACCACCCGCGAGGGGGGTGCGCACCACCCGCGAGGGGGTTGCGCACCACACCTTCCCGCGCACGAGGTGGGTCACGACGGCGACCGCGAGCACCGCCGTCGCACCGCCCGTGCCGCGACGCACCCGCCCGGCGCGCCGCCTCGACTCACGCGCGGCCGAGCCGCAGCACGTTCCAGGACACCGGTGGCAGGTCCATGGTGACCTCGCCGTCCGCGGTGATCGCGGCCGAGCCGTTGGGACGCGGCAGCACGGTGTCGTCGTCATCGACGCTCGCGGACCAGCGCGGGTCGGCGTGCGCGTAGCTCGTCGCCTCGATCAGCGTGATGCCGTGCGCGCGGAGCTCGACGGCGAGCGGGACCGTGTCCGTGGTCGAGCGGTTCACGGCGAACACGACGGTCTCGCCCGTCTCGGCGTCGTAGGTCGCGACGCCGTCGACGAGCGGGACGTCGCCGAACTTCGCCGTGGCGTAGGTGTCGGAGGCGATGACCGGGCGCAGCACCTCGCCGCGCGCCAGGCGCGAGGCCTGCGCGAAGGGGTGGAAGATCGTCTGCTTCCAGACGCGCCCGCCGGGCTCGGTCATGATCGGTGCGATGACGTTGACCAGCTGGGCCAGCGACGCGGCGTGGACACGATCGGTGTGGCGCAGCAGGCTGATGATGAGCGAGCCCACGACGACGGCGTCGGCCACCGTGTAGGTGTCCTCGAGCAGGACCGGTGCGATCGGCCAGTCGTCGCCCGTCGGCGGCCTGGACTCGGCCCGCTTCTGGTACCAGACGTTCCACTCGTCGAAGGAGACGTTGATCCGCTTCGTGTGCTTGCCGGCCGCCCGCACGGCGTCGGCGGTCGCCACCACCGCGTCGATGAAGCCGTCCATGTCGACGGCGGAGGCCAGGAAGGAGTCGAGGTCGCCGTCCTCCTCCCAGTAGTAGGCGTGGGCGGAGACGTGGTCGACGTGCTCGTAGGTCTCCGTCAGCACGGTCTGCTCCCACGCGCCGAAGGTCGGCATGCCGGAGCCGGACGAGCCGCAGACGACGAGCTCGAGGCCCGGGTCGATCATGCGCATCGCGCGCGCCGTCTCGGCGGCCAGTCGGCCGTACTCGTGCGCGGTCTTGTGCCCGATCTGCCACGGGCCGTCCATCTCGTTCCCCAGGCACCACATGCGGATGCCGTGAGGTTCCTCGGCGCCGTTGGCCCGCCGTCGGTCCGCCAAAGCCGTGCCCTTGCCGACGTTGCAGTACTCGAGCAGGTCCAGCGCCTCCTGGACGCCGCGCGTGCCGAGGTTCACCGCCATCATCGGCTCGACGCCCGCCTTCCTGGCCCACCTCATGAACTCGTCGACGCCGACCGTGTTCGGGTCGGAGGAGTGCCAGGCGAGGTCGAGGCGCGTGGGGCGGTTCTCGAGCGGGCCGACGCCGTCCTCCCAGCGGTAGCCGGAGACGAAGTTGCCGCCCGGGTAGCGCACGGTGGAGACGCCGAGCTCGCGCGTCAGGTCGATGACGTCCTGCCGGAAGCCGTCGGCGTCGGCGCTCGGGTGCGCCGGGTCGTGGATCCCGGTGTAGACGCAGCGTCCGAGGTGCTCCACGAACGACCCGAAGGTGCGGCGGCGGACGGGACCGACGCAGAAGGCGGGGTCGAGCGTGAGACGAGCGGGGGTCATGGTTCTCCTCTGCGAGGCGGCTTCTGGTGAGGTGGGCGACGGCCGGGGCGGTGGTGCGCCCCGGCCGTCACCTGCTGCTGGTGGTGCGGGTGCTGCTGGTCCTGCGGGTCGTCCTAGCTCTCGCGCCGGATCACTCGCCGAGCTCGTTCTGGAGGTCGCTCTGCGAGTCGGCCAGGGCCTGGGCGGGATCCACGCCGTTCTCGTAGATCTCGTTCAGGGTGACGGTGCGGAACTGGTTGTCCACGGCGGGCAGGTTCGGGTTGGCGAAGGACTCGAAGTGGCCGATCCCGCTCTTGACCTCGTTCAGCACGTCGAACAGGTTCGTCGTGAAGTACTGGTTGAACTTGTTCTCCGGGTCCTGGGTGACCGCCGTGTCCTCCCACACCGACATGTTCACGGGGTCGAAGCCGAGGACCTCCCACACCGCGACGTTGCCCTCGGGCGAGAGCTTGGCGAAGGACAGCCAGTCGGCCGCGAGCTCGGCGACGGGCGAGTCCTTGGCGACGGCGGCTCCCGTGCCACCGCCACCGATCGTCAGCACCTCGGCGTCGGCCGGGGCCGGGGCCGGGGCGATCGCGATCTTGCCCGCGAGGTCCGGCATGTAGTCCACGAACCGGGAGGTGTACCAGGCCGGGTAGACGATGGCCGCGTAGTCACCGCGGTTGATGGCGCCGAAGGCCTCCTCGTCGTCCGGGCTGGCCCCGGGGATCGTCGAGATGGCCCCGGCCTCCTTCATGCCGGCCATCTGCTCCATGACCTCCGTCATCTCCGGGGTGTCGATGGAGACGGCACCCAGCCCGTCGTCCTCGAAGATCTGCCCGCCGAGCTGGGCGACCATGAGGGGCTCCTGGAAGAACACCGACGTGCTGGCGACGCCGAAGGCCTTGCCCGTGGCCTCGTTGTACGTGACGCCGGCGGCCTCGAAGTCCTCCCACGTCTCGATCGTCGTGTAGTCGACCCCCGCACCCTCGAGCAGCTCCGTGTTGTAGAACGCCACGAACGCGCCCACGTGCGTGGGGTAGGCGTACAGGTTGCCGTCACGGCTGTAGAGGTCGAGCTGCGCCTGCACGATGTCGTCCGCGTACGGCTCCGCCGCCTCCGTCAGGTCGTACAGGGGCGGGTTGGAGCCCTTGACGAAGTTCGCGAACTTGTTGACCTCGATGTCGACGACGTCGGGCATCCCCTGACCGGAGTTGGCCGCGAGCTGCAGCTTGTTGTGCATGTCCTGGTAGGGGTAGACGATGACGTTCAGCTCGATCTGCTCGTCAGGGTTCTTCTCGTTCCACTGCTGCGCCATCTCCTCGTAGTACTCGGCGTGGAGCTCGGCGAAGACCCACATCTCCACCGGTGTGGCGCCGTCGGCGTTGGTCTCCCCGCCGGAGCCCCCGGTCCCACCGGTGCCCCCGCCACCTCCACCGCACGCGGCGACCAGGGAGACTGCCAGGCCGAGGCCGGCCACGGAGGTCAGGATTCGCTTCTTCGACATATCTACTCTCTCCTTCGAGGGTTTCGGTGCGGTCATCCCTTGACCGCGCCTGCTGTCATGCCTTCGACGAAGAATCGCTGGAAGGCGAGGAAAAGAACGAGGATGGGGATGAGCGAGAAGAACGCGCCGACGATCAGCAGCTCGTAGTTGTTGCCGTACGGGGTCAGCAGCGTGTTCAGGCCGATCGGCAGCGTGAACTTCTCCGGGCTGCGGAGCACGAGCAGCGGCCACAGGAAGTTGTTCCACGCGAGCATCCCGTTGAGGATCGCCATCGCGGCGAGCGCGGGCCGGGAGATGGGCATGATCAGACGGAAGAAGATTCCGAACTCCGTCACACCGTCGACACGTCCGGCCTCCAGCAGCTCCTTCGGGATTCCCAGGAAGTACTGCCGGAAGAAGAAGATCGTCACGGCGGCGGCGAGGAAGGGGATCACGATCACGGCGTAGCTGTCCGAGAGGTTCAGCTCGTTGACCTGGACGTAGAGCGGCAGCATCAACATCTCGAACGGCGTCGACATCAGGAGCAGCACCGCGATGAAGGCAGCCGTCTTCCCCCTGAACTGGTACATGGCGAATCCGTAGGCCACGAACGAGCTGACCAGCAGCGTGCCGACGACCTGGGCGACCGTGAGTCCCAGCGTGTTGGCGAACCACCGGAAGTACAGGCCCGAGTCCGTGAAGAGCAGGACGTAGTTCTCCAGCGAGAGCGTCGAGAGGTCGACGTCGAACGTGATGCCGTTGCGGATGACGTCGCTGCCGTTCTGGAACGTCCCCATGACGATCGCCGCCAGCGGGACCAGCGAGATCAGCGAGATCAGGGCGAGGAAGACGGCCTGGACCACCCGCGCCGTCCTCTGGGTGACGGGGCGGACCGCAGGCTTCCTGGAGGTCTGGGCGCTCATCGCGCCTCCTTCCGGAACATGCCACTGGCAGTGAGCTGGGTGATGTTGATGATCATGATGAGAGCCAGCAGAACCACGCCGACGGCGGAGGCGAATCCGAGGTTGTTCTCCTCGATCCCCTTGCGGTACAGGTACCCGACGATCGTCAGACCCTGGTTGTTGGGCGACTGGTTCCCGGCGTAGAGCATGAAGCTCTCGAGGAACATCGCCAGCCCGCCGTACACGCTGATCGTCGTGACGTAGACGATGGTCGGCTTGAGGTTCGGGATCGTGATCCGGAAGAACTGCGCGACCTTGCCCGCACCGTCGAGGGAGGCCGCCTCGTAGTAGTCCTTCGAGATGGACTGCATCCCGGCGAGGAAGTACATCATGTTGACACCGGTCCAGCGCCAGAGCGCCAGCAGCAGGAGTGCGACGAGTCCCGGAATGTCCTCCCGCAGCCACCTCACGGGTCCGAAGCCGAAGAAGCCGACCACCTGATTCATGAGCGCGCTCTCCGATTCGGCGAACATGAGCCGGAAGATGATGCCGGCCACCACCACGGAGGTGAGGGCGGGGACGAACATCGTCGACTTGAAGATGTTCTTGAACCGCTCGCCGCCGAACTTCGCGTTCGTGATCGCCGCCAGCGCCATCGGGATCGGAATGAGCAGCAGCAGCGTGAGGACCATGTAGCGCAGGCTGTTGAACATCGCCTGCCAGAACACGCGGTCGTTCCACATCTGCTGGTAGTTCTTCATCCCGACGCTGGTGGCCTCGCCGTACAGCACCTCCTGCGTGCTCATCACGAACGAGCGCAGCAGGGGCACCAGCCAGAAGATCGCCAGGGTGATCAGGAACGGCATGATGAAGAAGTACGGCGCCAGCTTCTGCGAGTACAGAATTCGTTTCACGTGGTCGGACCCTCCTCGGCCCTCAGCGCCTCTCGGGCGACGACGCTCCTCGGTGAGCGTCGATCTCTGCGGCGACTCTACATCGATGGAGAAGATCCGTCGACCTCTTCTGCACATCGATGTAGATGGCGGGTCGGCGCGGTTTCGGGTGGCCGCGGCAGAGCCGGCGGGGCCGCGTCAGGAGAGGGCGCCGCCGAAGGTCAGCGCTGCGGCTGCGTGCTGCCGCGCTCGACCAGCGCGAAGGGCGGCACGACGAGCCGCGGCGGCCCGTCGTGCCCCGCGATCCGTTCGAGGAGCAGCTCGACCCCCGTGACGGCGATGAGGTTCCGGCTCGGGGAGACCGACGTCAGACCGGGGGTGGCGAACTGCGCCTCCTCGGTGTCGTCGAACCCGACGACCTGGACGTCCTCGGGGATCCGCAGCCCGGCCAGCTGGAGCGCGTGCAGGGCTCCCAGCGCGACCGTGTCGTTCAGCCCGATGACGGCGTCGAACTGCACCCCGGC
The DNA here is from genome assembly GCF_003121705.1 of Serinibacter arcticus. Classification (NCBI taxonomy): domain Bacteria; kingdom Bacillati; phylum Actinomycetota; class Actinomycetes; order Micrococcales; family Beutenbergiaceae; genus Serinibacter; species Serinibacter arcticus. The sequence goes on along the minus strand of NZ_PYHR01000002.1, from coordinate 3,465,292 downwards.
CCGGACCGTCCGCGTCATCAGGTCAGCGGCCGCAGACCGCCGCCAGGACGTGAGCGGCAGGAGGAGCTCGGGCTCCACCGCCATCCCCGCGTCGGCCATCCCGCGCCGGTACCCCTCGAGGCGAAGCGCCGCGGAGTCCGACGTGAAGGAGGCGTCGCGCTCGAGCAGGTCGCTCAGCTCGCCGGGGGGCCGCCTGTCCTCCACCGGCGGGACGCCGAGCACGGCGATCCGACGCGCCCCGGAGGCCAGGAGCATCCGCGTCGCCTCCCGCACGCCCTCGAGGTTGGCCATCGAGACGTGATCCACCCCGACGCCGAAGGTCCGCTCCCCCAGGAGCACCAGGGGGTAGGGATGCGTGCTGACGTCGAGGTCCTCGACGCTGGCGGCGATCGGCGAGTACAGCAGGCCGTCGGTCAGCGACCGCCGGGCGCTCGTGAGCACGTCGAGCTCCTGGCGGCGGTCGGCCGCCTGCTCGACGAGGACGGTCAGACCGCGCTCGTCCGCGGCGCGCACGACCATGCCGGCGAGCTCGCCGAAGTACGGCTCCGCGAGGTCGGGCACCGCGAGCCCGATGATTCCGGTCCGGCCGCGTCGCAGGTTCCGGGCCGACAGGTTGACCTGGTAGCCGAGGTCCTCGATGGCCCTCTCGACCCGCTCCTTGGTCGTGGCCCTGATGTAGGGGTAGCCGTTGACCACGTTCGAGACGGTCTTGAGGGAGACCTGGGCCCGCTCCGCGACCTCGCGCATGGTGACGGCACCGCGCATGGTGGCGGGGACGCGCACCGGCGCGTGTTCCTCAGTCATTCCGACCTCCATCGACGCGGAGACCGTCCGACGGTCCGCCCGGTCATGCTACGGCCCCGCTCCTGCGGCCCCCTCGCGGGAGGAGCCCGACGTCGCGGACGCCCGTCACGAGGAACCGGCACGGCCGGCCGAGAGCTCTCGGCCGACCGCGCCGGTCCTGGTCGGGGTCAGTCCGTCGGGAAGAGGCTGACGGTCACCGTGCCCCTGTAGGTGCCCTGGACCGTGTCCACGGGGACCTCCAGCAGCAGGTCGGCGCCGAGCGCCGTCGACCCGGAGCGGCCCTCGGCAGCGGCCTGCGCCAGCCGCTTCGGAGCCGCCAGACCCGTGCCACCGGAGAGCACCGTGGCCGCGGGAGCAGCCGCGGTCACGCCCTCGCGGGGGTGAGGACCTTCGGCGTCCACCCGAGGTGGCCGGCGAGGATCTCCCGCGACCCACCGGTCAGATCGCTCGACTGGCCGGCGACGGCCCAGCCGCTCGACCCGGCCTGCTGCTCGCTGCGGGAGTCGGTGACGGTCAGCTGGGGCAGCGCCCCGGCCAGCCGCAGCCGGTCACCGACGTTGAGCGCCTCGCCGAGGACGACCTTCTCCCCGTACGCGGCGACCGTCATCGACAGGTGCCCCTGGGCGATCGGGGGCACCGTGGCCTCGACGGGGATCCCCGCGCCGTCCTCGGCCGTGGCCGAGGTGAACAGGCGCGGAGCGAAGTCCGCCAGGGCGTACTGCCAGGTGTCCCACCCGTGCGGACCCTCGAACCAGCCGTCGAACTCGTACTTGATCCCGACCCGGTCGAAGACGCTCAGCATGGTGACGACTCCGCCGTAGGTGAAGTCCGTGACGTTGCCGTTGTAGAGCCGCAGCAGCGTGGTCCCGGCGTTGAGCGCGTCGACGTCGAGATCCGAGCCGTTGCCGGAGTACCCGGCCGAGAACACCCCGATGTGGGAGAACATGCCGGGGTTGGTCCGCCAGGCGGTCAGGGTGTGACCGCCACCCATGGAGAGTCCGGCCAGCGCCCGGTCCGCCGGCTCGGAGGAGATGTTGAACGTCGCCTCCGCCGTCGGGACGATGTTCTCCTTCAGCTCGCGGGTGAAGTCCGGGACGTTGCCGTTCCCCATCACCACGACCATCGGCTCGAGGTTGCCGTCGCGGTAGTGGTTGTCGAGGATGTTCGCGGCCTGACCCATCTCGGTCCAGTCCGTGTAGGACTGGCCACCGCCGTGCTGGAGGTACAGGACGGGGTAGGGCTCCGCCCTCTCGGCGTCGTAGTCGACGGGCGTCCACACGAGCGCGGTCCGCTGCTGGCCCGTGATGCTGGGGTAGGCCATCGGCGCCACCGTGCCCCGCTCCCCCTCGGGGGCCGGCGTCACGAGACGGGCACCCTCGCCCGGCACCAGGAACTGGCTCCAGGTCGGCTCGGTGGTGACGGAGGTCGGGTTGGAGGTGTCCTTCACCGCGACCCGGTCGACGATGAGGCGGTAGTGGTACCAGCCCGGCTCCAGCTGACCCACGGTGCCGCGCCAGCGGTCACCCACCTTGGAGAGCTCGACCCGCGTCCACAGGTGGCTCGGGCCCCAGTTGGCCCACACCGTGACGTGCTTGGCGTTCGCGAACTCGGTGGAGGTCTCGAAGGTCACGTAGCCGTCCTCCGACACCCACGGCGTGGGCGTCGTGCCGGACGGGGGTGTGGTGAACGGAGCCTCGATCGCGGTGTGCCCCGGGCTCATCCCCGGCAGGCTCTCGCCGCCGAACAGACGCGGCGCGAAGTCGATCAGGTTCTCCTGCCACGCGTCCCAGTTGTGGCCGGCGTCGGGGTTGGCGCCGTCGAACTGGTAGCGCACACCCGCGGCGTCGAGCTTCGGCAGCGCCGCGGCGACGTCGTTGTACGCGACGTCCGTCGGGTTGCCGACGTACAACCGCAGCAGTGCGGTACCCGCGTTGATGGCCTCGGCCGGCAGCGCGTCGAGGTTGTTGAACCGCCCCGCGCCGAAGGTCCCCAGGTAGGCGAACTCCCCGGGGTCCGAGACCATGACGTCGAAGGTCTGGCCACCGCCCATCGAGAGCCCGGCCAGCGCACGCTGCGCCGGGTCGGAGCTGATGTTGTACTGCCTCTCGGCCGTGCGGACGATGTTGCGCAGGAGCTCGTCGGCGAAGCTCGAGACGTTGCCGTTGCCCATCACGACGACCATCGGCTCGATGGAGCCCTGGGCGTGGAGGTTGTCGAAGATCTGAGCGGCGCGGCCCACCTCGACCCAGTCGCGGTAGCTCTGACCGCCGCCGTGCTGCAGGTAGAGCACCGGGTACGGCTCGGCGCGGTCGGCGTCGTAACCGGGCGGTGTCCACACCAGTGCGCTCCGGTCCTGACCGGCCACCGAGCTGCGGTAGGTCATCTCCGCGACCTCTCCGCGGCTCTCCTGGGGCGCGTCGGCCATGAGCTCGGCGCCCTCGCCCGCCACGAAGAACGTGCTCCACTCCGGTTCGGAGGCGACGGAGGTGGAGTTCGTCGGGTCCTTGACGGTGAGGGTGTCGTCCGCCGTCACCTGGTAGTAGTAGTGCCCGGGCTCGAGGGGTCCGAGGATCCCCGTCGCACGGTCGCCGCTGATGGTCAGGCCGAACTCGGCCCAGTTCGCCGACGGGCCGAAGTTGCCCTCGGCCACGATCTGACTGACGTCCTGGCCGACGGCGGCCTCGACGTCGGTCACCGAGACCGAGAACCGCGCGAAGCCGTCCTCGTCCACGGTCAGCCAGGGGGTCGCGGCCGAGGCCGGAGCCCCGATCGCTGCGGTCCCGGCGAGGACGAGGCCCGCCCCGAGCGCCATGGCGGCCAGCCGTCGTCCCGGCCGCACCCCTCCCGCACGTCCCGTCGGGGGACGATTCTTCCGAGTGTCGATCACCGTTGATTCCTCTCGTTGGGGCCCGAGACCGCCGTGGGGCGGACGGGTCGAACGACGCTTCTACTACGATGTAGAACGCCCCCGTCTGACTTCTACAACGTCGTAGATGGGTCGCGACCATCGTCGGCCCACCTCGCGGACCTGTCAACCGTCGAGCTCGAGATTCCTCGAGGCAGTTCCCCCCGACTCCCTCTTGACGCCCCGACGGCAACTGGCGAGACTGCTACCGGTCGCTTCTACGACGTTGTAGATCGCCCCGGCCCGCCGAACCCGTCCACGACGACGCGGTTCCCGGCAGGCCGCCCGCACCTGTGAGGAGCCCATCCGATGTCGCGAGCCATCCCCCATCCCACCTCGCGGACGACCCTCCGCTCGCGAGCGCTCGGCACGGTCCGCCGCGCGCGGCTCATCATCGTGCCGACGGTGGTGCTCACCTCCGTCGCGCTCACCTCCGTGGCGCTCACCGCCCCGGCCGGCGCGGCGCCGGCGGACGAGGGCGCCGCGGCAGCGAGCGCCGAGGCGGGGGCGGGAGCGTCGGTCACCTGGACGATCTCCCCCGCCACCGCCGAGGGTCCGGACCCCCGCGTCTCGCTGCGCCACGGGATCGACCCCGGGACCGCGGCGACGGACCACGTCGCCGTCACGAACTTCAGCCCGCAGGCCGTCACCTTCGACGTCTACGCGAGCGACGGCACCGTCACCGAGGACGGCGCCTTCGACCTCGTCCCTCCCGGCGAACCGCAGACGGACGGCAGCGGCTCCTGGATCGAGATCGGTGCGATCGAGAACGCCGCCCCGCGGGACGGGGGCGGGATCACCCTCGAGATCGCCCCGGAGTCCACGGTCGTCCTTCCTGTCACGATCACCGTCCCCGGCGAGGCCACCCCGGGCGACCACCCGGCAGGCATCGTCGCGGAGCTCGCCCAGAGCCCCGACGGGGAGGTCCAGATGGTCAGCCGGGTCGGCGTCCGGGCGCACCTGCGCGTCACCGGCGATCTCGCGCCGACGCTGGAACCCGTGGTCGACGAGATCCGCTGGAGCCCGTCGTGGAACCCGTTCGCGGCCGGGACGCTCACGGTCACCTACACGGTCGCCAACACCGGGAACGTCCGGCTCGGGTCGGGTGAGACCGTGGAGCAGGCCGGTGTCCTGGGAACCGGTCGGAGCAGCGTGGCGGAGACCCACGACGAGATCCTGCCCCGGCAGTCCGTCGTCACCACGGTGGCACCGCGGACCTGGCCGACGTTCCGGACGACCGGCACGCTGACCGTCGTCCCGACGACCGTGGGGGCGGACGAGATCCCGGGCGACCTGCCCCAGGCGCAGGTCACCTACTCGGCATGGACCCTCCCGTGGTCCCAGCTGGCCGCGATCGTCCTCCTCGTCGGCGGACTGCTGCTGCGGCGACGCGTGCGTCGTCGTCGCGACCTCGCGGTCGAGGCCCGCATCAAGGAGGCTGTCGAGGCGGCGACCTCGACCTCGTCGGACCGCGACGAGGAGAGGGCCCGGGGGTAGCGCGCGGCGTCCCCTCCCCCGACCGGGGTGGAAGCGACGACGACGCCCCTCAGCCCCCCTGCGACCCCGCACCCACGAGATGGGCGAGCGCGCCGTCGCGCAGGTACACCGGTGTGCGATCCAGGGGCGCGTCGGCGCGGACCCACGTCCCGCCGTCGTGCACCTGGCCGCTCTCAAGGTCCGTCCAGCGGGCGCCTGCGGGCAGGTACACCTCGCGCTCACGGGCCCCGGCCTCCACCACGGGGGCGACGAGCACGTCGGCGCCGAAGAGGAACTGGTCGGCCACGTCCCAGGCGGCCGGGTCGTGGGGGAACTCGTGGAACAGGCCCCGCATGACCGGCTGCCCCTCGTGGTGTGCCAGCGCCATCGTCTCGCGCGTGTAGTCGCGCAGGGCCTCGCGCAGCTCGGCGTAGCGGGCGAGGACGACGTAGACCTCCTCGCCGTAGCTCCAGAGCTCGTTGTCGGCGCCGGACGGTGAGCGACGCGATCCGTCGGCCGCCGTGACCGCGTGCTGCGGTCCGCGGTCGCCGTGCAGCCGCATGACCGGCATGAACGTGCCCATCTGGAACCAGCGGACGAGCAGCTCGTGGAACGCCGGGTCGTCGATGCGGCCGCCGCCGAAGCCGCCGATGTCCGTGGTGAACCACGGGATTCCCGCCACCCCCATGTGGATGCCGGCCGTGATCTGCCGCCGCATCGAGGCGAAGGAGGAGTGGATGTCACCCGACCAGACCAGCGCGCCGTAGCGCTGCGAACCCGCCCACGCGCACCGCACGAGGTTGACCGGACCGGTCGCCGCGGCGGGGGTCCCCGCCCGGTCGGCGACCTGACCGTCGTGCACCGCGCGGGAGAACAGCTGCGGGTAGGTGTTGCCGACCTCGAGGACCTCCCCCGTGGCGAACCGGTACGCGGCGAAGTCGTAGTCGGCGAACTCGGGCTCGGCCTCGTCCAGCCAGAACAGGTTGACGCCCTCGTAGTTGACGCGCAGCTTCTCCCACAGCCACGCCCGGGCCTCCGGGTTGGTGACGTCGAGGAATCGGGAGGGGCCCTCGAAGGACATCTGGATGTCGACGCCGCGGTCGGAGCGCACGAGACAGCCCCGTCGCGCGAGCTCGGCGAAGTTCTCCGACTCCAGCGACACCTGGGGCCAGACCGAGACCATGAGCTCGATCCCGAGCTCACGGAGCTCGGCGATCATCGCCGGCGGATCGGGCCAGAACTCCTCCTCCCACCGGAAGTCACCCATGAGCGGCCAGTGGAAGAAGTCGGCGACGATCACGTCGATGGGAAGACCGCGACGGCGGTGCTCGCGCGCGACGGCGAGCAGCTCCTCCTGGGAGGAGTACCGCAGCTTGCACTGCCAGAACCCCAGCCCGTACTCCGGCATCATCGGCGCGTGGCCGGTCGCGTCGGCGTAGCTCGAGGCGATCTCCGCCGGGGTGTCGCCCACCGTCACCCAGTAGTCGAGCTGAGAGGTGGACTCCGCGCTCCAGCAGGTCCGGTTCGTCGCGAAGGTCGCCGTGCCGACGGCGGGGTTGTGCCACAGGAACCCGTACCCGGCGCTCGACATCACGAACGGCACGCTGGCCTGGGAGTTGCGGTGCGCGAGCTCGAGGGTCGCACCCTTGAGGTCGAGGACGTCCTGCTGGTAGAGCCCCATCCCGTAGAGCTTCTCCGCCCGCGGGGAGACGAACGAGGCGTCCACCCGGTGGGTGCCACCGCGCGGATCCCACCGTCGGGCGCGGCGCTTGAGCGCGCCGCCGGGCGGCTCCTCCTCCAGCAGGAGCTCCTCGCGTCGGTAGAACGCGAGCCGGGCCGTGGATCGCGTGCACCCCGCCTGGTAGTCGTGGAATTCGTGGGCGGTCAGCACGACACGGATCTCGCCGTTGACCAGCGTCGCGCCGTCGGGGCGCACCTCGATCTCGGCCGACGGGACCTCCTCGGCCGGCTGCAGCAGCGCCCACGCGGTGTCCAGGATCTCCCCGGACAGACGTGAGCGGACCCGTACCGAGCTCGGCCCCCAGGGCTCGACGACGAGGGTCTCCCCGTCACCCCGCCACGTGAGCCGGGCGCCGTCGACGGTGAGGGCGGGGTGGGTGACGGGGTCGACAGGGGTGGCGTGCGCGCCGGACGGCGTCGTCGTCATCGAGGGACTCCAGGGTCGAGGGTGCGGAGCGGGACCGTGACCGGCGCGGCCTGCGCCGAGTCCAGGGCGGGTGCCGAGTCCAGGGCGGGTGCCGAGTCCCCGTCGGGCACCAGACCCTCCGCGACGTCCGGCACCGGCAGCACGCCGGAGCGCCAGACCAGGGTCACGATCGCGGCCGCGGGGGCGACGACGCCGAACACGACGGCGAGGCCGGGGAGCAGGTAGTAGAGGCAGAACGTCGCCACGACGATCCCCGCCGCGGCGATCCCCACGAGCGGACGCCCGAGCGCGAGGACGAGCGAGCGCCGGACCAGCGAGGCCGGCCCGCCCGAGAAGTGCGCGTGGACCAGGAAGACGGTCGAGGTCACCACGACCAGGACGGCGGTGACCACCCAGAGCACGACCTCCAGCACCGGACCGGCGGCGAGCTGCACGTTCCGCAGCGCCCGGTGGTCGTAGACGACCACGGACCAGGCCAGCGCCAGCAGCAGTCCCAGCACGTTCGCCGAGACGAGCTCCCGTCGCCACACCGCTCCGAACTCCCGCCACAGCCGGGGCCGCACGTGGGCGCCCGGCACCTCCGACGCGACCATGAGGTCGCGCCTGAGCACGGCGTGCACGGCCGCGGTGGCGGGGGCGACGCCGAGGACGACGCCCCCCAGCAGCGTGTACGCGAGCCAGAGCAGCTGCAGGTACGCGAGACGCCGCCCGACGTCGCCGACGGTGACGTTGAGACGCAGCAGGCCCCTCATCCCTTCACCGACCCGATCATCACGCCCTTCTCGAAGTACTTCTGGAGGAAGGGGTAGAGGATCACCACCGGGAGGGTGGAGACGACGATGACGCCGTACTTGATCTGGTCGGCGAACTGCTGGCCGTAGCCGCCGCCCGTTCCGCCGGCGCCACCGGCGCCCCCGGCGAAGGCCGTGTTCGATATCAGGATGTCCCGCAGCACGATCTGCAGCGGCTGCTTGTCGTAGTCGCGGATGAAGACCAGGCCGGTGAAGAAGTCGTTCCAGTGCTGGACCAGGTAGTAGAGCATGATCACGGACAGGATCGCCTTGGACAGCGGGATCGCCATCTTGAAGAAGAACGAGAAGTACGTGGCCCCGTCCAGCGTCGCCGCCTCGTGGAGCTCCTCCGGGATCGAGTTCTCGTAGAACGCCCTGGCGATGATCAGGTTGTAGACGTTGAGGGCCGACGGGAGGATGAACACCCACATGTTGTTCAGCAGACCCAGGTCCCGGTACAGCAGGTAGGTGGGGATCAGACCGCCGTTGAAGAACATCGTGAAAGCGAAGAAGAACATGAGCGGCCTGCGTGCGGCGAACTCGCGCCGCGACAGCGCGTAGGCGGCCGGGATGGTGACGAGCATGTTCACCGCGGTGCCCACCACCGTGTAGAGAATCGTGTTGCGGTAGCCCGTCCAGACGCGCTGGTCGGCGAGGATCTGCTCGTAGCCGAACCAGTTGACGCCCTGGGGCCAGAACGAGACGTTGCCGGCGCTGACCTGGGCCGGGTCGCTGATCGATGCGATCACCACGAAGAAGATCGGGTACAGGGTCACGTAGACGACCACGGCGAGCGTGACCGCCACGAAGGCGGAGAACACGAGGTCCCCCGGGGTGCGGTTCTTCAGCCTGCTGAGCATGATGCCTCCCTCCCCGTCACCAGAGACTCGTGTTGGCGACACGCTTCGCCAGCTGGTTGGCGCCCACGAGGAACGCGAAGTTGATGATCGTGTTGAACAGCCCGATCGCCGTGGAGTAGCTGAACTGGCTGCCGACGATGCCGATCTTGTAGACGTAGGTCGAGATCACTTCCGACACGGGCAGGTTCAGCGTGTTCTGCATCAGGAAGATCTTCTCGAAGCCCGTGTTGAGGACCCCACCCATGTTCAGGACGAACAGGATCACCATCGTGGGGATGAGGGCCGGGATGTCGACGTGCCGGATGATCTGGAAACGGCTCGCCCCGTCGATCCGCGCGGCCTCGTAGAGCTGGGTGTCGACGTTCGCGAGCGCCGCGAGGTAGATGATGCTGTTCCACCCGCAGTGCTGCCACACCTCGGAGATGACGTAGACGGGGACGAAGGTCGAGGTGTCACCCAGGAAGTTCACCCCGGTGATGCCGAAGTTCTCCAGGAAACGTGTGATCAGCCCGGTGCTGGGTGAGAGGAACACCTGCAGCATGCCCACGATCACCACGATCGAGATGAAGTGCGGCAGGTAGGTCGCCGTCTGGGTGAACCGCTTGCGCCGTACCCCGATCACCTGGTTGATGAGGAGGGCGAGCGCGATGGGGGCGATGAACCCGAAGACCAGGGTCGTCAGACTGATCGTGACCGTGTTCCGCATCAACGTCCAGAACTGCGGCGAGTCGAAGAACTGCTGGAAGTACTTCAGCCCGACCCATTCCCCGCCGGTCAGACCGGCGGCGAAGTCGAACTCGCGGAAGGCGAGCTGGATCCCGTACATCGGGCCGTAGGCGAAGATCGCGGTGACGACGATCGCCGGTGCGAGCATCGCCCACAGCTGCCACTGCCGGGCGAAATGCCTCTTCACGCGTGCACCGCGCGAGGGTCGGCGGCGAACCGCCACCTCCGCGGGTGGTCTCTCGAGCACAGCTGCCATGACATCTCGTTTCGTGAGGGGCCCGGGACCGGCCGCAGCCACGTTGCCGCGGCCGGTCCCGGCAGGGCGTGGCTACTTGGATGCCATGTACTCGTCGTAGTAGGTCTGCATGATGTCGATGTTCTGCTGGACGCCGAGGCCCTCGATCTGCGAGACGTAGGTGTCCCACTGGTCGGTCGCGCCGCCGGTGGTGACGAACTCGGCGAACTTGGGCATCGCGACCCCGAGGATCCCGGTGTTGTTCAGGGCCGTCGAGCTGATGTCCGCCTGGCTCATGTGGATGAACAGGCTCGGGTACACGTTGGTGTCGACGTCGAAGTCCTCGAACGCCACCTCCAGCGGCAGCGCGTCCTCGACGGCCTCGGCGAGGTCGGTCGGGAGCTCGACCTCCATGTCCTCGCGCAGGTAGATCGGCCCGTTGTCGGCGATCGACGACGTCCACTTCCAGGTCGACGGGTCCAGGTTCTCGTCCGCCGGCGGCAGGACCGTGAACTCGGTGTCCGAGACCTGCTCGACGTTCGGCCCGATGTCTCCGAACAGCACCTGGATCGACATGTCGGGGCTGTAGAACTCGTTGATGACCCGCAGCGCCGCGTCCTTGCTCCGGGTGTCCGCCGCCATGGTGATCGCGTTCCGCGTCAGGTTCTCGAAGTCGTAGGACCAGCGCACGGGGGCGGACTGACCCTCCTCCGCGAGCAGGGGCGCCACGGCCTCGTACTGCTCGTACACCCCGGGGCCGAAGCGGTCGGAGCCCGACCAGCCCCAGGAGAACCCGACCCTGGCCTCGTCGCCCGTCCCGCGGGCGACCGACTGGTAGGTGGAGTAGTCCTGGGTGAAGGCCTCGTTGCTGATGAGTCCGGCCTCCCAGCAGCGGTGCAGGAACTCGACCGTGTCGCGGTAGCGCTCGTCGGTGAAGAAGTTCTTCACCTCCCCGTCCTCGAGGAAGTAGCCCTCGCCGCCCCCGCCGGAGATCGGCAGACCCGTGCTCCCCAGGAGCGCGGACGGGTTGAAGTAGCCGAAGCCGGTCGTGCCGACAGGCGCGAAGTCCATCGGGATCTCGTCCGCCTGGCCGTTCCCGTTCGGGTCCCCCTCCTTGAACGCGACCAGGACGTCGAAGAGCTCGTCCCACGTCGTCGGCTGCTCCAGACCGAGCGTGTCCAGCCACTGCTGGTTGATGTACTGGTGCGTGATCGCCGTCGGCCAGAAGCGCTTGTAGCTCGGGATCGAGAACACCTCGCCGCTCGTCTGGGTGGCCAACGACTCGGCGCCGTCCACCTCCTCGAACAGGGCCTGCACGTTCGGCAGCGCGTCGAGGTCGTCGCTGAGGTCCTCGAACAGCGAGCCGAACGTGGACAGGTCGGCGTCGGTGATCGCGTTGTTGCCGATGATCAGGTCGGGCACGTCACCGGCGGCGAGCATCGGGTTCTTCTTCTGGTCCCAGTCGGCCGCGACCTCCTCCCAGGTGATCGAGACGTTCGCCCGCTCCTCGAGCTGGGAGACCCAGCCCATCTCGGCCATCGGCTTGGTCAGGGGGTGCTTGATCACCATGATCGTGAGCTCGGCGGGAGAGCCGTCCGCAGGATCTTCCCCGTCCGAGCCGTCGTCGCCACCGCCGCTGCACGCGGCCAGGACCAGGCTCAGCGCCGCGACGACGGACGCCGCGGCTGCGGCCCGTCCTCGCACGACCTGAGGTGCTCGCGCATTCCGTGACATGTCTCCTCCTCGAGACGGTGAGCCAGGGGGCTCGCCAGGGTTCGGCGAGGGACGGGGGTCCCTCGCGCGGCGGGTCAGAAGGTCTGGACGGGGATCCAGACCCGCATCGGACCCGGGGCGCGATTGCCCCAGGTGGCGAAGGGGATGGCGGTGGCGGTGACCGTCGCCGGATGGTCCGCGGCAGCCGTCGGCGGCGCTCCGGCCGCCGGGTAGAGCGCGTCGCCGCCGGGCACGACGGCGCACGTCACGGTGAGCGCGGTGCCCTCGCCCTCCGCGACGCCCGCCCCCGGCACGAGGACGAGGTCGTCGACCTCGACGCCGTCGAGATCGGCCTGCTCGATGCAGTAGACGAGCGGTCCGCGCTCGATCGCCAGCGTCCCGCGCACGGCGTCGACGCGGTGGTGCGCCCGGGTGAAGCGTGGCGCCAGGTCGAGGTCGAGGTCGTAGGTGGCCCCGGCGGTGAGCGGGAGCACGGCGTAGCCGTCGGTCGCTGCGGCCGCGGCGCCGTCGTCGTCGCGCACCTCGCTCGCCGACGACCAGGACGGGATCCGCACGGCCAGCCGTGCGCCGTCGACCACCTGGCCGTGCACCGACAGGCGCACCGCGCCGTCCGCCGGGTAGGAGGTCTCGATCCGCAGCACGCCGTCACCCAGGTGCTCCGGGAGGTCGATCTCCGCGCCGGCGAGGAGGTGCACCCACAGCGTGTCCGCCGTCGAGCTGGCGACGTAGCAGCTCAGCTGGGCGACGGTGCGGGCGATGTTCGGCGGGCAGCACGCGCAGACGTACCAGGGCGTGCGCGTGCGCGGGGCGTTCTCCTCGCTGTAGCGGTCGGGGCGCTGCTGCAGCGGGTTGGAGTAGAAGAAGCGGGTCCCGCTGGCGTCGATCGACGCGGCGAGGGCGTTGTGGATCTCGCGCTCGATCGTCTCGGCGAAGGTCGCGGCGCCGGCCGCCCCGCCGGCCAGCAGCATCCGCCACGTCCAGTGCAGGTCGGCGATGGTGGCGCACGTCTCCGCGTAGGCGCGCTCGCTGGGCAGCTCGTAGTCGTCGCCGAAGGCCTCGTCCCGGTGGCGCGAGCCGAAGGCGCCCGAGATGTACATCTTGCGCTCGTGCACGCTCGCCCACTGGGCGTCCATCGCCGACATCAGCGTCGCGTCACCGGTCTCGAGGTAGACGTCGGTGACACCGGCGTTGAGGTAGAGCTGGCGGACGGCGTGACCGACGGCGGAGGTCGCCTCCCGCACCGGGGCGTGGTCCTGGAAGTACCTGGCCCCGAGCCCACCGACCGGGAGCAGGCCGCGGCCGCGCAGGTCCACCATGCGCTCGGCCAGCCGCAGGTAGCGCTCCTCGCCCGTGTGCCGGTAGAGCTCGACCAGGGCCGTCTCGATCTCGGGGTGGCCGCAGATCCCGTCCTCGCGACCGGGGCCGAAGCGACGGTCGACCAGGTCGGCGAAGGACCGGGCGAGCCGCAGCAGGTCGTCGCGCCCGTTCGCCCGGCTGAGCGCCACGGCAGCCTGGATCATGTGGCCGAGCACGTACATCTCGTGCGTCAGCTCGAGCTGCACGAACTTCTTCTCGGGAGCGACGCCCTGGATGTAGGTGTGCACGTAGCCGCTCGGCTCGGCCGTGCGGGCCACGAGGCCGACGACGTCGTCGAGCCACGCGTCGAACTCCTCGGTACCGGTGCGGGCGATCTCCCACCCGACGGCCTCGATCACCTTGTACAGGTCGGAGTCGGCGAACCAGAAACCGCGGAACTCCGCGCCGGACTCGCCGACGACGCGGCGGAAGTTGTCGAGCACGCCCGAGGTCTCGAGCTGCGCGATGCAGTGCGGGATCGTCGCGGCGGCGTTGAGCTCCTGCCACTCGGCCAGCGGGCCGTGCGTCAGACGGACGGCGGCGAGATCGAGCCCGCGGTGGTCGGCGACGGCGGCGACGGGCGCGGCCGGGGCGACGGACGACACGGGGCCGGAACGGGCAGCGGCGGTGGGCACGGATGGTCTCCCTCGACCAGAGGTGGGCGTTCCCCCGGATCCCTGACCGACATCTGCGTCGGTCCCGTCCGAGGTCTGCAGGGAGTCTTGCCCGTTGATTCAGCGTTGTCAACGGCAGGACAAGAAAAAGTTCTCGGGCCGAACGGGACGGGCGCCCGACCGGTGCGGGGTCGCGTCGTGGGGCGCGGGGCCTCAACCGCTCGAGGCGCGGACGACCAGATCGGCGCCCGTGCGGACGGACCGCGACGGACCGTCGAAGCCGTCCAGCCGGTCCACGAGCATCCGGACGGCGTGCGCGACCATCTCCGCCTTGCGCGGATTGACCGACGTCAGCGACGGCGTCGTGAACTCTCCCTCGGCGGTGTCGTCGAAGCCGGTCACGGCGACGTCGCCCGGAACCTCGCGCCCGTGGGAGCGCAGCGCGCGCATCGCCCCCACCGCCACGGCGTCGTTGACGCACAGGGCGGCATCGAACCTCGCGCCCGAGCGGAGCAGCGCCACCATGGCCTCGTAGCCCGACATCCGGCGGTCCCAGTCCGACCCCGTGGTGAAGAGCAGGGGGTCGTGGGTGAGCCCGTGCTCGGCCAGCGCGCGCAGGTAGCCCTCGAAGCGCTCGCCGTCGGGCCCGTCGTGCGAGGTCGCGTTCCACACCAGTGCGATGCGCCGCCGGCCCTGCTCGAGGAGGTGGGTCGCGACGGCGTGCGCCCCCTCCTCCTCGCCCATCACGACGCAGTCGATCGCGTCGGTGGGGAGCCCGCCGAGCTGGACGACCGGCCGGGTGAGGGTGACCCCCCGGAGCATCTCCGCGAGGTGGCCGTGGGGGCAGACGATGACGCCGTCCACGTCCGGGGTGGTGAGACCCAGGGCCGCGTCGCGCTCGGCCTCGGGGTCAGGCGCGATCCGCAGGGTGGTGTCGATCCCGTGCTCGGCCAGCGCCAGGATCAGCCGCTCGGCCACCTCGGCGAAGTAGGGCTGGTAGAGCATCGGGATGACGATCGCGACGCGGCCGGTGCGCCCGGAGGCGAGGCCGCGGCCGGCGCGGTTGACCCGGTAGCCCACGCTCTCGACCGCCTCGAGCACGCGTGCGCGGGTCGTCGGCGAGGCGCCGGGGCGCCCCAGGAGCACGTTCGAGACGGTCTTGGCCGAGACCTCGGCGACCAGCGCGACGTCCTGGAGGGTGGGCTGCTGTCCGGCGGTCACGAGAGCGACGCTCCGAGGGTCGACTCGCGACGGACCAGGTCGACCGGCGAGATGACGCGTCTCGGCGTCGGATCCCCCAGGCCGGACAACCGGTCCGCGAGGAGGTCCAGCGTGGAACGGGCGAGCCTGTGCGTGCCGGGGTCGATCGTGGTGAGGGACGGTGTCGAGAACGTGCTGTCGTCGAGGTTGTCGAAGCCGGCGACGGCGATGTCGTCCGGCACCGCGATCCCCCGCTGCGCGAGCACCGCGAGCACGCCGAGGGCGAGCTCGTCGCTCCCGCAGAGCACGGCGTCGGCGTCGGGGAACGCCTCGAGCAGCCGAGGGGTGGCCAGCGCGGCCTGGGCGCGGTACCGCAGTCCGGCGACCCCGGCCGTCGACGGCGTGAGCCCGGCCAGCCGCAGCGCCCTCGCCACCACCCGCTCGCCGTCGGGAAACCGGTCGAAGCCGAGCATCACCGGGCGCTGGCGCCCCATCACCACCAGGTGCCGGGCGAGGAGCGTGGCTGACTCCACGAGGTCGGGGTCGACCGAGTCGACGCCGGTCGCCTCGCCCGCGTGGAGGGTGACGACCGGGTCCTGGGCCCGCAGCCCGTCGAGCTGCGTAGCGTCCTGCTGCCCGATGAGGACGACGCCGTCGACGGCGCGTCCGAGGCTCGCCAGGATCGCCCGGGTGCGTTCCGGCAGGCCCTGGACCGGCTCGACGGCGGCCTGCAGCCCCCGCCGGTACACCTCGGAGACAACGGCCTCGGCCAGTCCGGAGACGTACGGCCGGCGCAGCTCGGGCACCGCCACCGCGATGACCCCCGTCCGCCCCGTGCGCAGGGAGCGCGCGCTCCCGTTCGGGACCCACTCGAGCTCGGCGATGGCCGATCTCACGCGCGCCACGACCTCCGGACGCGTGTGCGGCTCGAGGTTGACCACGCGCGAGACCGTCTTGAGCGAGACGCCGGCGAGCGCGGCGACGTCGCGCATCGTGGCTGGCATGGGGACAGGGTAGGGACGAACCGGTCCGATCGGCGACCGGACGCGGTGCGCCGGTGGCGCGGGCCGGCCCGGGGGCGGGGCCGGGATGGGGGCTGGATCAGGGCTGGACGAGGACGGTACGCGTGGTGTTAACGTTAAAGCGACGCACCACCGCACGGCCCGCCGCGACGACGCGGACCGCGGCCCCGCCACCCTCACCGCGAAGAAGGTCCTCCCATGGCGACGTCGCCGACACCCGCTCCCCCGATGGGTTGGAACAGCTGGGACTGCTTCGGTACCACGGTCACCGAGACCGAGGTGCTCGCGAACGCCGCCTTCATGGCGGAGCACCTCCTGCCGTACGGCTGGAACACGGTGGTGATCGACATCGACTGGTCCGACCCCACCGCGCGCTCGCACGGCTACAACGCCGACGCCCCCCTCGCGCTGGACGCCCACGGCCGGCTCGTGCCCGACGTCGGGCGGTTCCCGAGCTCCGCCGACGGCGCCGGGTTCGGCCCGATCGCCGAGAAGATCCACGCGCTCGGGCTGCGGCTGGGGATCCACATCATGCGGGGCGTCCCCCGCCTCGCCACCGAGCGCGACTGTCCGGTGCTGGGGACCACGCACACCGTGCGCGAGATCGCCGATCCGACGAACCGGTGCGAGTGGAACCCTGACATGGACGGGCTCGACCACACCCACCCGGCCGCCCAGGCGTACTACGACTCGATCGTCGCGCTCTACGCCTCGTGGGGCGTCGACTTCCTCAAGGCCGACGACATGCTCTGGCCCTACCAGGCCGCCGACATCGAGGCGCTCGACTCCGCGATCTCCCGGAGCGGGCGCGCGATCGAGCTCTCCCTCTCCCCCGGCCGTGACCTCTCGCTATCGCGGCTCGAGCACCTTCGCGAGCACGCCACGATGTGGCGCATCTGCGACGACCTGTGGGACTCCTGGGACGACGTCGAGGCGAACTTCGCGCGGTTCGCGCGGTGGGCGCCGCACGCCGGCGAGCGCGGCTGGCCGGACGGCGACATGCTGCCGCTCGGCCGGATCGGTATCCGTGCCGAGCGCGGCGAGCCCCGTGACGACCGCCTCACGCCGGCCGAGCGCCGGACGCTGCTCTCGCTCTGGATCATCGCGCGCTCGCCCCTCATGGTCGGCGGCGACCTGCCCACGAGCGACCCCGACACGATCGCGCTGCTGCAGCGACCCGACGTGCTCGCGATCCTCACCGGCTCGAGCGGCAACCGGGAGGTGTTCCGCGAGGGAGATCTCGTGCTGTGGACCGCGGCCGGGGTCGACGGCGTCCGGTACGCCGCCGCGTTCAACCTGGGGTCGGCGCCGCTCGGGGTGGCGCTCGACGCCGGGGACCTCGACCTCCCGTCCGCGCTGGACGGGGAGATCGAGGACCTCTGGAGCGGCGAGGCCGTGGCGACCTCGGTCGTGACCGAGCAGAGCGACACCGCCCGGGGCGTGGCTCCCGGCAGCACCGCGATCCCGGTGACGATCGAGCCCCACGGCGTCGCCCTGCTCCGCTACTCGCCGGCCTGACCCGGTCGGGTGGCCTCGCCCGGCGGGGTCGGCTGAGTGGCCTCAGCCCGGCCAGTGGCGGACGAGCGCCTCGTGCTCGTCGCGGAACAGACCGATCACGGCGCCGTGCTTGGTGGCCTCGGGCAGCTGCAGCTCGACCGGGTCCCAGCGGCCGGAGTCGAGGTCGGTCGTCACGTAGGCGTGGTACCCCTGCGGCAGTCGTGAGTACTGGTCCACCCAGAGGTACCAGCGCTGGGCCCCGTTCTCCTGGAACACGAGCGGCCCCTCCACCTGCGGGGCCACGTCGTCGCCGATGTTGCGGGCGAGAGTGGTGACGTCCTCGGCGAACAGGGCGTCCCCGCGCTGGTGGAACACCTGCCAGGTGTCGGGCGCGGCGTCGTCCTGCTTCGCGAAGCGGTGCACCCCGACGGGCGTCACGTGCAGCGTCATGTCGATCACGCCGCCCGGCAGCTCGAGGTAGGTCTCGGCCGGCGTGAACGTCACGAAGTCGCGGGTGCGCGTGATCATGATGCGGCTGGGGCCGGTCCCCCGCTGCTCGGGGTCCGGATCGTCGGGGTCCCCGCTCGCCGCCAGCCCGGCCGAGAAGTGGACGAGGTACTCGCCGGCGACCGGGTCGTAGATCGCCTCGGGCGCCCACGCCATCCCGGCCGACGGCGGAGCCACCGTCACGAGGCGGGGCTCCGACCACGTCAGGAGGTCGGGCGAGTCCCACACCACCAGGTCCCGGCTGCCCCGGTGGCGGTAGGCCCACCAGTCGGGTCCCTCCGGGCGCCAGACGCGCAGGTCCGTCGCCACGATGTGGAACCCGTCAGGGCCGCGCACGACGTGCGGATCGCGCACCCCACCGGTCCCCGCCGTGGACTCGAGGACCGGACGGCCGCCGTTCAGCCGCGTCCAGCGCAGCGGGTCGTCGCCGACCGAGAGCGAGAGATGGATCTTCTCGGCGTGACCGACCTGGTCCTCCACGAAGTGGACCAGGAGGTACCCGTGACGCTCACGCTCCGCCGCCACCTCCGCCGTCGTCGTCATCCCGCCGCCCTCAGGCCAGCGCCAGCGAGACGGTCACGTACGAGTGCGCGGGCAGGTCGACCTCGAGCCCGCGCGCGTGCGCACGCACGCCGTCGTGCGCGGCGGGGGCGACGGCGTCGGGCGCCTGCGGGGTGTTGTGCGTCTGCAGCGTGGGGGCGGTGAGCACCCGGGCCGAGAACTCCGTGACGTCGCGCCCGCGCAGGTCGAGCACGATGGTCCGCGCGTGCCCGGCGTCGAGGTTCGACAGCGAGACCAGGGCCGAGGTGTCCGTGGTGGACGCTGAGGCCGACACCAGCGAGAGCTCGCCCCCCGCCACCTCCCTGGTGGGCAGCTCGCCCTTGAGGCTGACGGCCAGCGTCGAGGCGTCGTGGTGCCCGACGTTCATCGCGAACACGTGGTAGCTGGGGGTCAGGACGAGGGCGCCCGTGTCGGGGTCCGTGAGGACCATCGCCTGCAGGACGTTGACGGTCTGGGCGATGTTCGCCATCGAGATGCGGTCGGCGAACGCGTGGAAGACGTCGAAGTGGACGCTCGCCACGAGGGCGTCGCGCAGGGTGTTCTGCTGGTACAGGAAGCCCGGGTTGGTGCCGGGCTCGACGTCGAACCAGGTGCCCCACTCGTCGACGACGAGGCCGACCCGGCGCTGCGGGTCGTAGCAGTCCATGACGGCCGCGTGACCGGCCACGAGCTCCTCGATGCGCCGCGCGTTCCGCATCGTGGCGTAGTAGTCGTCGGTGTCGAAGTCCGTGGCGGAGCCCTTCGTCTCCCACGCCCCGGAGTGCGTGTAGTAGTGCAGCGAGAGCCCTTGGAAGAAGCCGGCGGGCTGGCGCGTGCAGCCCAGGCAGTTGAGCTCTTTCATCAAGGTCTCGGTCCAGCGGTAGTCGTCGACGTTCGCTCCGGCGGCGATCTTGTAGACGACGTTGTCGCCGTGGTTGCGCACGTACGTGCCGTACTGCCGGGCGAGGGCCGCGTAGGAGTCGGCGGTCATGTTTCCGCCGCAGCCCCAGGCCTCGTTCCCGATCCCGAAGAACGGGACCCGCCAGGGCTCGTCGCGGCCGTTGGCGCGGCGGAGCGTGGCCATCGGCGACTCGTCCCCGCGGGTGAGGTACTCCACCCACTCGCTCATCTCTTGCACGGTGCCCGACCCGACGTTCCCGTTCACGTAGGGGTCGGCTCCGAGCATCTCGCACAGCTGCATGAACTCGTGGGTGCCGAAGGAGTTGTCCTCCACGACGTCGCCCCAGTGGGAGTTCACCATCCGCGGGCGGTCCTCGCGCGGGCCGATGCCGTCGCGCCAGTGGTAGTCGTCGGCGAAGCACCCGCCGGGCCAGCGCAGGTTGGGGATGCTCAGAGCCTTCAGCGCCTCGACGACGTCGAGCCGGATGCCCCCCTCGTTCGGGATCTCGGAGTCCTCCCCGACCCAGAACCCTCCGTAGATGCAGCGTCCCAGGTGCTCGGCGAAGTGGCCGTAGACGTGGCGCGAGATCGTGGCGCCGGGCAGGTCGAGATTGATGATGGCTGTCAGAGCGTCGTCGGTCATGGCCGTCCTTCGGGTGTGGGTGGGGCGGGTGGGTGGGTGGGTGGGTGGGGGTCGGTGGCTGGCGGGAGTGGCTGGCGTGAGCGACCTCAGCCGCTGGACTCGCGCTCGACCAGCACGAACGGGGCGACGTGGGCGACGGCGGGGCCGGCACGCCCCTCGATCCGCTCCACGAGGGTCGCGACGGCGAGCTCGGCCATCCAGTCGTGGTCCGGCCGCACGGACGAGAGGGACGGCACCGCGTACGGCGACTCGTCGAGGTCGTCGAAGCCGACGACCCGCACCTGTCCCGGCACCGTGCGGCCGGCATCGGCGAGTCCCCGCAGCACCCCGAGGGCCAGCGTGTCGGTCGCTGCGACGACGCCGTCGACCCCGGCCGGCAGAGCGCGCGCCGCGGCCCGCCCGGCCTCCATCGACAGCGTCGGCGCGGCGATCCTGACCGGTGACTGGCCCAGGTCGGCCACGGCGGACTCGTACCCGGCGAGGCGGCGCGCCAGCCCGTCGGGGCGGTCGGAGGCCTCGGGCCCCATGAACGCGATCCGCCGCGAGCCCTGCGTCCACAGGTGCCGGGTCGCGGCCTCGGCCCCGACGTCGTTCGGCATGCTGACGTGGTCGATCTCGCGGTCCGGCGCACGCTCGCCGAGCAGCACGAGGGGCGTGTCGGCGGCGTAGCCCCGGAGGTCCGACGGGTCGGCGTCGACCACCGACAGGATCAGCCCGTCCAGGGCCGTGCGCCGGGACGTCGCGATCGCCTCGACCTCACCCGCCACCCGTGCGCCCGTCTGCTCGACGGCGAGGCGGTAGCCGCGGGCGGCCGCGACCGCCCCGACCCGGACGGCGAGCTGACCGAAGTAGGCGGCGCCGAGCGAGGGGACGGCGAGGCCGATCACCCCGGTCCGTCCCGACTTGAGCGCCTGGGCCGAGGGGTTGGGGCGGTAGCCCGTGGCGACGATCGCCTCCTGGACCCGGCGACGCACGTCGTCACTGACGCCGGGACGGTCGTGGACGACGTTGGAGACGGTCATCGCGGAGACGCCGACCAGTCTGGCCACGTCGGCAAGAGTCACCACGGCACGCTCCTTCGCCTGCAGTCGATCGGGACTTTAACGCTACAGCAGCAACCGGGTGTCGTCCACGGCCTTCGCGCTGCGTGGGCGCCTCGGCGCGGAGGTCTAGCCTCGTGCTCGTATCCGCCCCACCGAGGAGGAGCCCGTGATGAGCCGTCAGTTCCAGGTCACGTTCGACGCCCACGATCCCGCGGCGCAGTCCCGGTTCTGGGCCGCGGCGCTGAGCTACGTCATCCCCGGACCGCCCGGGGTCGAGCTGCCGGACGGGGCCGACCCGCTCGAGGCCTGGGACTCCTTCCTGGCGGACCTCGGGGTGCCCGAGAGCGAGCGCACCAGCCGGTCGGCCGCCGAGGATCCCGACGGCCTGGGCCCGCGACTGTTCTTCCAGCGCGTCCCGGAGGGCAAGGTCGCCAAGAACCGGCTCCACCTCGACCTCCGCGCGGCGCCCGGGCTCGAGGGCGAGGAGCGCCTGGCGGCTCTCGAGGCCGAGTGCGAGCGGCTCGTCGCGCTGGGTGCCACCCGCGTCGAGCGGCACGAGCCCGAGCCGTACGTCGGGGCCGGTCACATCGTGATGGCCGACCCCGAGGGCAACGAGTTCTGCCTCGACTGACGCCGGCCCGCCGACGCTCGGCATCCGCCGACGTTCCGCGGCTCCGGCCCTCGCGCCGAAGTTGCCGAAGTTAACGACGAGGTAACCCCACCGAAGCGCACCGCGGTCCGCGCTGTGGTCTTCTGAGCCTCGCGGGGGCAACGCGCGGTTCCGTCGACGGCGGATCCCTACCCAGGAGGCACCAGGTGCGCTCACGATCTCGACTTCTCGGCTCCGGCCTGACGGCGGCCCTCGCCCTCACGCTGCTCACCCCGCTCGGCGCGTCCGGCGCCCCGGACGTCTCCTCCGGCCCCGACGCCGCGGCCCTCGACGTCGCTCCTGTCGACGTCGCGGCCCTCGACGCCCTGGTCGCCCCCGACCCCGTCGTGGCCACGGCCGCGATCCCGGTGTTCTCGGACGTCCCGGCCGACGCGCTCTTCGCGGACGAGATCGGCTGGCTCGCCCAGCAGGGCATCTCCACCGGCTGGCCCGACGGCACGTTCCGTCCGCTCGAGCCGATCAGCCGTGAGGCCATGGCCGCGTTCCTCTTCCGGATGCAGAACCCGGGTGCCCCCGACCCGACCTGCACGACGGCCCCCTTCATCGACGTGTCCGTGACCGACCCGTTCTGCGGCGTCATCACCTGGATGTCCGACACCGGTCTCTCCACCGGATGGCCGGACGGCACCTACCGCCAGTACCAGCCGCTGACGCGCGACGCCGCGATGGCGTTCGTCAGCCGCCTCGCCGGAGCCGATCCCTCGGCGACGGAGTGCGGGACCGCCTTCTCGGACGTGCCGCCGGGGATGCAGTTCTGCGAGGAGATCACCTGGGCGGTCGAGCTCGGCATCACGACTGGCTACGAGGACGGCACGTTCCGCCCCCTCGAGAACCTCAGCCGCGAGGCGATGGCCGCGTTCCTGTTCCGGCTCGACGACGCCGCGATCGTCCCCGTCGAGATCGACGGTGCGATCGCCGACCCGAGCATCGGCGACCCCTACTACCCGGAGGCCGGCAACGGCGGTTTCGACGTCGAGAGCTACCACGTCGACCTGGTCTGGAACCCGCCCACCCGCGAGCTCGTCGCGACCGCGACCGTCGTCGCCCAGGTCACCGCGACCGAGCGCATCGGTCAGCTCACGCTCGACTTCGAGACCGAGAGCTCGGCCGGCGACCCCACGCTCGTCGTGTCCAAGGCCAAGATCGACGGCCGCAGCGCCGGCTTCACCCACGCCGACCGCGAGATCGACCTGGTGCCGCTCGGGGCCTCGAGCCCGGTGAGACCTTCACGGCGCAGATCACCTACTCCGGCACCCCCGGCTACGTGCCCGACATCTACGGCGACTCGGGCTGGCACCACCTCACCGGCAACGGCAGCCTCGTGATGGGCGAGCCGGCGTCGTCGTCCGCCTGGTTCCCCTCCAACGCCCACCCGCTGGACCGAGCCCTGTTCTCGGTCACCGCGACCGTCCCGTACTCCGAGGGCCTCCCCGAGGACCAGCAGTGGCAGGTCTCCTCCAACGGCGAGCCGGTCACCGACCTGCCGCCGGCCCCGAGGGCTGGCGCACGTTCGGCTGGGCCGCGCCCGAGCCGATGGCGACCTATCTCACGACGCTGTTCATCGACACGTTCACCTCGACCACCACGGTGACCGACGGCGGCGTGACGATCTACAACACCTTCTCCCCCGGCGTCTCGCAGGCCGTCAAGGATCGAGCCGCGCGCACCGGTGAGATCCAGGACTTCTTCGAGGACTTCTTCGGCCCGTACCCGTTCACCACGAACGGTGGCCAGTTCACCAACGACAGCCTCGGCTACGCGCTCGAGACGCAGACGCGCTCGTCCTACTCGCGCAACGCGAGCCTGGGCACGATCGCCCACGAGATCGCGCACCAGTGGATCGGCAACAACGTCACCGTGGCGAGCTGGGCCGACATGTGCCTGAACGAGTGCCTCGCCGAGTACGCCGCCTCCTGGCTGTGGGCCGAGCACTCCTCGGGCACGAACCTGGCCACGAAGTACACCGGCACCCTGACGCCGCGGCTCGCCCCGGCCCAGGCGGCGTACTGGTCGCGGCCGCTCGTCGACATGGGCGCCGGCAACGAGTTCAACGACGTGTACGGTCGCGGTTCGCTGGCGGTCCACGCGCTTCGGCTCGAGCTCGGGGACGAGGCGTTCTTCACGCTGCTGGAGCGCTGGGCGACCGAGAAGGCCGACCAGAACGTGTCGTTCTCCGACTTCGAGGACCTGGTCGACGACGTCGCGGGTCGGGACGTCTCCGGCTTCATGACGGCGTGGTTCCGCTCCACCGGGGTGCCGGCGGCGGAGTACCTGCACCTCCCCTGACGGTCGGTCACCCACGACGAACCCCGGCCCTCGTCCGCAGCTGCGGACGAGGGCCGGGGTTCGTGGGTGGGTGGCCGGCCGGTCAGCCGAACAGGCCGCCGCTCTTCGGGGCCGCGGCTCCGACGACGACGCCCTCGCTCGGCTGGACCAGCACGTAGCCCTGACCCCCGAACGCCATCTGGAACGTCTCGCCGCTGCCGCCGCGCAGCAGCGAGCCCATGCCGCCCGAGTCGACCTTCACCTGCATCTGAACTCCGGAGGTCCACAGGACGACGGCCTGCGGGTCACCGAACGTGGGGGCGGCGGCGACGTCGAGCGCGACCGGCTCACCCTTGGTCGTGACGGCGACGAAGCCGGTGCCGCGCAGCGACACGTTGTAGAGGCCGCCCATCATGGCGGCACCCGACGCCTGGATGCGGTGGATGTCCCACTCGATGGAGCCGCTGAACCCGAGGATGCTCGCGCCGTTCACGGAGAGCACGTCGTTCTCGATGTAGACGATCTGCACGTCGTCGGCCTGGTTGGCGAGGAAGAGCTCACCCTGGCCGCTGCAGCTCATGAGACTCACGCCCTCGCCGGTGACGGCGGACTTGAGCATCCGGCTGACCCCCGTGCCCTTCTTCTCGAACCGGACGTCGCCCTGGTAGGCGACCATCGCGCCCTCGAGCGCCCACACCGGGCCGTAGTTCATCTGCACCTTGAGCATCTTCTTGCCCTGCAGCGAGAACTGGTCCTGCGACGTGTTCTCCGCGAACTGCTGGAACAACGATCCGTGCACGGTCATGACGACCACTCCTCCTCAGGCGGTGGCGCACCGCCCGCGCAAGTCACGATCGGGAACGGCGCACGATCGGGCCGACGCACGATCGGGCCCAGGCTAGTCCTGGCAGCGACGGCGAACTAGCCTGGATCCTGGGCCGGGTTCGGTCCGCTCGTGCGTGGATCGAAGGAGATCACGATGGGCTTTCTCGACAAGGCCAAGGCCGCCGCGGGCGACATGATGGCGAAGGCGGACTCCGCCCTGGCAGGTGCCGGGCTCGGGGGTCCGGGCGGCTCCGGGGGTTCCGGGGGCTTCGGCGCAACCGACGCCGGCTCCTACCTGCACGACCTCGGCGCTCTCGCCTACCTCGAGTCGCAGGGACGCCCGGTGCCGCCGGGTGAGCGCGAGCGGGTCGTCAGTGCGCTGACCCACCTCGAGGCCTCCGGCGCCTCGCTCGACCTGCGTCTGCGGACCCTGGGCGTGCCACCTCCCGGATCGCCCGGCGGGGCCGGCTACGCCCCGCCGCCTCCGGGGCACGGCACCGTGCCGCCGCCTCCGGGGTACGGCACCGTGCCGCCGCCTCCCGCCCCGCCGTCCACCCCACCGAACGGGCCCGGCCACGCTCCCGGTCATGGCCCTGACCGCGACGACGACCACGACGGCCCGACCGTCGCCCCGCCCCCTCGGCCGTCCGGACCACCACCCGAGCCGCCCGCGCCGCAGGGGCCGGCCGGTCCGCCACCGCTACCGGGCGGGGCGCCCGACCACGGATCACCGTCCGGGCCGACCCACGATCCAGGGCCGACCCACGATCCCGGGCACGTCCCGCTCCCCGGCCCCTCGACCGAACCCGGCGAACCTCCGGATCACCAGCGACCGGGCTCGCTCCCGCACCCGCCCGGACCCGGCGGGCCGCCGCAGCCCCCACCCACCTCGCCGACGACGCCTCCCGCTCCACCGCCGCCCTCCTGGGCCTGACCCGCACACGTCCACGCACGTGACGCGCGATCTGCCGCGCCCGACGTCGATCCCCTCACGCCCGCCGCTGCGCCAGGAGCACCGCCTGGTCCGCGCTCTCGTGCGCAGCGGCGCGCCTCACCATCCGGACGACCTCGTCGACACCGGCGGCTCGGAGAAGCGTGGCCACCCGATCGGGATGGTGCCGGTAACTCGTCATCTCGACGTCGTGCCCGTAGGCCGTTCGCCGGTCCACACGCTCGCCGCTCCCAGCCTGGAACGCGACCAGCAACCAGCCACCCGGGACCAGGACGCGAGCGAGCTCACGCGCCACGTCATCGAGGTCCTCGGGAGCCGTGTGGATCACCGAGTACCAGGCCAGAACTCCTCCGACGGCGCCGTCGGCCAGGGGGAGGTCGGCGAGAGACCCGACCTCGAAGCGACGCCCAGGATGCAGGTCCCGGGCGACCTCGAGCATTCCCGGTGAGAGGTCGACCCCCACCACCTCGAGGCCGTGGCCGGCGAGCCGGGTCCCGACCCGACCGGTGCCGCAGCCGGCGTCGAGCACCCGTCCGCGACCGGACGCCAGACACCGGGTCGCGAAGTCGTCGATCATCGCGACGTCGAGGGCCGCCTCGGCCGCGAGGTCGGGAAGCATCCGGGCGTAGTCCAGGGCAACGGTGTCGTACGCCTCCCTGGTCGCCGCTGCCGCTGCCGCTGCCTCGCCTCGTCGACGTGCCACTCCACCCTCGTCCCGCTGCTGCATCACTCCACCTTCGCCTCGTCCCACGACCGATCCGGCCACCCGAGGCTCCCCACGACGACCGCGTCCCTGCACTCCGATCCCTACACTCTGCCGGGTGACGTCGCCGGAGCCCGTACCGCTCGCGCTCGATCGTCAGGACGCCCGGCGCCTGGCGATCCGTGCGCAGCTGCTCACGGCGGCGCGGCCGGACGACGTTCTCGACATCGTCCGTCACCTCACCTTCGTCCAGCTCAATCCGACGGCGGCGATCGCGCCGAGCGCCGATCTGGTGCTCTGGAGCCGCCTCGGCTCGGCGTACGACCCCGACGACCTCACCGACGCCGTCGCCCGGCAGCGCGTGGTCGACCTGCGGGGAGAGCTGCGCGTCGCCGAGGACGTCGCACTCTTCCGCGCGGAGATGGATGCCTGGCCCGGAGCCGACCCGAGCCAGGACTGGCAGCGCGGGAACGCGGTCTGGGTCGCGGACAACGAGACCTTCCGCCTCGACCTGCTGGAGGCGCTGCGGGCCGACGGTCCGCTGGCCGCGACCGACCTGCCCGACACGTGCGTCCGCCCGTGGCGGTCGTCCGGCTGGCTCAACCACCAGAACGTCACCGTCATGCTCGGCTTCCTGGTGCAGCGCGGGGAGGTCGCCGTCTCCGGGTGGGAGGGACGGACGAAGCTGTGGGACCTCGCTTCTCGTGTGTACCCGGACCAGCCCTACCCGTCGCTCGACGAGGCGTGGCGCCTGCGCGACGAGCGCCGGCTGCAGTCCCTCGGCATCGCCCGCGCGACGGGGGCGGCGACTCCCGGCGACCCGCTCGGCGTCGGCAAGGCCGGCGTTCCGGCGACCATCGACGGCGTCCGCGGCACCTGGCGGATCGAGCCCGGCCTCCTGGACGAGCCGTTCGAACCGCGCGCCGCGCTGCTGTCGCCGTTCGACCGGCTTCTCGCCGACCGCAAGCGGATGGTCGAGCTGTTCGAGTTCGACTACGCGCTGGAGATGTTCAGACCCGCCGCGAAGCGCCGCTGGGGCTACTACGCGCTGCCGGTGCTGTGGGGCGATCGTCTGATCGGCAAGCTCGACGCGACCGCGGACCGGGCCGCCGGCCTGCTCCGCATCCACGCCCTCCACGAGGACGAGCAGTTCGTCCCTGAGGTGCGAGACGTCGTCTCGGCCGAGATCGACGACCTCGCACGCTGGTTGGGACTGCGGATTCATCACGACTCCTGACGTCGGGGCACTTCTCGCCGCACTGCTCGGGGCACGGCATGGGGCACTGCTCGAACCAGAGCTCGGGTCGGTCCTCGGGCCCGGTGCTCCGGACACAGCTCCGGGCAGAGCGGCGCATCGCCGGGTCACCAGAGCCGCGTGGGGCAGTCCTCGGGCAGGCCGTCGTCCGAGTCGGGTACCGGCGCAATCCCAGAGCTGCCACCCCCAGACCCACCACCAGACCCGCCCCCGCCGGACCCACCCCCGCCGGAGCCGCCCCCGCCGGACCCGCCCCCTCCTCCGCCGCCCGATCCGCCTCCTGCGCCTCCTGCGCCTCCGACCGGCGCCCCGCCGGCTCCTCCCGGGTCCAGCCCCATCCTCCCGACACCGCCGACACCCCCGACACCCCCGCCACCGACGGCCCCGCGTGCCCGCGGCACCAGCAGGACGTCGCGCAGACGGGTGGTCTCACCGATCCGTCGTCCGTTACCCTCCGTGAACTCGAACCCTCCCGCCACGCGGGTGATCCGCACCGAGCGGTTGTGGACCACGTGGTGGTGGTTGCTGCAGAGCGTGATGCCGTTCTCCTTGTCGGTCCCGCCACCCTTCGCCCAGTAGAAGATGTGGTGGACGTCGCACCAGCTCGCGCGGAGCGCGCAGCCGGGCCACTGGCAGTGGCGGTCCCGCACGAGGATCGCGTTGCGAGCGGAAGCGGCGTACGTGCGCCGCCGCCGACCGACGTCGATCGGCTCGCCCTCGGAGTCCAGCACCATCCGCTGCACGAACGAGTCGCACGCGAGGACCTCGAGCGCCGCGAACGGGACGAGGGTGCCATCGAGCAGCTCCGCCAGCGGGGGCTCCTCCGTCAGACCCGTCAGCCCGAACGCGTCCGAGGTCGCCCGCCCCGCGGTGGCGCACCCCTCCGCCTGGAGGCGGCGTCGCCGGAGCAGCAGGTACCAGGTGTCCTCCCGCACGAGCACGTTGAGGTGTGGCCGCACCTGGGCTCCGGCCTTGTCCTCCCCGAACGAGAGCGCCCGCTGCGCGAGCATGACGAGCCCGTCGGCAGCACGCTGGTCACCGGACCGCTCGTCGTCGATCGCCGGCACCGGTGTGACGGCAGCGATGGCCGCCTTCAACGTCGCACCGTCGATCGAGTCGAGGAAGCCGTCGACCGCGACGCCACCCCCGCGAGGAACCACGCGGAGGAATCGTCGGGCCCGCGCCGCACGGTGCGAGTTGTCCGCGGCATCGGCCGCGAGCGCCGCCCCTCGTGCCACCAAGGTCCGCCGCAGCTCGGGAACCTGCTGCTCCCGGGCCGCGTCGACGATCTGCTCGGCCTCCGCAGTCATCCGCTCTCGCGTGCGCTCGTCGGCCCGAGACAGGACGTCCGCCACCACCGCGGCGTGCTCGAGCGTGACCCCGCCGTCGGCGACGGCGGACTGCAGCCCCTCGACCTCGCGCAGCGCGCGCGACAGGCCCTCCTCGGACAGCGCGGCTCCCCTGCCCCGTCGGCTCGAACGCGCGCGGTAGGCGGTGAAGTCGCGTTCGCCACCGAGGTCCTCGGGCGCCGCATCGGCTCGAGCGATGCCGGCAAGACCGGCCTGCGCCAGTCCGACGATCGACGCGAGCGCGTCGACCTGCGGCAGAGCCGCGAGCGCCAGCACGGCACTCGGACGCCCCTGACCCTGCAGCCGCTCGACCCGGGCGGCCAGCTCCCTGGCGGCCTCGAGAGCACGATCGACCACCGTGCGGAACGGCAGGGCTCGGCCATCAATGACCTCGGCCCCGACGCCGCACAAGCCGTTCGCGGCGAGGTCAGGACCGAGACGCGACGCACCGCCGTCGTCGTCCTGGTTCTCGTCACGAACCGGCTCCGCCACCATCGCCCTCACCTCCCCTCCAGTCGTCTTCGAACTGGTATTGGAAGACTAGCGGTGACCACTGACATCGAACCGAGGCGCGGAACTTCTGTGGACAACTGCCCGGGCCACCACCCCCGGCCTCGCCCCTACCCTCGACCATGGACCACCCAGCCCTCGCCCGGTCGATCCTCGACACGGTCACCTACGCCGTCCTGTCCACCGCCGACGCCGACGGCACGCCGTGGGCCACCCCGGTCTGGTTCGCCCACGACCGCTGTCACGCCTACTACTGGGTCTCCGCGCCCGACACCCGCCACTCCCGCAACCTCGTGGCCCGCCCCGAGATCGCGCTCGTGGTGTTCGACTCCACGGCCGCCCCGAACGCCGGCCAGGCCGTCTACGCCTCGGGCCGGGCCGAGCAGGTCGCCGACCCGTCCTCCCTGGCGCACGGCCTCGCGGTCTTCTCGGCCCGCACGGAGGTCCACGGCACGGGGGCCTGGGACGCCTCCCGCGTCAGGGCACCCGCCCGACTCCGCCTCTATCGCGCCGATGTGGATCAGGTCTGGATCCTCGACCCGGACTCGCCCGTCGACGAGCGGGTCACTGTCGCCCTCTGACCACACAGCTCGTCTGACCACGCAGCCGCTCCGACCACGCAGCTCCCCCACCCACCCATCCCGATCCCCCGCCCCCGACCCGACCCGCCTACCCTCACGTCATGCCCCCGCGGACCCACGCCGTCGCCGCCCTCGCCCTCGTCGCGGGCATCGCCCTCGCCGGCTGCGACGCCTCTCCCGCCCCGCTGGACCCGAGGAGCGAGCCCCTGGAGGTGACCGTGGACCTCGGGCCGCTGGCGTTCACCGTCGAGGCTCCCGACGACCTCTCGACCCCCGACCCGGACGACCCCGCCGAGGACGCCACCGCGGTCCCTGGCTGCTGGACCGCGAGCTACGAGCTCGGCGGACGGCTGATGCCGAGCGGCGCCGACGACGACAGCACCCGGATCACCTTCGGCGTGTCCCAGGACGGCTGCCCCGACGACTCGGCGCTCAACGGCCGATTCCCCGCCTGGGCCTCGACGGCGCAGCTCCCCGACGACGCCGAGCTGGTCGACCTCGGTGCGCAGTTCGCCTCCGTCCACCGGTTCACCGTCGACTACGAGCAGTGCACCAACGAGTGCTACGGCGAGCTCTACACCGTCTACTTCGCGGAGCTGCCCGGCGGCGAGACGTTCTTCACGTACGTCGCCGGCCTGGACGAGACGGCGGCCGAGGAGATCCTCGCGACGCTCGCCGTCGTGACCTGACCCGCACGCCCCGCGATCACGCCCGAGCCCTACCGCCCCTCGTCCGCCCCACCGAGGATCGACCGTCCGATGCTCGCCGCCTCCGACGTCATCTCCGCGAGCGCCGATCGCAGGTCGTCGTCGTTCACGTCCCGACCGGCCTCGGCCGCGTCGAGCACGGCGCGACGCACGAGCTCCTTGGCGAACGACGCCGTCGTCCCCGACGCCTCCCGCGCCACCTCGTCGAGCACCGCGGCGCTCAGCGGCAGACGCCGCGCGTAGACGTCGAGCAGCGCGCGGCGGGCAGGCTCGTCGGGCAGCGGGATCTCGACGGCGAGGTCCACCCGGCCCGGACGCTGGGCGAGCGCAGGCTCGAGCACGTCGGCCCGGTTCGTGGTCAGGAGGAACGTGACGTCCGCATCGGCGTCGAGCCCGTCCAGAGAGTCCAGCACCTCGAACAGGAGCGGCGAGCTGGTCTGGGGGTTCCGCTCCTCCGCCACGAGGTCGCAGTCCTCGAGCACGACGATCGCGGGCGCGAGCGCGCGCGCCGTCCTGGCCGCGAGGCCGACGGCCGCGAGCGCCGGCCCGGTCAGGATGATCACGGTCGCCGTCGACTCCCCGATCAGGTGCCGCACCGTCAGCGTCTTGCCCGTGCCGGGCGGCCCGTACAGCAGCACGCCGCGCTTGAGGTGCTGACCCAGACCGCGCAGCTCCTCCGCGCGCTCACCGATCCCGATGACGTGCCGCCGCACCCGGTCCAGCAGCCCGTCCGGCAGCACGATCGAGTCGGCGGGCACCGCCGGACGCGGGAGGAACGTCACCCCGCCCGACCCCTGCTCGAACGGTGACGACGAGAACTGCACGACCTGGCCTCGCAGCACCCAGAACCGGTCCATGGCGTCCCGGACGTGCTCGAGCAGCACGCGCGTCGTCCCTGGATCGGGGCTCACCACCTCGAGCTTGGCCTCGGCGCCGTACTGCGGATTGACGCCGCGCTGCATCACGGCGACCGGGACGCCGTCGACGTGGAACAGGTGCAGACCCAGGGCGACCACGTCGCGCTCGGAGTCCGGTCCGGTCGTCTCCTTGCGGTAGTCGACGGCGCCGATCGAGAACGGGTTCCACCTGTTGTTCTGGAACATCTCCACCAGCGACATGTGCCAGCGCTGCTCGCCGCCCGAGAGCCCGACCAGCACACCGCCACCGTGCTCCTCGATCACGTGCGCCAGGGCGACGTCGGCGTCGACCGCGCGGAGCGGAGGAATGATCTCGGTGACGACGGGGAGCCCCCGCGGGTCGACACCGAGGTGCTCGACCACCCTCGACATCACACGTTCGCCGACGAAGTCCTGCTCCTGCGACTGGGCCTGAGCCGCATCGGCCACCTTCTGGAAGGAGGTGAGCAGCAAAGCCAGCTGCTCGGCGGAGAGAGGCAGGGCAGGAGACTCGGGACGGGCGTCGTCGCTCATCGCTCCAGTCTTGCGCACGACGGCGTCGCGCGCCCGGGTCCCGCCTTTCCCTCCGCACCGCGCTACAGCCGCGGATCCAGCGGCTCGGACTCCAGCGCCAGCACCGCGAACACCGGCTGGTGCACGCGCCACGTCGGCTCTCCGCGCACCAGCCGCGCGAGCGCCTCGAGCCCCAGGGCGTACTCGCGCTGGGCGAGCGACCGCTTGCGCCCGAGGTGCCGCTCCCGCAGCCGCGTCAGGTTCGCCTCGCTCGTGTAGTCGGGCCCGTAGATGATCCGCAGGTACTCGCGCCCGCGCACCTTGAGCCCGGGCTGCACCGGTCTCCCACCGCGATCCTGGACCACCAGGTTGGCCAGCGGCTTCACGACCATCCCCTCGCCGCCACCTGCCGTCAGCTCCTCCCACCACGCCGTGGCGGCCTCCCACGACGCCTCGTCCGCGAGGTCAACCACGAGCCTCCGCGTCGGTCGCACCAGCACCGGGTCGACGGCGACCAGCGCGTCCGCGACGTCGAGGTGCCACGAGTGGGGCTGCGTCTCGTAGGTCGCGCCGTCGCCGTCGGGTCCGACCTCGGCGCGACCGCTCGCCAGCACCTGGAACGGCGCGAGCTGCACGCCGTCCAGCCCGTCGACGTCCCAGCGGTAGTGCCGGTAGGCGTCGCGGAACCGTTCGGCGTTCCCGGCCCGCTCGACGACGCGCTCCCGCAGCTCCCCGACCTCGACCCCGCGCGCCTGCGCCGCCTCCAGCGCGGCGACGGCGGCCGGCATCACCGCGGACGCCGCCGCGCCGACACTGGCGTACTGCTCGCGGATGAGCGGCTCGGTCTTGAGCGACCACGGCACGATCTCGGTGTCCAGGAGCAGCCACTGCGCGCCGTCGAACCGGTCCCACAGCCCGGCGGCGGTCACGGCGTCGCGCAGCCGCCCGAGCAGCTCGGCCTCCAGCGCGGGGGCCAGCAGCCGGCGGCCCGTGCGCGTGTACGCGATGCCCGCGCTCCCGTCCTCGAGCCCGAACCGGGTCCCGCCGTCCTCGCGGCACACGAGCACGACGGCCCGCGAGCCCATGTGCTTCTCCTCGCACACCACCTGCCCGACGTCGTCGCGCGCGTAGGCTGCGAACGCGCCCTCGGGGTGCTCGAGGTACCCGGGCAGGGTCGACGTCGCGACCGGGCTCATCGTCGGTGGGAGGTAGGGCAGCGAGCGCGGCGCGACGGCGAACCGGCTCATCACCTCGAGCGCGCCGGCGGCGTTCTCCTCCGGCACGGAGACGCGCCCGAGCAGCGCCGTGTCCACGACGCGGGTACCCATCAC
The DNA here is from genome assembly GCF_003121705.1 of Serinibacter arcticus. Classification (NCBI taxonomy): domain Bacteria; kingdom Bacillati; phylum Actinomycetota; class Actinomycetes; order Micrococcales; family Beutenbergiaceae; genus Serinibacter; species Serinibacter arcticus. The sequence goes on along the minus strand of NZ_PYHR01000002.1, from coordinate 3,431,715 downwards.
GTCGGCGAGGTCGAGCACGTCCGGCGCGCGCACCGCGTCCGCACCCACTGCGCGCTCCCCGCCCACCGTCTCCTCCGCCGTCGGGAACGGCCGCGCCGGCTCGTAGTACACCCGCGCCGCCGGCACCGAGACGACCTCGCGCTCGGGGTAGCGCAGCGCACTCAGCGACCCGCCGAAAACGCAGCCCGTGTCGAGGCACATCGTGTTGTTCACCCACTCCGCGCTCGGCGTCGGCGTGTGTCCGTAGAGCACGACGGCGGAGCCCCGGTAGTCCTCGGCCCACGGGTAGCGCACCGGTAGCCCGTACTCGTCCGACTCCCCCGTCGTGTCGCCGTACAGCGCGAACGCCCGGACCCTCCCGGAGGCGCGGTTGTGGTAGCTCTCCCTGAGCCCCGCGTGCGCGACGACGAGCGCGCCGCCGTCGAGCACGGCGTGGGACACGAGCCCGCGCGCGAACTCCTCGACGTCGCGCCGGAACGCCTCGTCCTCCTCCGCCAGCTGGGCCAGAGTCGTCTCGAGACCGTGGCTGACGGTGACCTTCCGGCCTGCGAGCGCGCGCACGAGTTTGTCCTCGTGGTTGCCGGGGACGGCCAGGGCGTGCCCGGCGCGCACCATGCCCATCGCCAGGCGCATGACGCCCGGTGAGTCGGGCCCGCGGTCGACCAGGTCGCCGAGGAAGACCGCCCGGCGCCCCTGCGGGTGGACGGCGTCGACGGCGCGCCCGGCGTCGTCGCGCACCACCGCGTACCCGAGCCGGTCCAGCAGCGTGACCAGCTCGTCGAGGCAGCCGTGGACGTCGCCGATCGCGTCGAACGGCCCCGTCTCCGATCGCCGGTCGGTCAGCAGCGGCACCCGCTCGATCGTCACCCCGGCGACCTCCTCGGCCGACCGCAGGTGGTGCACCGTGCGGAAGCCCTCGCGCTGCAGGCCGCGCAGGCTCTTGCGCAGCTGCGCCTGCTGCCGCGGGATGACGCTCGGGCCGAGGTCGCGGTCGGCCCGCCCCGCATTGCGCTCCTTCGCGACGCTCTCACCGACGTCGATCACGATCGCGACCGGCAGCACGTCGTGCGCGCGCGCGAGCGCGATCAGCTCGCTGCGGGCGTGCGGCTGCACGTTGGTGGCGTCGACGACGGTGAGCAGGTTGCGACGCAGGCGCGCCCCGACGATCTCGTTCAGGAGCGCGAAGGCCTCCCTGGTCACGCTCTGGTCGTTCGGGTCGTTGGAGACCAGGCCGCGGCAGTGGTCGGAGGAGACGGTCTCGTACGGCCCGAAGTGCGTCGCCGCGAAGGTCGACTTCCCCGAGCCGGAGATCCCGACGAGCACGACGAGGCTCGGGTCCTGGACCCGCAGCGCGGTCACGCGTCCGCCCCCGCCACGAACAGGGCGAGCTGCGTGGGGGCGCCGAGCACGGGATCCGCGGGGCCGATCCCGGCGTGGCTCACGGTGTAGCCGTGGCGCCCGGCGACGCCGTCGGCCCAGGCCGCCAGCTCCGCGCGGGTCCACTCGAACCGGTGGTCGGTGTGGCGCATCGGTCTTCCGTCGGGGCCGGTGTGGAGGTGGGGGTAGGTCGCGTTGTACTCGGCGTTCGGGGTGGTGACGACGACGACCCGGGGGCGGGCGTGCGCGAACACCGTGTCCTCAAGAGCGGGCAGCCGGTCGAGGTCGAGGTGCTCGATCACCTCCATCAGCACGGCGGCGTCGAAGCCCTGCAGCCGGTCGTCGCGGTAGGTGAGCGAGGACTGCAGCAGGGTCAGGCGGTCGCGCTCGGCGTCGCTGCGTCCGCGCAGGTCCAGCCGCTCGGCGGCCCGCTCGAGCGCGCGGACGGAGACGTCGGTGCCGAGGATCCGGGTGAAGGACCTCTCGGCCTGGAGGTGCCGCAGCAGCGCGCCCTCCCCGCAGCCGAGGTCGACGACCGAGCCCACGCGCTCCGAGCGGAGCGCCGCCACGACGGCCGTGGAGCGCAGGGCGGCGAGCGACGGTGGGGGCGCGGCCGCGTCGCCGTCGGCTCCCTCGGGGGTGAGGGCGACGGCGACCGCGTCGTCCTCGCCGTCGTCGTCCGGCTCCTCGGTCGCCAGCAGCCGGGCCGTCGCGTCCTCGACGTACCGGCGCTGGTGGGCGAGGTAGCGGCGCAGGATCTCCTCGCGGTGCGGGTGGGCGGCGAGCCAGCCCTCACCGTTGCGCAGCAGCTTGTCGATCTCGTCGGTGCCGACCCAGTAGTGCTTCGCGCCGTCGAGCACGGGCAGCAGGACGTAGAGGTGACGCAGCGCGTCGGCGAGCCGGACCTCGCCGGTGAGAGTGAGGTCGACGTAGCGCGAGTCGCCCCACGCGGGCACCTCGGGGTCGAGCGGGACGGGCGTCGCGCCGACCTTCCAGCCGAGCGGCGCGAACATCGACTCGGCGAGCTCGGTCCCGCCGCGGCACGGCAGCGACGGCACGTGCACCGTGAGCGGGAGCGCGCTCTCGGCCAGCTCGGGCAGGGACCCGCTCCGTCCCGCCGTCGCGGTGGAGAAGACCTTCCCGAGGGCGACGGCGAGCAGCGACGACGCCGCATACGGCCGGTCGTTGACGTACTGCGCGAGGCTGAAGTCGCCCGACGTGCCGAACCGCTTGTTCCGCACGATGCCGACGGGGTCGACCTCGAGCAGCAGGGCGACCGTGGTGCGTTCCGCCGTCGCCTCCGGGTAGAAGACGTGGGCGACGCCGACAGGCAGCTCGAAGCGCTGCGCGCGGTCGGGGTGCTTGTGGAGCAGGTGGCCGAGGTCGCGAGCGTCGGTGAGGGGACCGTTCGGGCGCGCCGTCGCGGTGAGAGTCACGAGCATCTGGGGATGCTCTCACGGGAGGTCGGGGCGGGCAGGTCGGGATCCTCGAGCCGGGGCCCGATCAGCCGCGGTGGCGCTCCACGGCGGCAAGCGCGAGGTCGCGCGCAGCTCGCGCAGGCTCGGGCGCCGACTCGGGCGCCTCGCGAAGGAGCGAGTCGCGGGCCCGGGCCGCCAGCACACCGTCGTAGAGCGCGAGCAGCTCGGCGGCCAGCGCCGCCGGGTCACTAGTCCCCGTGTCGGCGGCGAGCGCCAGGAGTCGCTCGTGCAGCAGCCGGGTGTCGGCCACGAGCCACGCGTGGGCCGGGTGTTCCGGCCTCGTGACCTCGACCGACGCCGCGAGAAAGGCGCAGCCCCGGCGGGGGCCGACCCCGGGGCGGAACTCCGCGAGCGCGTCGAACACCGCGACGGCGCGCGCGTCGGCGTCGTCCCCGGCGCGGCCCAGGGCCTCGTCCCACGTCCCCCGCCACCGGTCCAGACGCCGCTCGAGGTAGGCAGCCACGAGGCCGTCCTTGCCGGCGAAGTGGGCGTACAGCGTGGCCGGGGCGACCTCCGCGCGACGAAGGATCGCGTCGACCCCGGTCGCCGCGATGCCCTGCTCGTAGAACAGCGCCTCGGCGGCGTCCAGCAGTCGATCGCGGGCGGAGAGTCTCGCGGGGGTGGCTGACATGCCGCTAGTGTAACGATCACTATGGTGAAACGTTCGTTACATACCGCCCCGACGCCCTCACGATCCGCGACCGGCGTCGCCCTCGGCGGGACCGGCCTCGTCGCGGTGACCTACGGTGTCGTCCGGTACGGCTACGGGCTCCAGCTGCCCGAGCTCGCCGCCGAGTACTCCCTCTCCGCGGGCACGGCGGGACTCGTGGCGTCGGGCAGCTTCGCGGCCTACTGCGTCGCCGCGATCGCCGCCCAGCGCCTCGTCCCCCGCCGCGGGGCGAGGGTGGTGCTGTGGCTCGCCGCCACGCTGGCCGCCGCGGGGGCACTGCTGGTCGCAGCGTCCTGGTCGACGCCGACGCTCGCCCTCGGAGTTCTGGTGGCGGGCAGCGCCGCGGGGGCTGCGTCACCGGCGCTGGTGGTGGCGGTGGAGAGCTCGGTGTCGTCGTCGCGCATCGGCCGGGCACAGGCGGTGGTGAACGCCGGGACGGGCGTCGGCGTGGCGGTGGTGGGGGTCGCCGTCCTGGCGGCGCCGACGATGTGGCGGCCCGTCTGGGTCGTGGCCGCCGTCGGGGCCTTGGCCACGGCCGCGGTGGTGGATCGGCGAGCCCGCTGGCCCGAGCGGCCGACGTCGCCAGCGTCGCCGGCGTCGCCAGCAAGGCCCTCCGGGGCCGGTCCCTCGGCCCGAACCTCACCCTCCCGCACCACGGTGATCCTGCTGCGTCGCCCGGTGCTCGCGGCGCTCGTCGCCGGCGTCGGCAGCGCGGCGGTCTGGACCTTCGGACGCGATCTCGTCACCACCACGGGTGGCCTCGACAGCCGCACGACGGCGGCGCTGTGGGTCGGCCTCGGCGCGGCGGCGGTACTCGGCGCCGTGAGCGGGGACGCCGTCCGCCTCCTGGGGCTGCGACGCTCGTGGTCGCTGACGGCGCTCGCCACCGCCGCCGCGACCGCTGCGCTGGCGCTCCTGCCGGGAGAGGTGGTCGTGGTGGCCGTGGCGGCCGCCGTCTTCGGCGGCGCCTACACCGCGCTGAGCGGCGTGCTGATCGCCTGGGCGAGCGAGCGACGACCCGAGGCCGCCGGACCCACCACCGCCGTGCTCTTCACGGCCCTCACGGCGGGGCAGGCGCTGGGCGCCGCCCTGACCGGAGCCGCCGTCGCGCACGTGGACGTGCGGATCGCCTTCTGGGGAGCAGCAGCCCTTCTCCTGCTGTCCGCGGCAATCGCGCCCGTCCGTGGCCCGATCGACGCCGGCACCTCGCTGGACGCCTAGCTCGTCACACCGGGGGCGCTTCCCGCGATCTCATACGCTGCCCATCGGCCTGTGAACGACCTATGGATCGCACAAGAGGGCTTAATGTTTTCCTATTATTTACAGCCGCTTCTCGTTAGCATCAGCATATTCACATTGTGTGATTGGCCCCGCGATACGGGGATCTAAGGAGCTTCCATGCGAAGCACGCCTGTCCGCACCACCCGGCCGCCCATGCGGTCCCTTCTTCTTCGAACGACAGGCGCTGCTGCTGCGCTCGTCCTCACCTCCATCGGCGTCCCTCTCGGCGCGAGCCCGGCCCAGGCCATCGGCACGAGCGTCGGTCTCGGTACGGCCGATCCTTACTCCGTCCTGGCCGGCTCGACCATCACCAACACCGGTCCGAGCCTGCTGGTCGGCGGCGCCGGAGTGAGTCCCGGGTCCAGCGTCACCGGCTTCCCGCCGGGGATCGTGGTAGGTGCCGTCCACGTGGCCGACGCCGTGGCCCTGCAGGCCCAGCTCGATCTCGTGACGGCGTACGACAACGCTGCCGGGCAGGCCTCGGACGCCGACATCTCGGCCGACATCGGTGGGCAGACCCTGGCCCCCGGCGTCTACACGGCTGCGAGCTCGACGGCGATCACCGGCACGCTCACCCTGGATGCCGGCGGCGACCCCGACGCGGTCTTCATCTTCCAGATCGGCTCGGCCCTCACGACCGGCTCCAGCAGCACGGTGGCGCTGATCGACGGCGCGCAGGCGTGCAACGTGTTCTGGCAGATCGGCAGCTCGGCGACTCTCGGGTCGGCCACGACATTCGTCGGCACGATGATGGCGCTGACCTCGATCTCCACGACCACCGGCACCACGATCCAGGGTCGAGCCCTCGCGAGGAACGGGGCGGTCACGCTCGACGCGACGACGTTCACCGATGCGTCGTGCGACGACGAGGAGCCGACGGACCCGCCGACCGACGGACCGACGGACGGTCCCACCGACGGGCCGACCCCGCCGCCCAGCGAGGAGCCCGCACCGCCCCCGACGGACGGCACGTCTCCGCCGCCGTCCGGGCCGCCGTCCGACGAAAGCTCGCCCCCGACGACCTCACCGCCGTCAGGCCCCCCGTCCGACACCACGTCCCCTCCCGCGACCCCATCGCCGTCGAGCTCCGTCTCGCAATCGCCGACGGGTCCGCGCAGGGACGTCGCCGCGGCAGGCGCGCGGCAGGGAACGCTTGCTGACACCGGCGCCGGGAACACGCTCCTCGCCATGGGTGCCGGCGCTGCCGCTCTCGTCGTGGTCGGGACGTTCACAGTCCTGTGGCGACGCCGCGTGGACGGCCTGAACTCCTAGGACAAGGCCGGCGTCGTCCGGGTGACCATCGGACGGCGCCGGCACACCCGCACTCAACCGACATCGAAGTCGACCACCGTCGGGTCGCGACGCCCCGCGCCGTCCGCCGTCCCCGAGGGCTCCGACGGAGAGTGCTGAGGCGCTTCCCGTAACCTTGACCCGCACCTGCGCCCTGGGTTCGAGACGCCCTCGGGCCAGCAGCCGCAGAAGCACGAGGGCCTCTAGCTCAACTGGCAGAGCAGCGGACTTTTAATCCGTGGGTTGTGGGTTCGAGTCCCACGGGGCCTACCGACGCAGGGCCGCCCGCCGCCGCGCGCGGAGCCGCCCGCCGCCGCGCGCAGCGGCCCGCCGGCACCCTCCCGCACCCGCATCACCACCCTTGACAAGGTGACCGCGCTCACCCATCCGACCTGCGTTCGGCTCCGAACCACCCATGACACCAGGAGCAAACAGAGGAAGGAGCGGGCTTTGTGGGGCAGACTCGTACTCGATGAGTACCCCTGCACCGGTCCACGACGACGTCGAACGACTCGCGTCGCTCCTTCGCGCGAGCGCCGACGGCGACCAGTCGGCCTTCGCCCAGGTCTACGACGCGATCGGTCCGCTGGTCTACGGGACGTGTCTGCGGGTCCTTCGTGACCCGGATCTCGCGTCCGAGGCGATGCAGGACGTCATGCTCGAAGCCTGGCGCACCGCCGCCTCCTTCGACGCAGACCGCGGCAGCGCCAAGGCTTGGCTGGCCACGATGGCCCACCGCCGTGCGGTGGACCGCGTGAGGTCGGTGCAGGCACAACGAACACGGGACGAGCAGGATGCCGTCCGCAGCTATGTACGGGAGGTGGACGAGGTGAGTGACGAGGTTCTCCGCCGTGCGGACGCCGAGCGTGTCGCCCACTGCCTGGGCGGTCTGACCGACACCCAGCGCGAGTCCGTGACCCTGGCGTACTGGGACGGACTCTCCTACCGCGAGGTCGCCGAGCGTCTCGGTGCCGCCCTTCCCACGATCAAGAGTCGTATCCGCGACGGCCTCACCCGCCTTCGCCTGTGCTTGGGGGCACGATGACCATCCTCACAAACGGACCGGGCCCGGAGCCCGAGGACCCGCACGAGCTGCTCGCCGCCTGGGCGCTCGACGCCGTCGACGACCGCGAGCGTGCCCTCGTCGAGAGGGCCATCGAGACCGACCCGGAGCTCGCCGCGGAGGCCCGTGGCCTCCTGGAGACGACCGCCCTGCTGGCCGGCTCCGTCGCCGCCGCTCCCCCGCCCGCGCTCCGCGGCGACGTGCTCGCGCTGATCGCCAGCGAGGCGGAGGCCTCGGAGCCTCCCCTGGCCTCCCCCACGGAGACGCGCGCGACGGCCAGGCACGCCGCCGCGACGACGGCGGCATCGACCGAGCCGGTCATCTTCCCGGTGACGGCCGCGGCCCCGACGCCTCGCCGCTACGGTGCCGCCCGCTGGCAGCGGTTCGCGCTGGCCGCCGTCGTGGCCGGAGCGATCGCCGTCCCCTCGACGCTCGCGGTCCAGAACGACCAGCGGGCCTCGCAGGCCGAGCAGCAGGTGTCGGCGCTCGAGACCGCGCTCCGCGAGCCCGGCGCCACGCTCGTCCAGGGCGAGGTCGCCGGCGGTGGCCGTGCCGCCGCCGTCCTCACGGGCGGCGAGGCGGTCTTCACGGCGAGCGACCTGCCCGATCCCGGCGACGATCGCGACTACCAGCTGTGGCGGGCCGACGGCGATGTGATGGTCTCCGCCGGTGTCCTCACCGTCCACGACGGTCGCGTCACGACAACCGTCTCGGCCGACATCCCGGTCGAGGTGCTCGCGGTGAGCATCGAGCCCGACGGCGGCTCGACCGCACCGACCACGGACCCGGTTCTCGTCCTCGCGGCGAGCTGACGACTCCCACACCCCACCGTCCCTCCCGCGCGCGGCGCGACGTCCACCCGGGCGTCGCGCCGCGCTGCGTCGTCGGGGAGGATGGGTGGCGGCCCGCGCCGGGTGTCGTCCGCACCGGACCTCCTCGCCCCGACCGCGCCGGCCACCGCGCACCACCGGGGAGGGACACCCATGAGCCCATCGACCATCGGCAGCCAGACGCTCGACCTGCACCAGGCGATCGCCATCGGCAACCCCAAGGCGATCGATCTGTGGCTCGACGTCGTCGACGACCCGCGCCTGCGCTCGGACCAGCTCACCGATCTCACCCCCGCCGAGGTGGTCCGCCTCGGCGAGCTGATGCCGGTGGCCGTCGCGGCCGACGTGATGGACACGCTCGACCTCCACGTCGTCGTCGACGCCCTCCGCGTCATTCCCACCCCGCGCGCCGCCGCCGTCCTGGATGCGCTGGAGTCCGACCGCGCCGCGGAGATCCTCCGCGAGCTCACCCCGGCCGAGCGCGAGCCGCTCGTCGCCGCGATCCCGGCCGAGCACGCGGCCGTCCTTCGGGGGCTCCTGACCTGGCCCGACGAGTCCGCCGCCGCACACATGGTCCCCGAGGTCCTCACGGTCGGCGGGACCGTCACGGCCGCCGAGGCGATCCGCCAGGTTCGCGAGCACAGCGCCAAGATGCGCCAGGACGCCCACATCGGCGCGTACGTCTTCTCGGTCGACGACGAGCGCCGGCTGCACGGCGTCGTCTCCTTCCGCGAGCTCGTGCTGGCCGATGCCGACACCCCCGTCGCCCACCTCGTCGAGTCCGACGTCATCACCGTCGGACCGCTCACCGACCAGGAGGAGGCGGCGCGCGTCGTCGTCGCCCACCGGCTCCTGGCCATCCCCGTGGTCGACGACGACGGGCGCCTCCTCGGCGTCCTCACCTCCGACGACGCGAACGACATCGCCCAGGAGGAGGCCACGGAGGACGCCGAGCTCCAGGGCGGCTCGCAGCCGCTCGAGATCCCCTACCTCCGCGCCTCCCCCTTCCTGCTCTGGCGCAAGCGCATCATCTGGCTCCTCGTGCTGTTCGTCGCGGCCGCCTACACCGGCACCGTCATGCAGGCGTTCGAGGACGAGCTCGAGGCCGTCGTCGTGCTGGCGTTCTTCATCCCGCTGCTCATCGGCACCGGCGGCAACACGGGCACCCAGATCACGACCACCCTGATCCGGGCGATGTCGACCGACAACGTCCGGCTGCGCGACGTCGGCCGCGTGCTCCGCAAGGAGATGGCGACGGGCGCGCTCGTGGCGGCGGCGATGGCGGCCGCCGGGCTGCTGCGGGCCTGGACCCTCGGCGTCGGGGGTCCGGTGATGGTCACGGTCTCGGTCGCGCTGGTCGCGATCGTGCTGTGGTCCAGCCTCATCGCCTCGGTGATCCCGCTGCTGCTGAAGAAGCTGCGGGTCGACCCCGCCGTCGTGTCCGGCCCGATGATCTCCACGATCGTGGACGGCACGGGCCTGATCATCTACTTCACGACGGCGAAGCTCCTCCTGCCCGAGCTCGCCGGCCTGTAGAGGCTCGCTAGGCTCCCCGGGTGCCCGCCGCCGTCCCGATCGCCCTCGAGCCCCTCGTCCTCCCCGACGAGGCGGACGCCGTCGTCGCGTTCCTGCGGGCCCACACGTGGCCCTTCCACGTCGGCTCGGCGCTGACCGAGGCGCAGGCCCGCCGTCGGGCGTCCGAGGTCTACGTCGACGACGACCACGAGCCCCTGTGGATCACCCACCCCGAGCACGGCCGGATCGGCCTGGCGGTGCTCGAGGACCTCACCGACGACGCACCCCTGTTCGACCTCCGGCTCGCCGCCGACCACCGCGGCCACGGGTACGGCCGTGCCGCGCTGGCCGCCCTGGCCACCTGGACGTTCACGCGATACCCGGCCGTGCACCGCCTCGAGGGCGCCACGCGTTCCGACAACGCGGGGATGCGCCGCGCGTTCGACGCCGCCGGCTTCGTCCACGAGGCCACCTACCGCCAGGCGTGGCCGACGGCGGACGGCGAACTGCTCGACTCCGTTGCCTACGCGCTGCTCCGTCCGGACTGGGAGTCCGGGAGAACGACGGCGCCGCTCGCCCCGACCGGGACGCCGCACCACGTCGAGCTGTGGGTGCCGGACCTCGCGCGGGCACGCACGGCGTGGGGCACCCTGCTCGGGGCGCTGGGCTACCGGCCCTTCCAGGAGTGGCCCGACGGCGTCTCGTGGCGGCTGGGGCCGACGTACATCGTGCTCGAGCAGTCGCCGGCGATGCTCGCGGGCGGGCACGACCGGCACCGTCCCGGTCTCAACCACCTCGCCCTGCACGTGGCCACGCGGGGCGAGCTCGACGCCGTCGTGCGCCTCGCGACGGCCGCCGGTTGGAGCCACCTCCACCCCGACCGTCATCCCGACGGCGGGGGCGCCGCCTACGAGGGCGGCGTGTACGCCGCCTACCTCCTGGACGCCGACGGCTTCGAGGTCGAGCTCGTGGCGCGCTAGCCGCCCGGCCGCTCCGCGGGCCACACTGGGGCATGAGCACCGACGTCACCCACCGCTCCGAGCGCAGCCGCTACGAGATCCGTGTCGACGACGCCTTCGCCGGCATCGCCGCCTACGAGGTCTCGGGCGGCGTCACGATCTTCACCCACACGGTCATCCAGGACGACTTCGAGGGCCGCGGCCTGGCCGGTGTCCTGGTGGACGGGGCGATCGCCGACGTCGCCCAGCGCGGCGGCGCGTTCGCCGCGACCTGCCCGTACGTCGTGCACTGGCTCACCAAGAACCACCAGCACGACGCCGCCCTCACCGAGGTGCCCGAGGGCTTCCAGGCCTGACGGGCCCTCGGCCGGGAACGACGCCGCCCCGCGCCACCCCGTGAGGGGTGACGCGGGGCGGCGCTGCTACCGCGTCAGCGCGATCAGACGCGGCCTCCCTGCTGGCGGCGTCGGACCATCAGACCGGCACCTGCGGAGATCAGGACCAGCGCACCGATGGCGACCGGCAGGACTCCGGCGCCCGTGGTGGCGAGGCCTCCACCGCTCCGCGTCGCCGCGGTGATCTCGAACGTGACCTGCCTGACGACGACCTGCCCGTTGCTCCGGGTCTGCGTGGCCTGGACCGTGTGGGTCCCGATCTCGTAGCCCCTCGTGTCGAACGTGACCGCGAAGGTCCCGTCCGCGAGCGGGATCACGGTGCCGAGCGACCGCGGGGTCGAGTAGGTCATCAGCACGACGCCGACGCCCGGCTCCCACGCGCTCCCTCGAACGGTGTTGGACTCGCCCGCACTCCTCGACTGGCGAGCCCGGTCGATCGTCAGTGCCGGGTTCACCACCTGGACGGGGACGACGGTGCTGTTGCCCAGCTCGTCGGTCACGACGACCTGGTATCCGCCGGCGGGGGTGGTCCCGCCGATGGGAAGGTCCACCTCGAAGGTGCAGTCCTCATCCGTCACGACCGTGACGGGTGCACCGACGTTCACGCCGGCCGGGGTCTGCAGCTGGACCGTCACCGTCGCTCCGGGGGGCCAGCACTCGCCCGTGACCGGGACCGTTCCGCCGGGAACACCGGGACCGTCGACGACGACCTCGAGGTTCACGTAGGTGTAGGTCAGCGGAGCTGACGTGCCGCTCGCCGTGGTCACGGTGACCGGAACGTGCCCGGCCTCGTGAGCCGGGGTGAGGAACGTGAGAGACGTGCCCTCCTCGTTCACCGCCGTCGGCTCGACCTCGAGACCGTCGATGACGACGACCGAACCCTCGCCGAAGTCCGAACCCGCGACGGTCACCTCCGTACCGCCGACGACCGGACCGAACGCCGGGGTCAGCGAGGCGGCCGTGGGAACGACCGGGCCCTCTACGTAGGTGAAGGTGAGCGGCTCGGTCGAACCACCCGGGGTCGTGACCGAGACCGGCACCGGACCGGCCGCATGAGGCGGAGTCAGGAACGTCAGCGACGTGCCCTCCCCGTCGACCACGGTCGGCGTGACCTCGGACTCGTCGATCGTCACGACCGAATCAGCCGTGAAGTTCGCACCCCTCACCGTGACCTCGGTGCCACCGGCGACCGGACCGACCTCGGGCGCGAGGCTTCCGGTCGTCGGGACGTCGACGTAGGTGAACGTCAACGGCGTAGTGACCCCACCCGGCGTCGTCACGACGACGTCCACCGGACCAGCCTCGTGCGGCGGGGTGACGAACGAGACCGTGGTCCCGTCCTCACCCACCTCGGTCTCGACCGAAACACCGTCGATGCTCACGACCGAGCCGGGCACGAAGTTCGTGCCCGTCACCGTCACCGGCGTCCCACCCGCGACCGGACCGGCCGTCGGGTCCAGCGAGGTCGCCGTCGGGACGTCGACGTAGGTGAACGTCAGCGGTGCCGTCGTCCCACCCGGGGTCGTCACGACGACGTCCACCGGACCAACCTCGTGCTCAGGGGTGACGAACGAGACCGTGGTCCCGTCCTCACCCACCTCGGTCTCGACCGAAACACCGTCGATGCTCACGACCGAGCCGGGCACGAAGTTCGTGCCCGTCACCGTCACCGGCGTCCCACCCGCGACCGGACCGGCCGTCGGGTCCAACGAGATCGCCGTCGGGACGTCGACATAGGTGAACGTCAGCGGCGCGGTGACCCCACCCGGAGTAGTGACGACAACGTCCACCGGACCAGCTGCGTGCGCCGGAGTGACAAACGAGACCGTGGTCCCACCCTCACCCAGCTCGGTGTCCACCGGGACGCCGTCGATCGAGACGACCGAGCCAGGCACGAAGTTCGTGCCCGTCACCGTGACCGGCGTCCCACCCGCGACCGGACCGGCCGTCGGGTCCAACGAGATCGCCGTCGGCACGTCCACGTAGGTGAACGTCAGCGGCGCGGTGACCCCACCCGGCGTCGTCACGACGACGTCGACCGGACCAGCCTCGTGCGGCGGTGTGACGAACGAGGCCGTGGTCCCGTCCTCACCGATCACCGTCGGCACGTCCACACCGTCGATGCTCACGACCGAACCCGGCACCAGGTTGGTACCGGTCACCGTCACCGGCGTCCCACCCGCAACAGGGCCGGCCGTCGGGTCCAACGAGATCGCCGTCGGGACGTTGACATAGGTGAACGTCAACGGCGAGGTGACTCCACCCGGCGTCGTCACCACGACGCCCACCGGACCAGCCTCGTGCGGCGGGGTGACGAACGAGACGGTCGTCCCGTCCTCACCCAGCTCGGTCTCGACCCCAACACCATCGATGCTCACGACCGAGCCAGGCACGAAGTTCGTGCCCGTGACCGTGACCGGCGTTCCACCGGCGACCGGACCGGCCGTCGGGTCCAGCGAGGTCGCCGTCGGCACGTCCACGTAGGTGAACGTCAGCGGCTCCGTTTCGCCGCCCGGCGTCGTCACCACGACGTCCACCGGACCAGCCTCGTGCGGCGGTGTGACGAACGAGACCGTGGTCCCGCCCTCACCCACCTCGGTCTCGACCGGAACACCGTCGATGCTCACGACCGAGCCGGGCACGAAGTTCGTGCCCGTCACCGTGACCTCGGTGCCACCGGCGACCGGACCGGCCGTCGGGTCCAGCGAGATCGCCGTCGGCACGTCCACGTAGGTGAACGTCAGCGGCTCCGTTTCGCCGCCCGGCGTCGTCACCACGACGTCCACCGGACCAGCCTCGTGCGGCGGGGTGACGAACGAGACCGTGGTCCCGCCCTCACCCACCTCGGTCTCGACCGGAACACCGTCGATGCTCACGACCGAGCCGGGCACGAAGTTCGTGCCCGTCACCGTGACCTCGGTGCCACCGGCGACCGGACCGGCCGTCGGGTCCAGCGAGATCGCCGTCGGCACGTCCACGTAGGTGTAGGTGAGCGGTGCGGTGACGCCGCCCGCGGTCGTGACCGTGACCGGCTGCGGTCCAGCCTCCTGGGCGGGTGCGACGAAGTCGATCCAGGTGCCGTCGACAGCTCGTGCGACGACGACCGCCGTCTCGCCCCCGACCTGCACCGTGCCAGCCTCGAGGACGGATCCGTTGATCCGCACGATGTTCCCGCCGGCCACGGGCCCGGCGTCCGGAACGAGAGAGGTTGCCGTCGGGACGTCCACGTAGGTGAACGTCAGCGGCGCGGTGACCCCGCCCGGGGTCGTCACCACGACCTCGACCGGACCAGCGGCGTGCGGCGGGGTGACGAAGGAGACGGTCGTTTCGTCCTCACCGACCTCGGTCTCCACGTCGACACCGTCGATCGAGACGACCGACCCCGGCACGAAGTTCGTGCCCGTCACCGTGACCGGCGTGCCACCGGCGACCGGACCGGCCGTCGGGTCCAGCGAGATCGCCGTCGGTACGTCCACGTAGGTGAACGTCAGCGGGGCGGTGACCCCTCCCGGCGTCGTCACCACGACATCCACGGGACCAGCCTCGTGCTCCGGCGTGACGAAGGAGACGGTGGTCCCGTCCTCACCCACCGTCGTCTCCACAGATTCACCGTCGATCGAGACGACCGAACCGGGCACGAAGTTCGTGCCCGTGACCGTGACCGGCGTCCCACCCGCGACCGGACCGGCCGTCGGGTCCAGCGAGATCGCCGTCGGCACGTCCACGTAGGTGAACGTCAGCGGCTCGGTGACCCCGCCCGGCGTCGTCACCACGACATCCACCGGACCGGCCTCGTGCACAGGGGTGACGAACGAGACCGTGGTCCCGTCCTCACCCACCGTCGTCTCGACATCGACACCGTCGATGCTCACGACCGAACCCGGGACGAAGTTCGTGCCCGTGACCGTGACCTCGGTGTTCCCGGCGACCGGACCGGCCGTCGGGTCCAGCGAGATCGCCGTCGGGACATCCACGTAGGTGAACGTCAGCGGGGCGGTGACCCCTCCCGGCGTCGTCACCACGACATCCACGGGACCGGCGTCGTGCTCCGGCGTGACGAACGAGACCGTGGTCCCGTCCTCACCCACCGTCGTCTCGACATCGACACCGTCAATGCTGACGACCGAACCCGGCACGAAGTTCGTGCCCGTCACCGTCACCGGCGTTCCACCCGCGATCGGACCGGCCGTCGGGTCCAGCGAGATCGCCGTCGGGACATCCACATAGGTGAACGTCAGCGGCGCCGTGACCCCGCCCGGGGTCGTCACGACAACCTCGACCGGACCAGCGGCGTGTTCCGGCGTGACGAACGAGACGGTCGTCCCGTCCTCACCCACCTCGGTCTCCACGTCGACGCCGTCGATCGAGACGACCGACCCCGGCACGAAGTTCGTGCCCGTCACCGTGACCGGCGTCCCACCCGCGACCGGACCGGCCGTCGGGTCCAGCGAGGTCGCCGTCGGCACGTCGACGTAGGTGAACGTCAGCGGCTCGGTGACCCCGCCCGGGGTCGTCACCACGACGTCCACCGGACCGGCCTCGTGCTCCGGGGTGACGAACGAGACCGTGGTCCCGTCCTCACCGACGACCGTCGGCACGTCCACACCGTCGACCGAGACGACCGACCCCGGCACCAGGTTGGTACCGGTCAGCGTGACCTCCGTGCCCCCGGCGACCGGACCGGCCGTCGGGTCCAGCGAGATCGCCGTCGGCACGTCCACGTAGGTGAACGTCAGCGGCGCGGTGACACCGCCCGGGGTCGTCACCACCACATCGACCGGACCAGCCGCGTGCTCCGGCGTGACGAACGAGACGGTCGTCCCGTCCTCACCGACCTCGGTCTCCACGTCGACACCGTCGACCGAGACGACCGACCCCGGAGCGAGGTTCGTGCCCGTCACCGTGACCGGCGTCCCACCCGCGACCGGACCGGCCGTCGGGTCCAGCGAGGTCGCCGTCGGGATGTCGAGATAGGTGAAGGTTCCCGGGTTGCTCGTGCCTCCCGGAGTGATGACCGTGACCGCGACCGGACCGGCAGCGTGCGGCGGTGTGCTGAACACGAGCTGCGTCGAGGAGAGGACGGTGACGGCGATCGGAGCGACTGCCACGCCGTCGATGGTGACGACGGCGCCCGGCACGAAGCCGGTGCCCGTCACTGTGACCCCGGTCCCGCCCGCGACCGGACCCGACGTCGGGATCAGGTCGGTCACGGTCGGGAAGTCCAGGTAGGTGAACGTGAGCGGGCCGGACGTGCCGCCCGGCGTCGTCACCGTCACGTCCACGGCCCCAGCGGGGTGCGCCGGGCTGACGTAGGTCAGCTCGGTGTCCGAGACAACCGTGACGTCCGCGGCGGGAACCGCGATGCCGTCGACCGTGACCACCGAACCGGCGACCAGGTCGGTACCGGTCACCGTGACGGTCGTGCCGCCCGCGACCGGACCAGAGGTCGGGGAGAGGCTCTCCAACGTCGGAGCGTCCAGGTAGGTGTACGTCAGCGGGGCGGAGGTGCCCCGGCCGTCGTCACCACGACGTCCACCGGACCGGCGGGGTGCGCCGGAGCGAGGTAGGTGAGCTGGGTGGCGGACTCCACCGTGACCGAGGCCGGCAGACCGTCGACCGTGACGACGGTGCCCGGCGTGAAGCCGGTGCCCGTCACGACGACGAGGTTGCCACCCGCGATCGGACCGGAGTCCGGGGTGAGCGAACCCGCCGTCGGCGCGTCGAGGTAGGTGAACGTCAGCGGGGCGGACGTGCCGCCCGGCGTCGTGACCGTCACGTCCACCGCACCGGCGGGGTGCGCCGGGCTGACGTAGGTCAGCTCGGTCTCCGAGACGACCGTGACATCCGCGGCCGGCACCTCGATGCCGTCCACCGTCACGACCGCGCCCGGCACGAAGTCGGTCCCCGTCACGGTGACCGTGGTGCCGCCCTCGACCGGACCCTGCTCGGGGGTGAGCGAGGCCGCCGTCGGGGCGTCGAGGTAGGTGAACGTCAGCGGGGCGGACGTGCCGCCCGGCGTCGTGACCGTCACGTCCACCGCACCGGCGGGGTGCGCCGGGCTGACGTAGGTCAGCTCGGACTCCGAGACGACCGCGACGTCGGCGGCCGGCACCTCGGTGCCGTCCACCGTCACGACCGCCCCCGGCACGAAGTCGGTCCCCGTCACGGTGACCGTGGTACCGCCCTCGACCGGACCCTGCTCGGGGGTGAGCGAGGCCGCCGTCGGGGCGTCGAGGTAGGTGAACGTCAACGGGGCGGACGTACCACCCGGCGTCGTCACTGTCACATCCACGGCACCGGCGGGGTGTGCCGGGCTGACGTAGGTCAACTCGGTCTCCGAGACGACCGTGACATCCGCGGCCGGCACGTCGGTGCCGTCCACCGTCACGACCGTGCCCGCCACGAATCCGGCACCGGACACCGTCACCGTCGTCCCACCCGCGACGGGGCCGGAGTCGGGGTCGAGCGTGCTCAGCGTCGGCGCGTCCAGGTAGGTGAACGTCAACGGGGCGGACGTACCACCCGGCGTCGTTACCGTCACATCCACGGCACCGGCGGGGTGCGCCGGGCTGACGTAGGTCAGCTCGGTCTCCGAGACGACCGTGACATCCGCGGCGTCGACGGGAACGCCGTCGACCGTGACGAACGCGCCCGCCACGAATCCGGCACCGGACACCGTCACCGTCGTCCCACCCGCGACGGGGCCGGAGTCGGGGTCGAGCGTGCTCAGCGTCGGCGCGTCCAGGTAGGTGAACGTCAACGGGGCGGACGTACCACCCGGCGTCGTTACCGTCACGTCCACAGCACCGGCGGGGTGCGCCGGGCTGACGTAGGTCAGCTCGGTCTCCGAGACGACCGTGACATCCGCGGCGTCGACGGGAACGCCGTCGACCGCGACGAACGCGTCGGGTGTGAAGTCCTCGCCCGTCACCGTGACCGAGGTGCCACCGGCGACCGGGCCCGACGTCGGGTCGAGCCCGGCGATCGAGGGTGCCGGGAGGTAGGTGTAAACGAGAGGAGCCGAGGTCCCGCCCGCCGTCGTGACCGTCACGGCCACCGGGCCGGGGGCGTGCGCCGGGGCGGTGTAGAGGAGGATCGTCGGGTTGAGGACGATGACCGTCCCCGGGACCGGCGCCCCGTCGATCGCCACGGTCGTGGCGCCGGGCACGAACCGGTCACCGATGACCAGCACGTTGTTGCCACCGGCCTCCGGTCCGGACGGCGGGGTCAGGAAGAACGTGACGGGCTGGTCCACGTAGGTGTAGGTCAGCGGCGCGGACGTGCCGCCGAGCGTCGTGACGGTGACCGGCACCGGTCCGACGGCGTGCGCCGGGGTCGTGAAGGTCAGGGACGTCGAGCTCGTCACCGACACTGAGCTGAGCGGGAGCTGGACGCCGTCGACGTTCACCCACGTCAGACCCGCGACGAAACCGTCACCGGTGATCGTGACGCTCTGGCCGCCGGCGATCGGTCCGGCATCGGGCGTGAGCGACGACGCCACCGGGGTGTCGAGGTAGGTGTACGTCAGGGCCCCGCTGGTCCCGCCCGGGGTGGTGGCTGTGACCTGGACCGGCCCGGCGGCGTGCGCCGGGGTGACGAAGGTGAGCTGCACCGGGCTGTTCACCGTCGCCGGGACCGTGAGTCCGTCGATCGTGACGGTCGTGGCTCCGACGACGAATCCGCTGCCGTTGATCGTCACGGTCTGACCACCGGCCACCGGGCCGAAGGCCGGGGCGATGCTCGCGGCGGTCGGGGCCGCGACGTAGGTGTAGCCCAGCGGCGCGGTCGTGCCGCCCAGGCTCGTGACGGTGACGTCGACGGGGCCGGCAGCGTGGGCGGGGGTGGTGAACGTGAGCGACGTCGCGCTGGTCACGGCGACGGAGTCCGCCGGGACCGTGATGCCACCGATGGTGACGCTGGTCTGTCCCGCGACGAAGCCGGACCCCGTCACGGTGACGGTCTGGCCGCCGGCGGCAGGTCCGGACGTGGGGCTGAGCGCGTCGGCCGTGGGCACGGTGACCACGACGTTCTCCCCGACCTGCGCCTGGCCGAGGTTGACCACGACGCCGCCCGCGATGCCACCCAGCAGCGTCACCGACAGGGCGGTCTCGCGGTGGACGCCGCCGGAGTGCTGCTGCACGTTGCCGAGGATCGAGACGATGCCGTTGATCGCCTGCAGCGGGGTGGCGAGACCACCGATCACGCCGGTGACGGCGCCGGTCAGCGCCGAGGTGCTGCCGGTGACGGTGGCGATGACGCCGGTGGTCGGGTCGAACAGGGCGGTGGTGATCGGGGCGAGGAGGGTCGAGAGCAGGGCGTCCGCGGAGATCGTGATCGGGAGGCCGAGAGCCTTGACGGTGATGGTGGCCGTGGCCTCCGGGTCGCGGTCGATGAGCTGCTGCACGGTCCCGGAGACGTTGACGTTGATGCCAGTGCCCAGGTCGACGAAGGGGGTGGTGCAGTCCGGTGCGCTCCCGGCGAGGCAGACGTTCGCGGCGACGGTGAGGTCAGCAGCCTGAAGCGTCTCGGTCAGCGCGGTGTTCACCAGCTCCGGGACCTGGTTCAGCAGCCCGGTGACCTGGCTGACGAGCTCGGCGAGCACGGGTGCCGAGAGGATCTCGGTGCTCGGGTCGAGGTTCGCCAGCCCCGTCCCGACGCCGGGCGTCGAGGAGAGCAGCGCGTCGAGGTCGGCGGTGATGCGGCCCGTGCGCAGGTTGATCGAGACGGCGCTGCCGTCCTCGGTCAGCGGGGTGTCGAGGACGGCGTTCAGCGCGCCGGTGACGTCGGTCTCGAGCGTCACGGTGAGCGCGTCGTTGCCGATCAGGGGCTCGAGCGCCGAGTTCAGCGTCACGAGGGCGCCGGCGATCAACCCGTTCGGACCGACGAGCTCGTCGACCGTGCCGTCCACGGTCGAGGCGACTCCGCCCGGACCCGTGAGCGTCGCGGTCAGAGTGGTGATGGCGGGCAGGTCGACCCGGAGCTCACCGCCGGCGATCGAGTAGTCCAGGCAGTGCGTCGGGTCGGAGAGGTCGGTGCACTCCTCCGCCGGGTCGCCGACCTGGGAGGCGTCGAGGGAGGCGACGCCGGTGACGGCCTCGAGGTCGAGCTGCAGGTCGCCGATCGTCGAGCTGAGCGGGCCGAGCAACGGCTGCAGGCGCAGGCCGGCCGACGCCGGGAACCCGTCGCCTCCGCTGACCGACACGGCGCCGTCGTCGCTGACGGCACCGGACGCGGCGCGCGAGACCCCGAGGTCAGACGCCTCGGCGTACTGGTTGACGGCGCCCAGCTGGAGCACGTCACCCAGAGGCAGGTCGAGGCCTCCCGGCAGCGAGACACCGAGCAGGTTCAGGGCGGTGAGGTCGAGGTCAGCCGCGTCGACGACATCGAAGGACTGGCCGTTGTTCACGGCGGCCGAACCGCCGAGCCCGACGACGTCGTCGAGATCGATGCCGGTCAGGATGCCGCCGGAGAGGAACTGGGCCGAGGCTCGGGAGGAGTCGGCGGGCCCGGCGATCGCCGAGGAGCCCCCGGCGAGGACGAGGGCCGTCGTTACGACGGCCGCAGAGAGAGAACGGAGCTGGCGTCGCCGGGCGGATCGCCGCTCCGCGTGTCGCCCAGAAGATCGAAGTCGCATGTCGCACCTTGGGGAGGAGTTCCGCATGCGCCGGCTCGGTCGAGCCGGCGGTGGCCACGTGGCCGCACCGCACGTGGGCGAAACGTTAGCGGCGCCTTTGACTTTTCGCATTACCTAAGAATTGCGGGATCTTTCGGCCGTGCTTTATGCCGGTAAGAGGCGAATTTCTCCGCTCTCGCAGTCCGTTGTGCATTCTTTGACATTCGTGAACACCTCCTCGTGCCCGTCGATCTTCTTCGCGCACCGCGCTGCCGTGCCCGAGGTCGTGCACGGAGCGGGGCGCGACGAGCGCCGAGGGGGAAGGATGGCCCCATGACCGATCTCGAGGCCCGTCCCGCCGAGCAGTCCTGCCCGGCCGACGCCGCGAACGCCCCCGTGCTGGAGCGGTACGAGGCGCGCGACGTCCCGCTCGGTGGTGTCCGTTCCGCCGTCGTCTCCCGGACGCTGCCGCACCGCGCGCTGTCCACCGTCGGGGCGTGGTGCTTCCTGGACGCGTTCGTGCCCGGCGAGACACCGATGAACGTGCTGCCGCACCCACACATCGGGCTCCAGACCGTGACGTGGCCGCTGTCCGGGCAGATGCTCCACCGCGACTCGCTCGGCTCCGAGCAGCTGCTCCGCGCCGGCGAGCTCAACCTCATGACGAGCGGCGACGGCGTCGCCCACTCCGAGTTCATGGTCGACGACGTCGGCGCGCGCGGCCTGCAGCTCTGGGTGGCGCTGCCGGAGGAGGCGCGGCGCGTTCCTCGCGCCTTCGAGCACGTGGCCGACCTGCCCGTCCTCGAGCGACCCGGCATCCGCGTGACGGTGTTCCTCGGGGAGCACGACGGCGGGGCCTCGCCCGCGACCGTCCACTCGCCGATCCTCGGAGCCCAGATCGAGCTCGACGCGGGGGCCGACGTCGAGATCCCGCTCCGCGCCGACTTCGAGCACGCGGTCCAGCTCATCGACGGCGCCGCTCGCGTCGCCGGCGAGGACCTCGGCGAGGGGCCGCTGCTGTACCTCGGCACCGGGCGGACCTCGCTCCGGCTCGAGGCGCTCCAGGCGCCCACGACCGGCCGGCACGGCGCCACCCGCCTCCTCCTCATCGGCGGCGAGCCGCTGCGCGAGGATCTGCTGATGTGGTGGAACTTCGTCGGTCGCACGCACGAGGAGGTCGTCGCCGCGCGCGCCGACTGGTCCGACCGCGAGCGCCGCGAGGAGCGCTTCGGTCACGTGGTCGGCCACGGCGAGGAGCTCATCCCCGCTCCCCCGCTGCCGAACGTGCGACTCACCCCGCGTCGTCGCCATCGCTGACGAATGCCGGTGCGGCCCTGTGCGGCCGAACGGGCCCCTGGCCCTCGCTCTCTGCGGACAGAATCGGGCGAGCCGATCCGCCGTCGCGCATCACCGCAGGTCAGGGCATGGCGGCCCGCCGTGTGGATCGATCCGTCCGCAGAGAGCGAGGACGACCACCGACCGCCTACCGGCGCGACCCGCGGACGCGGACGCCGGACTCCCGGCCGCCGACGAGGAAGAGCCCCGCGACGACCGTCCAGAGCGTCAGGGTGTCGAACGCGACCCGCTCGACGATCCCGACGCCGAACCCGAGGTGCCCCTCGCTCAGGAAGGCCGCGAACCCTGCCCCCGCGACGAGGACCATCACGAGAGTCACGACGGCGAAAGCCACCCGGCCGCGCGTCCTGAGCGTGAACGCGAGCACGACCATGCCGAGGATCTGGAGCACGAACTGCGCGAGCGCGGCGAGGTCGTGGACGTCCGTGTCGACGTCGAACGGTACGACCGCGGTCACGACGACGGCCAGCCCGCCCGCCATCACGAGCAGCAGGCCGACCCGCTCGGCCGTCCGGCGCCCGCGAGACAGCAGGACGGCGCCGAGCGCCGTGAGCACGCCGACGAACGCGAGCCCGATGTTCCACCACTCGTGCTCGGGCGAGCAGACCGCGCGCGCCGGGCCGTCGTCGGTGACCGTGCCGCAGAGCGTGGCTCCCAGGTCGCTGATGTAGTTCGCCGACCAGCTGTACGGCTCGGGCCAGCGCCCGGCCACGAGCACCTGCAGCGGCCAGTACGCGAGCGTGAGGATCCAGAGCAGGGCACCGACGCGCTTGGAGGTCATCCGGCGACCATAGCGACGGCGGGACGCGCCGTGGGCGGTGGGGTGCGACGGCGGAAGCACGCCGAGCCGGGGTGCGACAGCCGGGACGCGACGACGGCGGCGGCCCGCAGGCCACCGCCGTCGTCGTCCTCGGCCTCGACCCTGATCAGCGGGCGAGGAACTCCAGCAGCACCCGGTTGAACTCCTCCGCGTGGCTGACGTTGATCCCGTGCGGGCCGCCGGCGACGACGTGCAGGTCGCTGCCCGGGAGCGCGGCGTGCGTCCGGGCGCCGGAGCCCTCGAACGGCACGGTTCCGTCGCCGTCGCCGTGGATCACCAGGGTGGGCACCGCGGTGAGCGCGGCGAGGTCCTCGCGGAAGTCCGTCGTCGCGAAGGCCTCCATCGCGTGCAGGGCCGCGCGCTGGTCGGACTGCTGGGCCAGCGCCACCGCCTCGCGGCGCTGCTCCTCGCTCACCTTGAGCTCGCCGTCCACCGAGAAGAAGTCCGTCGTGAACTGCTCGAAGAACGCGTCGCGGTCGCTGCGCAGGCCCTTCTCCATCTCGGCGGCCAGCTCGGCCGTGAGCGGACCATCGGGGTTGTCACCGGTCTTCGCCAGGTACGGCGGAACGGCGGCGGCGAGGACCGTGCTCCGCAGGCGCTCGGTCCCGTGCTTGGCCGCGAACCGCACGACCTCGCCCCCACCCATCGAGAAGCCGACGAGCGTGACGTCGGTGAGGTCGAGCCCGTCGAGGACGGACGCGAGGTCGTCGGCGAACGTGTCGTAGGTGTAGCCGGTGAGCGGCTTGTCGCTGCGGCCGAAACCGCGACGGTCGTAGCTGACGACCCGGTACCCGGCGGCCTGGAGCGCGGGGATCTGCTCGCTCCAGGACTCGCCCGACAGGGGCCAGCCGTGGATGAGCACGACCGGACGGCCGGGGCCGCCGGTGTCGTCGACGTGCAGGTTGGTGTCCTTGAACAGGCCGTGGTGGGCGGTGATCTCCATCGGAGTCCTCCTCGTCGTGGCGTTCGCAGGTTGTTGACTGCTCAACCACCGTAGGCACGACGGCGGGAGGAAAGCCAGGATCGCGTCGGCCGTCGCGCGAGGCGCCCTCAGGCGAGGATCGCGGCGGCCAGCAGCACCACGGGCACCGACAGGAGCGTCGTGACCAGCACCGACTCGCGCGCGAGCACGACGCCGCGGTCGTAGCGCACGGCGTAGGTGAAGACGTTCTGCGCCGTCGGGAGCGCCGCGATGACGACGGCGGCCAGCAGCGCCGGGCCCTCGAGCCCGACGGCGGCCCCCACCCCCCACGCGAGCGCCGGCTGGACGACGGACTTGAGCACGACGACGAGCGCCAGCTGGGCGCGCACCGGCGAACGCCCCGGCAGCGGCGAGCCGCGCAGCGAGATGCCGAACGCCAGCAGCATCGCGGGTACGGCGAGCCCGCCCAGGGTCTGGATCGGGGCGAGCACGATCTCGGGCGGCTGCCACTGCACGACGGCGCTGACGACCCCGGCCGCCGACGCGAGCAGCAGCGGGTTCACCAACGGCGCCAGCGCGTTGCGCAGCCGCCTGCCCTGACCGCGGCGCTCGAGCAGGTCGAGCACGACGAACGAGGCCGGGGCGAGGATCACGAGCTGGAAGATCATCGTCGGCGCGGCCGCCTCGGCGCCGCCGAGGGCGTACACCGCGATCGGGATCCCGAGGTTGCCGGCGTTGACGTACCCGGCGCTGAGCCCGCCGATGACCGTCTCCCCCGCGGGGCGGCGCATGAGGAACCGTGCCACGAGCACGTAGACGAGGATCATCGCGACCGACGTGCCGTAGGAGACGAGGGAGCGGGCGTCCACGAGGGTGCCGACCTCGGCACCCGCGAGCGTGACGTACAGGAGGGCGGGCGCGCCGACGAAGAAGGCGAGCCGCGACAGCACGGTCCCCGCGCCCTCGCCGAGCACCCCGGTGCGGCCGAGGAGGTACCCGACGGCGATGATCGCGCCGATGAGCGCGAAACCGGCCAGGACTCCCGTCACCCCTCGAACCTAGACCCGGTCGTCGTTCGCGACCGTCTCCGACCGGATGTCGGTCCACGGTCGTACGCTGGCGCCGACCCGTCCGGGCCCGACCACGACGTCATCCCGAGGAGCCACCGTGACCACGCTCACCGACCGACCCCGCACCGCCCTCCTCGTCGTCGACGTCCAGCAGGGCGTCGTCGACGGGGCCCACGAGCGGGACGCCGTCGTCTCCCGCATCGCCACCCTCGTCGAGCGGGCGCGCGCGGCCGGCACCCCCGTCGTGTGGGTGCAGCACTCCGACGACGAGCTCGAGGCGGGGAGCCCCGCGTGGCAGTACGTCCCGGAGCTGAGCCGGCTCGACTCCGAACCCCTCGTGGCGAAGCGGTACGGCGACTCCTTCGAGGACACGACGCTCGAGGGCGAGCTGGCGTCGGCCGGTGTCGGGCACCTCGTCGTCGCGGGCGCCGAGTCGGACGCGTGCATCCGCTCCACGATCCACGGCGCGTTCACGCGCGGCTACGACGTCACGCTCGTCGGGGACGCGCACACCGCCGGGGACAAGAGCGAGTGGGGAGCCCCGTCCGTGCCTGACGTCGTGGCGCACACCAACCTGTACTGGAGCTTCCAGGCGGCGCCTGGCCGCACCGCCCAGGTGCTCGACGCCGCCGACGTGTCGTTCCCGGCGTGACCCGCGTCCGACGAGCCCCGTGACCGGGTGGAACGCCGTCCACCGCGACCTTCGGCGCGGCGACCTCGACGCCCTCGAGCGCGTGCTCGCCGACCCGACCCTGGAGCGCACGGACGTGGCCCGTGAGCTGGGCGAGCTGATCCGCAGCCGGGGCCGGACCGCCTGGGGCCGCTCCGCCCGGGCCGAGGTGCACGGCGTCCTGCTGACCGCCGTCGCGACCCAGCCGACGGCTGCCCGTGTCACCGCGACGCTGACGCGTCGCGCCCTCGTCGGATCGTCTCGTGACCTCCCTTTCGACGCCCTCGTGAGGGTGGCCCTCACCCGCGAGGTCCGGTGGCAGGGGGAGCTCGGACTCCGTCTGCTCGCCACGCTCACCCCCGCCGACGCCGACCTCTACCCTCTCGCGAGCGCCCTGCTCGCCGCCACGGGCACCCCGCTGCCGGACCCGGTGCCGGCGGGCGCCGTGGTCGGGTGGCTGGACGGGGCGACGGCGCAGCTGCACCGCCGGCCGGACCGGACCCCCGCGGCCGCCGCGGACGCCCTGCTGGCCGACCCGTTCGCCGTCCAGCTCCTGCCCGGGATCGTCGCCGACGGCGCCGAGCGCGCGCTGGGCGCCCAGGTCCAGGTCGATCATCGCGGCACCTCGCTCCTGCCGTCGGGGATCGCGGAGATCTCTCGGCGGGGGCTCATGGACCGCTCGGCGCTGGTCGCGAGCGCCGTCGCACGGCTGGGACGAGGCGGCAGCGCCGCCGAGCTGCGGCCGTACACGCTCCTGCTCGACCGTCTCGGCACGACCCTGGCGGAGTGGCAGCCGCACGGCCGCGCGCTCGTGGAGCTGACGGGGTCGGACGTCGGGCCCGTCGTCTCCTACGCGTTCGACGTGGTCCGGCGCCTGCACGGCTACGAGCTCATCCCCGACGACGCCGTCGTCCAGGCGTCCGCGACGGTGCTCCGGCTGCCCGCGAAGGGCACCGCTCGGGACTCCCTCGGGCTGCTGGAGGCCGTGGCCGGGCGCTCAGGCCTCGACGCGGAGCTCGACGCAGGCATCAACGCCGAAGCGGTGGCGCGGACGGCCGCCGCAGGGTTCGACCATCCCGCCCACGACGTCGCCGAGCGCGCGCTCGACCTGGTCGCCCGGCTGCTGCCGCGGCTGACGCCGCGCGCCCGGGAGGACCTGGCGCGCGCCGCCGTCGTGATCGACCCCGCACTGCGGGAACGGGTGGGCGAGGTGTTCGGGGACCCGTCGCCGGGAACGGGGGCGCCGGCCGCGGAGGTGCCGGCGGTGCCGGCGGTGCCGGCGCTGCCGGCGGTGGCCACCTTCGACCGCCCGCCGCCGCCGGTGCGCCGGCCCTGGCCGGTCGTCGACGCCGAGCCTCGCGACGTCGCGCGCCTCCTGCGCGGTGTGCTCGGCGGCGACCTGGTCGCGTGGGAGTCGGCGTTCGCCGCGCTCGTGCACCTCCGGGCGACCGATCCGACCGCGCTGCGCGACGGCGTGGCCGACCTCGAGGTGGGCGGCTGGCACGGCGGCCCGCACGGCCCCGCCATCGCGCGACGCCTGCTGCGCGAGATCCGCGACGAGCCGCTCGTCGGCCTGCGCGGCTCCGTGCGCTCGTTCTTCTCGCGGCTGACCGGTGCCGTCGGGACGGACGGCGAACCCGACTGGAACGCTCCCGACGGCTCGCTCCTCTCGCCGCTCCCCCACCTCGCGCGGCTGGCCGAGGCCGCGCGTCACCTGCGCGAGCGCCCCGTGCCGATGCTCGTGGCGACGCCGACGCACACGGACGGGAGCCTCGCCGTCGACATCCTGCTCGAACGCCTCACCCTGGCCGCCCACGGCCGGTGGGAGCCGTGGCCGATCGACCTCGAGCAGGCGCTGCTGCGCACGACGATCCCGCTCGACGGGGCCACCCGACTCGACCTGGCGCGCGTCGCCCACGCCCTCGCCACCCCCGCCGGCACGGCTCTCGCCCGCTGGCTCGAGCACGGCGGGCTGCCCGACCCCGGCGTCACGGTGAGCCGGTTCGACGCGGAACCGACGGGGCCCCACGGCGGCCGTCCCGCCTCGTGGCTGGCCCCGACCGTGACGGCGCGCGCCGCTCCCCCCGGACCGCTGACGGCGTCCCTGCTCGCGGTCCCCGTCACCGGTGTCGTGCAGCGTCACGTCGACGGCAGCGAGCGGCCGAGCGGGGCGATCGGCTGGCTGGACCTGGTACCGCTGCCGCACCACCCCGAGGTGCAGGCCGCCTGGATGCTCCCGGCCCTGTCCTTCCACGGCGACGGCGCCGGGCTTCCCTCGCCGGCCGCCCTGACCTCGGTCGACGGGCGGGTCGGCGTCGCGACCGGCGCGGTGCTCGCGCAGCTCCTCACCGGCGGGGCCCGCGCGCGGACGACGGCGGTCGACGTCGCGCTCCACCTGGCGGCGACCGGTCAGCCGTGGGGTGCGTGGACGGCGCTGCGGCTCGTCGACGCCGTCGCGCACGGCGCAGTCCTGACCCGCGTGGTCGACCCGCTCCGCACGATCGCGGCAGGAGGCGGGGCGCGCGAGGTGCTGGTGACGCTCGTCACGGCACTGCCGCCGCTCGTGACGACGGCGGCCCGAGGTCTGCCCGACCTGCTCGCGCTGACGACCTCGCTCGTGGTCGAGCACGGTGTCCCCGAGCACGCGGGGCCCGAGCTGCCGCAGGGGCTGCGCGGGCTCGCCGGCGGACGATCCCGTGCGGCAGCGGAGGCGCGGCGGCTGCTCGTCGCGATCGCGCCTACCACGGGTTGACCAAGGGACCCCCATCAGGCTCTTGTCGGCGACCGACGATCGTTCAAGGTCGAATCACCATCCTTGCCACCACGTCGCACGGCGTGCAACCGTTGAAAGAACGACCTGCTGATCCAGGTCACCGTGAGATAGAAGGAGAACACCATGGGCATTCTCGGTTGGATCGTCCTCGGACTGATCGCTGGCGCCATCGCCAAGGCCGTCCTCAAGGACCGCGCACCGGGTGGCATCCTCGCCACCCTGGTGATCGGTGTCGTCGGTGCCCTCCTGGGCGGATTCCTCGGGAGCGTGCTGTTCGACGCCCCGCTGGAGGAGTTCTGGAGCCTGCAGACGTGGCTCCTCGCCATCGGCGGCTCGCTGCTCGTTCTCGTGATCTACGGCGCGCTCGCGGGCCGCAAGGGCTCGGCGCGACGCTAGTCGTACCGGTCACCGTTGGGTGACCACAGACGTACCGCGGGCGCGGTACCCGGCAACCCGGGTACCGCGCCCGTCGTCGTCCTACTCCGCGGCGTCGAACGTCAGCGACACCGAGTTCATGCAGAACCGGTCGCCCGTCGGGGTCTGGGGCGCATCGTCGAAGATGTGCCCCAGGTGCGACCCGCAGTTCGCGCAGCGCACCTCCGTGCGGACCATGCCGTGGCTGCGGTCCTCGATCAGCTCGACCGCGTCGCCGTCCTTCGGCGCGTAGAAGCTCGGCCAGCCGCAGTGGCTGTCGAACTTCGTCTCCGCCGTGAACAGCTCCGCGCTGCACGCCCGGCACGAGTACGTGCCGCTGCGCTTCTCGTCGAGCAGCTCGCCCGTCCAGGCGCGCTCGGTCGCCGCCTCGCGCAGGATCGCGTACTCGGTGGGGTCGAGCAGGCTGCGCCACTCGTCGTCGCTCTTCCAGACCTTGTAGCTCATCTCGCGAACCTCTCTTCTCGCCGGGTGCTGCCTCAAGGCAACCACGTCCCGGCCGCCGGTGTTCCCACCGATCTCGGGCGAAGCCCCGGCGAGGTTCCGGTCGGGGCCAGCCCCGCGCTGGCAGGATGGCGCCATGTCGCTCTCCGACGCCGTCACCGCGCTCGCCGGGATCTTCGGGCGGGAGGGCCACGACCTCGGTCACCTCTCCCTGCGCGAGGTGCCGCCCGACTCCGAGGTCGCCAGCTCCGGCGCGCTGGAGGTCTACCTGGACAGCCTCGAGCTGCGCGAGCACCCCGTGATCGGCGGCGTCCTCGCACTGTCGCTCGCCGGTCGGGACGACCTGCACACGTTCCAGGAGGACCGCGCGGTGATCGCGGTGAACGGCGTGCCGCAGCGCAGCACGGACTGGCCCACGACGTGGGTGGTCGTCGCCACGCGGGGCGAGGAGGCCGTCGTCGTGGACACCGCGACGACCGCGTGCGCGGTCCGCGGCAGCGTCGGGCGCGTGGTCCTCCCGCTGGCGGACAGCCTCGAGGACTACCTGCGCGCCGTCGTCGCCGTGATGAGGATCGAGCTGGCGCACGACATGGACGTCCAGGACGCCGACTTCAACGTGCGCGACGACGTGCTCGCCGAGATCCGGGACGAGGTCACCGCGGCGCTCGGTCCGCAGAACGCCGAGGGCTTCCTGGAGCTCCACCTGGGCTAGCGAGGCAGGATGGAGGGGTGAAGCTCCTGCTGCCCGACTCCTTCCCCCTCCACCCCGACCTCCCCGACGAGGTCGACGTCGTCCACTACTCCGGGCGCGATCCCCTTCCCCCCGAGCACCACGACGCCGACGCGATCGTGCTCTGGAGCCTGTCCTCCCGCTTCCTCGGCCGCGCCGCGCAGGACCTCACGGCGGTGCGCTGGGTGCAGACGCTCTCCGCCGGCACCGACGCGGTCGAGGCCGCGGGGTTCCGGCCCGGGGCCGTCATCACCTCGGGCAACGGGCTGCACGACGGCCCCGTCGCCGAGCACGCGCTCGGGCTGATCCTCGCGGCCGCCCGACGGCTCGACGTCGCTCTCGACGCGCAGCGCGAGCGCCGGTGGGCCACGGAGCTGACGCTCGGGCAGCCGCTCGACAACAGCACGCGGTTCACGCTGGTGGGCGGCGCGCGCGTCGTCATCTGGGGGTTCGGCGGGATCGGTCAGCGCCTCGCGGGCTACCTGCGGGCGATGGGCGCCGACGTCGTCGGGATCGCGCAGAGCGCGGGCGAGCGGGCCGGGTTCCCCGTCGTCACGACGGACGACCTGCCCCAGGTGCTCGGCGACGCCGACGTCCTGGTCAACATCCTCCCGGCCACGACGGCGACGACGGGCGTCATCGACGCCGCGACGCTCGCGCTCCTGCCGCGGAGGGCCTGGCTGGTCAACGTCGGCCGCGGCGCGACCGTGGACCAGGACGCGCTGCGCACCGCGCTGTGGGACGGCGTGATCGCGGGCGCCGCGCTCGACGTCACGACGCCGGAGCCGCTGCCGTCCGACGACCCGCTCTGGGAGGCGCCGAACCTCATCGTGACGCCGCACTCCGCGGGCGGGCGCCCGCTCGGGGCGGACGAGCTGGTCGAGGCGAACGTCGCGGCGCTGCTCGCGGGCGAACCGCTGCGCAACGCGATCGCGCGCTGACGACGGCGGCCGACGGGCGGGCCGGCCGACGGGCGGGCCGGCCGACCGCCCGACCGCCCGACCGCCCGACCGCTCCAGCGGCACCTGGATCCGCCGGAGCGGCAACGCGGGCGCCGGCGTCGCCGTCGCGACCCTCTGACCTGCGGCGATGCCGCCGGGCGGCCCCGATCGGCGGTGGATCGCCGCTGCGACGGTTCGGGGTGCCGCTGGATCGGTTGCGGCCGTCAGTCGACGGCGACGTCGAGTCGGACCTCCCGCTCGCCGTCGCCCGGCGCGAGGAACGCGAGCACGCGGTCCGCCTCGCGGCGCAACGCGGGCCGCTCCCCTGTCCGGGTCCGGCGCAGCAGCGTCACGACCAGGCGCGCGGGGTCGCCCGGCCCGCCGCGCCCCTCGCGCCGCAGCGCCCAGTACCCGGCGGTCAGGCCGTCGAGCAGGACGGCGGGGTGCTGCACGCCGTTCGTGACGACCGGCCAGCGGGCGCTGACGGCCGGGTCGATCACGCGCGTGCGGTCGTCGTGCGCGAGCAGCACGGCGTCGTAGTCGTAGAGCAGGCGAGCGGGCGCCGGGGTGTCCTCGTCGGGCAGCGCCGCGGCCTCGCCGTCGACGTCGAGCAGGTCGCGGCCGTCCGCGGCCCGCAGCCGCACGAGCCCGGGCATGTCGTCGGTGATCTCCGCGAGCCGGGTCAGCGCGGTGAAGCGCTGCAGGTCTCGGACACTCATCGGCCCGTAGGCCGCCAGGGCGGTGCGGATCAGGGCGCGCACTCCCGGCTGGTCGACGACGGCGGCCAGCGGGCGGGAGCCGCGCGGGCGCTCGGCGAACCATCGCCGGGGCAGGTCCTCGAGGTCGGGGCCGAACGGCTCGTCGACGCCGGAGCCCGGCAGCTGTCGGTACCGCGTCGCCCCGGCCCGCTCGAAGACCCCGCGCGGCGGTGCCTGCACGAGGGTGAGCGCGTTGCGGGCGGCATAGCCCAGCGCGTCGGCGGGGGCCTCGAACTCGAGCGCGAGCGCGGCGCCGAGCTGCGCCGTCGTCAGCTCGCCCTCGGCCAGGAGCTCGGCCGCCCGCCGCGCGACGGCGACGACGTCCACCGCCGCGAGCGCCCGGAACCGCACGACCTGGCGCATCTCCATGTCCAGGACCGGCTGCGACGCCCGGCGCCACGCCCCGGCGACCCTGGGTGAGCACAGGTGGATCGTCGAGCGCATGACGGCGAGCCGCACCAGGGCGCCGGTCTCCACCAGCTCACCGACCGCCGCCGCGTCCGCCCGCGTGAAACCGTCGATGCGCGACAGCAGTCCCGTGTAGAAGCTCTGCGGGTGCTGCGCCTGGAGCCCGCCGAGCGCGTCGACGAAGGCGGGGACGTCGGCGACGGCGACCGGCGTCCGCTCCAGCAGGTGCTGACGCGCGAGCGTGGCGCGGCCCAGCGCACGCGACGTGAGTGGCGCGACCACGGGCGGGGCTCAGCCCTCGCCGTCGTTCGACGCCGCGGCCGCCTCCGCCGGGGTGGCGCGCCGGCCGCCGGGCGCGTGCCAGGGGTCGGTGGTCTCGGTGAGCGTCGCGACGACGAGCGCGTTGCCGTCGCCCCCGCGCAGCTGCCGCACGACCGGCGGGACCGTCACCGGGTCGTGCCCCTCGAGGACGGGCACCGGCAGCATCGCGGCGAGCTGGTCGGGCGGGATGGGCACGCCCCCGTGACGAGGTGCTCGGCGGGCGTGAGCATCCGGATCGCGATCGTGTCGACGGCGTCGGGGAACGCGGCCGCGAAGTCCGCGTAGATGGCGGGGTCGTGCTGGCCGTCGTCGCCCACGAGCGTCCACCGCAGCTCGGGGAACTCCTCGCGCAGCCGCCGCAGCTGGGTGCGCTTGTGCTCGACGCCGGAGCGGAACCAGCGCTGGGCGGAGGGTCCCCAGTCCGTCATGAGAAGCGCGCCCGAGGGGTAGCCGTGGCGCCGGAGGAACTCGCGGATGACCGGGGCGTAGTTCCACGCGCCGGTGGAGAGGTAGACGATGAACCCGCGGCTCTCGCGCTCGAGGAACGCCGCCATCCCGGGCACGGGACGGCGCTGCCCCTCGTGCATGACGAAGGTGTTCCAGAACGCCTGGACCGGGGACGGCAGCAGCGTGACCATCGCCGTGTCGTCGATGTCGCTGACGACCCCGTGCGCGATGGCCGGGTCGATGACGTCGATGCGTCCCCGCCCCGCCTCGGCACCGCCGGGGACGTCGACGAACACCTCGTGCCGGCCGGGCGGGAGGTTCGCGGGGAGCCTGACGTCGATGTAGCCGCCGGGCTCGGTGCGCACCTTGTGGACCGTGTCGCCGAGGTGGACGTGGACGGGCAGGTCAGGAGCGGAGACCGACAGGTAGCGGCGCCAGCCGCGCGAGCGGCCCTCGGCGCTGCGGCGCTCGGTCGGCGGCATGACCAGGACGCGGCACAGGAGTCGGACCCAGCCGGGCTCGCCGTCGACGGCGGCACGGCCGTAGGAGTCGAACACCAGCGGCGTGGGTCGCCAGCCCCGCCTCGCCAGCACCGTCGTGGCGCGACGCTCCAGCCGTGCCTCGATCGATGCGGCGATGGTCGGTCCTCGCGAGACGTGGTCAGCCATCCCCCCACCCTGCCCGACTCTCGCGCCGGGGTGAACCTCCGGTCCGACGATCGGGCGGTCCGGGGGGGGCGGGGGGTGCGGCGCGGGCGCGCCCTTGCGGTCGCCGCGCGCACTCCACCGCGCCCTTGTGGTCGCCGCGGGCACCAGATCACGACCACAAGGGCACCCTCGCCGTCGGGCAACAACCACAAGGGCGCGGCCAACGCCCCGCGCACGACCCACGAGCAGGCCCGCCCCACGAACGACGCCGGCGGCGGCGGACCCTGGGGTCCGCCGCCGCCGGCGTGGTGCTGCGTGGAGCTGGTGTCAGCGCTGCGTCATCTGGACGAAGCCGGCGCCGCCACCCGAGCTCGTGCTGTACGTGACGGGCGCGCGACCGCGGCTGCCGCCCTTGCCGCGCCCACCGGCGCCGCCCTGGCCTGCGCCGCGCACGCCCTCGCCGCGCGACTCACCCTTGGGGCCCTTGGCCGCGGAACGCTGACCGCGACGACCGTGCTGCGGCGCGCCGGCACCCGCGGTGCGGGGCTCGGACGCCGGGAACTGGCCCTGACCGCGGCCACGGCCGCGCCCGCCGCCGGAACCGTTGCCCGCCGGAGCGCCGGCGCCGGCCGGACGAGCGGAGCGCTCGCCCTGACGGCCGGAACCGCCGGAACCGCCGGAACCGCCCGAACCACTGGCGTTCGCCGTCGCCGGGCGAGCGGCACTGCGGCCACCGCGGCGGCCACCGCCCTGACCCGCCACGGCACCGGCGCCCGGGCCGCTCTTGCGGCGGACCGGCTGCGGCTCGGGCTTGGTCGCGGCGCCCGCGGGCATCGCGCTCGGGTCGACGCGGTCCGCCATCTCGCCCACGAGGGCGAGCACGGCGGCGTCGTTGGCGCGGA
Organism: Serinibacter arcticus; assembly: GCF_003121705.1. NCBI lineage: Bacteria > Bacillati > Actinomycetota > Actinomycetes > Micrococcales > Beutenbergiaceae > Serinibacter > Serinibacter arcticus. The sequence continues at coordinate 3,397,603 of NZ_PYHR01000002.1, read as the reverse complement.
CGCGCTGCGGCGTCGCGGTGATCTTGGCGGCGCGCGTCAGCTGCTTGACGTCACCGCGCTGCTCCGGGAGGACCAGGGTGACGACGTCGCCGCCGGCGCCGGCGCGGGCGGTACGGCCCGAGCGGTGCAGGTACGCCTTGTGCTCGGCCGGCGGGTCGACGTGGACGACGAGGTCGACGTCGTCGACGTGGATGCCACGCGCGGCGATGTCGGTGGCGACCATGACGCGGACGTCGCCGGAGTGGAACGCGGCGAGGTTGCGCTCGCGCGCGCCCTGGCTCAGGTTGCCGTGCAGGTCCGTGGCGGGGATGCCGACGGACGTGAGGCGGCGGGCCATCTGGCGGGCCTGGTGCTTGGTGCGCATGAAGAGGAGGCGGCGACCGCGGCCGGAGGCGAGCGTCTCGACGACGTCCTTCTTCTCCTCGGCGTTGCCGACCTCGAACAGGTGGTGGGTCAGCGCCGCGACGGGCGAGCTGGCGGGGTCCACCGAGTGCGTGATCGGCTTGCTGAGGAAGCGCTTGACGATGACGTCGACGCCGTTGTCCAGCGTGGCCGAGAACAGCAGGCGCTGGCCGACCTCGGGCGTCGCGCCCATGATCCGCTTAACGCCGGGGAGGAAGCCGAGGTCGGCCATGTGGTCGGCCTCGTCCAGCACGGTGATCTCGACGGCGTCGAGGAAGACGTGCTTCTGGCCCATGAGGTCCTCGAGGCGGCCGGGGCAGGCGACGAGGATGTCGACGCCGCCGCGCAGCGCGGAGACCTGCTTGCCCTGGGCGACGCCGCCGAAGATCGTCGAGACGCTCAGGCCCATGGCCTTGGCCAGGGGCTGCAGCGTGTCGGTGATCTGGTTGGCGAGCTCGCGGGTGGGGGCCAGCACCAGCGCGCGCGGGTGGCTCGGCGCGGCGTGGCGACCCTTGGCGATGCGCGTCACGAGCGGCAGCGCGAACGCGAGCGTCTTGCCCGAGCCGGTGCGGCCGCGGCCGAGGACGTCGCGGCCCTGCATCGAGTCGGGCAGCGTCGCGACCTGGATCGGGAACGGGGAGGTGATGTCGCGGGCCTCGAGGGCGGCGACGATCTGCTGCGGAACGCCGAGGTCGGCGAAGGTGGGCGCAGCGGAGGTAGGTGAAGACACGTGGGTCCAGTTCTGTGATTCTGCGAATCGGGGCGCTGTGCGCCCGCGTCTCGCGGCCGGGGCCGCGGAAGGATGCGATCGCTGCTCGGAGCGGGTGTCGCTGTTCGCTGACGTGGACCCGTGGAGCGCGGAAGATCTCGCGGCACGGCGCACCGGATGGGCGCGCCGTCACCAGCATCTTTGCACATCGCCGCTCGTCGGAGTCCGCGACGTGACGCACGCCACCCCGGCCCGGGGGCTGCGGCGGCCGACCGACCTCGGCCGGCGGACGACGACGGACGACCCCGCCCGGCGCGTGCCGGACGGGGTCGTCGTCGATCGGTCAACCTCTGCGGGATCGACCTACAGCTGGTCGAACCGGTAGAGGAACGCGGCCATCGCGTCCCGCGCGATCGGCAGCAGCGGCTCGAACTGGAACGTCCCGTCGTTGCCCTCCCACCCCCGGGCGACGCCCGTCTCGGCCAGCCACGTGATCTCCGCGTAGTACTGCGTCTGCGGGGTCACGTCGGTGAACGGCGAGACGGCCGGTGCCTCGTGGGCCGGCGAGTCCGCCAGCCGGTAGAGGAAGGCGGCGACGGCGTCGCGGTTGATCTGCTCCAGCGGCCGGAACGTCCGCGTCCCGTCGGCCTCCGTCCACCCGGTGGTGATGCCCTCCTGCTCCAGCCACGCGATCTCCGTGTAGAACTGGTTGCTCGTCGGCACGTCGGTGAACGGCGAGACCGCCGGGGCGACGAAGCCCTCCGGGTCGGCGAGGCGGTAGAGGAACGCCGCCATCGCGTCGCGGTTGATCTTCTCCAGGGGACGGAACGTCGTCGAGCCGTCCGGCTCCGTCCAGCCCGTGGTGATCCCGGCCTGGCGCGCCCAGGCGATCTCTTCGAAGAAGAGGTTGTCGGCCGCGACGTCAGCGAAACCGACGACGAAGCGCGTGCCGTCGTCGACGAAGACCTCACCGTGCTCGGGCGTGGAGGACGCGACGACGAGGACCAGGTCCTCCTGCCCGGCCGGCGTCGTGAAGGTGATGTCCTCCTGGACGTCCTCCCCGATACCGATCTCCAGCTCGAGCACGCCCTCGGCGACGGTCGGGCCGTCGGCCGCGCCCCGGTGGACCGACCAGTCGACCGTGACCTCGGTGCTGTCGAGCGTGTCGTTGAAGACGTTGAACGTGCGCGTCACCTCGGTGCCGGGAGCGAGCGTGACCGGACGGGCCGGCCACTCCCCCGCCGCGTTCGACTTCTTGTTGGCCTCCCAGTAGCCGTCGTCGGAGACCAGGAGCGGCGAGAACGCCTTCTGGATCCGGGCGATCTGCGTCTGCGACCACGGGTCGGCGAGGTTGTCCTCGCCGTACAGCGGGTGCGAGTCGCCGGTAGCGCCCGGCACCTGCTCGAGGATCACGTCGGTGGTGCTGACCCCGGGCACGAAGGAGCCCCAGGCGGACAGCAGGCTGTAGGGCCGGATGTCGGCCGCACCCTTGGTGCGCATGCGCTCGGTGCTCGTGGCGAACCACATGAAGCCCTGGTGGGTGTTGTCCTTGTACCAGATGTGCTCGCCCGAGCCGTGGGGCTTGCCCGGTGCCGGGAACCCCTCGCAGACGTCGTCGGTGTACTTGTCGGAGTCCTCCCCGACGTAGTGGCACCAGGTCGTGTAGTTGTCGTAGCCGAGGTCCTCGGAGTTGCCGTCGCTGCTGATCGGGCGCGTGGTGTCCTCGGCCATCACGGCCCAGTAGAGCGCGCGGTCGAACTCGAGCGTGTAGCCGGGCGCCGGGAACGGCGACTGGAAGCCCGTGGTCGGCTCGTTGGCCTGGCTCCAGCGCAGCACGGACGCGTGGTTGCGGTCGCGACGCACCAGGTCACCGACGTGGCTGACCATGTTGTCGAACCCGGTGGTCAGGTTCTGACGACCGTTGGAGCCGCGGATCGCGGTCTCGCTCATGATCATCAGGCCCATCTCGTCGGCGACGTCGAGCATGTACGGCGACGCCGGCTCCTGGTGGATCCGGATGCTGTTGTAGTTCAGGCGCTGGTAGTTGTCGACGACCTGGGGCCAGCCGGCGTTGTCCGCGCTGGGCTCGAGGAAGCCCGGGTAGGTGTGGAAGGCGTCGCCGCGACCGTGGAAGTCGATGCTGTCGTAGTTGGCGCCCTGCGGGCTGTCGCCGCGGAAGTTCACCGGAGCGCCGTTGAGCTCGTAGCCGTCGCCGACCTGCTCGATCTCCCGGAAGCCGAACCGGACGTGCGACGACGACGTCGCCGCCTCGCCCTCGAGGGAGAGGTCCAGCTCGTGCAGCTCGGCGCGGTAGCCCTCCACGTACGGGACGTTGGGCCACCAGTAGGAGTCGCTGCCCTCCTTCCACGCGAGCGGTCCGACGGTGACCTTGACGGTCTCGCCGGCCGGCACGGAGACGGCCTGCGCCGGGACGGCCGGGTAGTCGAAGTCACTGTCGGAGGCGCTGCCGATGACGCCGGTGAGCTCACCCGTCGCGACGGCGTCGCCACCGTTGTGCAGCCACGCGTCGATCGTGACGGTGCCGTCGGCCACCGACGTCGTGACGAAGGTGTCGGCGATGTTGAGGGCGGGGACGACCTCGAGCGTCGCCGAGCGGAAGATGCCCTGCGGCACGTTCTTCGACCACGACGCCGCCTCGGGCACCGTGTAGTAGCCGCCCTCGTCGACCAGGGCGTTGCGGCCCTTCACGTCGATCGCGACGGTGTGCGTCGAGCCAGGGGTGACGAACGCGCTGATGTCGAACACGGAGTCCGTGAACGCGGTCATGTTCGTGGCGACGACCTCGCCGTCGACCGACAGCGTCGCCTGGTGGTTGACGGCGCCGAGCGCGATCGTGGTCACCTGCGGCGACCCGATGTCGGGGACCGTGATCTCGCGGCTGTAGATCGCCTGGGAGACCGAGGTGAAGCCCTGCTTGTGCCAGCCGCCGCCCGGCACCTGGATGGTGGTCTCCAGGTCGGACTCGGTGGTCGTGCAGCGCTGCGGACCGATCGGGTACGGGTAGATGCTCGCGCACTCGGTCTCGGTGACGACCTCGAAGTCCCACGTGCCCGCCAGGCTGACGGAGGTCGTGGGGACACTCCCGCTGACGCCGTCGAGGTAGTCGGCCTCGAACGTGGGGGCGGGGCCGTCGTCGGCGGCCGCGGCGGCCGGCGCCGCTGCCGGCGTCGCCTCCTGGGGGGCGATCTCCTGGGGCGAGGCCTCCTGGGGCGCGGCCGCCGCCGACTGGAACGTCGTCGTCGCGCCCGAGAGGGCGACGGCGCCGAGCGCGGCCGCGACGAGCGCGGCCGAGACGCGACGGCCGCGGCCGGGGCCGGGGCCGTGCGGGGGGAGCTGTGCCTGTGACTCGTGTGGTGCCTGGGGTGCGTGGGCTCTGCGTCGAGCCGGTCGTCGGGACATCCGAACTCCCTCGTCCTTGATGGGTGCGTGATCGACTGGTATCACGTGTAACCGCAGACTGGCAGTCGCCCGCCTCGCCGTCAAGTGATCGTTAACACGTGATACTTCCGGGGCGCCGGCCGGCGGGCGACGGCGACGCCTCCCCGCCCGAAGTCCCGCGGCGGCCCGGAGCCCCGTGAGAGCATCGGGGAATGCCGCCCGCGCCTCGCGTCCGCCCGCCGACGAGCGCCGACGTCGCCGAGCACGTCGGCCTCTCGCGGGCCACGGTGAGCCAGATCCTCAACGGTCGGGGCGACCGCTTCCTGCCCGAGACGCGGGAACGCGTGCGCGAGGCGGCCGAGGCCCTGGCCTACCGCCCCTCCCGCGCCGGACGGACGCTGGTGCGCGGCCGGGACGACACGATCGTCGTCCTGGCGCCGGCCACGACGTTCGGCCCGAACCTCCAGGACGCCGTCGACCAGGTCGCCGTCGAGATGGAGGAGCACGGCGCCAACGTCGTGGTGCGGTTCGCCGGACGCACGCACGAGGACACGGCCGCGGCCATCCTCACGATGCGCCCGTGGGCCGTGGTCAACCTCGGCTACCTCACCCCCACGGACGCCGCCCGCCTCGAGGCGGGCGGCGTCACCGTCGTCCCCCCGGCGGCGCAGATCGCGACGGCGACGGCGGAGCGCATCGGACGCGACGGCATCGCCGATCTCCAGGTCGCCGCCCTCACCGCCCGCGGCCCCCGACGCATCGCCTACGCGGCGCTGTCCGACAGCCGCGCGGACCCGTGGGGACCCCGCCGGTACGACGACGTCCACGCCGCCTGCCGCCGGCTCGACCTGACGACCCCGCGATCGATCGCCGTCCCGCTCGAGCTCGACGGCGCGGTGCGCGCCCTCGCGTCCGTCGTCGGCGAGGGGCCCGTCGGCCTGGCCTGCTACAACGACGACGTCGCCCTCGCCGTGCTGGCGGCGGCGCGGGAGCTGGACCTCGCCGTGCCCGAGCAGGTCGCCGTGGTCGGCCTCGACGCCTCACCGCTCGGACGTCTGTGGTCGCCGCGGCTGACGAGCGTGGTCTACGACATCCGCGCACTGATGACGCTCTCGGTCCGGACACTCGTCGGCGACGACGCCGCTCCCGCCCCGAGCGGCCCTCTCGCGCGCCTCGTCCCGGGCGACACCACCTGACCCACCAGCGCGCTGGTGTTCGAATATGGTAGATTATGGTCGAATCGAATCAGCAACCTCACGCCCTGACGGGCACCAAGGAGTCGAAGCAATGACGTGGTTGGTCACCGGCGGTGCGGGATACATCGGATCCCACGTGGTGCGGGCGTTCGGGGAGGCGGGCATCTTCGCCGTCGTGCTCGACGACCTCTCGAGCGGACACCGCGAGTACGTGCCCGACGACGTGCCGTTCGTCGAGGCGACGCTGCTGGACCGCGCCGCCGTCGTGGCCGCGCTCCGCGAGCACGAGGTGACCGGCGTCGTGCACCTGGCCGGCTTCAAGTACGCGGGCGTCTCGGTGAAGCGGCCGCTGCACACCTACACGCAGAACGTCACCGCGACCGTGGACCTCCTCGAGGCGATGGTCGAGGTCGGCGTGCGCAACCTGGTCTTCTCCTCCTCGGCCGCCACCTACGGCACCCCGCGCGTCGACCTCGTGACCGAGTCGACGCCGACCGCCCCCGAGTCGCCGTACGGCGAGTCGAAGCTCATCGGCGAGTGGTTGATCGCCGACGCCGGTCGCGCGCACGACCTCCGTCACACCTCGCTGCGCTACTTCAACGTGGTGGGCTCGGGCACGACGCAGCTGGCGGACACCTCCCCGCACAACCTCTTCCCGCTGGTCGTGCAGGCACTGACCGAGGGCCGGACCCCGCGCATCAACGGGGACGACTACAACACTCCGGACGGCACGAACGTGCGCGACTACGTGCACGTCGTCGACCTCGCCACCTCGCACGTCGCGGCCGCGCAGGCCCTCGAGGCCGGCACCTCGCTCGAGCGCGTCTACAACCTCGGCAGCGGTGACGGGCTGTCGGTCCGCCAGATCATGGACGCGTTCGCCGTCGCCACGGGCCGCGACTTCACCCCCGAGATCGGGCCGCGTCGCGCGGGCGACCCCGACCGCATCGTCGCCGACGGGACGCTCGCGGCCCGCGACATCTCGTGGGCGATGCGCCACAGCGTGCAGGAGATGGTGACGTCGGCCTGGGAGGCCCGCCCGCAGGCCTGACGCGACAGGAACCACCCCCGCGAGGGGCAGCAAGGACCCCCTGGAGGTTGTCACGACCTCCAGGGGGTCCTTCTCGTCGCACCAGGGGGTGGTTGCTGCCGTTCCAGGGGATGGTTGTCGTCGCACCAGGGGGTGGTTGCCGCCCCTAGGCGTGCGCCGCCGGCTCCGGGTGCTCCCGGCTGTGCGAGACCGGTTCGATCTGCAGCGTGGAGTGCTCGACGTCGAAGTGCCCGTGCAGGCACTCCTGCACGCGATCGAGCACGGCGCAGTAACCCTGCGAGGTCGCGACGTCGTCGGCCACCACCACGTGCGCCGTCAGCACCGGCACCCCGGACGTGATCGTCCAGGCGTGAAGGTCGTGGACGGCGACGACGCCGGGCACCTCCGCGAGGTGCGCGCGCACCTGCTCCACGGACACCTCGGGCGGTGCGCCCTCGAGCAGCACCCGGCCGACGTCGCGCAGCAGCGAGAACGCCCGCGGCAGGATCAGCACCCCGATCGCCAGCGACGCGACCGCGTCCGCCCGCTGCCAGCCGGTCAGCGCGATCACCAGCGCCGCCACGATGACCGCGGCCGACCCGAGCAGGTCGCCCAGCACCTCGAGGTAGGCGCCACGGATGTTGAGGCTCTCGTCCTTGCCGCCGGACAGCAGCCGCAGCGCGACGAGGTTGGCCAGCAGCCCGACGACGCCGACCACGAGCATCAGCGGGGCCTCCACCTCGGCGGACTCCCCCAGCCGTCGCACACCCTCGACGATCACCAGCGTGCCGACGACGGAGAGCACCACGCCGTTGACCAGCGCCGCGAGGACCTCGGCCCGCTGCCAGCCGAAGGTCCAGCGGTCGGTCGCGGGTCGCGCCGCCAGCCAGGTCGCGACGAGCGCGATCGAGAGCCCGGCGGCGTCCGACAGCATGTGACCGGCGTCCGCGAGCAGCGCGAGCGATCCGGTGAGGACCGCGGCGACGGCCTCCACGACGAGCACGGTGACCGTGATCGCGAGCGCCGCGACGAGGCGCCCGCGGTGCCGCTGCCCGGCGGTGACGTGCCCGTGCTGGTGGCCCATCCTCACGCCTCCCCGTGCGCGTGCACGACGGCGTGCAGCCCGTCGTCGAGCAGCTCCTCCGCCCGCTGGACGAGGGCGAGCAGCGCCGTCGTCGTCAGGCGGTAGTACGTCGCGCGGCCCTCGGCCCGCGGGGCCACCAGCCCGGCCTCGCGGAGCACGCCGAGGTGGGCCGACGTCGTCGACTGCGCGAGCCCGACGCGGGTCACGAGGTCGGTCACCCGCAGCTCGCCGTCCTCCAGCGCGTGCACGATCGTCAGGCGGGCGGGGTCGGCCAGGGCCCGGAACACGGCCGCGACGGCGGCGTGGTCGTGCCGGTCGTGGGCGGGGGCGCACGCGCCGTCGGCACCGTCACGAGTCATCGTCATACGGCGATGATAGCGCCGAGGGTCGATCGTGCCTAGCCCGTCGCGCCGGCGACGAACGTCTCGACGGCGACCGCGAGCGCCTCCGCGTACGCGACCTGGCCGTCGGGCCCGGTCAGGAGCTCGGCATCGCCGTCGTGCCGCATGTTCCCGAGCTCGACGATCACCGCCGGCTTCGCCGAGTGGTTGAGCGTCGCGTAGTCGTCGCTCGCCCGCATCGCCCCGGCCACGTAGGTCGCCCGGTCGATCCCCGCACCGTCGAGCGCGGCGAGCACGCCCTGCCCCAGCCGCAACGACTCGTCGTAGTGGTCCGACCCCTCCTCCGGCAGCAGCACGTGGAAGCCGTGCGCCTGGGCGGGCGCGCCGTCGGCGTGGATGCTCAGCAGCAGGTCGGCCCGGTCGTTCGCCAGGCTCCCCCGCACGTCGATGCACGGACCCCACTCCTCGTCCGAGTTCGACTCGCGCGTGAGGACCACCTCCGCCCCGCGCTCGCGCAGGCGGGCGACCACGATCTCCGAGACCTCCCACGTGACCGTCGCCTCGGGGACGTCGTCATCCGTGGCCGTGCCGGTGGTGTTGCAGTCCTTCGTCGCGCCGTTCCCCGCGTCGACGGCGGTGGTGATCTCGCGGGGGAAGTTGCGGTTCCCGAGCTGGTGGCCCGGGTCGACCACGACGACGACGCCGCTGAGCGGCAGCGCGTCCGGCGTCGGGGTGGCGGTGGGCTCGGCCGCCGGGGTCGGCGTGGGTGTCGCGTCGGGAGTCGACATCTCGACGGCGGCCGACGGCGACTCGGACGCGGCCGGCGACCCCTGCGGCGGGGTGCAGCCCACGACCGTCGTGAGCGCCACGGCCAGGCCGAGCACCGCCGTCGCGCTCGCACGGCGCCGCCCGCCGCGCAGCGGTGATCTCGTCGGCACCTGCTGCCCCTCGCTCGGCGGACCCGGGTTCCCGGGGCGGCCCCGGGCCGCTCGGCCACCGTACCTTCGCGTCGTCGCGGAGACGGTTCGAGGCCGCCCCCGGAGGGGCGAGGGCCCCGCACTGGCGGTGGTGCAGGCACTGCCAGTGCGGGGGATCGGAGGGACCTCGAGGGTCCGGGGTGTCGCGTCACCCACGGCGTCCGACACTACCCAGGCCGCGGAACGCCCTCCGCTGCCGAGCGCCGCGATTCGGCCCCCGGCGGACGGATCCGGACCAATTCGGTACCGATCGGACCCTCGGAGGACCGCATCGTCAGTCCCAGCCGAGCTCGTGCAGCCGGTCGTCGTCGATCCCGAAGTGGTGGGCGATCTCGTGCACCACCGTGACCGCCACCTCCTCGGCCACGTGCTCGGCGTCCTCGCACACCGCGAGGGTGGGGAGCCTGAAGATCGTGATGCGGTCGGGGAGGGAGCCGCTCGCCCACCAGCCGTCGCGCTCGGTGAGGGGGGTTCCGTCGTACAGGCCGAGCAGGTCCTGCGGCTCCTCCGGCGGCGGCAGGTCCTCCACCAGCACGACGACGTTGTCCATCACCTGGGCGAGCTCGGGCGGGACGAGGTCCAGGCCCTCGGAGACGCAGACCTCGAAGTCCTCGAGGGTCATCTCGACCGCCATCAGGCGCCCTCGCCGATCGGGTCGAAGCTGCTCGCGACCTCGGCCAGCCGAGCCCGGTAGGCGGACCACTGAACCGTGTCCAGCTCGGCGAGGTTGCCGTCGCCGTGGCCGGCGCGCTCGTCCAGGAGCTCGCGCACGATGTCGGCGTGGCCGGCGTGACGTGAGACCTCGAACCCGACGTGCACGAGGATCTGCCGCAGCGTCACCGCGCCGCGCTCGCCCCACCACGGCACGTGCCCGACGGCGTCGAGGTCGAGCTCGGCGATCGTCGCCTCGGCGATCCGGACGGACTCCTCCTGCAGCGCGAGGATCTGCTCGCGCGACTCCTCGGCCGTCGCCCACATGTCGGCGTTGACGTCGGCGTCGTCGGCCGCCCAGGGCAAGTCGGGCTCGGGTCGCCCGAAGACCCCGCCGAAGTACCCGATCTCGACGGTGGCCACGTGCTTGACGAGCCCGAGGAGGTTGGTGCCGGTACCCGTCATCGGGCGCCGGACCTGCGCCTCGGTCAGGCCGTCGAGCGTGTCGAGGAGCTCGCGACGGGCCTTGCGGAGGTAGCGGTTCAGGAAGTCCTTCTCGCTCGTGTCCATGGGAGCAAACCTAGTCGTCGCGCCGATTTGGGGGATACGGGAATCGTCACGTATGCTCATTCACGGTTCTGGGGCACTCCGGTGTCACGGGCGCTCTGCATCACGGGCCCCCATCGTCTAGCGGCCTAGGACTCCGCCCTTTCACGGCGGCAGCACGGGTTCGAATCCCGTTGGGGGTACGAGTTCGTGCGAGTGAAAATGAAGTGGTACGGTCTCGTTTGCAAAGTTCCACACGAGGCCCCGTAGCGCAGTTGGTTAGCGCGCCGCCCTGTCACGGCGGAGGTCGCGGGTTCAAGTCCCGTCGGGGTCGCAGAATGATCGGCCGGTCACCCAGGTGGCCGGCCGATCTTTCACCAAGGCTCTGTAGCTCAGTTGGTAGAGCGCACGACTGAAAATCGTGAGGTCACGGGATCGACGCCCGTCGGAGCCACCAGTGCAGGACCCCAGCACGAGCCCCGCCCGGAGATCCGGTGCGGGGCTTCGTCGTTCCTGGCGCTCGAGCCCATCGCGGTGCCACGCCCCGGAGCCGCGCCCGGGCCGAACGCCTCACCCGCGTCCCGCGTCGGTCACCGCCCGGCTCACGGCGTCCAGCGCCGCCCGCACCGCCGGCACCCGGTCAGCCTCGTGCGCCGTGACGACGTGCAGCGTGCGCGCCTCGTCCACGCCGAGCTCGACCGTCGCGACGCCGGGAAGCATCGGGAACGCCTCGACGGCCATCCGCGGCAGGGTCGCGACACCGATCCCCCGCGCCACGAGCGCCTCCACGGCCACGACGTTGTCGGTCTCGAACGCGATGCGTGGCGCGAACCCCGCTCGCCCGCACGCCTCGAGCAGGTGACCCCGGCACCGGGGGCAGCCGGCGATCCAGCTCTCGTGCGCGAGCTGCGCCAGGCGCACCTCGCGCCGGCCCGCCAGCGGGTGCGCGGCGGGGACGACGGCGAGCAGCCGGTCCGTCCCGACCTCCCCCACCGCGAGGCCGTGCGCACTGCGACCGTGCGGATCACCGGGATCGCCCGGGTAGCTGAACGTCAGCGCGATGTCGGCCCGGTCCTCGCGGACGGCCTGCACCGCCTCGGGCGGTTCGGCCTCGACGTAGGTCACGGTGACGCCGGGGTGACGTGCGGCGAGGTCGGCCAGGACTCGCGGGATGACGGTCGGCGAGGCGGACGGGAACCCGACGAGCCGCACCCGTCCGGACCGCAGCCCACGCAGCTCGGCGAGCTCGCCCGCGGCGGCCTCGATCGCCGTCGCGACGCCGACGGCGTGCCTCGCCAGGACCGCTCCGGCCTCGGTGAGACGCACGCCGCGGCCCACGCGCTCCACGAGCGCCACGCCGAGTCGGGTCTCGAGCCGACGCAGCTGCTGGCTCACCGCAGGCTGGCTGTAGCCGAGCGCCGTCGCGGCCGCGGTGATCCCGCCGGTCTCGGCGATCGCGCGGACGAGTCGGAGGGCACCGGCGTCCAGCACGCCCTCGTCGAGCTCGTGATCGGTCATGACAAGATCATAAGCAGCATGCATGTGTTCCATGGCGAACCGGGCGTAGACCAATCGATCGCCACCCGGGATGGTGGACGTCATGAGCGTCATCGACATCGCCCCCGCGACCAGCCCGATCGCTGCCGTGCGCGACGCCTTCGTCGGCGGTCGCGGCTACCTCTCGGCGTGCACGCTGGGCCTGCCGCCGCGGGCTGCGCGGGACGCGCTACGCGCCGACGTCGACGCCGTCTCCGCGGGCCGGCCGGACCCCGTCCGCTACAGCGCCGCCGTCGAGCGCAGCCGCGAGCTGTTCGCCTCCCTGGTGAACGTGGACCGGACACGCGTCGCCGTCGGATCGCAGGTCTCGGTGCTGGGTGCGCTCGTGGCCACCGCGGTGCCCGACGGCGGCGAGGTCCTCGTCCCCGAGGGCGACTTCTCCTCCGTGGCGCTCCCCTTCGTGCACGCCGGCCGCGGGCTGCGGGTGCGCGCCGTCCCGCTGGCCCGGCTCGCCGACGCGATCGGCCCCGGCACGGCGCTGGTCGCGTTCTCGAACGTCCAGTCCGCCACGGGGGCGGTCGCCGACACCGACGCGATCCTCGCGGCCGCCGCGGCGCACGGCGCGCGCACCTACTGCGACGCCACCCAGGCCGTCGGCTGGCTCCCCGTCGACGCGAGCCGGTTCGACGCGCTCGCCTGCCACTCCTACAAGTGGCTGTGCGCGCCGCGCGGGGCGGCGTTCCTCACGCTCGCCGAGTCCTTCGCCGACGCCGTCCGCCCGCTGCACGCCGGGTGGTACGCGGGCGCCGACCCGTGGTCCTCCTGCTACGGCCACGAGGTCGAGCTCGCCAGCGACGCGAGCCGGTTCGACGTCTCCCCCGCGTGGCAGTCCTTCCTGGCCGCCGAGGCCTCCCTGGAGCTGTTCGCCTCGCTCGACCCCGCGGCCCTCCACGCCCACGCGACCGGGCTCGCCGCGGCGTTCCGCGCACGGCTCGGGCTGGGCGAGGAGACGCGTGCGAGCGCGATCGTCACGTGGGCCGATCCCGACGGCGCCGACCTCGCCCGTCTGAGCGCGGCCGGCCTCACGGCCTCGGGCCGCGCGGGTCGCGCCCGCGTGGCGTTCCACGTGTTCAACGACGCTGAGGACGTCGAGCTGGCCGCCCGGGCGCTGGGGCGCTGACGCGTCGAGTCCCTGTCGCGCGGCACCGCGAGGCCGACCGTGACCCCGAGCGCGTGGTGGGATGGAACCCGTGACCGCTGACCCCACCCACGCCCCCACCTCCCCCACCGGCGAGACCTTCGTCGCCCGCGACGCCGTCGAGCTCGCCGTGCTCGAGCGCTCGGGGTTCGTCGAGACCCGCCACCTGGGCTCGGCGATCGTGCTCGGGCCCGACGGCGCCGTGGTGCGCGCCCTCGGGGACGTGGCGACGCCGATCCTGCCGCGCTCCTGCCTCAAGCCGGTGCAGGCCGCGACGACGCACGCGCTCGGCGCCGCCCTGCCCGGCGTCCACGCCGCGCTCGCGACCGCCTCGCACTCCGGCACCGACCGCCACGTCGCCGTCGTGGAGGCGATGCTCGCGAGCGGCGGCCTGACGGCGCAGGACCTGCGGTGCCCGGTCGCTCACCCCTCCGACACCGCCACCCGCACCGCGCTGACGATCGCCGGAGCGGACCCCGCGCGGATCCGCATGAACTGCTCCGGGAAGCACGCCGCGATGCTCCTGGCCTGCCTCGCCCAGGGCTGGTCCACCCACGACTACCTCGACCCGGGCCACCCGCTGCAGCGCGACGTCGTCGCCACGGTCGAGCGGGTCGGTGGCGAGCATGTCGCGGCCACCGCGATCGACGGGTGCGGGGCTCCTGTCCACGCCCTCTCGCTCACCGCGCTCGCCCGCACCGTGCGCTGGGCGACCACCGCCTCCGCCGACGCGACCGACGCCCACGAGCGGGGCGCGGCCGCCGTCGTCGCCGCCGTGCACGCCGACCCGTGGGCCATCGACGGTCCCGGCCGCGAGAACACCGAGGTCATCGCCTCGCTCGGGACGTTCGCCAAGGGTGGTGCCGAGGGCGTCATGGTGATGGCGGCGCCGGACGGTCACGTCGTCGCGCTCAAGATTCTCGACGGCGGGCCGCGCGCCACGAGCGTCGTCGCCCTCGCGCTGCTGGTGGCGGCCGGGTCGCTGGACCCCGACGCCGTCGCGGCGCTGACGACGCTGCCGACCCAGGTCCGGGGCGGAGACGAGGTGGTCGGGCGGCTCCGCGCCGTCGTGTGAGCGTCGCCCGGCGCGGTCCGGCCGAGGCGGCCGGCGTCGGGCAGCCGTCAGACGCGCGACCAGGGCCCGCGACGGGCGTACGCCGTGACGTCGAACCCGCGCAGCTCCGCGTACTCGCGCAGCGGTCCCGTGACGAGCACGTCGGTGGTCCGCAGGCCCGCGACGTCGCGCGTGCCCAGCAGCGCCATCAGGTCGGCGATCTCCGTCAGCCACTCCCGCACGAGGGCGATCAGCGCGTCCTCGCCGTCCGTCGTCAGCACCTTGAGGAACGTCCCGGCCACGCCCACGGCGTCGGCGCCGAGCGCGAGCGCCCGCACGACGTCGAGCGGGTGCCGCACGCCGCCGGAGGCGAGCAGCGCGGCGCGGGGGGCGCCGCCGTCGCCGACCGGTCCGAGCGAGCCCACGCCGTCGAGCCCCGCTGTCTCCAGCAGCGACGCGACCGAGGACTGTCCCCAGCCGGCGAGGTAGTGGCGGCCGGAGTCGGTGCGGCGGGCCGACTCGATCGCCCCGAAGTCCGTACCGCCACGACCGGCCAGGTCGACGCCGCCGACACCGATGTCGCGCAGCGCCGCGACCGTGCCGCGCGAGAGACCGGCCCCGACCTCCTTGACGATCACGGGGACGCCGACGGCGTCGATGATCGCCGCGATGTTGCCCTCCCAGCGGGAGAAGTCGCGGTCGCCCTCGGGCATCGCGGTCTCCTGCGCGGCGTTCACGTGCACCTGCAGCGCGTCGGCGCCCATGATCTCGACGATCCGGGCCGCGTCCGCGCCGCTGACGTTGGCGTTGGTGTTGGCCATGACGAACCCGTCCGGGTTGGCCTCCCGCAGCACCGTGAACGTGGGCGCGACCTCGGGCTGACGCAGCACGATCCCCATCGAGCCGCACGCCACCGGGATGCCGGTCTCGCGCGCCACGATCCCGAGGCCGCGGTTGATCTCGGCAGCCTTGGCCGTGCCGCCCGTCATGCCGCTGACGTAGAACGGCGCGCTCCAGCCGAAGGCGGGCGAGGACACGTCGACGGTGTCGCGCGAGCCGCCCGCGAGGGCGTGGTGGACGAAGCGGACGTGGTCGTAGTCGCGCACCGTCTCCCCGGAGTGCTGCTCCATCGCCAGCCGGATGTGGTCGTCCTTGCGCTGCGCCGTCGAGTCGCTGGCCGGGTCGGTCGTCGTCATCGGGTTCTCCACCCCTCGATTGTCCGTCACCGCGGCGCGATCGCGGCGCCCGGGCCCAGCTCGACCGGCAGCGGCTGCACCCCGGCGCGCTCCCACGCCGCGTGCAGGGCAGCCTCGTCGGTTCCCGCCGGGGCGAGCGCGATGCCGCAGTCGCCACCCCCGGCGCCCGAGGACTTGGCCACCAGTCCGTGCTCACGCGCCACCTCCACCAGCGTCGCGAGCGCGGGCGTCTCCAGCGGGACGCCGACGGCGGCGCTCAGCTCGAGCAGGTTCGCGCGCGTGGCGGCGACGGCGTCGCTCGCGGCCGCGGCGTCGTCCGCCACGACGGCGGCGCGCAGGGCCGCGACGCACGCGCTCGAGCGCTCGACGAACCACGGCGGCAACCCGCCCTGCCCGCGCACCGCCGCGACGAGCGACGTCGTGGACGCCGGACGCCCCGACCAGCCCACCAGCACGCGGAAGCTCGGCGTCGGCAGCGCGGCGGCGTGCAGGCCCGGCCACGGCTGCGCGAGGACGGCGGCGACCGACCCGCGAGCGCCGTCGAGCAGCGCGCCGACGGCATCGCGGTCCGGGCTGCCGACGTCGACCCAGCCCCCGATCAGTGCCGTCGCGACGTCCGCGCCGGACGCGCGGGCGTTGACCCGCCAGGTGGCGAGCAGCGCGGCCTTGAGCCGCTCGTCGGGGGTCAGCGCCAGGCCGTACCAGCTCTCGAGCGCGACGACGGCGCCCGCCGTCACCGCGGCGGACGAGCCGAGGCCGTACTTGCGGGGGCCGTGGCCGTCGAGGTCGGCGTCCTCGAGGTCGCTGAGCGTCCGGACGCGGAACGGGCGCTCCCGCAGACCGCGCTCACGCGCGAGCTCGGTCAGCACGTCGCGCGTCGCCGCGAGGTAGGACCAGCCGTGGCCGGGGAGCTCCTGCGGGGCGTCGGCGTCGCGCAGCGTCACCGAGAGGCGGCGGTCGACGGCGATCAGCACCGCCGGCTGGCCGGCCTCCACGACGCCGTACTCGCCCGCCACGAAGAGCTTGCCGGGTGCGAGCGCGGTCGTGCCCACGCCGTCCCACGCGGGGTTCGGCGCGAACGGCGGCGGCCTCACGGGCGCGGCCTCACGGACGAGCCTGCCGCTCGACGACCATCCCGGGTCCAGGCAGCGCCGGCAGCACGCGGCGACGGCCGCCGTCGGCCAGCACCGCCGTCACCGTCTCCAGGTCGGCGCGGGCGCACAGCACCTTGACGTTCGGCCCGGCGTCCATGGTCGCCCAGGCCCCGGTTCCGGCGGCGCGGAGGGCGGCGACGGCGTCGAGCACCTCGAGCGAGGCGGGCGCGAGGTAGCGGACGGCGGGGCGCGCGGCGAGCATCGTCGCGTGCATCCGCATGGCGCTGGCCTCGGCGAGATCGCCGAGCCGCTCCAGGTCGCCGGCGGCGATCGCCGCCTCCGCCTCGGCCACGTCGGCCTCGGTGTGCTCGACCCAGGCGGGGAAGTACGGCGACGTGGCGACCGTGCGCGCCATCGCCTCGCGGCTGCCGATGCTCTTCGGGCCGGCGTTCAGCACGACGACGGCCATCGCCACGTCGAGGTCGGCCGCGGCCGGGACGGGCTCGGCGTAGGAGGTGAGATCGCCGCGCTCGGGGTCGGCCAGGTCTCCGGCGTGCCAGACGACGAAGTCGCCGAAGATCGAGCGCGACGCCGAGCCGGAGCCGCGGCGGGCCAGGCGCGAGAGGTCGCGCGGGGCGAGGTCGAGCCCGTAGGCCGCGGCGGCGGCGCCCGCGAGGGCGGCGAAGCCGGACGCGGAGCTGGCCAGCCCGGCGCCGGTCGGCACGGTGTTGAGCGAGGTCACGTGCGCCGGACGGGCGGCGAGCGAGGGCTCGACACCGTCGAGGCCGCGCACGAGGTCGAGGAAGCGCTGCACCTTGGCGAGCTGACCGCCCGTGAGCGCGCCGCCGTCGAGCGTCGCGGTGTGCTCCGAGCCGGGCGCGGTCCCTCCCTCCGCCAGCGTCACGGTCGTCGTCGTGAGGAACGCGTCGAGCGTGAGGGACAAGGACGACGTCGCGGGCAGCATCCGCTCGGCGTCGCGCTTGCCCCAGTACTTCACCAGGGCGATGTTGGCGTGCGCGGTGGCGGTGGCGGTGGCGGTGGTCACGAGTCCTCCGTGTCGGGTCCGATCGGGTGGTGCCAGACAGCGACGGCGCCCGCGGCCCGCAGCGCCGTCCCGACGGCGTCGGCCTCCGCCACGTCACGCACGAGGGCGATGACGCAGCCGCCCTGGCCGCCCCCGGTGAGCTTGGCGCCGAGCGCGCCGGCGGCCATCGCGGCGTCCACCAGCACGTCCAGCTCGGGGCTCGAGACGCCGAGCTCGCGGAGCATGCCCTGCGCCGTCGTCATCTTCTCGCCGACCTGGGACGGGCGGTCGGCAGCGAGGTCGAGCGCGGCGCCGTGCGCGAGCGCGCCGAGACCCGCGATGAGCGCGGCGCCGCGGACGGGGTGGCGCTCGAGGAAGGAGGCGACGCTGCCGACCGCGTGCCGGGTGCGGCCGGCGTGACCGGAGTCGGCGACGACGAGCACCGCCGTCATCCGCGTCGCGAGCCGGCGGGCGACCCCGGCCTCGAACCACACGGGCTGCGACGCCGCGGTGGCGCGCGCGTCCAGGCCCGACGGCGTGCCGTGCGCGACCTTCTCCCCGACGTCGACGAGCTCGAGGTAGGTGGCCTCGTCGAGCGGCTGCCCGGCGTGGTCGGCCAGGGCCCGCACGAGGGCGCCGGCGACGGCGGCGCTCGAGCCGAGCCCGCGCGCGTGCGGGACGTCGCCGATCACCGTGATCGCGATGTCGCGGTGCGGGAGCCCGAGGCGGTCGAGCGTGGCGTGCACGACGGCGCGGGGGGCGCTCATCAGGTCCGGCGCGTCCGCGAGGGGGCCGGTGTACAGGCTGCTGCGCACCGTGAGGTCGCCGGGGACGTGGGCGGCGGTCGCGTGGACGCCGAGGGCGTCGATCGGGAGCGCGATCGCGGGCTCCCCGTGCACGACGGCGTGCTCACCGAACAGGATCACCTTGGCGTGGGCGACGCCGCGTCCTGTTCTGAGCACGTCGCAACGCTACCCTCGGCCGGCCGCGGCCAGCGCCGCCACGAGGCGGTCGACGGACGAGCCGAGCCCCCACCGCTCCGCCAGCGCCTCGAGCGTCTCGGGGTCGCGCGGCTCGGCCGGCAGCACCGGGTCGTGCGCAGGGAGCTCGGCGTCGCGCAGCACGTGGACCACGGTGGGCGCCACGGCGAGGTAGTCCAGCGCCGCGAGGATCTTGCCCCGGACCGACGGCGAGAGCCGGCGCTCCTGCGGATCCTGGGCCGCGGCGACGACGGCCGCGAGCGAACCGTAGGTGTGAAGCAGTCCGGCGGCCGTCTTCTCCCCCACCCCGGCCACGCCGGGCAGCCCGTCGGAGGGGTCGCCGCGCAGCGCGGCCATGTCGGCGTAGGCCTGCCCGTCCGCGACGGAGTACTTCTCCGTCAGCCGCGCGGTGTCGAGGGTCTCGAGGTTGCGCATGCCGCGCCCCGTGTAGAGGACCCGGACGGGCACACCGCCCGGCGTCGTGGCCGGCTCGTCGACGAGCTGGAACAGGTCGCGGTCCCCCGTGACGATCTCGACGGCGTCGATCCCGGCGATCTCGCCGGCCACCGCGCGCGTGGCGAGCGTGCCGATGACGTCGTCGGCCTCGCAGCCGGGTGCGCCCACGCGGGCGATCCCGACGGCGGCCAGCACCTCCGCGATGACGCCCACCTGCGGCACGAGCGCGTCGGGGACCTCCTCCGCGCCCGCCGCGCCGGGGGCGCCGGACGCGACGCGGTGCGCCTTGTACGACGGGATCGCCGCGACCCGGAACGCGGGGCGCCAGTCGTCGTCCCAGCAGGCGACGACGTGCGACGGCGTCCGGTTGCCGACGAGCGTGGCGACGGCGTCCAGGAAGCCGCGGACGGCCCCGACGGGTGAGCCGTCGGGCGCGGAGACGTCGCCCTTGACCCCGTAGAAGGAACGGAAGTACATGGACGCGGCGTCCAGGAGCAGCAGTGCCGGCATGGCGCCGAGTGTGCCACCTCCCACCGACACGGCGGCGGGCGGCCGATCCGTCTGCAGCGGATCGGCCCCCGAGGGGGAACAATGGGAGGAAGCACGACGCGCCGGCCCGTCCGGCGTGTCCCCGTGTCCCACGACCACAGGAGGAACCATGGCGAGCGGCTCCCCGCTGCAGCCCACCCTCGGCGAGCTCATCGCCAGCCTGACGCAGCAGCTCACCGAGCTGGTCAAGGGCGAGGTCGAGCTGCTCAAGGCCCAGGTGGCCGAGAAGGGCAAGTCCATGGGGATGGGCATCGGCCTGTTCGTCGGGGCCGGCCTGTTCGCCTTCTTCGCGCTCGGCGTCCTCATCTCCGCCGCGGTCCTCGGACTGGCGAACGTGGTGGCTCCCTGGCTCGCCGCCGTCATCGTCGGCGTCGCGCTGCTGCTGCTCGCCGGGCTGCTGGCGTTCGTCGGCAAGAAGTCGCTGGACAAGGCGAAAGAGGTCAAGCCCGACCCCGTGACGCACCTCAAGCAGGACATCGAGATCGTGAAGGACGGATTCACCTCATGAGCGAGACGCCGCGCCCCAGCACCGACGCCGTCGTGCACGACGCCGGGTACGAGCCGCCCGCCGGCCCGACCATCCCCGTGGAGGAGTCCGAGGACTCCCCGCGCAAGCGCTCCGTCGCCGAGATCCAGGCCGACAACGAGCGCCGTCGCGCCGAGCTCGGTCGCACGGTCGACGAGCTGGCCGACCGCGTCGACCCCCGGGCGCACGTCGAGGCCGCCAAGCAGCGCGCGACCGACGTCGCCGGCGAGGTGACCGAGGTCGCGAAGGTGAAGGCGGGCGAGGTCCAGGAGGTCGCGGCCGCGTTCGTGGACGACGTGAAGAAGCGCGAACCGCGCGCCCTCGCGATCGTCGGAGGCGCCGTCGCGGCGCTCGCCGCGATCATCGCCATCTCGGCCCGCAAGAAGTAGCGTCTCGCCCAGCGAGCACCATCGGGGCCGTCGCGGGGTGGCCTCGTTGGTGAAGGCCCCGCGCGGCATGTAAAGTCGACCCCGGCATACATACACTCACCGGTTCGACTACGTCACGACGATGTCGACCCGGCACCCAGGTGAAGGGGGTCGAGTCCATGGGACGCGGCCGTCAAAAGGCGAAGCAGACCAAGGTCGCCCGGCAGCTGAAGTACTACAGCCCGGAGACCGATTACCGAGCCCTCGAGAAGGAGCTCGTCCACGGACCGGGCCCCCTGCTCGGGACCAGCGCCGTCGACACCGACGACGACGAGGGCGACGACGACGAGTGGGAACCCGCTCCGGGTCGTTGACCCTCCTCGGTCTCACGACCGAGCAGTACGCTCGCCCCACCTCGACCTGAGGCAGGCACGACGCACCCGCCGTTCACGTCCGTGACCGGCGGTGTCGTCGTACCCGGTACCCGGGCACGGACCCGACCGGTCGAGGCCCCCGGAACCGCCCACCCATCCACACACCGCTGCTGCGGTGGTTGCGGATGGGTAGGACCCATCCGCAACCACCGCAGCACCCGTGAGGGGTGGGCGTGGCTGCGAGTGGGGGCCGGTAGTGGCGGATGGGCGGACGACGGCGGTCCGGCCCGCCGCCCGGCCGTCAGGACGTGCGGTACTCCCCGTGCATCAGCACGGCACCGCCGCGGACGCCCTTGGTGCCGCTGACGAGCGCGTGGTGCGTGACGTCGTCGGGCGTCTCCACCCGGACCGTGCCCAGCTCCCAGGCCGCGACACCCGCGAGGGCGAGCCGCGCCGTCGCCGCCTGCACCTCCGAGGCCGGGAGCACCGCAACCATCCCGACGCCGAGGTTCAGCGTGCCCTCGAGCGCCGCCATGTCGCTGCCGGCGCCGCGGGCGAGCAGCTGGAAGACGGGCGGGACCACCCAGGACTCGCGGGCGACGTCGGCCACCAGGCCCGGGGGCAGGACGCGCGCGAGGTTCGAGGCGAGGCCGCCGCCGGTGACGTGCGTGTAGGCGTGGACGGTGACGTTGTCGGTGAGGTCGAGGCAGGGCCGCGTGTACAGCCGGGTCGGCTCGAGCAGCTCCTCGCCGAGGGTCCGGCCGAGGTCGGCGTGGTGCTCGCCGAGGTCCCAGCGGGTGGTGGCGAGGACGTGGCGCACGAGCGAGTAGCCGTTGGCGTGCAGGCCGGAGGAGGCGAGCGCGAGGAGGACGTCGCCGTCGCGCACCCGGTCGGGACCGAGCACGCGGTCGGCCTCGACGACGCCGGTGGCGGCGCCCGCGACGTCGTACTCGTCGGGGTCGAGCAGGCCGGGGTGCTCGGCGGTCTCGCCGCCGACCAGCGCCGTGCCGGTCTCCTCGCAACCGCGCGCGATGCCGGCCACGATGGCCGCGATCCGCTCGGGGACGACGCGGCCGCACGCGATGTAGTCGGTCATGAACAGCGGCGTCGCACCGGTGACGACGATGTCGTCGACGACCATGCCGACGAGGTCGATGCCGATGGTGTCGTGCTTGTCGAGCCGCTGCGCGAGCGCGACCTTCGTGCCGACGCCGTCGGTCGAGGTGGCCAGCAGGGGCTTGCGGTAGGTCAGGAGGTCCGAGGCGTCCCAGAGGCCGGCGAACCCGCCGACGCCTCCGAGCACCTGCGCGCCCTGCGTGCGGGCCACCGCCGCCTTCATCAGCTCGACGGCGCGGTCCCCCGCCTCGACGTCGACTCCGGCCTGGCTGTAGAGATCGCTCACCCCGCCAACCTACCGCGACGGCGCGCGGACGGCCCGGGCGTCCACGCACCGGTGGGGGCAGCGGGCCGAGCCTGCGGTTCGGGCGCGCCCCCGCGGCGTCGCGCGCCCGAAGCCCGGGGTCGCCACGCTCCGACGACGCCGCCGTCAATCCTGGTTGACAAGCGCAACCCAGGGCGTCAACCTTGATTGACTGTCAACCTGCGCTCACGCATCCGAGGAGGCCCCCGTGACCCGCACCGCCGTCGACGCCCTCGAACCGGAGCCCGGCCCGATGGGCGAGCTGCGCGCGATCACCGCCGAACGCGCCGCACTCGAACGTCGCGAGGAGGTCGCCGTCCGGCGCGCCCGCGCCCAGGGCTACTCGTGGGCGGCAATCTCGTCGATGCTCGGGATCAGCCGCCAGGCCGCGCACAAGAAGTTCGGCCGTCGCACCTGAGCCTGCGCGGCCCGAGCGTGCACGCCGTGAACCGCCGAGCGATCCTCACCGGTGACCGCGTCACGGACCCGGTCGGCACCGCGTCACGCGGCGTGGGAGAATCGCTCGACACGATCCCCCACCCCCTGGAGCAGCGCTTCCATGTGCGGCATCGTGGGAGCCGTCTCGAACGAGCCGGTCTCCCAACTCATCTACGACAGCCTGTCCCTGCTGCAGCACCGCGGCCAGGACTCCACCGGCATCGCGACGGCGGAGGGCAGCGTCTTCCACCAGGTCAAGGCCAAGGGGCAGGTCCGCGAGGCCTACCGCACCCGCGACATGCGCCGCCTGCTCGGCACGATGGGCCTCGGCCACGTGCGGTACGCGACGCAGGGCAAGGCCTCCAGCGAGGAGGAGTCGCAGCCGTTCTACGTGAACGCGCCCTACGGGATCATGCTGGTCCACAACGGCAACCTCACGAACACGCGTGAGCTGCGCGACGACCTGTTCGGCGTCGACCGCCGCCACATGAACACGCACTCCGACACCGAGCTGCTGCTCAACGTGCTGGCCACGGAGCTGCAGCAGGTGATGAGCGGCAACCAGCTCGACACCGACCAGATCTTCACGGCCGTCGAGCGCGTGCACGAGCGCATCGAGGGCTCGTACGCGGTCATCGCGATGATCGCCGGCTACGGGCTCCTGGCCTTCCGCGACCCGCACGGCATCCGTCCGCTGACGCTCGGCCGTCGTGAGACGACGCTGACCGGCGACGACTGGATCGTCGCCTCGGAGTCGCTCGTGCCCGAGTCGCACGGCTACGAGGTGTTCCGCGAGGTCGCCCCCGGCGAGGCGGTCTTCATCACGATGGGCGGCGAGATGACCTCGCGCCAGTGCCACCCGAACCCCCGGCTCATCCCGTGCGCGTTCGAGTACGTCTACCTCGCGCGGCCCGACTCCACGATGAACGGCATCTCCGTCTACGACGCCCGCCTGCGCCTCGGTGACCACCTGGCCACCACGGTGGCGCGGTACACGCCCAGCGGGGCGATCGACGTCGTGATGCCCATCCCGGACTCGGCCCGCCCCGCCGCGATGCAGGTGGCCCGCCGGCTCGGCCTGGAGTACCGCGAGGGGTTCTACAAGAACCGCTACGTGGGCCGGACGTTCATCATGCCCGGGCAGCAGGAGCGCAAGCGGTCCGTGCGCCAGAAGCTCAACGCGATGGGCTCGGAGTTCAAGGGCAAGTCGATCCTCATCGTCGACGACTCGATCGTGCGCGGCACGACGTCGCGCCAGATCATCGAGATGGCCCGGCAGGCCGGCGCCGCGCGCGTGACGTTCGCGTCCGCCGCTCCCCCGGTCCGCTACCCGCACGTCTACGGGATCAACATGCCCAGCCGCAGCGAGCTCATCGCGCACGGCCGGTCGATCCCGGAGGCGAACACGGCGCTCGGTGCCGACTACCTGGTCTACCAGGAGGTCGAGGACATGAAGGCGGCGATCCTCGCGGGTCAGACCGAGGTGACCGACCTGGAGATGAGCTGCTTCGACGGCCGCTACATCGCCGGACGCGTCGACGACGACTACCTGGAGTGGGTCGAGAAGACGATCAGCTCCTGACGCCGCCCCCTCCGGCGAGGGGGTTCAGCACCACCGGCGAGGGGGTTCAGCACCACCGGCGAGGGGGTTCAGCACCACCGGCGAGGGGTTTCCGCACCACCGGCGAGGGCCTTGCGCACTCCCCCACACGGCTGAGCGTCGGGTCCCCCACCCGCCGGAGGTCTCGGTCTGCCCGCCGTCCTACCGTGGACGGCGACGGGAGAGGCGCTCCCGTCGGAGGGAGCCCGACGATGTCCACGACCCCCGTCCGCACCCGCCGCCTCGCGGCACTCCTGACGACCGGCGCGCTGCTGGCCGGATGCGCTGCCGGCAGCGAGCCCGGCGACGCGACCCCGACGGCGGAGGAGCCGTCCGCGTCGTCGTCCTCCCCCGGCGAGACCTCCGCCCCGACCGGCTCCGGGCTCGCGCCCGAGGTCGAGGCGGCGCTCGACGCCGTGATCGAGGCGGGCGCCGTCGCCGTCCAGATCGAGGTGCGCGACGGCGACGACGTCACCTCCGCCGCCCGCGGCACCGCCGATCTGACCTCCGGTCGCGAGGCGAGCCCGGACGACGCCGTCCGGATCGCGAGCATCAGCAAGACCGCGGTGGCCGTCGTCGTGCTCCAGCTCGTCGAGGCGGGCTCGCTTGAGCTCGACACGACCGTCCAGGAGGTCCTGCCCGGACTGCTCCGTGCAGCGCCTGCGGACGTGACGGTCCGACAGCTGCTCGAGCACTCCAGCGGCATGCCGAACTACACCGAGGTCCTCGCGCCCGACGTCACCACCGCCCTCACCGGACTCGGTGAGCCGCGCACCGCGCAGGATCTCGTCGAGCTCTCGCAGCAGCAGCCGTGGGTGGCCGAGCCCGGCAGCGGCTTCCACTACTCGCACGTGGGTTACACGGTGCTCGGGCTCCTGGCCGAGTCCGTCACGGGCCAGCCGATGCGCGAGCTGCTCGCCGAGCGGGTGATCGAGCCCGTCGGCATGACCTCGACGAGCTACCCGACCGACGAGACGCTGCCCGACGACGCGCTGCGCGGCTACCTCGCCGTCGACGGCGAGCCCGTCGAGACCACCGGTGGTCCGCCGTGGTTCTGGTCGGACGGCGCCGCGCTCGTGTCGACCGTCGGGGACGTCGGCGCGATGATCGCCGCGCTGGGCCGTGGGGAGCTGCTCGAGCCGGCGACGGTGGAGCAGATGCACGACGTCGGCGACGACGGCTACGGCTTCGGCGTGCTCGCGGGCGGCGACGCGTGCCCGAGCGCGTCGCCCGGCGGCGCGCCGGCGCTGGTCTACGGACAGCGCGGCAACGGGTTCGGCTACAACAGCCTCACCCTGGGGAGCCCCGACGGCGAACGCGTGGTCACCGTGGCGTACACGGGTGGCACCTTCGACCCGGCCACCGACCCGGTCTTCCCGCCGGTCAACCAGCTCGTGGCGGTCGCGCTCGGTTCGACCTGCGGGGTCTGAGCGGCCACAAACCCCTCGCCGGCGGTGCGCAACCCCCTCGCCGGCGGTACAGAAGCCCCTCGCCGGTGGGGTGGGTCAGGGTTCGACGACGTGACCCAGGTCGAGCTCGAGGGCGTCCCGCTCCCCCGACGTCAGCTGCCAGACGTACTCGTTCTTGAGCTTCGCGCCGTCGCCCACGAACGGCCCCGTGCGGTGGGCGTAGAACGCGATCGTCGGCCAGGTGTGGGCCGGCGCCGTGCGGATCGCGTTGCGGAAGTCGCCGTTCAGCTCCCGCAGGGAATCGGGGATCGACCCGCGCCACGCGGCCAGCTGCTCCACCCCGGCGTCGGCCCCCGCGACCAGCTGGAGCGCGAGGTGGAGCTGCCGGTCGCCGGCGGCGTCCTCGAACGCGATGAGCCGGTGCGACTCGACGGCGTCCGCGAGCGAGGCGTCGGCGTTGATGACGTCGCGCAGCGTGTCGGGCGCGAGCACCGCCCCGTTGTAGTCGATCGACATGTCGGAGCGCCCGTACAGGAACAGCAGCGGCAGGTCGAGGAACCGCTCGCGCTCGACGTCGGTGTGGCCCGTCCTCCGCAGGATCGGGCGAAGGTCGCGCAGCCGCATCACGTGACCGCGGTCGTGGATGTTGTAGCGGATGCGCGGGTTGATGTTCTGCTTGCGCGTGATCGTCACCAGCAGCTCGCCGAGCTCGTTGGTCTCGATGAGGTAGTCGTAGGGGTTGAACTGGAAGATCATCGGCAGCGTGCCGTACTCACCCTTCTTGGTGAGCGCGGCCGCGAGGGCGGGGTCGGCGTCGACCGCCTGCCGCAGCGCGATCGTGAAGTCGGTCTCGAGCGCGATGTTGATCTCGAGGTCCGAGGCGCCGTAGGACCCGAAGACGCGGTGCGTGTGCTCGAGGATCCGCCCGCGCATCCCCTCGCTGATCCCCTCACCACCGAAGGCGGCGACGACGTCGTAGCTCGCCCAGTCGATGCGGTCGTCGTCGAACAGCGCCTTCAGGAACGGGGGGTAGCCCATGATGATGTAGGTGAAGCCGGGCCCGAACTCGGTGATCGTGGCGATGATCTTCTCGCGGTCGGGGCCGACCGACTTGATCATCGTGATCTCCGTCAGCGACGACGTGACGTTCATCCCGGTGGCCCACGCCCCGAGCGAGAACGCGTTCAGCACGAACGGCTGCTTGGTCAGGTCCTTCGCGGTGCGCGAGAAGCCGACCTGCAGCAGCATCCGGGTGGCGAGACGCTCGTCCGGTCCGCGGACCCAGCTCGTCGGGATGCCGGAGCTGCCCGAGGACTCGTCGACGACGACGCCGCGTCGCGGCAGCCGCCCGCCGAGCGAGCGCTGCGGCACCGACCAGCGCTTGATGTAGCTCGCCTTGTCCATCTCCGGCACGCGCTCGAGGGCCTTCGCAACGCCGTCGGTCAGGTCGAGCACGCCGCCCACCCCGTGCTCGGCGAGGAACGCCCGGTAGGCCGGCACCCGTCGCGCGGCGAGCTGGAACGTCCGCGCGGCGCGCCACCGACCGAGCCGCCAGCGGAGCGGTTCGATGCCGGGGGCGAGCAGGATCTTGTGCGTGCTGACGCGGCGCGCGAGCGCCCACACGACGGCGTCCTGGACGGCGATGAAGGCGAAGAGCAGGATCCGCTTCACGGGGTGTCTCCTTCGACGGGGCGGGTGTGACGGGCAACGCTGGCACCACGGTTCGAGCCGATCACGGCAGCACCAGGCTGTCGACGTCGCGACGGTGCGCCAGGGGCGGCCGCTCGGAGTACCCGAGCCTGACCAGCATCCACGTCATCCGCCCGTCCGTCTCGTCGATCCCGAGCCGCTCCACGAGCGCCGCGTGCGAGCGCGGGTTGGTGATGACGGTGCCGAGGGGGTGCAGCACCACACCGTTCCGCTCGAGGTGCAGCCACGCGCGCATGAACGTCCGGCCGGCCTCGAGGTGGTCGCGCTCGTCCGCGAACGGCCCGGTGAGCCAGGCGAGCTGCGGCACGCCGCGCATCGTGCGCAGGTAGACGAACTTGATCAGGCGGCCGATCACCGGTGCCTCCCACAGCCCGCGGTGGCTCATCGCGAACCGCAGCACCCCGCCGGGCATGAGCATCGTCTCGGCGGACAGCCCGTCGGCCTTCTCGGCGGCCTCGTCCTTCGAGAACCGCAGCCAGTGCAGGATCTCGGTGTGCACGGCGTCGTTGCGCAGGTCGTCGAACAGCGTGGCCTGGTTGATCCGCACGAGGTCGCGCACGTCCTCGGGGTCGGCCGTCACCCCCAGCTCGTGGCCGGCCTCGCGCGCGAGGCTCGCGACGCCGTCGAGCACGTCCGCGGGCACCACGCGGCCGTCGTAGGGACGGCGAGACGTGCGACGGCGGAGGTACGCCTCGTGGTCGGCGCGCGCCTCGCCGTCGCTCTCCCGGGGCACGAGCCGGACCGAGCCGACGAGGTGCTGCCGGTCCTCGCCGTCGAAGTCCATCGGGGTCAGCCGCAGGTCCTCCTCCACCGACCAGCCGTGGCCGGCGGCCACGACCGCGAGCGAGTGCAGGAACGCGCCGGCGCAGACGTGGGCGAACGGGATCCCGAACGACTCGGCGGGCAGGCCGAGGTCCAGGTCGTAGAAGACGTCGGCCGTGCGCTCCCCCGTGACGCGCACCTTGATGGGCTGGGAGTTGTGCGGCGACGGGTAGCGCCGCGCCTCCTCGAGGACGTCGCGCCAGGGCTGCTCCATCGAGGCAGACTATCCACGACGGCGGGGCGTCAGGGGTTCGGGAGCGGGGGGAGCACCTTCTTCCAGGCGCCCTCGTACGCGATCGCGGTGAAACCGATCGCCTCGTTGATCGAGAGCATCGGGCGGTTCTCCTCGGCGTTGTACGTCATCACGCGGGGCGAGGACGGCGCGATCTCGCGCCAGCGCAGCAGGTTCTCGCACTTCACGAGCAGGCCCAGCCGATGACCGCGGTGCTCGCGCAGCACGAGCGTGTCCTCCTGGTGGCTCGCCTCGCTCGGATCGACGCCGATGACCAGCTCGTTGAACGCGCACAGCTCACCCGTGGCGACGTGCTGCGCCGCGACGACGTGCATGGTGCGGCCGGCCTCGACGTAGCGGGCGTCGTGCGCAGCGACGCGTTCGGCGTCCCACGTCTCCTCGTAGACCTCCAGGTCGGCCGCCGGGGCGTCCGTGGCCATCCGGGACTTCAGCCACGCGTAGCCCTCGACGTGCTCGGCAGGCACCGGCGCGAACCAGCTCACGACGCGGTAGTCGCCCGACGCCGCCCTGGCCTCGGCGAGCAGCCGCTCCACGCCGTCGAGGGCGCCGGTGAGGTCGAACGTGCTGTTGCGCTCGATCTGCTCGAGCGTGAAGCCCGAGCGCACCAGGAACCGCGCGTTGCGGCTCTCGGCGGGGATGCTGCCGAACCCGGTGGGCGGGACGAGCCGGGGGCCTGGAGCTTCGGGGTGCTCGGTGAAGGTCTGCAGCACGGTGCGGCCGTGCTCGCGCGCGGTGCGCTCGACCAGGGCCATCGCCTCGGTCCCGATGCCGCGGCCCCAGACGTCCGGGTGCAGCTCGAGCAGGAAGTGGGCGACGACGGCGGCGCCCTCGTGCGGCAGGTCGACGCCGACCCGGCCGACCGGTCGGCCCTCGTGCAGCACGAGCCACATCAACCGGGTCTCGTGCGGGTCGGGGCGGTAGTGCGGCAGCAGCTCGGCCGCGGAGATGCGGTGGTCGTCGTGGCCGGAGACCAGGCGGTAGGTGGCGTTGCGCACGTCGACCATGGCGCGGAAGTCGGCGGCGTCCTCGTCGTCGGCGCTCTCCGGGACGTGGAGCGGGCGGAGCTCCGTGGCGGCCGTGGTGGTGGTGGTCATGGCGGCGACGGTAGACCCGCGGGGCGCGCGGGCGTGAGCGAATATTCGTCGGGCCGTCAGGCCGTCACAACGTCAGGCCGTCACGCCGTCACGCGACGGCGAGCGTCACCGTCCGCGCCCCGGGATCGGCCGCGACCACGCGCACCCGGGTGCTGGACCCGAGCGCGAGCGCCTCCGCGGGTCCGACGATGCGGGAGCGCACGGCCGGCTCGGTGACCAGCACGGTCGCCCGCGCCTGGCCCTCGCCGCCCGCCTCGCGGGAGGGCGAGGACTCCACGACGACGGCGTCGAGCACGTCGCCCACGCGTCCCGCGAGCAGCACGGCCTCGATGAGGTCGACGCTCCCCTTCTCGTACGCGTTCGCCCGCTGCGAGCCGGCCGCCATCGTGGCGGGCAGGTCGTCGAGGGCGGCGAGCACCCACTCGGGCACGGCCGTGCCCGCGACGTGCGCGAGCGCGACCTCGGTGGCGTACCGGTCGACGAGACGGCGCAGCGGGGCCGTGACGTGGGCGTACTCCGCGGCGATCGCGCTGTGCGTGGCACCGGTGGGGACGGCCGGGCTCGCCGTCGTGCCGAACGGGACGTACCCGGCGCCGCGGAACAGCCGGGTGGCCTCCGTGGCGAACGCGGCGTGCGTCGGCTGCGTCGAGTCGAGGTCGGCGGCGAACATCCCGTAGGACATCCGGCGCGGCCAGCTGAGACCGAGGCCGTGGGCGACGCGGCGCAACCGGGCGACGTCGCTGTCCCGCGCCGGCGCGAGCGTGCGCCAGATCCCGGCGCCCGCCTCGCGGTGCAGGCGCGCGGCCGCGATGCCGGTCAGGAGCGAGAGCTGGGAGTTGTGCTCCTCGCTGGGCAGGCCGGCGCGGTACGCGAGCGTGTAGGTGCCGTCGTCGGAGGAGTGCACCTCCTGGTCGGGCACGTCGAGGGTCGCCCCGCCGCGCTCGATCTGGGCGTCGGCGCGCAGCTGGCCGACGACGGGCAGCAGGTGCAGCATCTCGTCCGCCGTCCCGGCGTCGAGGTCGGCCTGGACACCGGCGTACGTGAGCTTGGCGCGCGAGCGCACCCAGGACCGCCGGACGTCGATGTCGGTGATCGCGCCGTCGGCGTCGAGACCGATGCGCCACAGCGCGGCGGGGCGGTCGACGTCGGGCAGCAGGCTGCCGGCCCCCTCCGACAGCACCGGGGGGTGGAGGCCGTAGCGGCCGTCGGGGCCGTAGTAGGTCAGGGCGCGGGCGTGCGTCTCGGCGTCGAGGGCGCCACCGGGGGTGACGAACGCCGCGACGTCGGCGATCGCGTAGTGGACGATGTAGCCGGAGCCGACGCAGGCGAGGTGGAAGGCCTGGTCGAGGTCCATCGAACCGGGCGGGTCGAGGGTGACGAGCTCGAGCGCGCGGGCGTCGTGGCGGGGTGTGGCGTCGACGGGACCGCGCGCGGCGGACTCCTCGGCCTCCGCGAGCGCCTCGGCGGAGTACGACGTCGGGATCTCCAGCTCGGTGCGCAGCGTCGCGAGGCCCTCGGCGACGGCCTCGGCCGCGGAGCCGGCGCGGACCGCGCGCCTACCCACGGCGGGACCCCGTCCGCTCGGCGGCACGCTGCTGCTTGCGCACGCTGCGCCGGTCCAGCCAGACCGCGAGGCCGAAGCTGAACAGCACGAGGAACGCGCTGATCGCGATCAGCAGGAGCCAGAAGATGCCCCACGAGTCGAGCGCTCGGGCTGCGACGACCGCGGGCGACAGCGTCGAGTCGCGCACGAAGCTGAACAGGCCCGCGAGGAAGACCGACAGGATGATCGCGGCGAAGATGAACGACCCGAAGCGCGGGGCGCGGCGGACCCGCGTGGCGTCGGCGAGGCCGGCGACGGCGGCGTCCTCCGCGACGACGTCGGGCCTCGGCGCCGCGTCGGGCTCGGGGCCGGGCTCGCTGGCCGCATCGGGCTCTGGGGTGGCATCGGGCTCGGTCGGGACGTCGGGCGCAGCCTCGGGTGCGACCTCGTCCCCGGGCACGCGTTCCTGCTGGTTCACCCCAGCAACCTACCTTCCGGAGGCCCGCGCACCCTCACCCGGTGTGCCCCGCCGCCCCCGCAGGTAGGGCAGGAACTCGGTGAGGTCGGACCGCGTCCCGGAGGCCTGGACGCCGCCCTCGTCGATCGGACGGTGCAGCACGTCGAGCCAGCCGGTCTCCCCCGTCGCGAGCGCGAGCCAGGTGTGGGGTCGGCACTCGACGACGTTCGGAGGCGTGCCCCGCGTGTGCCGCGGCCCGCCGATGGCCTGGACGGCGCCGGCCGGCGGGACCCTGACCTCGACCGAGTGCCCGGGGTGCAGCGCCTCGAGCTCCTCCAGCGAGAACCGGACGGCGGTCAGCAGGGTGGACCGCGCCGTCGCCTCGCGCTCGCGCAACCACTGCTCGACGGCGACCTGGCCGTCGAGGGGATCGATGCGTCGTCGTGCCATGGGTCCATTCTCGCGCGCGGACGTGCGGCGACGTGCGTCGGAGATGTGGATACGGGCGTGCGGCCGCGACGACGACGGCGCCGGTCGGGGAACGTGTCCCCGACCGGCGCCGTCGTGCTGCTCGTCGTGCTGCCAGCCGATCGTGCTCAGCCGATCGCGCTCAGCCGAGCGCGAGCACCTCGCGCACCTGCGGGTCGCACAGGTCGAGCGCGGCCTGGCGCGACGCCGCCGCCGTCCGGCCGCCGCGGGCCGCGCCCGCGATGGCCTCGCACTCGGCGAGCGTGTGCCGCGAGAGCGCGAAGCGCACCCCCGGCACGGCTGCAGGCGACATGGACAGCGAGGAGATGCCGAGCCCGGCCAGGACGAGCGCCATCAGCGGGTCGGACGCGGACTCGCCGCACACCCCGGCCGGCTTGGACGCCTCGCCCGAGGCCCACGACACCGCGGCCACGAGCTCGAGAACCGCCGGCTGCCACGGGTCGAGGAGGTCCACGAGCCCGCCCAGCAGCCGGTCGGCCGCCATCGTGTACTGCGCGAGGTCGTTCGTGCCGATGGAGACGAAGTCCGCCACCGAGAACACGTCCTTGGCGCGCAGCGCGGCGGCCGGCACCTCGACCATGACACCGACCTTGGCGATCCCCACCTCGCGGGCGAGCGCCACGAACTCCGCCGCCTCGTCCATGCTGGCGATCATCGGGGCCATCACCCACGGCTCGATGCCGGTCCGGCGCTGCGCCTCGGCGAGCGCGTGGAGCTGATCGGCCATGAGCTCGGGGGCGGTCCGCACGAGGCGGTAGCCGCGAACCCCGAGCGCCGGGTTCTCCTCGTCGTTGCGCGTCACGAACGCCAGGGGCTTGTCGGCCCCGGCGTCGAGCGTGCGGACGACGACCTTGCGGCCGCCGAGCGCCCGCAGCGCCCGCTCGTAGGCATCGGCCTGCTCCTCGCGCGTCGGCGCCGTGGTCCGGCCGAGGAACAGCACCTCGGTCCGGAACAGCCCCACGCCCTCGACGGCGGCGTCCGTGAGCCGTTCGGCATCCTCCGCCGTGCCGATGTTCGCGAGGAGCTGGACGGCGTGGCCGTCCTTCGTGGCACCGTCGCCCCGTGCCTCGCCCAGCGTCCGCAGGGCCTCGGTGCGCGCGAGCGCCTTCTCGCGCACGGAGTCGTCCGGATCGAGCGTGACCGTCCCGACCGCGGCGTCGACGCCGACGATCTGGCCGTTCACGAGGTCCGCCGCCCCTGGACGCGCACGATGCACGGGATGCCGAGCTGCCCGGCGATGATCGCCGTGTGACCCGTCGGGCCGCCCTGCTCGATGATGATCGCGAGCACCTTCTCCAGGTCGAGCGTCGCGGTGTCGGCCGGGGACAGGTCCTCGGCGACGACGATGCTCGGCTCCGCCAGCGCCGGCACCCCGGGCTCGGGCAGACCGGTCAGGCGGGAGATCACCCGGTCGCGGACCGAGCGCAGGTCCGTGACGCGCTCGGCCAGGTAGCCCCGGCCGCGGTGAAGAGGTCGATGTACTCCTTGGTGGCGTGGTCCACCGCGAACGACGGCTCCTGCCCCTGGAGGACACGGGCCTTCACGTCGCCGATCAGCTCGGGGTCGGTCGCCATCGCGGCCGTGGCCTCGAGCACCTCACCCATCGTCGTCCCGGCGGCCTGCTCGGCTCGCTCCGTCAGAGCGGCCGCGACGGCGGTGTACGCCTGCGCGACCCGCTCGACGGCCTCGGCCCGCCCGGCCTCGCTGTCCGGCCCGGCCGCGTCGACCGGGGTCGGCGGGGCGGGGTAGGCGCGCGCGACCGGGCCGACGACGGCACCGCGGCCGACGCCGGAACCGATCAGGACGGTCACTCGGCGTCCAGGTCCGTCTCGAGGAGCTGCGCGAGCTCGGCGACGACGGCCTCGTCGTCGGCCGTGATCGTGACGCTCTCGCCGTTCTTGACGCCGAGGGCCATGACGCGAAGGATGCTGGCCGCGTCGATCGGCGTGCCGCCGTCCTTGGCGATGGTCGCGCCCTTGCCGGCGGCGGCCTGGGTGAAGATCTTGGCCGGACGGGCGTGAAGACCCTGCGCCGATGCCACGACCACGGTGCGCTCTGCCATGTGAAGACTCCTTCGTCAGTTCTGGTTCTGCCCCGGGGGGCCTGGTGTGGGGGACGGCCGTCGACGCGACGCTGCAGGAGCATCATCGCCCGACGACCTGATTCTTACGACGACCGGTCGGGGCCGGTCAAACCGCGGCGATCACCCCCGGCCGCCGCGGACGGTTCCTGCCCGTCGTCGCCCGGGGTCCCGGGGACGGTTGATGAGGTCGTGAGGGCGGCCGTGACCTGCGCCGTCGTGCCGGCCCCGACCAGCGCGCGGGCGCGCTCGGGGTCCAGCAGGAGGCTCGCGATCGCGGCCAGGATCGCGGTGTGGTTCGCGGGGCGGGCGACGACGGCGATCGCGACGTACGCCGTCTCGCCGTCCCACTCCACGCCGTCGGGGAACCGCGCGAGCGCGAGCGCGCCCGGGGCGCCGCCGTCGTCGACCGGGCGGTCGGCGGCCGCGGGGTCGGCGATCGGGGTGGCGTGCGGGACGGCGACGCCGGCGCCCAGGTAGGTGGAGACCCTCGCCTCGCGCTCGTGCATCGCCGCGACGTGGCTCGCCGGGGCGGTGCCGTCGGCCACCAGCAGGGCGCCGACGGCGTCGATCGCCTCCGCGCGGGACGCGACGGCGACCTCGAGCGCGGTGCGCCCGGGGGTGAGGAGGCTCGCGAGGTCGACCACGGCGTCAGTCGACCGGGTTGCCGAGCGCCTGCTCGAGCTCCGCGGGCGAGAGGAGCCGGGCGGCGGACAGGTCGACGTCCTCGGGGGTGGGCACCTGCGACCCGGGCAGCTGCACGGCCGCGGCCCCGAACGCGAGCGCCGTGCGGAGCGCGACCTCGCGGCCGCCGTCCCGGGCGCTGAGGTAGCCGGCGAGGAAGCAGTCGCCCGCGCCGACCGAGGAGCGGACCTCGGGGGCGTAGGAGGTGCCGGCGAGGACGCCCTCGCCGTCGACGAGCACGGCCCCCGCGCCCCCGAGCGAGATGACCACCGTGCCGACCCCCTGGGCGCGCAGCTCGGAGGCGGCCTCGACGGCCTCGCCGATCGTCGTGACCTCGCGGCCGACGGCGGCGGCGAGCTCCTCGGCGTTCGGCTTGATGAGGTCGGGGCCGGCGGGGAGCGCGGCGTTGAGGGCCGGGCCGGAGGTGTCCACGACGACGTGCATGCCCGCGGCGCGCAGCGCGGTCGTCGCGCGGGCGTAGACGTCGTCGTCGACACCCGGCGGGAGCGAGCCGCACAGCACGACCCAGTCGCCCGCGGAGGCGACCTCGAGCAGGCGGGCCGTGACGGCGTCGAGCTCGGCCGGCAGGAGTCGCTCGCCGGTGGCGTTGAGCTTGGTCGTGGTGCCGTCGGGCTCGGCGATCGTGATGTTGGAGCGCGTCTCGCCCTGGACGGGGACCGCGACGTGCGCCACGGCGTCGTGCTCGAGGAGCTCGACGAGGCGGCGGCCGTCGGCGCCGCCGACGGGGAGCAGCGCGAGGGAGTCGTGGCCGTTGGCCAGCAGCGCACGCGTGACGTTGACGCCCTTGCCGCCGGGGTGGATCCCGCTGCCGGTCGCCCGGGTGACGCGGCCGCGCTCGAGGAGCGCGATCTCCACGGTGCGGTCGACCGAGGGGTTCAGGGTCACCGTGACGATCGTGCGGGGACGCTCCGTTGCGCTCATTGCCTCATCCATAGCCGGGATCATGTGGACATTGCTTTGTTTACTCCCGTTTCTGTGGGTTTGTCAAGACGTCGATGTCCGTATGGCGCTTGCGCAGACGTGGTCGGACATCGCCGGACCCGCGCCTCAGCGCCGTCCCTTCCCCGTGACGCGATGATGCTCCCGCATGGCGACCGTCCGACGCTTCCAGTCCGTGCGCTGGGCGGCGGCCAGTCGGGCGTCGGCCCGAACCGCGGCGTGGTGCGCCTCGCGGAGCTGGGCGCGGTAGGCGGCGTAGCGACGCTCGGACAGCGTCCCCTCCTCGAGGGCGGCGACGACGGCGCAGCCCGGCTCGCGCTCGTGCCGGCAGTCCCCGAACCGGCACCCGGCGGCGAGGTCGGCGACCTCCGCGAAGGTCGCCTCGACGGACTCCTCGTCCGCGACGAGTCCGACGGCGCGCAGTCCCGGGGTGTCGATGAGCCAGGCGCGTCCGCCGTCGGGCAGCGCGAGGTCGACCAGCTCGCGGTGCGTGGTCGTGTGGCGGCCCTTGCCGTCGCCGCGCCGCTCCCCCGTCGCCATGACGTCCTCGCCGACGAGCGCGTTCACCAGCGTCGACTTCCCGGCACCGGAGCGCCCGACCGCCACCAGCGTCGCGCCGGGCTCGACGAGGCGCAGGAGCTCCGCCACGCCGTCGCCCGTCGTGGCGGAGACCGCCCGGACCGGAACACCGGGCGCGGCGGCCGCGAGGTCGGCCAGCCAGTGGGCGGTGTCGTGGACGAGGTCGGTCTTCGTGAGGACGACGACGGGGCTCGCCCCCGACCGCCAGGCGAGGGTCACGAGGCGCTCCACGCGTCCGATCGACGGCGACGGGTCGAGCGGCTCGACGACCAGCACGACGTCGACGTTCGCCGCGACCACCTGCGAGCGCGACGTGCGGTCGACGGTGTCGCGCAGGAGCTCGCCGGTGCGGGGAGCGACGAGGAACCGGTCGGGGTCGCCGGGTCGGTGCCCGGGCGCGGTGACGAGGCGGTCGCCGACGGCGGGGGTCACGTCGTCGCCGACGACGGCGGGCAGCACGCCGCCGGGCCGCAGCCCGACACCGACGGGGGCCGCCGGTGCCGTGGCCGCCGCCGGTGCCGGGGCCGCCTCCCCCGGCCCGTTGCGTGCACCGATGGTCGCTTCACCGTCGCCGAAGCGACCACCGGTGCGCGCAACGCGGTCGACGGCGGCGGGGACGCCGCCGGCACCGAGGTCGGGGACGACGAGGACCCGCGTCCGGTCGACACGGGAGATCCGCCAGGAGGAGCCAGTCATGCCCCCGACGCTAGGAACGCCGTCCACCCATTTCCCCGGCCGGGGCCCGGCCGTCCCCCGTTGCGCGCACCGATAGCCGCTTCGGCGGTGCTGAACCGACCAGGAGTGCGCGCAACGGACGCCCAGCGGCGACGGCGACGGCCGCAGCGGCGGCGACGGCCGCAGCGGCGGCGACGGCGGGGGCTGTCCCCAGGGTGGCCGGATGGGCGGCTGTCCCCAGGTGCTCCGTGGCGGGCCGCACGGAGTGACGCGGCGCGGGTACTCCTGGGGCGTGCCCACACCACTCCAGCCCCTCCCGCCCGGCCTCGCCGCCGCAGGCTTCACGACGGCGTCGGCGGTCGCCGCGGGCGCGTCCCGACGACGCCTGCGCCATCCGTCGCTCTCGTCCCCGTTCGTGGGCGCCCGTGTCGACGGACCGGGACCCGAGGAGGACGACAC
This sequence comes from Serinibacter arcticus, assembly GCF_003121705.1. Lineage (NCBI taxonomy): Bacteria > Bacillati > Actinomycetota > Actinomycetes > Micrococcales > Beutenbergiaceae > Serinibacter > Serinibacter arcticus. The sequence goes on along the minus strand of NZ_PYHR01000002.1, from coordinate 3,360,280 downwards.
CCGGGGCCGGGCACTCGCGCTCGCCCCGCTGCTGGACCGGCGTCACGTCTTCGGCCGGCTCACCGCCCTGCGCCTCCTCGGGGTGGATCTGCCGCCTCGGTTCCGGTCGGCGCACGATCTGGAGCTGATCGTCGTGAGCGCCTCGGCACGGGTGCGGAGGCCGGGGGTGCAGTGCCGGATCGTCCCGCCCTACGGCTCGTTCCACACGGTGGGCACCCTGCGGTACACGACCGGGGCGACGACGTTCCTCCACCTGGCCAAGAGCCTCACCGTCGAGGAGCTCGTCATGGTCGGGGACGCCCTGACCCGACGGGTCGATCCGCTCGCCACCCTCGAGTCGCTCGCGGCCCACGTCGAGGGAGCACCGACGTGTCACGGGATCGCCCGCGCCAGGGCGGCGCTGGCCCACGTCTGCCCCGGGACGGACTCGGTCCCGGAGACGATCCTGCGGCGCATCATCGAGAACGCGGGGTTCCCCCGCCCGGTGGTCAACGCCCCGATGCTCGACGACGTCGGCGCGTACCTCGGACGGCCCGACCTCAGCTTCCCGGAGCTGAAGCTCTCGATCGAGTACCTCGGCGACGTCCACCGCACCGACCCCAGGACGTGGCGGATCGACGTCGAGCGCCACCAGCGCTTCCGCGAGGCGGGCTGGACCGTCCACGAGGCCACGGCCGAGACCCTCCGGCACCCGGCCGCGCTGCTCCGCCGGCTGTCCGACGCCGGCGTACCCCGACGTTCCGCGCGCTGATGGCCGCTTCGAGGCTGCCGAAGCGGCCATCCGTGCGCGCAACGCGGGCGGAGGCCGGGGCCGGCTGGCCGGCGGGAGGCCGGGGGCCGGGGCCGCCTAGCGGGCGGCCTCCGCGGCCTTGCGGACCGCCTCGGCGACCGTCTCGTGGACCTCCGGGTGGAAGACGCTCGGGATGACGTAGGTCGGGTTGAGCTCGCCCGGCGTGACGACGGCGGCCAGCGCCCTCGCCGCCGCGAGCAGCATCTCGTCGGTCACCTTGTTGGAGCGGGCGTCGAGCAGGCCGCGGAAGACGCCGGGGAACGCCAGCACGTTGTTGATCTGGTTGGCGTAGTCGCTGCGTCCCGAGGCCACCACGGCGGCGTGCCGCGCCGCGATCGCGGGGTCGATCTCCGAGACCGGGTTGGCCAGCGCGAACACGATCGCGTCGGGTGCCATCGCCTGCACGTCGGCCTCGCTGAGGATGTTCGGCGCCGAGACGCCGACGAACACGTCGGCCCCGACGATCGCGTCGGAGAGCTTGCCCGTCATGTTGCGCGGGTTGGTCTTGTCGGCGATCTCCTGCAGCGAGGGGTGCATGCCCTCGCGGGAGGTGTGGATGATCCCGTCGATGTCGACGACCGTGACGTCCCTGACTCCCGCCGCCTGCATCATCCGCAGCACGGCCGATCCGGCGGCGCCCGCGCCCGAGAGCACGACGCGCACGTCCTCGATCTTCTTGCCGACGACCTTGAGCGCGTTCAGCAGCGCCGCCGTCGCGACGATCCCGGTGCCGTGCTGGTCGTCGTGGAACACGGGGATGTCGAGCTCGGCCCGCAGCCGCGCCTCGATCTCGAAGCAGCGCGGGGCCGAGATGTCCTCGAGGTTGATGCCGGCGAACACGGGCGCGACGTTCTTCACGGTCGCGATGATCTCCTCGACGTCCTGCGTGTCGAGCACGAGCGGGAACGCGTCGATCCCGGCGAAGCGCTTGAACAGCGCGGCCTTGCCCTCCATCACCGGCAGCGCGCCGAGCGGTCCGATGTTGCCGAGCCCGAGCACGGCCGAACCGTCGGAGACGACGGCGATCGTGTTGCGCTTGATCGTCAGGCGGCGGGCGTCCTCGGGGTGCTCCGCGACCTGCTTGCTCACGCGGGCCACGCCCGGCGTGTAGACGAGCGACAGGTCGTCGCGGTGCCGGATCGGGACGCGCGACTCGATCGTCAGCTTGCCGCCGAGGTGGGCCAGGAACACGCGGTCGGAGACCGGGCCCACCGTCACCTCGGGCAGCTCGCGCAGCGCGTCGACGATCCGCTTCGCGTCGGCCTCGCCGCCCGTGGCGACGGTGAGGTCGATCTGCATCTGCTCGGCCCCCGAGGCGGAGACGTCGACGGCGGTGACGACCCCGCCCTCGCGCTCGACGACCGAGGTCAGGGTGCTCACTGTCGCCGCGTGCGAGGGAACCTCGAGGCGGATCGTGATCGAGTTGCTCACGCTGGGGGTGCTCACGGTGGTGTCCTTCTCGCGGTTGCCGGGCGGGTGGTGCCCGAGAGGCTACTCCCGCCGAGGCTCCGCGAGTGGCAACGGCACCGCCGCACGCTGACGCGTCAGATCTCGCCGGGGATCCCCCGCCGCACGACGATCCGCGTCCAGCCACCGACGAAGATGCGCATGCCCTCCTCGAGCTCCTGACGCGCGCCCACCGGGATCGGCGACGTCGGGAGCGACTCGCCGACCGGGCTCACGTAGGTGCCGTTGGCCGACTGCAGGTCCTCGACCCACCACCGCAGGCCGTCCGTCGTCAGCTGGCACTGGCGCCGCGAGACGCCGGTGTCACCGCCGCAGTCGACCTCGGGGTTGATCCCGCGCGAGCGCGACGGGCGCCCGACGAGCACGCTCCGGCTGCGCAGCGGCACCACCAGCGGCATCCCGACGGACGGGATCGGGTCCTCGGGCGCCTGCTCGCGGTACCAGTCGGGGTCGATCCAGACTTCGGCCACCCACTCGTCGGGTCCCGGCACGGTCGGGGTCGGCAGCCCGTGCGACGGCGTGGCCTCGGGGTCGACGGCGGAGCTCGCCCCGGCCTCCCCCTCGGCGTTCGCGGACTCACCGGCGACCGGCTCGCCCTCACCGGGCGCAGCCTCGCCCTCGGCGGCAGCAGCCTCACCCTCGCCGGCCGCGGGCTCACCCTCGCCGGGCTCGCCCTCGCCCCCCTGCTCCGCGGGCTCACCCGTGGCGGGGTCGGTCGCGACGGCGGCCGGGGACGACAGCGGGTCGAGGTCCAGCGAGGACACCTGCGGCGGAGCGGGGACCACCGGCGCACCGGCACCGGCACCGGCACCCGCACCACCCGGAGCCGCGAACCGTGCCGACGAGGTCGGCGCCGTCCCGGTCGTGAAGTCGTAGCCGCAGTTCTCGCAGAACAGCGCACCGACCGGGGCCGGCGCGTGGCAGTGCGGGCACTCCGACGGCCCGGTCGGCTGCGCGCCGGCCGACGCCGCGGGTCCGCTCGCAGCGGTGCCCGTCGGAGCCGCTCCGGCGGCGGGCGACGGCGTCATCGGCGTCCCGCAGACGTCGCAGTAGTCGGTCGCCCCGGACGTGTGCCCCTCGGGGCAGACGGCGCTCACTTGCGCACCCGCGTGGTCTTCGTGGAGGCGGTGTCGAGCGCCATCTCGTCGAGCTTGGAGGTGTCCCGCTTGAGACGGACCGTCCCACGGTCCGGATCCTCGATCTCGACGACGCGGCGCAGCCGCGACGTCGCCTCGTCGTTGCCGGTCTGCTGCGCGAGCTGGACGGCACGGCCGAGCTTGACGGTCGCCGTCGCCTCGTCGCCGGCCGACTTGGCGGCCAGGCCCTCCTGGATGACGGCGGCGAGCTCGGCCTGACCCGTGTAGTGCGCGACCTCGGGGCTGATGCGCGCCGTGAGGTTCGCGTCGCCCGACCACTGCGCCTTGACGAGTCCGGACGCGTGCACCTGGCCGTCGACCGTGAACTGCACACGCGCCACGAGCTGCTCGGCGCCGACCGGCTTCGAGCCGACCCGCACGGCGACGTGGTACTCGCGCTCCTCGTTGCCCCACGAACCGGTCGGGAACCCGCCCGTGAGCGGGTTGACGTCGATGCGACGCGGCGTGAGGTCCTCGAGCGTGGGGGCGACCTGGCGGACGAACAGGAGCTGTGCGCCCTGCGGGATCCACACGCGCAGCTGCGCGTCGGCGATGCCGCGGGCCACCGAGGCCTTGATGAGCTGCTCGAAGTCGGAGGCGATCTGCGAGGGGTCGGCGATCAGGCCGACGGTGCCGAGCAGCGCCGTCGAGATCTCGCGGACCTCCTCGACCACCCAGCGGTCGCCGACGCCGCGCGCGTCCACCTGGAAGTTGCCCTGCACGCGACGGATGGCGCGCGAGAGGTTGCCGGCGGGCTCCGACTCGTTCTTGCCGTCGGTCAGCAGGATGGCGTGCTTGCGGACGCCGGGGGGCAGGGTCGCGAAGATCTCGTCGGCGAGCAGCAGCCACGAGCTCATCGCGGTACCGCCCGACGGCGTGACGCGGGCGATCGCGCGCTTGGCCTCGGCGCGGGCGCCCGGCTCCATCTGCACGATCTTGACCGGCGCGTTCGGGTACGGGAACACGCGGTTGGCGACGTGGCTGCCCTGCACGATCGCGAAGTACGTGCCGTCGGGGATGGTGTCCACGGCGACGGCCGCCGCGTGCTTGGCGGACTCCATGTTGCGGCCCGTCATCGAGCCGGAGGAGTCGAAGATGATGATCTCGGCGGCCCCGCCGCCCGCGGACGCGGCACCGAAGCCCGCGTTCGCGTCCACGCCGCTCGCCTTCACGGAGACGATGGCGTGCACATCCGTCGCCCCCTCGGGCAGGAACTCGTTCGAGAACACCTCTGCTGTGAACGTGGCCACGAAAAATCCTCCGACGTCGATAGTGAACGAGCGGACACCAGGCTAGCGCGGGGTGTCAGACCTGCTCGGGTTCGAGGCGCGCGAGCGCCACGGTGATGTTGTCCCGGCCGCCCTGGGCGTTGGCCCAGGTGACGAGCTCGGCGGCGAGCGTCGTCGGCTCGGAGCCGACGGCCTCCGCCGTCCGGTGCACGAGCGCGGCCAGGTCGGCCGCGGGCGAGCAGTAGTTCCACAGCCCGTCCGAGCAGACCATCACCCAACCGGGCGTGCTGGCCACCATCGCGTCGGTGCGGACCGCGAGGTCGGGGGCGTCGGTGCCGAGCCAGCGCGTGATCGCGTGGGCGTGGCGCGCGCGCTCGGCCTCGATGCGGGGCATGCCCTGCTCGATCGCCTCCTGCGCCCACGAGTGGTCGACGGAGAGCTGGCGGGCCACGCCGTCGTCGGGCAGCCAGTAGGCGCGCGAGTCGCCCAGCCACGCCGTCACGACCAGCGGACCGTCGATCGCCGCGGCCACGAAGGTGCACGACGGCGGGTTGTCCGCCCCGGCCTTGTCCTCCCCCGTGGTCTCGACGACCGCCTCGTTCCCCGCGATCGCCGCGCGGCCCAGGAGGGCCGACAGGTCGCGGATCTGCTCGGCGCTCGGGGCGTCGGCGTTGCGGATGCCGTCGAGGACCACGGTCGCGGCCGCACGGGCGGCGGCCAGCGAGGCGACGTCGGAGTCGGGGGCGGTGGAGACGCCGTCGCACACCACGAGCACAGCGACGTCGCCGTCGGGCTCGAGCACGCCCAGCGCCATCGCGTCCTCGTTCTTGGAGTGCACGACGCCGCGGTCGCACGCGCCGCCGACCCAGGCCGCCGGGGACTCGCGGTAGTGGTCGCGCTCGGACGCGGCCGGCTCGCCGCACAGCTCGCAGTAGCCGTCGCGGGCGATCGTGCCGCCGCAGCGGGCGCACGGGCGCTCGACGCCGATCGGGGCCGTCGGGGCCTCGGGCGGCGCGGCGGTGTAGGCCGGGGCCGCGGCGGCGAGCGTCGCCGAGACGTCCGCCCCGACGTCGGGCTCGAAGTCGGTGATGAGGACGGCGGGCGCGAGCAGCGCGTCGTCGGCGTCCTCGGGCGGCAGGAGCGGCGAGAACGGCTCCATGTGCGCACCCCAGTCCGGCACGACGGCGGAGGTCGGCGCCGGCTGCGCGGTCGGGTACGGCGCCGGCGCGACGGGCACCGGCGGAAGCGGTGCGGGCGGCGCCGCAGGCGCGGCCGGCACGGCGGGCACCGCGGGCGCAGCCGGCCCGGCCGGAGCCGCGGGCTCGGCGGCGGCCGGCGCCCCGGGCACCTCGGTCACGGGCGGGGCCGCGGCGGGAGCCGTGGACGCCGTCACCGGGGTCGACGGCACCTCCTCGATCACGGCGGGCGTCGCCGCGGGGGTGCGCGGCGGCACCACGGAGGTGGGGACGTCCTCGGACTCGAGCACGACGGCGGGCGTCGGCCCGGGCGCAGCCTCGGACGAGCCCGCACCCTCCGCCGTCCCCGGCACCCCGCCCGCCTCGGTCAGGGGCTGGAACGCCATCCCGCAGCTCTCGCAGAACCGGGCGTCGGACTCCATCGCCTGGCCGCACGCGGGGCAGGTCATCTCGCTCATGTCGTGGTCCTCGGTCGAACGGCGTTGGCGCGGTCGACGAGGTCGATCCGCTCGTCGGAGCTGCGGGCGAGCTTGGCGCGGGCGCGGTAGCTGGCCTCGAGGGCGAGCCGGAGCGGCTGCTCCTTGGCGAGCACTCCCCCGACGTAGCCGGTCAGCCTGCCCTCCTTGAGCACCTGCGTCAGGGCGGCGGTGAACACGGCGATCTCGAGGTCGCACCTCAGCGCGGGCTCCACCGGGACGCCCTTGATGCTGGTGAGCGCGTCGTCCAGGCCGGTCAGCGAGGTCGAGGTGTTGACCAGCACGCCGGCCCGGCGCACGCGCGCCACGGGGTAGGACGCGCGGGTCGGGGCCACGAGGTCGAGCGCCCGCAGCGTGCCGTCGGCGTCGGAGCGGTGGGCGCGGATGCGCGCCAGGCCGAACGCGGCGGGGGCCGTGTAGTTGGCGTCGGAGCGGGCGCAGACGACGTACATCTGCTCGGCGACGTCGAGCTCGCCGGACAGCTCGCACGTGGTCGCGAGCGCCAGCTTCGGCGCGAGCTCGCCCGGCACCTGGCCGTAGACCGCGTTGAACGAGGCGCGGGCCGCGACGACATCGCCCATCGCCATCTCGCGCAGGCCGGCGAGCCAGACGGCCCGCCACTCCCACGGGTCGGCGTTGAGCAGGGCCGTGACGCCCTCCTGGGCGAGCTCGAACCTGCCGGCGGCGATGGCCGCGTGGATGCGGGCCAGCCGGACCTCGACGGTGTCCTGCGCCGCGCCCTGGAGCGCGTTCAGCCGGCCGACCGAGTCGTTGACACCGGCCAGCCAGTTGGCCATCGGGTCACCCGGGTCGACCTTGAGGGTGGGCAGCTCGTCCCAGCTCAGCGGGGCACCCGTGGAGTCGGCCATCGGCGCCTCGAAGTGCACCGAGGCCGAGGAGTGCAGCGCCGGGCTGCCGGGACCGCGGTTGGTCGCGACGACCTCGCGCAGCACGCCCATGATCTGGTTGCGCAGCTCGTCGATCGTGGCGAACCGGTCGGCGGCGTCGGGCGCGCACGCCTTGGCCACGAGCCGGTAGAAGGAGTCGTAGGTCTGGAAGACCGGGGTGTCGGACACGGGCGGCAGCGCGGCCACGTAGGTGGAGGTGTTGCCGCGGAAGTCCAGCACCATCGTGACGAGCGTGCGACCGATCGTGTAGATGTCCGAGGCGACCGTCGGGCCGTCGGTGGGGACCTCGGGCGCCTGGTAGCCGACCGTGCCGAAGATCGCCGAGACGTCGTCGCCGACCCGTCGCACGCCGCCGAGGTCGATGAGCTTGAGGCTCTCGCCCTGCTGGATCATGTTGTCGGGCTTGAAGTCGCAGTACAGCAGGTTGTGGTCGTGCAGGTAGGAGAAGGCCGGGAGGATCTCCAGCACGTACGCCAGCGCCTGGTCCACCGGCAGCGGGTCGACGACGCCGTTGTTCGCCTCGCGTCGATCCGTGAGGATCTCCTTGAGCGACTTGCCGCCGACGTACTCCATGACGGTGTAGCCCGCGCCGTCGTGCATGGCGAAGTTGTAGATCTCCACGATGAGCGGGTGCTCGACCTCGGCGAGGTACTCGCGCTCGGCGATGGCCGCCTCGTAGGCGTCCTTGTCGCCGGAGTTCAGCAGGCCCTTCAGCACCACGAAGCGACCGGAGACGTTCTGGTCGCGCGCGAGGTAGATCCAGCCGAGGCCGCCGTGCGCGAGCGCGCCGACCACCTCGTACTGGCCGCCGACGACGTCGCCCGGCTTGAGCTGCGGGTCGAAGTCGAACTGGCTGCCGCACTTGGGGCAGAACCCCTGCGTGCGACCGACGACGCCGTCGCGCGAGCGGCCGACGGCGGCGCCGCACGTGGGGCAGAACCGCTTGGACTCCGCGAGCTGGGGCGACGGCATGATCGCCTGCAGCGGATCGGCCACCGGGGCCGGCGGGACGGTCGTCAGACCGGCACCGATGCGGTGCCCGCGCAGGCGTGTGGAGGACGTCCCGGTGCGGCGGCTCGTGCGGGATGCCCGCGCCGACCCGATCGCAGCCGTCTCCAGGCGCGAGGAGGACGTGCGCGTGGAGACGCGGCTCGAGGCGGGCGAGAGGTTGGCCTGCCCGGCCGCGGGGGCGGCGGGGCGGCCGATCCCGGTGCCGGCCGCGAACCGCGGAGCGGCCCCGGCGGCCGGGGCGGGCGCCGTCGCGACCCCCGCGGGCAGCGGAGCGGCGCCCTCGGGCGACCCGCAGACGTTGCAGTAGCCGTCCTCGTACTGACCGGTGCACCCCGGCTGGGTGCAAGCGCTCGTGGTGCTCACGGGGTCCTTCCTTCCGCTCGTCCGGCCGGCCGGCTGCGGTGGGGCAGCTCCTGCGACAGGCGTTCGTAGATGTCGACCAGGTCGGCCGCGAGCTCGACGTCGCACGGCGTCAGCTCGACGACCTCGCGCGCCTCGGCGAGGCCCGCACGCACGGTCGGCGACGCGTCGCGACCGTTCTCGCGGGCCCGGGTGCTCGCGCTGCTGAGACGGAACCGCAGCGACGCGCGCGTGCGCAGCGGGGTGGAGTAGGCGTCCTCGACGGCGTCCATCGCCCGCGCGACCAGCTCGAGCCGCGTGAGGTAGGCCGCCAGCGCCTGGGCGTCCTGCGGTACGTCGCCGAGGCGCGAGACGTCGGGCACGGCGAGGTTCGGGGCGCGCAGCACCTCACGCCGGCAGCGCGCGGCGAGGTCGGCGAGCACGTCGGAGCGCGCCGACAGCCGCTCGAGCAGCGACTCGGCGCGCGAGGCGTCCCGGTCGCGCTCGTGCCGGCGGGCGGCGGCCACGATCGAGTCGCGCTCGGCACGCGCCGAGGCGAGCTCCAGCTCCGCGAGCGGTCCGGAGACGTCGGCGCCGCGAGCCGCGTCGGCCGTCACGCGGTCGAGCCGCGCCACGAGCTCGGCCACGCCCGCGGAGTCGCCCTCCCCCTCCCGCAGCAGCAGGTCGCCGCTGCGGACGAGACCCGCCCTGATCGTGCGCAGGCGAGCGACCGTGTCGGCCTGGTGCGGGTCGAACGAGAGCCGGACCCGCAGCTGCGAGATCAGCGCGTCGCACAGCCGGGTGGCCTCGACCAGCGAGACCTGACTGCTCGGGTCCGTGCCGCCCCCGGGCACCTGGACGCCGTCGAGACGGCCCCAGATCACCCGCGACATCCGTTCGCGCGCGACGGCGTCGGCCCGGCCCGAGTCCCACAGCTCGCGCAGCTGCTCGGCCCCGGTGCTCACCGACTGCCACATGCTCATCGCGAGCACGACGTCGCCCGTGAACGTCTGGGCGTTCGCTGCACGCTGGGCGGCGGCGTCGAGCCGGCCGAGCTCGGTGCGACGGTCGGCCAGCCACGTGCCGAGATCCGCCTGGTAGCTCAGCAGGGCCTCGGTCGGGATCGCCTCCCCCAGCCGGCCCGGGGCCGTCGGGGCGGTGGGTGCGCTCGTGACCACTACGAGCGTCCGTAGACCGGCGTGGGCGCGGCGACGTCGTCGCCCAGCACCCCGAGCCACCGGTCGTAGGAGGCCTGCCAGCGGCCGTCGGCCACGCGCTGCTCGAGCACCGCGTTGACGAACGCCGCCATGTCGGTGTTCCCCGCCGGGATGCCGACGCCGTACGGCTCCTCGCTGATGGCCTCGCCGATCACCTTGGCGTACGGGTCCTGGGCGGCGAAGCCCGCGAGGATCGTGTCGTCGCCGGTGATCGCGTCGACCTGCGCCTGCTGGAAGAGCGCCAGGCACGCGGTGTGGGTGCGCGCGGGCACGACCTCGATGCCGGTGTAGGTCTCCAGGCGCGTGAGGGTCGTGGTGCCCGCCGGCGCGCAGACGCGCTCGCCGTCGAGGTCGTCGAGCCCCGTCGCCGTGGACTCGGCGGAGACGAGCACCTTCTGGCCCGCGCCGTAGTACTCGGCCGAGAAGGCGATCGTCTCCCAGCGCGTGCAGGTCATGGAGAACGTGCGGGCGACGACGTCGACCTCCTCGTTCTCCAGCACCCCCATCCGCTCGCCCGAGGTGATGACGCGGAACTGCACTCGGTCGGGCGTGCCGAAGATCGCCGTCGAGATGTCGCGCAGCACGTCGACGTCGAAGCCCTCGATCTCGCCCGTGAGCGGGTTGCGCGAGCCCATGAGCAGGGTGTCGGCCGAGATGCCGGCCACCAGCGCGCCGCGGTCGTAGATCTCCGCCATCGTGCTGCCGGGCTCGAACGCGCCGGCCTCCGGGAGGGCGGACGGGGTGTACGACGTGGTGGCGTCGGAGCAGGTGGCAGCCCCGGGGACGGCCGGGGTGGTCGGGTCCTCGGTGGCGGTCTCGGCCGGCTGGCGACCGAGGTCGTCGAGGCCGGTCGGGCCGGTGCACGCGGCGAGCGCGAGCACGCTCAGCGCGCCGGCCAGCACCGCCGTCGTCCGCCTGCGGGGTCCCCGTCGCAACGACGCGCTCATCGGTACTCCTCCAGCCGCTTGTTGAGTCCTCGCCAGGAGAGCACGGCGCACGCGAGACCGGCCGCGACGAGCGTCCAGCTGGCCACGGTGACCCCGGAGCCCGCGGACCGGAAGCCGTCGCGGGCCTCCTCCGAGAGTCGCTCGACCTCGGCGTTCGCCGTCGTCGTGAAGGCCACGTACTGCGCGGTGGGGGCGGTCTCGGCGGTGTCGGTCGCGAGGGCGACCGCCCCGTCCCAGTCGCCCGCGTCGTCGAGCGCGCGGATCGCCTCGTGCCCGCCGACCCAGTCGGCGAGCGCGTCCGCGACGAGCGTGCCCGTGACGGCCGGGCGGTCGAGCTGGTCCTCGGCCTCGGCGACGAGGGCCGTGAACGTCTCCTCCGACGCGGCGCCCGAGCCGCGCTGGATGAGCCCGAAGGACTCCGCGGTCCGGGCCTCGCCCGCCAGCGACAGCGCCTGCGAGGTGGCGAGCGTCGCCGCGTACGGGTTCTGCCGCGTCTCACGGAGCGTGTCGTTGCTGCCCGACGCGGCGATCGTGCACGCGAGCCAGGCGACGAGCACGACGAGCGTGCCGACGAGCATCGCGGGATTGATGGTGCGACGCATGCGCCGGGCGAGCCAGACCTGGATCGCCACGAGGATCACGACGCCGGCGACCACGATCCACAGGAGGCTGGACGTCGCCGAGGCGGAGTTCAGGTCGCGCGCCGCGGCGTCGGCGTTGCGGACGATGGCCTCGTCGATCGGCGGGAGCACGTCCTGCGCCAGCAGCACGGACGCGGTGTCGAGGTAAGCGGCGCCCACCGGGAAGCCCTGGCGGTTGTTGGCGCGCGCCTGCTCGATGAGGCCCGAGTAGGTGGTGAGGGAGGCGGCGACGGGACCGAGCGTGTTCTCGGGGTCGGCGTCGGAGTCCGCCAGCGCCGCGATCCGGGAGGTGCCGTCCGCGAGCTCGAGGACGTAGGCCTCGCGCTGCGGGGTGGGCTCGAGCCCGCCGACGAGGAACGCGTTGCTCGCGGTGCCGTTGGCGGCGACGAGGTCGGAGCGTGCCGTCTGCAGCTCGAGAATGGAGTCCACCCGCTCGACCACGCGCGACGTCGTCGCCGTCGTCAGCGTGCCGAGCAGGACGCCGCACGCCGCGACGATCAGCGACACGAGGATGCTCAGAGCGATGAGGGCGCGCAGCCGGCCGGGCGTGCGGCGCAGCCCCTCGCGGCGCGAGGTCGTCTTCGCCGGGGCGCCGGCGGGCGGCGTCGCCGGGGCGCCGGGGCGCTGGCCGACGGCGGGCGGGACCGGGCCGGGACGGCGCGGCGCGCCCGCGGTCCGGCCACCCGGTGCGGTCGGGACGGAAGTCATGGGCGCTGCTCCTCCTGCTGGTCGGCGTCCGGGTCGGGCCCCGGAGCCGGGTCGATCGGCTCGATCGGTTCATCCATCACGACGGCGTCGCGTCCGTCCGCGTCGTCCGCGGTCGGCTCGGCGTCGCTCGCGTCTACGTCGCTCGGCTCGGCGTCGCTCGGGTCCGCGGTGGGTTCGAGCAGCGCGAGCGTCTCGTCGAGGTCCTTGCCGCTCGGGTCGACGAGGTCCTCGGGCACGAGCGTGCGCAGCTGGTCGAGCGTGGGGGCCTCGACGTCCCGCAGTCGCCAGGCGTGCCGGGCGATCGCGGCGTCGAGCAGGTTGCGCACGTAGCGTCCGTTGCCGAAACCGGAGTTGCGGGGCTGGACGCTCGTGATCTCCTCGACGCGCGCCAGGCACTCCGGCGTCGGCTCGAAGTCGGCGCCGCTCGCCTGCAGCGTGAAGATCTCCCGCAGCTCGACGTCGGTGTAGTCCTCGAACGTGATGGTCGTGGAGAACCGCGACTCCAGGCCCGGGTTGGTCGCGATGAAGTCCTTCATCGGTCCGGGGTAGCCGGCGACGATCACCACGAGGTCGTCGCGGTGGTCCTCCATGTCCTTGACCAGGGTGTTGACCGCCTCGGAGCCGTAGGCGTCCGGACCGTTGACCCCCTGCGAGAGCGAGTAGGCCTCGTCGATGAACAGCACGCCACCGAGGGCCGACTGCACCACCTCGGACGTCTTCGCCGCGGTCTGGCCCAGGTATCCGGCCACGAGCTCGGAGCGGTCGACCTCCACCAGGTGGCCCTTGGACAGCAGGCCGAGGGCACGGTAGATGCCCGACACGAGCCGCGCGACCGTGGTCTTGCCGGTGCCGGGATTGCCGACGAACACGAGGTGGCGCGTCAGCGTCGGTCGGGTCAGGCCCGCCTCGGTGCGCAGCTTCTCCACGCGCAGCATCTCGATCTGGCGGCGCACCTGCGACTTCGCGCGGTCGAGGCCGACGAGGTCGTCGAGCGTCGCCATCAGCTCCTCGAGCGTGGGCAGCGGCTCGGCCTCCTCGGCCTCGGCCGCCGCGGCGGCCTCGGTCCCGGCCGCCGTGGCACCGGCCGCGGCGGGCTCACCGGGCTGGCCGGGCTGGCCGGGCTGGCCGGGCTGGCCGGGCTGGCCGGGCTGGCCGGTCGGCGTCACCGGCGCCCCGGGCGAGGCAACGGACGACCCGCCCCGCAGCGCCTCGAGGATCTCCGCGACGCCGGGCAGCCCGTCGAGCCCCCGGCCGAGGTCGGGGTCGGCAGGTTCACGCCCGACGACGCGGCGGGGCCGGCCGTCGGGGCGGAGGACCCGAACGAGGTGAGGTCGACGGCGGGGGGCGTCGTCGACGTCGGGAAGGTCGGTGTCGGGAGCGCGGGGGCCGCCGGCGCCGCGGACGACCCGCGCTGCGCCGTCGCGACCTCCGAGGCGACCTGCGCCACGATCGGGCCGGGTCGACCGAGCCCGACGGCGGCGGCCGCGGCGAGCTCGACGAGCGCGTCCGCGTACGCCGTCGCCTCGTCGCGGCGTGTCAGCCGCAGCGCGACGAGCGTGTCCGACGGCGAGGTGCGCAGCCGACGTCCGGCGTTCGCCGCCGAGAAGAACTCCGTCGTGCGCTCGCGCCCGAACACCCGCAACCAGTCGGCCGGGGCACCCGGGGCGGACTCGGCGACGGCAGCCGCGACGGCGCCGGCCTCCGTGCGGATGCGGTCGGCGTCGAGCCCCGCCTCCGTACCGGCGGCGAGCAGTCGGTCCACCGCCTCGTGGATGACGACGTCGTCGGTGTTCCTGCTCGCGGTCACGGGGCCTCCAGTCGGCCGGGCTCGCCGGGGGCGGCCGGCTGGGGTGGGACGCCCTCGGTGTCGGCGGCGAGCGCCAGCGAGGACGTCGAGAACTTCGAGGCGAGGAAGTCGCCGTGGGCGATGAGGGCGTTGGCGTCGGAGCGCGAGACGGCGTCGGAGATCTTCCCGAGGGTGACCGCGAGCAGGTCGAGCTGGTCGCACAGCAGCATCAGGGAGGTCTTGCCGTTCGCGACGACGCGGCGGTCGGCGAAGTCGCGGGGCAGCCGCAGGTAGGTGTCGATCGCCTCGGGGAGGTAGCTCGTCGCCGTCGAGACGACGGTGTGCGCCTCGAGGCTCGCCACCCCCATCCGGTCCAGCCGCGGCACCATCTCCGCGATGCGCACCGTGATGCGGTGCACCCGCGAGGAGACCGCGGGACCGACGCGGCCGGTCACGCGGTCCTCGACACCCTGCACGGCCGCGAGGATCTGGGCGGACGACGGCGGTTCGGGGACGTCAGGACGCTGCTCCGCCGTCACCTCGTTGGCACGTCCGGCGAGCCTGCCGATGACGCCGTCGAACCACCCCACCCCGCGACCCTCGCTCTACAGCCGGCCGAGGTCGAGCGAGCCGTTGCTCACGCCGAGGTTCTCGGGGCTCTCGGCGCGACGCGCGCGGTCGACGTACTCCGTGGCCTTCGTCGTCTCGACCTGGAGCACGCCGATGGTCTTGGCCATCGAGTCGAGCGCCTGGATCTTGAACGTCGAGATGGAGTCGAGCGTCGCGTAGATGTTCTCGAAGGCGGCCTGCAGCTGCTCGATGCCGACCGACGCGCTCGCGGCCTGCTGCTGGATCTCGGCCGAGTTCTGCCGGAGCATCCGCGACGTCGACTCGATGAGGCCGGACGTCGTGGTGTTCAGCGCCGTGATCTGGTCGAGCACGAGCTTCTGGTTCGCGAGCGCCTGCGCCACGATCACGGCCGTGCGCAGCGCGGAGACGGTCGTCGTCGTCGCGCGGTCGACGCCCTTGATGAGCTCCTGGTTGTTCTTCAGGATGATGTCCATCGCGAGGTAGCCCTGGATGGAGACGGCGAGCTGCGTCAGCAGGTCCTGGTGCTTCTGGCGGACGTAGAACAGCACGTCCTCGCGCAGGGCCGTGGCGCGGTCGGGGTCCGTGGCCTCGACCTCGGCGATGGCGGCGGAGACGCCGACGTCGAGCTGCTCGGCGACGTAGATGTACTGGTTGAGACGCGTCATGGTCTCCCAGAGCTGGCGCTTCTCGAGGTTGAGCGCGGCGTTGTCCTTGCGCAGCTCGTCCTGGCCCGAGTAGAGCGAGCGGATGATCGCGTCGATCTGCTTCTGGGCGCTCTCGTACTGACGGAAGTAGTCGCCGATCTTGTCGCCGAACGGGAGGATGCCGAGCAGCTTGCGACCGAACGTCTTCTCGCTGGGGTCGAGCTCGTCCACCACGCGGCGCAGGTCGAGCAGCGACTTGCTCACGGAGGAGGACTCGGCGATGCCACCCTCGCGGATCTCCTTGACCGGCGCCTGGAGCAGACGGTTGGACACCTCGGCGGCCTTGCGGATCTCGGCGTCGCCCATGGTGCGGATGTCGTCCGCCTTGGCCGCGAACTCCGGCGAGCGGGGCGTGGCGCCCGAGAGCTGGGTGAGGTAGGAGCTGACCTTCGCGTCCAGGGACGGGATGACCGCGGCGTCGATGCGCGGGGCCATCGCGGGGGCCTGGGTGGCGGAGACCGACTGCACCGGTCCGGGGGCTGTCAGCGTCAGCGTCTCGACGGCGACGGGCGGCTCGAGGGGTGCTGCTTCGGAGGTCATCGCGATCCTTCGTCGGTGGCGGCAGGCGTCGCGGACAATCTACGCCAGGAGAGGTGCCCGCCGCGGCCCGTGCCCGGGGGAGAACTGCCCATCGGGACGAAGATCCGGGACAACCCTGAGCGCCGCGGCACGCCCGGTCCTCCCGTGGTGGGTCGGATCGGCGGCGCCTCCACCCCCGCGTGGGTGCGAGCGACGGCGTGCGGCGCCTCGGATCGACCCCGCGCCCGGTTCGGACACCGCCGATCGACCCCACCCGCCGCCCGGCGAGACGAGGAAACCGCCCGGACCCGTCCGGCCCGCGCGGTGGTACATGTAGGTGGTGCCATCCGACGCGGGCTCGCCCCTGCCCACCCCTCCCCGCTCCACCTCCGCCGCCTCGTCGTCCGGCCCGGACCGGCCCGCGCGCGACGCGCGCTGGCCCGCCTTCGCCGTCTGCCTCGGCGCCGGCTTCATGACGCTGCTGGACGTCACGATCGTCAACGTCGCGCTCCCCTCGATCGAGGGGTCGCTGGAGGCCGGCCCGAGCGAGCTGCAGTGGATCCTCGCCGGTTACACGCTGGCATTCGGCCTCGCGCTCGTCCCCGCGGGCCGGCTGGGCGACGTCTACGGCCGCCGCAACCTCTTCCTCATCGGCCTCGCGGCCTTCGTCGTGACCTCCGCCGCGTGCGGGCTCGTGCAGTCGGGCCCGGCGCTCGCCGGTGTGAGGTTCGCGCAGGGCCTCGCGGCCGGCGTCCTCAACCCCCAGGTGATCGGCTTCATCCAGGATCTCTTCAAGGGCCCGGAGCGCGGTCGGGCGTTCGGCCTGTTCGGCGCCACCATCGGGGTCTCGACGGCGATCGGCCCGCTCGCGGGCGGCGCCCTGCTGGCGATCTTCGGCGAGGGCGAGGGCTGGCGCTCGGTCTTCCTGGTCAACGTGCCGATCGGCCTCGTGCTCCTCCCCCTCGCGTGGAAGCTGCTGCCGCGGCCCGAGAAGAAGCCCGAGCAGAAGGGCGCCAGGCTCGACGTCGTGGGCTCGCTCCTGCTCGCGGCCGCCGTCGTGGCGATCATGTGGCCGTTCGTGACGTCGACGTCGGAGGGCTCCGGCGGCGGGTCCGGCGACGCCGCCGCCTCCGCCCCCTCCCCCGCCTGGTGGGTGATCGGCGTCGGCGCCGTCCTCATCGCGGCGCTCGTGTGGTGGGAGCGCCGCGTGACGGCGCGGGGCGGGCTCCCGCTCATCCCGGGCAACCTGCTGCGCGTCCCCTCGTTCACGTTCGGGGTCGGCGTCTCGACCCTGTACTTCCTGTCCTTCACCGGGATCTGGCTCGCCTCGACGCTCTACCTGCAGTCCGGCCTCGGGCTCTCGCCGCTGCAGGCGGGACTCGTGCTGACGCCGTTCTCCGTGGCGGGGGCGATCGCCGCGACACTCGGCGGACGCTGGATCTCCCGGATCGGGCGGCCGCTGGTCGTCATCGGGATCGCGATCACGGTGGTGGCCCTGGCAGCGCTCGACCTCGTGGTGATGACCGTGCCGGAACCGACCGTGATCTGGGTGGCCGCCGGCATCCTGCTCTTCGCCGGCTTCGGCAACGGACTCGTCATCTCGCCGAACCAGACCCTCACGCTCGCCCGCGTGCCCCCGATCGACGCCGGGGCCGCCGCCGGCTCGCTGCAGACGATGCAGCGGCTCGGGGCGGCGATCGGCGTCAGCGCCAACGCCGCGGCCTTCTTCGCCGTGCTCGCCGCGACGGACAGCTACACCGACGCCTTCGCGACGTCCCTGCGCGTGGTCGTCGGCGTCATGCTCGTGGCGCTGGTGATCGCCGTCGTCGACTGGCGCCGTCGGAGCGACGTGCACGAGAGCGCGGTCGAGAGCGCCTCCTGACCTCGGGCCGGGACCGCGGCCGAGCCCCGCCGTCGGGAGTCAGGCCTTCTTGCGGGCCTTCAGCGCCTCGAGCACCGTCTTGACGATGAGGAAGGCGAGGAACGCGACGAACAGGATGTTGGCGAGCTGCGGCGAGATCACCCCGGCCGTCAGCGAGCCGAGCGTCACCGTGAGGCACGCCGACACCCCGATCACGAGGCCCGCCCTGAGGTCGACGTTCTTGCGACGCCAGTTGCCGATCGTCCCGGACAGCGCGGTCGGGATCATCATCAGCAGCGAGGTGCCCTTGGCGAGCAGGTCGCTGTAGCCGAACAGCAGGATCATGGCCGGCACCACGATGATGCCGCCGCCGACCCCGAGCAGCCCGCTGAGCACGCCCGTCACGAGCCCGACGGCGACCAGCCCGACGGCGAGGCCCCAGCTGAGGTCGACGTCGCCGTCGCGCACGGGGACCGTGAGCAGGAGCTGGACGGCCACCACGACGAGGAAGACGACGAACGCCCAGCGCAGGAACTGCGTCGAGAGCTTCGCCAGCAGCCAGGTGCCGATCTGGGCGCCGACCACCGTGCCGATGGCGAGGATCCCCGCCGTCGGCCAGTGCACGTGGCCGCCGATCCCGTACGTGATGACGCCGGCGATCGACGTCGGCACGATCGCCGCGAGCGAGGTGCCCGAGGCGAGCTTGCGGTTGAAGGCGGCGAACGCGACGAGCGCGGGCACGATGACCGTGCCGCCCCCGACGCCGAACAGGCCGGAGAGGAAGCCGGCACCGAGGCCGACGAGGACGAGGGTGATCAGGCGGGAGCGCGGCACGGGCCCATCATCCTCGCTCCGCGGCCCCCTCGCCCCGATCGTCCACCGTGGCATGCTGGCAGGCCACGCGAGGAGGCGAGATGGCGCGAGATCGACGGTGGCGCACGGGCGCCCGTGACGCCGAGGAGTGGCTCGACCTCGACGACGACGTCGAGCTCGACGACACGGTGTTCGACGACTCCGAGCTCGACGACACCCGGCCCGACGACGACCTGGATCGCGACCTGGACGACGACCCGGACCTCGACCCGGATCTCGACGGCGACGCCCGCCCCTCGTGGACCCGCCGTCGCACGCTCGTGGCGGCCACGAGCGGACTCGTCGTCCTCCTCGGTGCCACCGGTGCCCTCCTGTGGACGCAGTCGCTGCCGGAGCGGTCGCCGGAGTCGGCCGTCCTCGCCTACGCCCAGCTGGTCGCCGACGGCGAGACCGCGGCCGCGACGGCGCTCGTGCCGGTCCCGGGCGGCGTGCTCGAGATCGACTCCGCCGACTACGCGGACGACCCCGCCACGGCGCCGGATCCCGCCCCGGGTTTCGCCTTCGTCGACCCGGCCCTGCTGAGCGACGAGGTCTACGCGCTGGCCGACGTCCAGCTCACCGACGTGTCGGTGGTCCCGCCGTCGCGGTCCGCCGTCGCCGAGGTCGAGGTGGGCGACACGATCGAGGTCGAGCTCCGCTACACCGTGGACGGCGTCCCCGCCGGGGTGCTCCTGCGGGCCGAGCGGGGGCCTGACACGTTCCCGGCGCAGCAGAGCTGGCGCGTGCTCGACTCCCTCACCGTCCCCGCGATCGTCCCGGTGGACGACTCCTTCGGCACCGTCGCCGAGATCGCGGGTCGCCCCGTCCTCACGAGTCCGCACGACGGGCTCGGGCTGCCGCAGCGTCCCGTGATGCTCTACCCCGGCATCTACACGGTGACGATGGCGGAGCGTGAGCACCTGTCGGCGGAGCCGGTCGAGCTGCGGGTGGCCGCCGCCGGACGTGCCCTGCCCGCGGCCGTCACCCGCCGGGCGTCGGCGCCGCTGGTGGTCCGGACGGACGAGGAGATCCTCGACCGGCTGACCTCGGCGATGGAGGAGGTCCGGGCGCGGTGCACGACGCCGGGCCCGGAGTCGCAGGAGTGCCCCTCCACGCTTGAACGCCTCCTCGCTGCCGGCGCCACCGCCTCGGTGCCCGAGTCCCTGGGGGGCGTCCGGTCGGCCTCGTTCTCCTTCGAGCAGGCGCTCATCGTCCACATGGAGGCGGGACCCAGCGTCATCACCTTCACCGACCCGGACGGCGCGGTCACGGAGGTGACGGTCATGCTCGTCGCGTCCGTGCAGCTGCTGCCCGGTGGCGAGGAGACGGCCTCGGCGGAGATCGTCACGCTCGGCGGCGAGGACGCCAGGGAGATCGTCGTGGAGGTCCCCTGACCTCGCCGTTGCGCGCACCGGTGGTCGGTTCAGCGGCGCCGATGCGGCCATCCGTGCGCGCAACGCCCCGGCGCCGAGCACCGGCCGCCGGTACCGTAGATCCGGACGGAGGAAGGGGCATCAGCGGTGGGAGAGCGGCATGATCCCGAGGAGTGGCTGGACCTCGACGACCCTGACACCACGGCGCTTCTCGACGACGACGGCGACGCGGCCTCGGACCGCCTCGCCGACCCCGACACCCCGCGCGCCCCGCGGAGCCGCCGCCGGATCGCCCTCGCTGCCGTGGCCGGCGCCGTCGCCCTCGGTCTCGTGGCCGGCGCCGTCCTCTGGTCGCGTGAGCGCGCGGCCCGCACCCCCGAGGCCGCCGTGCTCGCCTACGCCCAGCTCGTGGCCGACGGCGACGTCGAGGCCGCCACCGCGCTCGTCCCGGTCCCCGGCACCCCGATCGAGGAGGCGACGGCGGAGCTCGTGCCCGAGACCGGTCGCACCTACGTGGATCCGGCGCTGCTGAGCGACGCGTTCTACGCGCAGGCCCGCTCCGGCCTCGACGAGATCGCGGTCGCTCCGACCCCGGCGACGACCGACGCCGTCGCCGGCGACACCGTCGAGGTCGAGCTCCGCTACGAGGTGGACGGCCGCCGCGCCGGAACGCTGCTGCGCGTCGAGCGTCGAGCCGACACGCTCCTCGGTCTTCCCGACTGGCGGGTGGTCGACTCGCTCGCGGTCCCGCTAGCCGTCGAGCTGAGCGATCCGCTCGGGCGGACGGTGACGATCGCCGGAGTCCCGGTCGCCTCGGGTCAGACCGTCGACGGCGGCTCGGTGATGGTCGCGCTCTACCCCGGGACGTACGAGGCGGTGCTGCCGCCCGGCCCGAACCTGGACGGGGTCACCGAGACCGTGCGGATCGCGGGTCCGGGCAACGCCGCCCGCGCCGGTGCGACCACCCCGGTCCGCACCGTCGTCCCCGCCATCGTCGCCCCCGAGCTCTTCGCTCGGCTGGCGGACGCGCTGCAGCACGCCCTCGACACCTGCACCACGGCTCCGGTCGGGAACGTCGCCGTCGCGTGCCCCGCGGTCCTGACGTCCGCCCTGGACGCCGGGTCCACGGTCGAGGCTTCTGCGGTGCCGACCGTGTCGGGCGTCGAATTCCCCCCGACCGACGACGGCGGGCTGCTCGTCGAGGCGGTCACGGCCCCGGCGTCGCTGACCCTCACCGACCCGACAGGCGGGACGACGACGCTGCTGTTCGAGATGAGAGCCTGGGCGCCGCTCGAGCAGGAGTCCCCACCGATCGGTGCGCGACTGGTCACGCTCGGCGGCGACGCCGACACCTCCGAGCCGTAGGTGCCGTTGCGCGCACCCGTGGCCGGTTCAGCGCCGCCGATGCGGCCATCCGTGCGCGCAACGCCGGCGGCCGCCGGCGGCGGCCAACCGGCCGGCGGAGGTCAGATGACGCCCTGGGCGATCATCGCGTCGGCGACCTTGGTGAAGCCCGCGGCGTTGGCACCGAGCACGTAGTTGCCCGGGTCGCCGTAGCTCTCGGCGCTCTCCAGGCACGTCGCGTGGATGCGCTCCATGATCGCCGTCAGCCGGTCGACCGTGTACTCGTGCGTCCACGAGTCCCGGCTCGCGTTCTGCTGCATCTCCAGCGCCGACGTCGCCACGCCACCAGCGTTCGCCGCCTTGCCCGGGCCGAACAGCACGCCGGCCTCGCGCAGGACGGCGACGGCGTCGCGCGTCGTGGGCATGTTGGCCCCCTCCGCCACCGCGACGACGCCGGAGCGCACGAGGGCGGCCGCGCCGTCGGCGTCGAGCTCGTTCTGCGTCGCGCACGGGACGGCGACGTCGCAGTCGACGTCCCAGATCGTCCCGCTCGTCCCGAGCGAGGCCGAGGACCTGGCCTCGACGTAGTCGGCGACCCGGCCGCGGCGCTCCTCCTTGACCTCGCGGAGCAGGTCCAGGTCGACGCCGTCCTCGTCCACGACGTAGCCGGAGGAGTCGGAGAACGCGACGACGTGGGCGCCGAGCTGCTGCGCCTTCTCGATCGCGTAGATCGCCACGTTGCCCGAGCCCGAGACGCTCACGCGCCGGCCGTCGACGGACTCCCCGCGTGTGCGCAGCATCTCCTGCGCGAACAGCACGGCGCCGTAGCCGGTGGCCTCCGTGCGCGCCCGGGAGCCGCCCCACGCCAGGCCCTTGCCCGTGAGCACCCCGGCCTCGTAGGCGTTCGTGATCCGCCGGTACTGCCCGAACAGGTACCCGATCTCGCGGGCCCCGACGCCGATGTCACCGGCCGGGACGTCCGTGTACTGGCCGATGTGGTTGTGCAGCTCCATCATGAACGACTGGCAGAACCGCATCACCTCACCGTCGCTGCGGCCGCGCGGGTCGAAGTCGGAGCCGCCCTTGCCGCCGCCGATCGGCATGCCGGTGAGCGCGTTCTTGAAGATCTGCTCGAACCCGAGGAACTTCACGATGCCGAGGTTGACCGACGGGTGGAAGCGGAGCCCGCCCTTGTACGGCCCGAGCGCCGAGTTGTACTGCACCCGGAAGCCGCGGTTGACCTGCACCCGCCCCGCGTCGTCGACCCACGGCACCCGGAAGATGATCTGGCGCTCGGGTTCGCACAGCCGCTCGAGCACCCCCTGCTCGAGGTACTCCGGTCGGCGCTGCACCACGGGGGCGAGCGACTCGAACACCTCGTGCACGGCCTGGTGGAACTCCGGCTCCCCCGGGTTGCGCTGCAGCACGCGCTCGAGGACGTCGGTGATGTCGTGGCTCATGGGGACCTTCCGTCGGTCCGCCCCGGGCGCGCGACGACGCCCACCCGGGGCGGGGGTGAGGGGCTGGTGGTGCAGGAGGGGCGACGGGCGGCCGGGCGACCCCGGCCGCCGTCGCTCAGCCGAAGTGGCGGGCCAGCGTGGCCGTGCTCGCCTCGCGCAGCTCGGTGACGCTCACCTCGAGGCCGTCGACGGCGAGCACGGGCTCCTCCGTCGTCTCGCCGAGGCGCACGATCGGGAACGACCGCGCCGAGCACAGGTCGGCCAGGGCCACCTCGCTGCCGCGCGGAACGGCGACGACGGCGCGCGCCGTCGACTCGGAGAACAGCGCCGTGGCGAGGTCGACGCCGTCGCGCTCGAGCAGCGCGCCCAGGTCGATCCGGGCGCCGACGCCGAAGCGCAGCACCGAGTCGACCAGCGCCTGGCCGAGCCCGCCCTTGGAGAGGTCGTGGGCGGCGAGCACCAGGTCGTCGCGCGAGGCGTTGACGAGGATCGCGGCGAGCGAGCGCTCGGCGGCGAGGTCGAGCGCCGGCGGGAGCCCGCCGAGGTGACCGTGCACGACGTCGGACCAGACCGAGCCGTCCAGCTCGGCGGCCGTGGTGCCGAGCAGGAAGATCGACTGGCCGGCGCCCTGCCAGCCCGACGGCGTGGCGTGCGCGACGTCGTCGAGCACGCCCAGCACCCCGACGACGGGCGTCGGGTTGATCGAGGAGTCGATCTTCCCGGGCTCCCCCGTGCCGTTGTAGAGCGAGACGTTGCCGCCCGTGACCGGGACGCCGAGGGTCTGGCAGGCGTCCGCGAGACCGGTGATGGCCTCGACCAGCTGCCACATGGAGTCGGGGTCCTCGGGGCTGCCGAAGTTCAGGCAGTCGGTGACGGCGAGCGGGCGGGCGCCCGTCGTCGCGACGTTGCGATACGCCTCCGCGAGGGCGTGCTGCGCACCCGTGTACGGGTCGAGCTTGGCGAACCGGCCGTTGGCGTCGGTGGCGATGGCGACGCCGAGACCCGTGCTCTCGTCGACGCGGACCACGCCGGCGTCGTCGGGCATCGCCAGCGCGGTGTTGCCCTGGACGTAGCGGTCGTACTGGTCGGTGATCCACGACGCCGACGCGAGGTTCGGGCTCGCCACCAGCGCGAGCAGCTGCTCGCGGATCTGCGCCACGTCCGTCGGGACGGCGAGGCCGGCGGCGACGACGCCGTCGGCGTTGAGGCCGTCCTGCCACGCCGGACGCGCGTACGGGCGGTCGTAGACCGGACCCTCGTGGGCGACGGTGCGCGGGTCGACGTCGACGATGCGGTGGCCGAAGTGGTCGATGGTCAGACGGCCGGAGTCGTTGACCTCACCGATCACGGCGGTCTCGACGTCCCACTTCGCCGTGACGGCGAGGAACGCCTCGAGCTTGTCGGGCGTCACCACCGCCATCATCCGCTCCTGCGACTCGGACATGAGGATCTCGCCCGCGGTCAGCGAGGGGTCGCGCAGCAGCACGGACTCGAGGTCGACGTGCATCCCGCCGTCGCCGTTCGAGGCCAGCTCGCTCGTGGCGCACGAGATGCCGGCAGCACCGAGGTCCTGGATGCCCTGGACGAGTCCGGCGTGGAAGAGCTCGAGGCAGCACTCGATGAGCACCTTCTCCATGAAGGGGTCGCCCACCTGCACGCTCGGGCGCTTGGTCGGGACGCCGCCCTCGAAGGTCTCGCTCGCCAGGATGGAGGCGCCGCCGATGCCGTCGCCGCCGGTCCGGGCGCCGAAGAGCACGACCTTGTTGCCGACGCCGGAGGCGTTGGCCAGGTGGATGTCCTCGTGCCGCAGCACGCCGACGCAGAGGGCGTTGACGAGCGGGTTGCCCTGGTAGCAGGGGTCGAACTCGGTCTCGCCGCCGATGTTCGGCAGGCCGAGGGAGTTGCCGTAGCCGCCGACGCCGCCGACGACCCCGTGCACGACGCGCGCCGTGTCGGGGTGGTCGATCGCACCGAATCGGAGCTGGTCCATGACGGCGACCGGGCGGGCGCCCATCGAGATGATGTCGCGGACGATGCCGCCGACGCCGGTCGCTGCGCCCTGGTAGGGCTCGACGTAGCTCGGGTGGTTGTGCGACTCGACCTTGAAGGTGACCGCCCAGCCGTCACCGATATCGACGACTCCCGCGTTCTCGCCGATGCCCACCAGGAGATGCTCGCGCATCGCGTCGGTGGTCTTGTCGCCGAACTGGCGCAGGTGCTTCTTGCTCGACTTGTAGGAGCAGTGCTCCGACCACATGACGGAGTACATGGCGAGCTCCGCGGCGGTGGGCCGACGGCCCAGGATCGTGACGATGTCGGCGAACTCGTTGTCCTTGAGGCCGAGCTCGCGGTACGGGAGCTCCAGGCCGGGGGTCGCCTCGGCGTTCTGCACGGTGTCGGGGGCGTGGTGCTCGGCGGGCGTCGCAGGGGTGCTCATGGGGTCCTGTCGAGGGGCGGGGCGGGAGGGCTCCAGCGTAGCCGGGGCGGCCCGCCCGGCTCACTGACGTCCACATCCCGATGGCCCCCGACGGCGGGGGCCGGTCTACCATCGAGGAAACTCTGACCAGGTGGGGGATCTACGCATGCCCGAGGCTCAACCGTCCGTCGTCGGAACGATCCGCGAGGACGGATCGTCCGAGGTCGCCGTCGACGGCGTCGCCGAGCAGGTGACCCCGCCCGGGACCGCCCTGCTCGACGCACGCTCGGCGCTGACGGCCCACGTCGCCCGCCGCGCCGCCGTCGCCGGCCCGCAGGTGGTCGAGGTGACCGACCCCGAGGTCCGCGTGCAGCTGATGGTCCACCCCGACGGCACCGTCTCCTACCTGACGGTCGCCGAGACGCCGCCCGCCCCCGCCGCACCGTCCGCGGCGCAGAGCACCCCGGAGGTCGATCCCGCCGTGGACGAGACCCGCATCTCCCCGCTGCCCGACTCCTCGCGCGCGCGGCGCCGCGACTACGCCGCCGCCCGCGAGTCAGGCGCCACCGACCCCGACGTCACGCTGCGGCCCGCGACCGCGTTCTCGTTCGCCCCGCCGGAGACCCCGGCGTCCGGGGGCACCGGGGCGCCCGACGGCGGAGCCCACACCGGGCCCGTCGTCTCCCCCGGCCTCGTGGCCCACTCCCCGTTCGTGGTGCCGTCGCTCGAGGTGCCGACGTCGCTCTCCACCCCCGCGCCGCCGCCCAGCGTGCCGATGCTCGTGCCGCCCGCTGTCGGGGCTGCGGAGCCGGCTCCGGTGGAGACCGAGGCCGAGGAGGAGACCGGGGTCGACGCCGAGCAGGCCGAGGCCGAGGCCGAGGTGGCCGAGGCACGTTCGACCGAGGAATCGTCGCCGCAGGAGCCCGTCGTGGAGCAGACCCCGGCGCCGGCGCCGGCCCAGCAGTTCGGGCTCCCGACGCCGCAGCAGCCCGCCGCCCCGGCCGCTCCCGCGTGGCCGCAGCAGCCGCCGCCGCCGCAGTCGACCCAGCAGCACGCCACCCCGACGGAGCAGCCCGCTCCCCCGGCGCCGCACTGGCCGCAGCAGTCCTGGCAGCAGGTCCCGCCGTCGGGCGGCTACCCGCAGCAGCCGCAGCCCCAGGCGCCGGAGCACCAGCAGCAGCCCGGCCAGCCCGGCCAGCCCGGCCAGCCCGGCCAGCCGGGGCAGCCCTCCGCGCCCGCTTACGGCGTCGACCCGTCCGGCCAGCCGGCCGCCCCGGCCGCCCCCGCCGGCCGTTCCTCGTTCCTGCAGTCCGCCGAGCACGAGGCCCCGGCCTCCCAGGGCTGGCGCGGGGCGATGCGCCGCGTCGGGATCAAGGTCTCGCCCTCGGAGGACGAGCGCGCCCAGCGTGCCGACGAGTCCGCCGTCGCCCAGCACTGGCCAGGGACGCGCACGATCGCCGTCGTGAACGGCAAGGGCGGGGCCGGGAAGACGCCGACCACCGCCATGCTGTCGGCCGTCTTCGCCCGCCAGGGGGGTGGTGGTGTGCTCGCGTGGGACAACAACGAGACGCGCGGCACGCTGGGCTGGCGCACCGAGCAGGGGCCGCACGAGTCCTCCGTGCGCGACCTGCTCCCCCGGACCGACGACCTGCTCGCGCCGAGCGCGCGGGCCGCCGAGGTCGCGTACTACGTGCACCACCAGACACGGGACATGTACGACGTGCTGCGCTCGACGCCGCACCTCCTCTCGGCCCAGCAGCGCATCAGCGGCGACGACTTCGACGCGGTGCACGACGTCGCCTCGAAGTACTTCCGGATGCTGCTCATCGACTCGGGCAACGACGAGGCCGCCGAGCACTGGCTGCGGATGATCGACCACGCGCACCAGATCGTCGTGCCGCTGCGCGCCGAGGCCGAGCACGCCGAGGCCGCCGCGCTGCTGCTGGAGGAGCTCGCCGCCCGCGACGAGCACTCGGCCCAGCTCGCGTCGCGCGCCGTCGTGATCGTGTCGGAGGCGCGCAAGGACGCCAGCGCGAACGCCCAGACCATCGCGAACGGCTTCCGCTCGATGGTGCGCTCCGCCGTCGTCATCCCCTACGACCCCTCGATGGTCGGAGGGCTGCTGCGCTTCGACGCGCTCAAGCCGGCGACGCAGCGCGCGTGGCTGCAGGCCGCCGCCGAGGTGGCGCGAGGCCTCTAGGCCGCCAGCAGGCCTCGTCGACCGACGGACGCGCTCAGCTCGCGCGCCGCTGCTCCTCCGCCTCGACCGAGGCGTTCCACTCGCGCTTGCCGTCGCGCCACTGCTCGTCGTTGGCGCCGAGGCGCCAGTAGCCGGAGATCGACAGCCGCTCGCGCTCGATCGCGCGGTCGAACCGCAGGTGGCTGCGCAGCGCCTTCACCCAGCCGGCCTCGCCGTGCACGAACGCCTGGAGCTCGCCGTCGGGCAGCTCGAGGCCGCGCACGACGGCGACCACGGCCTCACCGACCGAGGTGTCGGCGCACGCCGCGTGCACCCAGCGCACCCTGACGTCGGCGTCGGAGACCAGCGGGATCTCGTCGCCCGAGTCCTCGACCGCGATGACGACGTCGGCGCTCGCCCCGACGGGCAGCCGCTCCAGCGCGTTCGCGATGGCGGGCAGCGCGCTGGCGTCGCCCACGAGCAGGTGGTGGTCGGCGTCGAGGTCGGGCGCGTAGGCGCCGCCGGGACCGCGCACGAGGACGCGGGAGGTGGGGCCGAAGGGCTCGACGTCACGCGCCCACGGGCCGGCAATGCCCTCGTCGCCGTGGACGACGAAGTCCATCGTGACCTTGCCGGTCGCGGCGTCGAACGTCCGGATCGTGTACGTGCGCAGCACGGGCCACTCGTGCGGCGGCCGCGTCGCGCGCACCTCCTCGCCGTCGTACGGGAAGCCGAGGTCCACGCCGACCGGCGCCAGCTCGACCTTCACGTAGGCGTCGGTGAAGTCGTTCATCGGGAAGTCGGCGAGCGAACCGCCGTCGGGACCGGTGAACGTCAGCCGCACGAGGTGCGGCGTGAGCCACTCCCGTGCGACGACCTGCATCTGCGTGACAACACCGCGACCCACGTGACCACTCCTCGCTCTAGGTGAGGTAAGCCTAACCCAACTTGGCCGGGGTCCCGCCGCCGCCGCTCAGACGGGCTGGGCCACCTTGGGCCCGCTCGCCCCGTCCCGGGTGTCGGCCAGGTGCTTCTCCAGCACCGGCGCCGTCCCGGTCGCGCGCTCGCGGCGGACATGGGCCCGCGCGTCCTCCTGGCGCTGCGCCTCGGCCCCCGTCGCGATCGCCGCGCGCAGGTGCTCCGGGCCGTACCCGAACGCCTCGATCAGCTCGAGGGCGTGCGGCCGCAGCCGCAGCAGCAGCCGCTCGACGTAGGAGGTCACGGTGCGCGCGCGCTGGGCCGAGAGCCGGCCGTTGACCAGGTACCAGGCAAGGTTCTTCTCGATCGTCGTCAGGGCGAACAGGTCGCGCAGCCACACCATCACGCGTCGGGTCGCGGGCTCGGTGACCGCCTCGAGCGCCGCGGTGAAGGACTCCCACTGGAGGAGCTCGCCGTGCGCCCGCGCGGCCTCGACCAGCTCGGCCTGGTTCGCGTCGAACGCCGCGGCCCGCTCGGCCGGCGTGCCCTTGAGGGTCGGACGCAGGCGGAGCGCGATCTCCTCGATCATCGTCTCGACGCGGTCCTCGAGCAGCTCCCGCTGCATCGCCGGGTCGCGCAGCTCCTCGGCAGACCGGGCGCGCGAGCCCCAGTCGCGGATCGACTGCGACGCGCGGCGCAGCGGCGTGCGGTGCAGCGCCATGTCGCCCGCGCGTTCGGCCACCCACCGGGCCTGACCGGCTACGTCCATCTTCGCCGTCGAGCGCCCGTAGTCGGTGAGCAGGCGCTTGCCGACGAGCTGCAGCAGCACGGTGTTGTCGCCCTCGAACGTCGCGTACACGTCCATGTCGGCCCTCAGGCCCACGAGCCGGTTCTCGGCGAGGAAGCCCTGGCCGCCGCAGGCCTCGCGCGCGGTCTGGAGCGTCTCGAGCGCGTGCCAGGTCGAGAGCGGCTTCGCGGCGGCCGCCAGCGTCTCGAGGTCCTGACGGTCCTCGTCGGAGTCGTGCTCGCCGGCGAAGACGCCGTGGAACCGCTCGAGCAGGTCGTTGTGCAGCAGCTGGACGGCATAGGTGCGCGCGAGCAGCGGCAGCAGGCGACGGCGGTGCGTGCCGTAGTCCGCCAGCACCGTCTCGGCCTCGGGGTCGGCGCCGGTGAACTGGCGCCGCTCCTCGGCGTAGCGCCACGCGATCGCGAGCGCCATCTTGCTCACGACGGCGGAGGCGCCGTCCAGCGAGACGCGCCCCTGCACGAGGGTCGAGAGCATCGTGAAGAACCGACGACCGGGCGAGGCGATGGGCGAGGTGTACGAGCCGTCCTCCGCGACGCTGCCGTAGCGGTCGAGGAGGTTGGTGCGCGGGATGCGGACGTGGTCGAACGCGAGCCGACCGTTGTCGATCCCGTTCAGCCCGCCCTTGTGCCCGTCGTCCTCGCTCGTGACGCCCGGGAGCATGGGGTGCGCGCCGTCGACCTTGTCCTGCGAGGTGTCCCGGAGCGGCACGTAGAACGCGTGCACACCGTGGTTGACGCCGTTCGTGACGAGCTGCGCGAACACGACGGCGGCGGTCCCGTGCACGGCCGCGTTGCCGATGTAGTCCTTCCACGCCGCACGGTAGGGCGTGTGGATCTCGAACTCCTGCGTCTCGGGGTCGAAGGTCGCGGTGGTCGCGATCGAGGCGACGTCGCTGCCGTGGCCCGTCTCGGTCATGGCGAACGCACCGGGGACCGCCAGGCTCATGATCCCGGGGAGGAAGGTCGTGTGGTGGTGCTCGGTGCCGAGGTGGAGGACGGCGGAACCGAACAGGCCCCACTGGACGCCCGCCTTGATCTGCACGGAGGGGTCGGCGACGATCAGCTCCTCGAAGCCGGCGATGTTGCCGCCGGGGTTGTCCTCACCGCCCAGCGCGGTCGGGAACGCCCGCTGCACCTCCCCCGCGTCCGCGAGACGCTGCAGCGACGCGAGCACGCGCTCGCGGTGCTCGGCCATCGGCTGACCCGGGATGCTGACCATCTCGGGCTCGGTGGAGATGTCGCGGGCGTGGCGACGCAGCTCGGCCCAGCGACCGTCGAGGAGGTCGGCCAGCGCGCCGACGTCGAGGGTGGTCGGGGCGGGGTTCTCGGCGGCCATGGTGGTGACTCCTTCGTCTCGCGGGCTCGGGGTTGTCGATGCGTGGGTGGGGGCGGTCACGGGCTGGGGGTGCCGACGCAGATCCAGCCGGCGAGCGTGTCGGCGAGGCGCTCGATCTCGGCGTGCTCGACGTCGGGGTCGCGGTCGGCGACCGTGCCGCGCTCCACCAGCCACACCTCGGCTGCGCCGCGGACGAACCCGATGACGCCGGCCGCCCACATGTGGGCGGCGTCGCGCGACCGCTCCTGCGCGGCCAGCGCGTCGCTGAGGACGGGCACGAGGAGGGCGGCCGCGTCGTCGGCCAGGGTGCGCAGGGGACCGGGCTCCTCGCTCACCTCGCCGCCACGCGTGACGAACGTGTAGACGGCGGGCGAGGTAGAGATCATCCCGAGGTAGACACCGACCATCGCCCGGACGGCGTCACGGGGTCCGGTGGCGCGGTGGGAGACGTCCGCGAGGGCGGAACCCATCTCCTGCAGGACGGCCTCGCCGACGGCGGTCTGCAGCCCGCTGCGGTCGCGGAAGTAGCGGTACACGATCGACTTGGACGTGCCGATCGCGGAGGCGATCTCGTCCATGGACAGGTCGGGGCCGCCGTGGTGGATCGCCTTGCGGGCGGCGCGCGTGAGGTCGTCGCGACGGGCTGCCCGGTGGGACTCCCAGCGCAGCGACCGCCCGTCGGAGCGGGGGGAGGCGTCCTCGACGACACGACTCATGAAACTCACGGTATCAGGTACTTCCGGTCCTCGACAGTCTCGTGGCGATCGACCGTGCACGCCGGGCCCGCCCTCGGACCGCGCAAGCTCGCGGCGGCGGTGACGGGGTAGCGTCGGACGGTGGCCATCTCCGCATCCTCGAGCACCCCGATCCCTCTGAAGTGGGTCGGACCGATCCGCGTCTCCGGCGACGCCGTCGGCGGCACCGACGAGGTCAGCGTCCCGCTGGCGACGTACGAGACGCCGCTGTGGCCGTCCGTCGGCCGGGGCGCGCGCGTCTCGACGCTGATCGAGGGCGGGATCCGCACCGTCGTCGTCGACGAGCGGATGTCCCGGTCTGTCCTGCTGGAGGCCGACGACGCCGCGACCGCCTACGCCGCCTGGCTCCGGATCACGGGCTCCCGCGAGGAGCTGCAGGCCGTCGTCGCGACGACGAGCCGGTTCGCGCGCCTCATCGACCTGCACTCCGAGATCGTCGGCGACCTGCTGTTCGTGCGCTTCGAGCTGACCACGGGCGACGCGTCGGGCCACAACATGGTCACGCTCGCCTCGGAGCGGCTGATGGACCACATCCTCGCCACGATCCCCGGCGTCCGGTACGGCTCGATCTCGGGCAACTACTGCATCGACAAGAAGCCGTCGGCGGTCAACGGCATCCTCGGCCGCGGGAAGAACGTCGTCACCGAGATCCTGATCCCGCGCGAGATCGTCGAGCGTCGGCTGCGCACGACCGCCAAGCGTGTGGAGACGTTGAACACACGCAAGAACCTCCTCGGCTCCCTCCTGGCGGGCTCGATCCGCTCGGCCAACGCGCACTACGCGAACATGCTGCTCGGCTTCTACCTGGCCACGGGCCAGGATGCGGCCAACATCGTCGAGGGCAGCCAGGGCGTGACCCGGGCCGAGGACCGCGACGGCGACCTGTACTTCTCCTGCACCCTCCCCAACGTGATCGTCGGGTCGGTGGGCAACGGCAAGGGCCTGCCCGAGGTCGAGGAGGCCCTCACCCGGCTCGGCTGCCGCGAGGACCGCGAGCCGGGCGAGAACGCCCGACGGCTCGCGGTGCTGGCCGCGGCGTCGGTCCTGTGCGGGGAGCTCTCGCTGCTGGCGGCGCAGACCAACCCGGGCGAGCTGATGCGCTCGCACGTCGTCCTGGAGCGTGGGGAGAGTCGTGGAGATCGGGTGCAGACTCCCCCGGCCTGACGACCCAGGTAGTTAAGTTGGTGAGACAAGGTCCATAATCGTTGGTGGGCATCGCCGGGTGCCTGCCGGTCTGGGTGCCGCAAGTCCCAGAAGGTGCTGGAGAAGGAGCCCGTTGACCATGGTGCGAAGCGAGACCGAGATGCCGCTCTCGATCGGTATCCACGACCTCGCCCTGGCGACCTCCCAGCACAGCCTGTCCCTCACGGACCTGGCCGACCACCACGGCATCGACCCCGCGAAGTTCACGGTCGGCATCGGCCAGGACGTGATGAGCGTGCTCGCCGGGGACGAGGACATCGTCACGATGGCCGCCGACGCCACGGCCCGCATCATCGAGCGCAACGGCACCGAGGGCATCCGCACCCTGCTGTTCGCCACCGAGAGCGGCATCGACCAGAGCAAGTCGGCCGGCGTCTACGTCCACAAGCTCGTCGGCCTCCCCTCGACCGTCCGCGTCGTCGAGCTGAAGCAGGCCTGCTACTCCGCGACGGCGGCGCTGCAGTTCGCCGTCGGGCTCATCGCCCGTGACCCCTCCCAGAAGGTGCTGGTCGTGGC
Source organism: Serinibacter arcticus (assembly GCF_003121705.1). NCBI lineage: Bacteria > Bacillati > Actinomycetota > Actinomycetes > Micrococcales > Beutenbergiaceae > Serinibacter > Serinibacter arcticus. The sequence goes on along the minus strand of NZ_PYHR01000002.1, from coordinate 3,327,595 downwards.
GAGCGACGTCGCACGCTACGACCTCGGCTCCTCCGGCGAGTCCACCCAGGGCGCTGCCGCCGCCGCGATGCTCGTGCAGGCCGACCCCGCGCTCCTCGTGGTGGAGAACCCCGCCGGGGTCTACACCGAGGACGTCATGGACTTCTGGCGCCCGAACTACCGCACCACCGCGCTGGTCGACGGCAAGGGCTCGATCAAGGCCTACCTCAACGCCATCGGCGGCGCGTGGGAGGACTACCTCGCGCAGGGCGGTGCGAGCTTCTCCGACTTCGCCGCGATCTGCTACCACCAGCCGTTCACGAAGATGGCGACCAAGGCGCACCGTCACCTCGCCGTCCTCGCCGGGGGCAACCCGACGCCCGCCGAGGTCGCCGCCGACCTCGACGAGACGATGCGCTACAACCGCCTCATCGGGAACTCCTACACCGCCTCGGTGTACGTGGCCCTCGCCTCGCTGCTCGACCACCACGAGGGCGACCTCGCGGGGTCGCGCATCGGCCTGGCGAGCTACGGCTCGGGCTCGGTCGCGGAGTTCTTCGCCGCCGTCGTCCAGCCCGGCTACCGCGAGCACCTGCGCGGCGCCGAGCACGCCGCGATGATCGAGCGCCGCACCCCGCTGGACCACACGGCCTACGAGGTGCTCCACAAGACGACGCTCCCCGAGGACGGCCGCGAGTACCGCACGTCGCGCGAGTCGGTCGGCCCGTTCCGGTTCGCCGGGATGATGGGCCACCAGCGCCTGTACGAGCACGCCTGACCCACCACCCCGCCGGTCGCTACAGGTACATCCCGGGCGCCGCCGACACCTCCTGCACCACCCCGCGCGCGGGCACGTCCTGCGGGAGCAGCGTGCGAACGTCCTGGAACGAGGGGTCGGCCATGGCCACGATCCGCACGGCCTGCAGGGCCGTCGCCTCCTCGAAGACGTTCCGCACGAAACGTCCGTTGCCGAAGTTGCGCGGCCGCTCGCGGGGGAACAGCGACCGCACCGCGAGCTCGACGCCCCACGCCAGCGTGTAGCCGGCCTGGGCCGCGACGAGAACGAAGATGCGCCACAGGTCGTCGTCGGTGTAGTCGTCGAACGCGAGCGTCGTCGGGAAGCGCGAGGCCAGCCCGGGGTTGGCGTCCACGAAGCGCTGCATCTCGTCCGGGTAGCCGGCGGCCACGACGACGAGGTCCTCGCGCATGTCCTCCATGAGCTTCACGAGCGTGGCCACGGCCTCGTGCCCGAAGTCGCGGAAGGAGTCGCGCGGGATGAGCGAGTACGCCTCGTCGATGAACAGGACCCCGCCGAGCGCGCGCTCGACGACGGCGCGCACCTTCGGCGCCGTCTGGCCGATGAACTCCCCGATGAGGTCGGCCCGGCTGACCTCGACCAGGTGGCCGCGGCTCAGCAGCCCCTGCTGCGCGTAGACCCGTGCGAGGATCCGGGCGACCGTGGTCTTGGCGGTGCCGGGGTTGCCGACGAACAGCAGGTGCCGCGACCGCTCGCTCGGTGGCATCCCCGCCCGCACGCGGAGGATCTCGGCCCGCGCCTCGGCCTGCAGCCGGACGACCTGCTGCTTGATCGGCGCGAGACCGATGAGCGCCTCGAGGTCCTCGAGCGGTTCGCCGATGACCACGTCCTCCTCGACGACCGGCGCGGCCTCGCCGTCCTCACCCTCGCGCAGCGCGACGACCCCGCCCGGGTGCCCACCCGCGTCCTCGTCCGTCCCCCAGGCGCTGGACGACGACGCCGTCCGGCGCTCGAGCTCGGCCAGCAGCGGGTTGACCCCGCGCCGCACGGTGTAGAGCTCCTCGACGTCCTCCATGAAGTCGAGGACGTTCAGCACCGGCGCGACCGTGCCAGGCACGGTCGGGAGCGCCGGCACGTACCCGGCGAGCACGCTGCCCAGCGCCTGCAGGTGCCTGACGAGCTCGTACTCCCCGGCCTGCATCGCGCGCACGACGAACGCCCGCGTGGCCGTGTTCGAGTCCGCGGCCCGGAACCCGGGTCGGCGCGCCTCCCACTCGCGCTGCACCTCGCCCGCGACCTCCGCGCCGACGGCGGCCGCCAGCATCGGCGGCACCAGGACCTCGCGGCCCAGGCAGACGTCGGCGAGGAAGCCGGGCGCGGAGAGCTCGCGGGTCGCCGCCCGCGACAGCAGCGCCGCGAGCGCGGCGAACGAGGGGTAGGCCCACGCGACGACGTCGACCGGTCCGGCCAGCTCGGGCAGCACCGAGTAGACGCCCTCGTCGAGGTGGTGGCGCCAGTACGTGCGCACCGCGTCCATGGACCCGGTGAGGTGGATCGCGGTGAGCGCGGCGTCGTCGCCGTCGAGGACGTGGTCCAGGACGCCGACGACGGCGGCGCGCCGGGTCTCGAGCTGCGGGACGTCCGTGAACACGTCGAGGATCGCGCGCTGGGTCTCCAGCGCCCGACGGCGGTCCCAGCCGTCGGTGACGGCCCACGAGAGCAGCTGGGTGGGCCACGCCGTCGCCGCCCCGACGTACCGCCACACGCTCTGCGGATCGAGCATCTTGCCGGGCTGCAGGTACCGCTCGGTCATCTCCCACGGGAAGCGCGAGTGCGGCCCGCAGAAGACGGGTGTCGGGCCGGCGAGCCACGCGGCGGCGTCCCAGACCATGGGGATCGCGCGGGAGGTGCCGGGGAGGTAGGTCGTCGAGGTCGTGATCGCCGAGCCGACGCGGGCGTCGCCGGCGATCTCCTCGATGCAGCGGTGGGCCTCCTCGAACCACCCGTCCGGCACCGCCCAGGGCGGGACGCCACCGAGGACGTCGAGGTGGTCGGCCGTGCCGAGCAGCGGTTCGAACGGCGCGGGGAGGTGCAGTCGCACGCGGAGGTCCTCCGGACGGGGGTGGTGGGGCGAGGCTGAGGCAGCGATCCCAGATTAGCCAGCCCCCGAACCCCACGGTGGAGCAGGTATCCGGTACGCTGAGTCCTAGCAACTTTTGCTTCCGGATCCCGAGCGCGAGAGGGTCACCGATGACCAGCACGACCGAGTCAGCCAGCAGCACCCCCACCTCCCCCGAGACTGCCCGCCCCTCGGGCACCGCCGTCGTGGTCGGCGGCAACCGCACCCCGTTCGCCAAGGCGGGCGGCCACTTCGCGGGCGCCAGCAACCTCGACATGCTGACGACGACGATCGACGGCCTGGTCGCCCGGCTCGGCCTGGCCGGTGAGCGGATCGGCGAGGTGCGGGCCGGCGCCGTGCTGAACCACTCCAAGGACTTCAACCTGGCGCGCGAGGCCGTGCTCGGCACCGCGCTGGCTCCCGAGACCCCCGCCGTCACGCTCCAGCGCGCGTGCGCCACGAGCATCGAGGCGGCCTGGGACCTCGCGAACAAGATCACGCTCGGCCAGATCAGCTCGGGCATCGCCGGTGGCGCCGACTCCACCTCGGACGCCCCGATCGTCGTCTCCGACCGGCTGCGCCGCACGCTCATCAAGCTCAACCGCGCAAAGACGGTCCCCGACCGGCTCCGGCTCGTCGGCCAGCTGCGTCCCGCCGACCTCGCCCCGGTCGCCCCCAACGTCAACGAGCCGCGCACCGGCCTGTCGATGGGTGAGCACCAGGCCCTGACCAACCTGCGGTGGAAGGTGACCCGCGAGGCGCAGGACGCCGTCGCGCTCGCCTCGCACACCCAGCTCGCCGCCGCGTGGGACGAGGGTCTGTTCGACGACCTCGTCACCCCCTACCGCGGGCTCACGCGCGACGCAGCGCTCCGCCCCGACACCACCATCGAGGCGCTGGCGAAGCTGCGCACCGTGTTCGGCAACGACCACGCCGACGCGACCATGACGGCGGGCAACTCCACGCCGCTGTCCGACGGCGCCGCAGCCGTCCTGCTGGCCTCGCCGGAGTGGGCGGCCGCGCACGGCCTGCCGGCGCTGGCGCGGGTGGTCGACGCCGAGGCCGCCGCCGTCGATTTCACCCGCGGCACCGAGGGGCTGCTCATGGGCGGCGCGTACGCCGTCCCGCGGCTGCTCGCCCGCCAGGGCCTCACGCTGGACGACATCGACCTGGTCGAGATCCACGAGGCGTTCGCCGGCGTCGTCGAGGCGACCCTGGCCGCCTGGGCGGACGAGACGTTCGCCGCCGACGAGGTCGGCGCCCCTGCGCTCGGCACGCTCGACCGCAGCAAGCTCAACGTCGCCGGCTCCTCGCTCGCGGCCGGTCACCCGTTCGCCGCGACCGGCGCCCGCATCGTCGCCACGCTCGCGACGCTCCTGCACCGCCGCAAGGCGGCGCTGGTCGCCGAGGGCGGCAGCGCCGAGGTCCCCGTGCGCGGCGTCATCTCCGTCTGCGCCGCCGGCGGTCAGGCCGTCGCGATGCTGCTGGAGGCCTGACCCATGGCCCCCCCCACGCTCCCCGCCCCCCTGCGCGGCGTCAGCAAGCAGCTCAACCGCGCGATCACCCAGGCCCTCGGCCTCACCGAGGCGGTCACGCTCCGGCGTACCGACCCGACGTCGGTCGACGCCCCGCTGACGGCGGGCCCCGTGCTCGTCATCGGCTCGGGGCCGGACGCCGACGCCGTCGCGCACCAGCTCCACGACTGGCACCTGGACGTGCGCCGCAACCTGCAGGCGCCGACGCAGCAGCGCTGGGGCGCCGTCGTCGTCGCTCTCACCGATCTCGAGGCCCCGGGCGAGGAGGCCGAGCGTGTGCTCGCCCTCGGCGGGGTGCTGCGCGAGCTGGCCCGCAGCGCCCGCGTCGTCACCCTCTCGCGCGCGGTGGCCGACGGCGACGCCCCCGCCGTCGCGGCGGCGCGCGGCGGGGTCTCCGGACTCGTCCGCTCGCTCGGCAAGGAGCTGCGCCAGGGCGCGACCGCCAACGGGATCGAGCTGGCGGACGGTGTCGGCGTCACCGACGCCGCCGCGATCGGCACGCTGCGCTTCCTGCTCTCGGCCCGCTCGGCGTTCGTGGACGGTCAGCTCCTGCCGGTGACCGGTCGGGGCATCACCCCCGAGGACTGGACGCGGCCGCTGGCCGGGACGGTCGTCGTCGTGACCGGGGCGGCACGCGGCATCGGCGCGGAGACCGTGCGCGTCCTGGCGCGCGACGGCGCCCACGTGCTCGGCGTCGACGTTCCGGCCGCGGGCGAGGCGCTCGCCGCCGTCATGAACGAGGTCGGCGGCGTGGCGCTGCAGCTCGACATCACCGCGCCCGACGCCGGCGAGCGGCTGCTCGAGCGCGTCGCGCGCGGCCCGTTCAACGGCCGGCTCGACGTGCTCGTCCACAACGCCGGGATCCTCCGCGACAAGCTGCTGGCCAACATGAAGCCGGAGCACTGGGAGTCGGTGGTGGCGGTCAACCTCGCCGCGCAGGTCGCCATCACGACCACGCTCGCCGAGGCCTACCCGGGCCTGGTCCAGGTCTCGCTCGCCTCGACGAGCGGAATCGCGGGCAACCGCGGCCAGACCAACTACGGCTTCTCCAAGGCCGGCGTCATCGGCGCGACGCAGGCGTGGGCTCCCGTGCTCGCGGCCGGCGGCGGCCGCGCCAACGCCGTCGCGCCGGGGTTCATCGAGACGGAGATGACGGCCTCGATCCCCACGATGCAGCGCGAGATCAGCCGCCGCGTGTCGTCGCTCGGTCAGGGCGGCAAGCCGGTCGACGTCGCCGAGGCGGTCGCGTTCCTCGCCTCGCCGCAGGCCGGGGGGATCAACGGCGCGGTGCTGCGGGTCTGCGGCCAGAACCTGGTGGGACGATGAGCGCGCCGGTGACCGCGGACCGGACGACGAGGGAGCGACGATGACGCATCGCGACGACCACCACGACACCTCGCTCGAGGAGCTCCTCGAGGAGTCGGTGACGGCGACCGGCGCAGCCGCACGGCGTCCCGAGACGCAGCCGACCTCGGTCGTCGCGCTCGACGGCGTGCCCTCGCCCCGGTCGGTGCAGCTCACCGCGCTGGGGCGCACCGCCCAGGCCGTGGTCAGCAGCCCGTCCGTGTCGACCACGCTGCCCGACGTCGCGCTGCGCGCCGGACTCACGCTCGACCGCGAGCGCCTCGACGCCTACTGCCACCTGCTGGGTGAGCGGGCGCTGGAGACGGCGCCCCCGGGCTTCGTGCACGTCAGCGTGTTCGGCCTGCAGCTCGCTCTGATGGCGCGTGCCGACTTCCCGCTGCCGATGCTCGGCCTCGTGCACATCGCGAACCGCATCGAGCAGCTGCGCCCCGTGCGGACCGACGAGCCCCTGACGGCGACGACGTGGGCCCGCCGCCTGGCCTCGCGCGAGGTCGGCGAGGGCATGGGCACCCAGGTGGAGCTCGTGACGGAGATCCGCTCCGGCGTCGAGCTCGTCTGGCAGGGCGTCTCCACCTACCTCGCGCGCAGCACGCAGATCACGGGGCTGCCCGCTCATCAACGCCCCGAGCACCCCACCTTCGAGGCGCCGACGCCCACGGGCGGCTGGGAGACCTCGCTGCGCAGCAGCAAGCTGTACGCCGAGGTCTCGGGCGACCGGAACCCCATCCACACCTCGAAGCTCGCCGCGCGGGCGTTCGGCTACCGCGCGACGATCGCGCACGGCATGGACACGGCGGCGCGCGCGCTGGCCGCCCTCGGTCCGGCGCGCGGCGACGCGTTCACGTGGTCGGTCGAGTTCGCGGCACCGGTCCTGGTGCCCGGACGGGTGGCCGTGGGCGTGGAGCGGCGCGACGACGTCGACTCCTCCGACGGCGGGTCGCGCGCCGGCTACGCGCTCACCGTCTGGGACCCGCGGCGCGGGAAGCTGCACCTGACCTCGACGCTCGCCCAGGCCTGACGGCCGGGGCCGGGCCCGGGCGGCGGCCTGGCCCAGCCGCCGGTCCCGTTGCGCGCACGGATGGCCGCTTCGCCCCGGCTGAAGCGACCACGGGTGCGCGCAACGCGGCGGCTGCAAGACCCGGCGGCGCCCTGACACAGTCAGTGCATGAGCCAGCGAACCCCCGCCCTCCGTCGACCCCTCCAGATGATCGGGGCGGCCGTCCTCGCCGTCGGCCTGGCCGCGTGCACCGCACCCGGCGGCTCGGGCTCGGGCGACGCGGCCGACCCCGGCGCCGACCCCGGCACCGGCGCCGACGACCTCGCGTCGCTCGAGGGCGTGCGCTGGACCCTGGAGTCCGGCACGGTCGACGGCGAGGAGCTCGACGTCCCCGAGTCGCCCGTCATCAGGTTCGGCATCTCCCGCGAGGGCGAGACCGTCAGCATCGCGGGCACCGTCTGCAACTCGGTCGGCGGCGAGCTGGTCGGCTGGCCCGACGTCGTGGAGATCACGGGACTGGCCAGCACCGAGATCTACTGCGAGCAGGACGGTCTGATGGAGCTGGAGGCGGCCCTGACGGACGCCCTGCCCCGTGTCACCGCCATGGCGGGCGACCGCACGGGTCTCGTGCTGACGGGCGACGGCGTCGAGCTCGTGTTCGACGAGGACGGGACGGCCAACCTCGCGGCCGACCCGGTCGAGGCGTTCATCGTCGAGACCGACCTCGCCGCGCTCGAGGGCCTCACCTGGACCTTCGGGTCCGGGACGGTCGACGGCGAGGCGCTCGTCCCCGTCGAAGGGCACGACGCGACGCTCACGGTCACGCGGCAGGACGACGTCGTCTCGATCGGCGGCACCGTCTGCAACACGTTCGGCGGGACGCTCGTCGGCTGGCCGGACGCGGTCCACGTGACCGAGGTCGCGAGCACCCGGATGATGTGCACGCCGGAGGCGCTGATGGACCTCGAGGCGGCGATCCAGGGCGCCCTGCCCCGCATCGACGCGATCACGGGCGACGCCGCCGGCCTCACCCTGACGGGCGACGGAGTCGAGCTCGTCTACACCGGCCGCCCCTGACCTCCCCGACCTCCGACCCTCCGCCCCGTTGCGTGCACGGATGGTCGCTTCGCCGCCGCTGAGGCGACCACCGGTGCGCGCAACGCGGCGCCGCCGGCGGCGCCGTCAGGCGATCAGGTCGCGGAGCTCCACGAACGGCCGGCCCCGGTCGGCCGGGTCGAGGTCGAACCGGATCGCGCCGATGCGCTCCTCCACGGCCCGCTCCCCCAGCAGCGCGTCGAGCATGAGGAAGGCGACGTTGCCCGCGACCGGGCGCTCGACGTCGGCGAAGGCGGGGTGCCACACCGCGACGTGGACCTTCGTCCCGTCGGGCTGCGCCAGCATCACCAGATCGACCAGGTCGAACCGGTGGCCGTCGTAGTCGATGCCCACCGTCGTCGGGTCGGCGGCGGCTCGGCGCCGGTTGTCGAACTCGAACGCGTCGTCGGCGGGCGGCGCCGCCGCCAGCCAGCGGTCGGCGACGTCGGCCGCGTCGGCCGCCCCCTCCGGCGTCAGCACCAGGACGTGACGGGCCGCGCGGCCTTCGCCGGACTCGAACCCCAGGCCGATCGCCCGGGCGCGGGCGCCCAGCTCCTCCCCCACCCGCTGCAGCGCCTCGACGTCCTTACCACGACTGTCGAACGCGTGCGCCGTCGCCGCGGCCCCGCCGTCGCCCCACCACGCCCAGAAGTCGACGATCGCGGCATCCTGGGCCGCGACGGCCGCGTCCTGCGCCGCAGCGGCCCGGTTGGCTCGTGAGGTGAAGAAACCCATGGCTCGCGACCCTACCGACCGGCGGGCACACTCGGACCATGACCGTCCCGGGCGAGACCATCGAACCCGACGCCAAGGACTGGACGTGGGTGCTCTCCCAGCCCTGCCCGGACTGCGGCCTCGAGGCGTCCGCGGTGGCGGTGGCCGACGTCGGCGGCCTTGTCCGCGCGAGCGTCCCGCGGTGGCGCGCGTCGCTCGGCCGCCAGGACGTGCGGGACCGTCCGGACCCGGGCACCTGGTCGCCCCTGGAGTACGGCGCCCACGTGCGCGACGTGTTCCGCGTCTTCGACGAGCGCCTCGCGCTGATGCTGACCCAGGACGCCCCGACCTTCGCGAACTGGGACCAGGACGCCACGGCGCTGGCGGATCGCTACGGCGAGCAGGACCCCGTCGTCGTCGCCGAGGAGCTGGCCGTGGCGGCGGACGTCATCGCCGCGCGGTTCGACGCCGTTCCCGCCCTCTCCCACGAGCGCCGGGGACTGCGCTCCAACGGCTCGGAGTTCACGGTCACGACGCTCGCGCAGTACTTCTGGCACGACGTCGCGCACCACCTTCACGACGTCGGGGCCTGAGCGCCGCTCAGACCCGGCACGGCGCGGTCGAGGCCGCGTTGCCCACACCCCGTCCCCAGGGTTACCCACAGGCTGTGGGGCGCGTCGGCGTCGTCACCCACAGGCCTGTGGACAAGCCCTGTGGAGAGTGGGTCAGCGGGAGGCGTCCAGGTCGTCCCTGACGACCCGCCGCAGCACCTTGCCGATGATCGAACGAGGCAGCTCGGTGACGACGACGAGCTCGCGGGGGACGGCGTAGGACGCGACGCTCTCGGCCGCCCAGGCGCGGAGCTCGGCGAGCGAGATCGCCGGGACCGTTCCGTCGAGCACGATGGCGGCGACCACCTTCTCGCCCAGGTCGCCTGCCGGCATCCCGACGACGGCGACGTCCGCCACCCCCGGCATCTCGCGCAGGCGGTCCTCGACCTGCGAGGGGTAGACCTTGAAGCCGCCGGTGACGATCATCTCCTTGATGCGGTCGACCAGCGTGACGAAGCCGGCCTCGTCGACGGTGACGACGTCGCCGGTCCGCAGCCACCCGTCCTCGAGCAGCTGGTGCGCCGTCTCCTCCGGCCGGTTCCAGTAGCCGGAGAAGACCTGCGGCCCGCGCAGCAGCAGCTCACCGCGGGCGCCGGGCTCGACGTCCTCGAGCGACTCGGCGTCGACCACGCGGATCTCCGTGTCGGGGAACGGCACCCCGAGCGCGCCCGCGCGGCGCTCCGCGGACACCGGGTTGCCGAGCGCCACGGGCGACGTCTCCGTCATGCCGTAGCCCTCGATCGCGTAGCCGCCGGTCGCCTCCTCCCACGCCTGCGCCGTCGCCTCGGGCAGCGCCATCGCGCCGCTGAACGCGAACCGGAACGAGGTGAGGGCGACCCCGGCCTCGCGCGCCGCCGTCGTGAACCGGTCGATCATCGGCGGGACGGCCGGGAGGAAGGTGCCCGGCCGGCGCTTCTGCGCGGAGACCAGGGCGGCGGGGTCGAACTTCGGGAAGATCACGAGCGTCGCGCCGGTGCGGATGCCGTAGCCGAGGCAGAGCGTCAGCCCGAAGGCGTGGAAGAACGGCAGCGCGCCGTAGAGGGTCTCGGTGCCGCCGACCGTGCGGGTCCACTCGGCGCACTGGACCGCGTTCGCCACGAGGTTGCGGTGCGTCAGCACCGCGCCCTTCGGGGTGCCGGTGGTGCCGCCCGTGTACTGCAGGAGCGCGACGTCGGAGCTCGCCGGGTACGGGTGGCTCGCGGGCAGCGCGGGGCCGCCGCGCCGCACGAGGCGCTCCCAGCGCAGGGCGCCTGCGGGGACGTCGGCGCGCAGGGCGTCGCGCGTGGCGCGCGCGGCCCGGACCGGGAGCCGGAGCGCCAGCTGCGAGCCGCGCGGGAGGTCCCCGGCGACGTTGACGGCGATCACGGTCGTCAGGGGGGAGCTGGTGCGGGCGCCGAGCGCGGCGCGGGCGACCTTCTCCCACACGATGGCGACGCGGGCGCCCGAGTCGGAGAGCTGGTGCACGAGCTGCGTGGCCGTGTAGGTCGGGTTGTGCTCGACGACGACGCCACCGATCCGCAGCACGGCGTAGAACGCCACGACGTGGGTGGTGCAGTTCGGCAGCGCGATCGCGACGCGGTCGCCGGGCTCGACGCCGAGGTCGAGCAGGGCCTGCGCCGCGCGGGCCACCTGGGCGTCGAGCTCGGCGTAGGTGAGCGTGGCCCGCAGGAAGTCGACGGCGATCCGGTCGGGCCACGCGGTGGCGGCGGCGGTCAGGCCGTGCGGGACGGACTCGTCGGGGATGGTGACGGTCAGGGGTCCGAACTCGGGACGGGGCGCGGTCGCGTTCACTACGCCACCGTAACTTACGGAAGCGTAGGTTTCCTGAGAGTCGGCTGAGAGCATCGCGAGGCCGTTGCGGTGCGGTCGCGAGGCCGTTGCGGTGCGGTCGCGAGGCCGTTGCGGTGCGGTCGCGAGGCCGTTCGGGTGCGGTCGCGAGACGACTCACCCCTCCGCGAGCGCCCGCGGGCCGCTCACGAAGGGGTGGGGGTCGTCAGGCCGTCGCGAGCAGCGACGCGAGCGCGGAGGTGAAGAACCGCAGGCCGTCGGTACCGGTGCGGACGCCGGCGTCGCCGTCGGGACCGAAGCCCTTCTCGACGGCGTGCTCCGGGTGCGGCATGAGGCCGACGACGTTGCCGCGAGCGTTGCTGATGCCGGCGATGTCGCGGCGCGAACCGTTGGGGTTGACGTCGACGTAGCGGAAGACGACGCGGCCCTCGCCCTCGAGCTCGTCCAGGGTGCGCTCGTCGGCGACGTACTGGCCGTCCTGGTTCTTCAGCGGGATGACGATCTCCTCGCCGGTGGCGAAGGCGTTCGTCCAGGCGGTGCTCGCGTTCTCGACGCGCAGCACCTGGTCGCGGCAGACGAACGTCAGCTTCTCGTTCTTGATCATCGACCCGGGCAGCAGGTGCGCCTCGGTGAGCATCTGGAAGCCGTTGCAGATGCCGAGCACCGGCAGGCCGCCGTTCGCGGCGTCGACCAGCGCGGTCATCACCGGGGCGAACCGGGCGATGGCGCCGGCGCGGAGGTAGTCCCCGTAGGAGAACCCGCCGGGGAGCACGACGGCGTCGACCCCGGCCAGGTCGGCGTCCCCGTGCCAGAGCGGCACCGGGGTGGCGCCGGCGAGCCGGACGGCGCGCTGCGCGTCACGGTCGTCGAGCGTCCCGGGGAACGTGACGACGCCGATGCGCGCGCCCTGGGCGCCCGGGGTGGCGGGAGCCGACATCAGGCGGACACCGCGGCCGGCTCGGCCTCGACCTTGACGACGTCCTCGATGACGGGGTTGGACAGCAGCGTCTCGGCGGCGCGGCGGATGTCGGCGAGGACCTCGTCGGTCACCTCGCCGTCCACCGTGATCTCGAACCGCTTGCCCTGGCGGACCTGGGAGATGCCGGTGAAGCCCAGACGGGGCAGGGCGCCGTTCACGGCCTTCCCCTGCGGGTCCAGGATCTCCGGCTTGGGCATGACCTCGACGACGACGCGTCCCATGGCAAGGCTCCGTACGTGGCTGGTGGCGAGACGGGATGGGGAGTTCTCCCCGGGGAGACGCGGTGCTCGTGCACAGCACTCCACCCACGAGTCTACCGGGGGGTGCGAGGATGAACGCATGGAGCAGGCCGGACACCACGAGTCGACGAGCACGACCCCCGCCGCGGGCACGATCCCGCCCCCGCCGACCCGGCCCGCCTTCCCCGCGGCCGCCCCGGCACCGGCGCCCGAGACGGCGCCGGTGGAACAGGCGTCGGTGGAGCAGGCGCCTCCTGTCGAGCAGGCGCCCGCCGCCCAGGCTCCTCCGCCCGCTCCTGCGTGGGCGAGTCCGCAGCCCGCCGCCTCCCCGTGGCAGACGCCGCCGGCCCAGGCCGCTCCGTCGCCGTCCCCGTGGGCGCGTCCGGCCGACGACGGCGGCGCCCCCGTTCCGCCCGCCGCCCCGTTCCACCCGCCCCGGTCCCGCCCGTCGCGGCGCCCGCCGCCGAGCCCGTGGTCCCGGCCCTGCCGCCGGCCGCGCCCGAGGCGCCGTCGACGCACCGTCCCGTGTTCACCGAGCCCGACGTCGACCAGACGCACGTCCGGCGCGACGACGCGTTCGCCGCGCCGGCCGCGATCGAGGAGCACGCGTCTGAGGAGCAGCCGGCCGCCGAGCAGTCGGAGGCCCCCGAGACCGAGGCTCCCGAGACCGTCGAGGACCCCACCGAGACCTACGAGGAGCCCGAGGAGCCCGCCTCGATCCGCACCGATCCGCCGCCGGCCCCGCGGCACCCGCAACCCCCGAGGCTCCCCCGGCCACCGCCGATCCGCACCGCCAGGCCCTTCTCACCACCGTGAGCGAGGCGCTGCTCGCCGCCGCCGAGACGTCGCAGCGTCCGTGGTCCTCGGTCCACCTCGAGTGGTCGCAGGCGGGGACGCAGCACTCCGGCCGCACCTACCTCCTCTCCCCGCGGACGAGTCGGGTCGCGAGGAGATGGTCCGCCTCGACCTCCCCGACACCGCCGTGGCCGCCCTCGCGGAGCTCCGCGTGATCGACGCCGCCCCCGGCACGGGCACCTGGCTGTCGGCCTACGTCAGCCTCACGCCCGGGGACGACGGCACCCCCGCCGTCGTGCTCGAGCGTTCGGAGCGCCCGTACTGGAACGCGCCCGGGCTGCGGATGGTCGTGCCCGCGGGCGACGCCCCGCCGGCCACCCCGGTCCCCACGGACGAGCAGTGGCTCGGCGACCTCGCGGCGTTCCCGCGCGACGCCGATCACGTGCCGGGCTGGCTCCGCACCTCCACCGCGGGACCCGGCGCCGCGAGCGCCGCGCTGCGCGAGAAGCTGGCCCAGGCGCAGTACCCGGCCGACGCCGTCGTGCTCCCGGGCGACCCGCCCGGCGCCACCGCGCTCGAGGGTGCGCTCGAGGTGCGTCAGACCGGCGCGCACCGGTTCAGCGTGGGCGTGCGCGACTACGGCGTCTTCGAGGCGTTCCACACGAGCGGCTCCGAGCGCGAGGCGTGCGACTGGCTGTGGAACCTGCTGGTGGCGCCCCTGCCCGCGGCCACGCCCGTCGGCGCGCAGGACCTGCAGTACCGCTCGCACTCCTACCAGGGCGCGTACGCGCAGATCTTCGCCCAGCTCTCCGCCGGCGGCGGAGCGCTGCTGACGACGCTGCCGCCCGGCGTCGCGCTCGACCGCCTCGGTTCGCTCGACGGGGTCTTCCTGTTCCCGTGGGCGACGCCGATCCCGAACCGCTCGCTCCCGCCCACGGCCAGCGGTCCCACGACGCGCCTGTACCAGTTCGTCACGACGGCGCCGCTGCACGTCGAGGCCGAGATCGTGCCGGCGTGGTTCGGCCAGCCCGGCGGCTCGCTGCGGTTCCGGATCGCGGCCGACGGCGTGGGCGTGCGTCAGCTCGTGACGTCGCGGGCGCTGCTCGAGGTCCGCGTCGCCTGAGTCCTGCCCGCCGAGAACGACCCTGCTCGCGCCTTCCGACCGGGAGGCGCGAGCAGGGTCGTTCTCGTGAGGGCTGGGGGCCTCAGCCGAAGGTGCGGCCCGTGAGGCGCTCGTAGGCCTCCACGTAGCGCTCGCGCGTGCGCAGCACGACGTCGGCCGGCAGCTCCGGAGGCGGGGCGTCGCCCGCGCGGTCCCACCCGGAGGCGTCCGAGGTCAGCCAGTCGCGCACGTACTGCTTGTCGAAGCTGGGCTGCGCGCCGCCCGGGGCCCACAGCGTCGCGTCCCAGAACCGGGAGGAGTCGGGCGTCAGCACCTCGTCGCCGAGGACGATCGAGTCGGCGCCGAGCGCCGGGTCCGCCCCGAACTCGAACTTCGTGTCCGCCAGGACGATCCCGCGCGCGCTCGCGATCTCCTCGGCACGGCGGTAGACGGCGAGCGTCGTGGTTCGGAGGCGGTCCGCGACGTCGTCGCCCACCATCTCCGCGACCCGCTCGTAGGTGACGTTCTCGTCGTGCTCCCCCACCGCGGCCTTGGCGGCCGGCGTGAAGATCGGCTCGGGCAGGCGGGAGCCGTCGACGAGACCGTCGGGCAGCGGGACCCCGCAGACGGTGCGGTCGGCCCGGTACTCCACGAGGCCGGAACCCGTGAGGTAGCCGCGGGCCACGCACTCGACCGGGTACATCTCCAGCCGGCGGCAGACCATCGCGCGCCCGGCGACCTCGGCCGGGACGTCCAGCGAGACGAGGTGGTGGGCGACGCCGTCGGGACCGTCACCGAGCTGCTCGAACCACCACGCGCTCAGCGCGGTGAGGATCGCGCCCTTGTCAGGGATCGGGGTGGACAGGACGTGGTCGTAGGCACTGATGCGGTCGCTCGCCACGACCAGCACGACGTCGTCGCCCCAGGCCGCGTTGTCGGCGTCGGGCACGTAGAGGTCGCGCACCTTGCCGGCGGCGACGGGGCGCCAGCCGGGGACGGCGGGAGCGGCGGGGAGGGCGGCGGCGGGAGTCACACGCCCAGTCTTCCAGGCCGGCACCACGAGGGCGATCCATCCGCCCCGACGGCGGCGCTGTCAGCGTCGTCGCGGGCGCGGACGGATCGCCGTCACGGTCGGGCCCGGGCCGGGCGGCCCGCGCGCCGCGCGACGAGCACCGACGCGAGCGCCGCGACCAGCGCGACGCCGAACCCGCCGAGGAACTGCTGCGTGCCCCCCACGAAGGCGAGCGCACCGAACACGAGCCCGGCGATCGCCGTCGAGCTGGCCCCTCCGACGGCGTCCGAGATCGACAGCGCGGAGGAGTTCGCGCCCTGCTCGGCGCGCGTGGAGTAGGCGAGCACGAGCGTCGTGATCCGCGGGAAGGACGTGCCCATGCCGAGCCCCGCGACGAGCCACCCGGCCATCGCGACCCAGGGGCCGAGGTCAGCGGCCGCCGTCGCGATCTGCACGGTGATCCCGGTGAGCACCATCGTGGCGCCGGCCGTGAGGATCCGCTGCGGCGCGACGTGCGTCAGCCGCGCCTGCAGGTTCGACCCTGTGGCCCACGACAGCGCCCCGACCGTGAGGATGAGCCCGGCGCGCGAGGAGCTGAGCTCGTACTCACGCTGGAGCATCAGCGGCAGGTAGACCTCGGTGCCGAAGTACGCCGCGGCGATCGTGCCGCGGACCAGGATCGTGGCGGGCAGCCCCGGGCGCGCCAGCAGCGTGCCGCGCGGCAGCAGCGGGCGGACCGCCACGACCACGACGGCGACGGCGGCGGCAGCCATCAGCCACGACGCGTGGCCCTCGATCACCTCGGCGGACGTGCCGAGCGCGATCAGCCCGCCCGCGACGACGAGCGCGAGCAGGACGGCGACGCCGGAGCGGACGGCGGGCGGGGCGGGGGCGGGCTCGTCGGCGGGCGCATCGACCGGCTCGTCGGCCGGCGCGTCCGTCGCCCCCTCGGCGACCGTCCCACCCGCCCCGGCCCGGAGGATCTCCCGCAGCGCCGACGCCATCGACGCCAGCGCCAGCAGCACCAGCGCCGCGACGCCGAGGAACACCCAGTGCCAGCTCAGCTGGTCGGCCACCACCCCGGCGACGAACGGCCCCACCATCGACGGGATCACCCAGGCCGCGGCGAACGCCCCGAACACCTTCGGGTGCAGCGCGGGCGGGTAGAGCCGGGCCACGACCACGTACAGGCACACCGTCAGCGCCCCGCCGCCGAGGCCCTGCAGGAAGCGCCCGACGATGAACGTCTCCATGGAGGTGGCCAGCCCGGCGGCGAGCAGCCCCGCGAAGAACGTCCCAACGGCAGTCACCAGCGGGGCCCCGGGGCCGCTGCGGTCGGACCACCGGCCGGCGACCACCATGCCGACGATGCTCGCGGCGAGCGTCGCGGAGAACGCCACGGAGTAGAGGGCGGCGCCGTCGAGGTCGCGGCTGACCGCGGGCATGATCGTGGTGACGGCCATCGCCTCGAAGGCGGCCAGCAGGACCATCGAGAGGGCGCCGACGGTGGTCCAGCGGAGCCGGGGGTCCAGGATCGAGGTGGGTTCCGCCGTCGTGCTCGTCGTCATGCTGTCCTCGCTCGGTGCCTGACGCCGTCGCGGCGCCCGGTGTCCCCAGTGTGCCCGAGGCGTAGACAGGGAAAGCGCGCCGGAGTCCGGGACGGCAGAATGGTCCGCATGACAAACGTTGGCGTGGCAGACATCGGCGTGACCGGGCTCGCGGTCATGGGCAGCAACCTCGCGCGAAACTTCGCGCGCAACGGCTACACCGTGGCCGTTCACAACCGCTCGAACTCCAAGACGCAGGCCCTCATCGAGGCGCACGGCGGCGACGGCGAGTTCGTGCCGAGCGAGACGACGGCGGACTTCGTCGCCTCCCTCAAGGCTCCGCGCACCGTGATCATCATGGTCAAGGCCGGCGCCCCGACGGACGCGGTCATCGAGGACCTCGCCGCTCACATGGAGCCGGGCGACATCATCGTCGACGGCGGCAACGCGCACTTCCCCGACACCATCCGCCGCGAGGCCGACCTGCGCGAGCGCGGCTTCCACTTCGTCGGCACCGGCGTCTCGGGCGGTGAGGAGGGCGCGCTGAACGGGCCGTCGATCATGCCCGGCGGCACGAAGGAGGCCTACGCCACCCTCGGCCCGATGCTGGAGAAGATCTCCGCGAAGGTCGACGGCGTCCCGTGCTGCACGTACATCGGCCCGGACGGCGCCGGTCACTACGTGAAGATGGTCCACAACGGCATCGAGTACGCCGACATGCAGCTCATCGCCGAGGCGTACGACCTGCTCCGGTCGGCCCTCGGCCTGTCCGCCGCGCAGGTCGGGAAGATCTTCGAGGAGTGGAACGCGGGCGACCTCGAGTCGTACCTCATCGAGATCACGGCCGGCGTGCTCGCGCACGTGGACGCCGAGACCGGCAAGGCGTTCGTCGACGTCGTGCTCGACCAGGCCGAGCAGAAGGGCACCGGTCGCTGGACCGTGCAGTCCGCGCTCGACCTCGGCGTGCCGATCACGGGCATCGCGGAGGCCACGTTCGCCCGTGCGCTGTCCGGCTCCGTGCCGCAGCGCGAGGCGGCCCGCGCCGCCGGGCTCGCTGCCGAGACGGCCGGCTGGGACGTCAAGGACGCCGAGGCGTTCATCGAGGACGTCCGCCGCGCCCTGTACGCGTCCAAGGTCGTGGCGTACAGCCAGGGCTTCGACCAGATCGCGGCCGCGTCGGCCGAGAACGACTGGAACATCGACCGCGGCGCGTGCGCCCGCATCTGGCGCGGCGGCTGCATCATCCGCGCCCGCTTCCTCAACCGCATCACCGAGGCCTACGAGCGCGACGCCGACCTGCCCCTGCTCATCTCGGACCCGTACTTCGCCTCCGCGGTGGGCGACGGCGTCGCCTCCTGGCGTCGCGTCGTCGCCGGTGCGGCGATGAACGGCATCCCGGTGCCCGCGTTCTCGAGCTCGCTCGCGTACTACGACGGCGTGCGCTCCGAGCGCCTGCCGGCCGCGCTGATCCAGGCCCAGCGCGACTTCTTCGGGGCGCACACCTACCAGCGCGTCGACAAGGCGGGCGTCTTCCACACCGAGTGGAGCGCCGACCGCAGCGAGACCCTGCAGGGCTGATCAGATCAGCGAACCACCGCCCAGAACGCCCGGTGCGGCTCGAACCTCGAATTCGAGCTGCACCGGGCGTTCTCGCGAGAGACTGACGCCGTGAGCATCCCGAGCGGCGCGGTCGAGATTCCCGCGCGGGTGCGGGCGCTCGCTCGCGGGGACCGCCTCACCCCCGTGTGGCGCAACGGGCTGGGTGGGCTGACGTTTCGCGCGGAGGGCGGCGACGCCGGCGGCAGCGCCCCGACCCGCTACCTCAAGTGGGGCCCGTGGAACGCCGAGACGTCGATGGCCGCCGAGGCGGAGCGGCTGGTCTGGGCCGGCCGGTACACCCGCGTCCCGGAGGTCCTCGAGCACGGCGCCGACGGCGAGCACGAGTGGCTGGTGACGGCCGCGGTCGCGGGGCGCTCCGCCGTCGACCCCCGCTGGCTCGCCGATCCGGCGACGGCCGTGCGCGTCGTCGGCGAGGGGCTGCGCGCGCTGCACGACGCGCTGCCGGTCGCCGACTGCCCGTTCGACTGGGGCGTCCACGCGCGCGTGGCGAACGCGCTGCAGCGCGGGATCGAGGTCCCCGAGGAGCTGCTCGAACCGCCGTCGATCGACCGGCTCGTCGTGTGCCACGGCGACGCGTGCGTCCCGAACACCCTCGTGCACGACGACGGCGCGTGGGCCGGCCACGTGGACCTGGGCGCGCTCGGCGTCGCGGACCGTTGGGCCGACCTCGCCGTCGCCGCGATGAGCACCGGGTGGAACTACGGGCCCGGGTGGTCCGACGCGCTGATCGCGGCCTACGGCGTCGAACCGGATCCGCTGCGCCAGGCGTACTACGCCGACCTGTGGAACGCGACGTGAGCCGTGCAAGATCGGGGCGGCCGACGACACCATCGGGTATGAGAACTCGCCGCACGCTCCTCCGTCCCGCCGGGGTCTGCCTCGTGCTGGCCCTCGCGGCGTGCGGGGCCCCGGGCGCCTCCGAACCCGGCACCTCCGAGCCGAGCGCCTCCGAGCCGGCCGTCGACGCGAACGGGCTGCTGACGATCGACGGCTCCGTCGCCCTCACGTGCGGCGGCGGAACGGCGGAGGACGCGTTCCCCGCCTCGGCCCTCGACGGTCAGCTCCAGCCCTCCGATCCCGCGGGCCTCGAGGCGGCGCTGGACGCGCTCGCGGCCGAGGCGGGGATGGACGCGCCACCCGCGCTGCAGGGCACTCCGGCGTCGGACGCGGCGTGGTTCGTGCTGCGGGAGACGGCGGACACCGCCCTCGTCGCGGTCGGCGACTGGGGTCCGGACGGCCCTCGAGGCCCCGAGGACATGTCCCTCGGGCTCGAGCGGGTCGACGGCGGCTGGAAGGCCACCGGCTGGGGCGGCTGCCGGTTGATGCCCGCCCTGGCCGAGCCGTGGACGTTCTGGACGGCGCTCGGCGCCCCGGAGACCTCGCCCGACGACGTCGAGCTCGCGCTCCAGGTCGTGGAGCGATCGTGCACCGGGGGCCGCGAGCCCGACGAGTACCTGCACGAGCCCGTCGTGGTCGAGACCGACGAGGCGGTGACGATCTACTGGACCAGCGGCTACTTCGTGAACGACCCCCCGGCCGACGACGACGATCTCGCGTGGACGTGTCCCGGCAACCCGAGCGTCACCCGCACCGTGACCCTCGGTGGCCCCCTCGGCGACCGCACCGTCCTGGACGGCTCGGTCTGGCCGGCCGAGGACGTCCGCGACCGGGAGGTCGACCCGTCGCACTTCTGAGCCGCACTCCGTTCGAGCCATCGTGTGAGCGCTCACCTACCCTGAGGACATGACACTGACGTCCCCCCTCCCCTCCGGCCGCATCGCCGTCACCGGCTCCTCCGGAAAGCTCGGCCGCGCAACCGTCGCCGACCTCGCCGCGGCGGGCTACGACGTCGTCGCGATCGACCGCGCACCGGCCCCCGACCAGGTGCGCGACGACGCCGTCGCCGCCCTCACCGCCGACCTCACCGACCTCGGGCAGGCGGTCGACGCGCTCGCCGGGTGCGACGGCGTCGTGCACCTCGCGAACATCCCCGCGCCGGGGCTGCGGCCGGACGGCGTCACGTTCACCACCAACGTCGCCATGAACCAGGCGGTGTTCTCCGCCGCGCGGACGCACGGGCTGCGCCGGGTGGTGTGGGCCTCCAGCGAGACGACGCTCGGGCTGCCGTTCGAGACGCCGCCCTGGTACGCGCCGATCGACGAGGCGCACTTCCCGCGGCCCGAGAGCACCTATGCGCTGTCGAAGGTGGTGACCGAGCAGATGGCGGCGACGTACGCACGCTGGAGCGGTGTCAGCCACGTCGGCCTGCGGTTCTCCAACGTGATGACCGCGCAGGACTACCGGGACAGCTTCCCGCCGTCGTGGGACGACGCGCGCGCCCGGTCGTGGAACCTGTGGAGCTACATCGACGTGCGCGACGCCGCGGCCGCCTCGCGCGCCGCGCTCACCGCGAGCGAGGAGCAGCTGGGCGGCGCGGGGAGCGCGCCGAACGTGATCATCGCGGCGGCGGACACGTGCATGCGGCGGGACTCGGTCGAACTGCTCGCCGAGGTGTTCCCCGACGTCGAGCTGCGTCGCGAGGTCACGGGGACGGGGACGCTCTTCTCGATCGAGGCGGCGGAGCGGGTCATCGGCTGGACGCCGCGGCACTCCTGGCGCGAGGTCCTCGACGCCCGCGCCTGAACCTTTCGCGAGGCCTTTCGAGTCACGTCGCGAGGCCTTCTGGGTCACGTCGCGAGGCCCTTCGGGTCACCTCGCGAGGCCCTTCCGGTCACCTCGCGAGGCCCTTCGGGTCACCGTCGCACACCCGAAGGGCCTCGCGAACGCACCGCAACGGCCTCGCGACCGCACCGCAACGGCCTCGCCGTCGCACCCGAACGGCCTCGCGACCGCACCCGAAGGGCCTCGCGAACGTCAGAGGCGGTCGATCGCGACGTCGAGCGCTCGACGCAGCGCGGCCGGCGCCCGCAGCTCCTCCAGGTACGCCCCCGCCCGGGTGAGCTCGGCCCGCCAGGCCACCGGGTCGACGTCGAGCAGCTCGTCGAGGTCGGCCTCGCTCAGCCCGAGCCCGGTGACGTCCAGATCGCCCGGGTTCGGGACGTGACCGATCGGCGTCGAGCGTCCGCCCACCGTGCCGGCCACCCGGTCCGCGATCCACGCGATGACCCGTGTGTTCTCGCCGAACCCGGGCCACAGGAACCGCCCGCCGTCGTCCTTGCGGAACCAGTTCACGCCGAAGATCGCCGGAGCGCCGGTACCGAGCCCGCGGCCGACCTCGAGCCAGTGCGCGAGGTAGTCGGCGACGGCGTAGCCCGTGAACGGGAGCATCGCGAACGGGTCGCGGCGCAGCTCCCCGACGGTCCCCTCGGCCGCGGCGGTGCGCTCGGAGGCGATGCTCGCGCCGAGAAGCACGCCCGCCTCCCACGAGTCCGCCTGCGTCACGAGCGGCACCGTCGAGGGCCGACGACCGCCGAACAGGATCGCGTCGAGCGGCACGCCCGCGGGGTCCTCCCAGTCGGCGGCCATGGTCGGGCACTGCGCGGCGCTGACGGTGAACCGCGAGTTCGGGTGCGCGGCAGGGCGGCCGGCGTCGGGCGTCCAGTCGCGTCCCTGCCAGTCGATCAGGTGCGCCGGCGGCTGCGACGTCTGGCCCTCCCACCACACGTCGCCGTCGTCGGTGAGCGCGACGTTGGTGAAGATGACGCCGCGGCGCAGCGTCTCCATCGCCGTCGGGTTCGACTCCCAGCCGGTCCCCGGCGCGACGCCGAAGAAACCCGCCTCGGGGTTGATGGCGTGCAGGCGCGTCACGCCGTCGTCGCCCTCGCGCGGCGCCATCCAGACGATGTCGTCGCCGAGCGTCTCCACGCTCCAGCCGGGCAGCGTCGGCCGCAGCATCGCGAGATTGGTCTTGCCGCACGCGGACGGGAAGGCGGCCGCGACGTGCGTGCGCCGGCCCTCGGGCGACGTCACGCGCACGAGGAGCATGTGCTCGGCGAGCCAGCCCTCGTCACGCGCGATGACCGAGGCGATCCGCAGGGCGAAGCACTTCTTGCCCAGCAGTGCGTTGCCGCCGTAGCCGGAGCCGTAGCTCCAGATCTCGCGCTCGGCCGGGAAGTGGACGATGTACTTCTCGGGGTTGCACGGCCACGGCACGTCCACGTCGTCGGGCCCCAGCGGGGCGCCCACGCTGTGGACCGCGGGGACCCACGCGGCGCCGTCGTCGATCCGGGCGAGGGCGGCGGCGCCCGACCGCGTCATGATCCGCATGCTCGCGACGACGTAGGGCGAGTCCGTGATCTCGATGCCGAAGCGCGCGAGCGGGGAGTCGACCGGACCCATCGAGAACGGGACGACGTACAGCGTGCGGCCGCGCATCGCGCCGTCGAACAGGCCCGCGAGGGTCTGGCGCATCTCGGCGGGATCGCGCCAGTTGTTGGTCGGGCCGGCCTCGGCCCGCGTGGGCGAGCAGATGAACGTGCGGCTCTCGACGCGGGCGACGTCACCCGGGTCCGAGCGGGCCAGGTAGGAGTCCGGGCGGAGCTCGGGGTTCAGCGGGAGCAGCGTGCCGGTCGAGACCATCTCGCGCACGAGGAGCTCGTGCTGCGCGTCACCGCCGTCGACCCACACGATCCGGTCCGGCTGGGCGAGGTCGGCGATCCGCCCGACCCACGCGAGGACGTCGTCCCGGCGCGACGGCGTGCCGTGCGTCGGGCGGTCGGCGGCCACCTCGTGGGAGGTGGCGGCGCCGGAGCGGGAACGAGCCGGGGGCAGGTAGGTCGCGGTCATGGGACCACTGTGGCGCGCCGAGTGGCTGATGGACCGGGCCGTCACCCTGCAACTTTGGCGCTTGTTGCCCTATGGTCAACTCCATGGGCGACGATGCCGCGACCCGGCCGTACATCGACCTCGGCGAGGTCCCCGACACCGATGCCACGCCGTCGGACTCCTTCACGCTCGGGCGCCGCCTCCGCCACTTCCGGGGGCGTGCGGGCCTGACGCTCGCGCAGCTCGCCGAGGCCACCGGCACGACGGCGGCGCAGCTGTCGCACATCGAGAACGGACGTCGCGAACCTCGCCTGTCGCTGCTGCAGGCGATCGCCCGCACGCTCGGCGTGCCCGCCGCGGCGCTGATCGCCGACGAGCCGCCGCCCGACCGCCGCGCCCAGCTCGAGATCGCGC
This sequence comes from Serinibacter arcticus, assembly GCF_003121705.1. Lineage (NCBI taxonomy): Bacteria > Bacillati > Actinomycetota > Actinomycetes > Micrococcales > Beutenbergiaceae > Serinibacter > Serinibacter arcticus. The sequence goes on along the minus strand of NZ_PYHR01000002.1, from coordinate 3,304,202 downwards.
TCGAGCACGCGCAGCGGAGCCCGCTCTACCGCGAGCTCGGGGCGCCGGTGGTGCGGCCCGGTCGCACCGTTCCGCTGCCGGTGCTGGAGTCGTTGACCGCCCTGCACGGCGAGCTCGCGCGCCGCGCGCGAGAGGCGGTCGCGACGCCCGAGGAGGCCCGACGCGCGACGACGGAGCTGCGGCTGCACACCCAGCGCATCGACAACCACGTCCCTGAGCTCGAGGAGCTCGCGGAGACGGCCATCCGGCGGGCCGGGTACTCCGGCGGGGCAGTGACGCACCGGACCGTGGCGCGCATGGCCGAGAGCCTCGGATTCGCGATCATCCACACGCCGGACCTGCCCCACTCCACACGCACCGTGACCGACCTCGCCAACGGTCGGATCTACCTGCCGCCGGCGTCGATCCCGGGCGGGCACGGTCTGCGGTCGCTCGCGCTGCAGGCGATGGCGCACCGCCTGCTCGGGCACGGACGACCGACGTCGTACGCCGAGTTCCTGCGACAGCGCCTCGAGATCACCTACTTCGCCGCGGCCGCGCTCGTGCCGCGCGGGGCCGCGGTGCCGTTCCTCGAGGACGCCAAGGCGCGCAAGGACCTCGCGATCGAGGACTTCCGCGACGCGTTCGGCATCACGCACCAGTTCGCCGCCCAGCGGTTCATCAACCTGGCCACGAGCCAGCTCGGGATCCCGATCCACTTCGTGTGGGCCGCCGACGACGGGACGCTCATCCGCGGCTGGGAGAACGACGGGATCGCCCTCCCCGAGGACGCCACCGGCTCGATCGAGGGCCAGGTGGTGTGCCGGTACTGGGCCGCGCGGCAGGTGTTCGGGCAGCGCGACCGCACCACGGAGTACCACCAGTACACGGACACCCCCACGGGCACCTACCTCGAGGCGACGCAGACCGGCTCCGGCGCCGGCCCGGGGTCGGAGTTCTCGATCACGGTCGGCGTGCCGTTCAACCAGGCGAAGTGGTTCCGCGGTCGGGAGACGACGGTCCGGACGCAGTCGCGGTGCCCCGACGCCTCGTGCTGCCGGCGACCTCCGAGCGAGCTGGCGCAGCGCTGGGCGGACCAGGCGTGGCCGAGCGCGCAGGTGCACGCGCAGGTGCTTCGCCCGCTGCCGTCCGGGAGCTTCCCTGGGGTCGACGACGCCGAGGTGTACGCGTTCCTGGAGCGCCACGCCCCGCGCTGACGGCCACCCGCGAGGGCTTTCCGCACCACCCGCGAGGGGGTTCCGCACCATCCGCGAGGGGGTTCTGCACCACCCGCGAGGGGGTTCTGCACCACGCGCGCCCATCCGCCGTCGTACTCAGCAGACGGCGACGGCGACCGCCACCCCGCGATCTGGGCCCACCCTCCGCGCGTGATGCGCCCGAACCACGGGCCCGCCGTCGCCCCTCGACACCCACCCCGCGATACGGGCGCGCCAACCGCCGTCGACACGCGCCAACCACAGGCTCACGACGGCGGGGGGTTGCGCACCGACCAAGGGTGCAGAAACCTCTCGCCGGTGGTGCAGAAACCCCTCGCCGGTGGATTGGGCGGGGCGAAGGGGCGGATCAGAGGGCGCCGGCGGTCAGACCGTGATCTCGCCGCGCTCCGCCTTGAGCGCGATGTCCGTGCGCGACTGCCCGCCCTCGAGCTCGATCCGTCCGACGGCGTCGTAGGCGACCTCGCGGGCGTCGGCCAGCGTCGCCCCCGTGCCGACGACCGAGAGCACCCGGCCGCCCGCGCTCACGAGCCGGCCCTCGCCGTCGCGCGCGGTCCCGGCGTGCAGCACCCACGCGCCGCCCAGCGCCTCGACCTCGTCCACCCCGCCGATCACGCCGCCGGTCCGCGCCGACTCCGGGTACCCGGGCGTCGCGACGACGACCGTCACCGCCGCGTCCTCGCTCCAGCGCAGCGGCTCGAGCGTCGCGAGCGCACCGGTCGCCGCCGCGTGCAGCGCGACGTCGAGCGGGGTCAGCAGCCGCGCGAGCACGACCTGGGTCTCGGGGTCGCCGAACCGCGCGTTGAACTCGATGACCCGCATGCCCCGGCTCGTCAGCGCGAGCCCGCAGTAGAGCAGCCCGACGAACGGCGTGCCGCGTCGCGCGAGCTCGGCCACCGTGGGACGCGCGACGCGCTCGACGACCTCCTCCACGAGTCCCTCGGGCGCCCACTCGAGCGGGCTGTAGGCACCCATGCCGCCGGTGTTGGGGCCGGCGTCGCCGTCGAAGATCCGCTTGAAGTCCTGGGCGGGGGCGAGCGGGACGACGTCGACGCCGTCGCTCAGCACGAACAGCGAGACCTCGGGCCCGTCGAGGAACTCCTCGATCACCACGCGCCCGTCCGGCTTGTCGAGGCACTCGGCGGCGTGCGCGAGCGCGGCGTCGCGGTCGTCGGTCACGACCACGCCCTTGCCCGCCGCGAGCCCGTCGTCCTTGACCACGTGCGGGGCGCCGAACGCGTCGAGCGCCGCGGCGACCTCGTCGATCGTGGTGCACACGTGCGCGAGGGCGGTCGGCACCTCGGCGGCGGCCATGACGTCCTTGGCGAAGGCCTTCGAGCCCTCGAGCCGGGCGGCGGCCGCGTCCGGGCCGAAGACCGGGATCCCGACGGCGCGCACCGCGTCCGCGACGCCGGCCACCAGCGGGGCCTCGGGGCCCACGACGACGAGCTCGGCCCCGACCTCCTGCGCCAGGTCGGCGACGGCGGAGGGATCGCTCGCGTCGACCGGGCGGTTCTCGCCGCACGCGGCGGTACCCGGGTTGCCGGGGGCGATCACCAGGTCGGCTCCGCCGAGGGCGAGCGAGCGGGCGAGAGCGTGTTCACGGGCGCCGGAGCCGACGAGAAGGATCTTCACAGAACCTGAGCCTAGCGAGGATGTCCGGCGCCGGCCGGGGCGGCCGTCACTCGGACGCCCACCGGGCGGGCCGTCACTCCGACGGCATCCCGCCACCGACGAGCGGGAACGCGTCGACGTGGAACCGCACGCGGCGCGTGCCCTCGGGCGTCTCGTCGAGCGTGCGCCCGCGCATCGGCTCCAGCCGCTCCTCCAGCATCGCCATCAGCGCACCGGTGATCTCCTCGAACTCCTCGGCCGTGAGCGACACGGTCGAAGAGCTGAGCATCCCGGTCCAGACCGGGTCGTCGAGGTCGAGCGCGTTGACCCAGGCGGTGAGGGCGCCGGCTCGCTCCGACACCGTCTGCTGCAGGACCACCTGCGCGGACCCCGCCGTCGCCGGATCGCGCAGCAGTTCGAGCGAGTCCATGTTGAACCCGACCGCGCGCCACCACCGCTCGCGCCCCCCGGAGTGCGCCGGATCGTCCTCGACGAAGCCGTGCCGCTCGAGCTGACGCAGGTGGTAGCTGGTCTGCCCGCTGCTCTCCCCCAGCGCGCGCCCGAGCTGGCTCGCGGTCGCGGGACCACCGTTCTGCAGCTGGGAGTAGAGCTGCATGCGCAGCGGGTGCGCGAACGCCTTGAGGGAGTCAGCGCTCATGTGGTGGCGCTCGGACACCTCGCCCTTGCCATCGGCCATGTGCAGAGTTACCTTTGCATAGATTTCTTTGCAGAGAACTCTCTGCGAGTCCAGCCTACGAGAGAAGACCGACGATGTCTGCCTCCGCCGCTCCACCCGCGACGCCCTCGACCGCACCCGCCGCACCGGAGCAGCCCCCGGCGCCCGCCCCGCTCGGTCGCCCCTTCGCCGCCCAGCTCACCTCCACCGGCCTCGCGAACCTGGGCGACGGGGTCCTGGCCACGCTCGCGCCCCTCGTCGCGCTCGGCCTCACCACCTCCCCCACGCAGATCGGCCTGCTCACGGCGGCCACCTGGCTGCCGTGGCTGCTGCTGGGCATAGCCGCGGGCGCGATCATCGACCGCGTCGACCGCCGTCGGGCGCAGGTCGTCGCCCTCGCCGTCCGCGCGGCGCTGCTCGGCACGGCCGCCGCGCTCGTCGCCGCCGATGCCCTGACGATGCCCCTGCTGGTCCTCGTCGTCCTGGCCTACGGCGCGACCGAGGTGTTCGCCGACCTCGGCGCGACGGCGATCGTCCCCGACCTGGTCCCGACCGACCGCCTGTCCGCGGCGAACGGCCGCATCGTCGGCGTCCAGCAGGTCGCCAACAGCTTTCTCGGGGCGCCGCTCGCCGGCGCGCTGATCGTCGTCGGGGCCGGGCTCGGGTTCGGGGTCTCCGCCGCGCTGGCGGCGCTGGCCGCCGTCACCCTCGCCGTCGGGCTGCGCGGCAGCTACCGCCGCGTGGCCGACGAGGCGACCACCCGCACGACCACCCGCACCACCACGGCGATCGACGATGCCGCCCCCACCCGCTCGGCTGTGCGGACCGGCCTCACGCAGGTCCGCGATGGCCTGGCGTTCCTCGTGCGGCACCCCGTGCTGCGTCCGCTCGTGATCACGTCGGGCGTGCTCAACATGGCCAGCACCGGCTACTTCGCGGTGTTCGTGCTGTGGGCGGTCGGTCCGACGTCGGCCGCCGGGCTCACGCAGTCGCAGTACCCGCTGATCATGGTCGGGTTCGCGGCCGGGGCCGTCGCCGGGTCCCTGCTCGCCGAGCGGGTGCAGCGGCGCTTCGGCGAGGTCCCGACGATCCTCGGCACCCTCACGGCGAACGTGCTGCTCATGGCCGTGCCCGTGCTCTGGCCGAACGGCTGGGTGTTCGCCGGCACGCTGGCCGTGCTCGGGCTGCTCAACACCATCGGCAACGTCGTCTCGATGTCGCTGCGCCAGCGGCTCGTGCCGCGGCACCTGCTGGGCCGGGTCGGCGGCGCCGGACGGACGCTCGCGTTCGGCCTGATGCCGGTCGGCGCCGTGCTCGGTGGCGTCGTCGCCGAGCGGTGGAGCCTGCCGACGACGTTCCTCGGCGCCGTCGTCGTCAGCCTCGCCGCGTGCGCCTACCTCGCCCTCACCGTGCGCCCGTCGACGGTCGCCGCGCTGCTGGAGCGGGCCGAGGCGCCCGCCCCTCGCTGACGCGGCCCGGGTCGGGTCAGCCGACCAGCGCCTGGATCGGCCCGCGCACGAAGTACAGGACGAACATCGCCGCGGCGACCCACATCAGCGGGTGGACCTGGCGGGACTTGCCCAGCAGCACCTTGATGAGGACGAACGTGACGAAGCCGGCGCCGAGGCCGACCGTGATCGAGTAGGTGAACGGCATCAGGGCGATCACGAGGAACGCCGGGATCGCGACCTCGAGGTTCTTCCAGTCGATGCCGCTGATCTGCGTCATCATCAGGAACCCGACGATCACGAGCGCCGGGGCGGCCGCCTCGGACGGGACCATGTTCACCAGGGGCGACAGGAACGTCGCGAGCAGGAACGCCACACCGGTGACCACCGACGCGAGCCCGGTCCGGGCCCCCTCGGCCACACCGGCCGAGGACTCGATGTAGGCCGTGTTGGAGCTGACCGAGCCGGCACCACCGGCGACCGCCCCGAGGGAGTCGACGACGAGGATCTGCTTGGTGCGGGGCGGGTTGCCCTCGGAGTCGAGCAGGCCGGCGGCGCCGCCCACCGCGACCATCGTGCCCATCGTGTCGAAGAAGTCCGCGAGCAGCAGCGTGAAGACGAGCAGCACGACGGTGATGAAGGTCAGCTTCTCGAACGAGCCGAACAGGGAGACCTGGCCGATGAGGGAGAAGTCGGGCGTGGCCACCGGCGACCCGGGCCAGATCGGCACGTTGCTCGCCCAGCCGGTGCCCTCGGCGCCGCGGCTGACGTGCCAGAACGTCTCGATGAGGAAGGCGAGGACCGTCGTCGCGACGATCGAGATGAGGAGGGCCCCGCGGGTCTGCTTGATCCACAGCACGATCGAGATCACCAGGCCGACCACGAACACCGCGAGCGGCCAGCTGGCGATGGAGCCGCCGATGCCGAGCTCGACCGGCGTGCCGCCGCCCGTGCGGACGAAGCCGGCGTTGACCACGCCGATGAACGCGATGAACAGGCCGATGCCGACGCTGATGGAGACCTTCAGCTCGGCCGGCACCGCGTTGAACACGGCCTGCCGCACCCCGGTCAGCACGAGCACGAGGATCAGCAGACCCTCGAGCACCACGATGCCCATCGCGTCGGCCCACGTCATGTCGGGCATCAGAGCGATGCCGAAGGCCACGACGGCGTTGAGCCCGAGCCCCGCAGCCATCGCCAGCGGCATCTTGGAGATGACGCCCATCAGGATCGACAGGACGCCGGCGACCAGCGCGGTGGCCGCGGCGATCTTCACCTGCGCGGACGCACCGTCGCCACCCCCGAGGAACGCGCCGGTGGCGTCGGTCCCGCCGAGGATGATCGGGTTCAGCACGACGATGTAGCTCATCGCGAAGAACGTCACGATGCCACCCCTGACCTCGCGCGCGAGGGTCGAGCCCCGGGCCGAGACGAGGAAGTAGCTGTCGAGGCGGCCGAGGAGGCCGCCCCGGGGCGATGAGGTGGGGGTCGAGGTCGCCGTCGGGGGCACGCTGCTGGGCATGACGGTCATCGTGGCAGGACGGTGGCTCTCTCCGCTCCCCCTCGACGCCCCGTGGACACGTCGTGACGCACCTCACGGACGCGCCGCCGGGCCCGGCCCCGCGTTGCCGGGTCGTAACGGTGCCGTTAAACCTCGCCGTTCCGGGCCTCAGGCCCTGTCGCCGCCGCACGCGCCGCCCCTAGGGTCACCCGCACCAGGCAACGGGGCGGAGTCTCCCTCGGCTGCCGCTCCTCGACGGCAGGAGCCGGCCATGACCCTCACCACCGACGACGAACGCGCCCCCTCCCCCACTCCCGCCGGCACGGAGGCGAACACGGTCGACACCGTGCCGCCCCTCGCCCGGCTCTTCCCCCTCGGGCTCCAGCACGTCCTCGCGATGTACGCGGGCGCCGTCGCCGTCCCCCTGATCGTCGGCGGCGCGATCGGACTGACGCCGCAGGAGATGGCGTTCCTCATCAGCGCCGACCTGTTCGTCGCGGGCCTCGCGACCATCGTGCAGTCGGTCGGCTTCTGGCGGTTCGGGGTGCGCCTGCCGCTGATGCAGGGCGTGACCTTCGCCGCCGTCGGGCCGATGATCGCGATCGGGACGGGCGACGGCGGCATCACGGCGATCTTCGGCGCCACCATCGCGTGCGGCGTCTTCATGATCCTCGTGGCGCCGTTCTTCTCCCGGCTGCTGCGGTTCTTCCCGCCGCTCGTGACCGGCACGGTGATCCTCATCATCGGGCTGTCGCTGATGGACGTCGCCGCCGGCTGGATCCTCGACGGCGGCGGCGAGGCGGGCGCGGCGCCGGTCAACGTCGCGTTCGCCGCCGGCACGCTCGTGCTCATCCTCCTCATCGAGCGCTTCGCGCCGCCCGCACTGCAGCGCGTCTCCGTGCTGCTGGGCCTCCTGCTCGGCACCCTCGTCGCGGTGGTCGTGCCCGGCATGACCGACTTCTCGGCGGTCGGCGAGGCCGGCTGGTTCGCCGTCGTCACGCCCTTCCACTTCGGGGTGCCGACCTTCCAGCTCGCCGCCGTGCTGTCGATGATCATCGTCGGCATCGTGATCATGACCGAGACGACCGGCGACATGATCGCCGTCGGCGAGATCGTCGAGAAGCCCGTCACCTCGCGCTCGCTCGCGGACGGCCTGCGCGCCGACGGCCTGGGCACGGTGCTCGGCGGCATCTTCAACACGTTCCCCTACACGGCGTTCGCGCAGAACGTCGGGCTCGTCTCCCTGACCGGTGTCCGCTCGCGCTACGTCGCCACGATGGCCGGCGGCATCCTGGTGGTGCTGGGCCTGCTGCCCAAGGTGGCGGCCGCGGTCGAGGGCGTCCCGCGGGCGGTCCTCGGTGGCGCCGGCATCGCGCTGTTCGGCATGGTCGCCGCGTCCGGCATCCGCACCCTGACCCGCGTCCACTTCACGAACAAGAACATCCTCGTGGTGGCGATCTCGGTCGGCGTCGCCCTGCTGCCGACGGTCGCTCCGACCATCTACCACCAGTTCCCGACCTGGTTCACGCTGATCTTCGACTCCGGCATCTCCGCCGGGGCCATCACCGCGATCCTGCTCAACCTCCTGCTCGGCTCGGACGAGGAGAAGCTGGACGCCCACGACATCGGCGTCGGGCCGCACGCCGTCCCGGCCGCCTCGGTCGAGACGGCGCCCGGGTCCGGGCACCACTGACCGCACCGCTCACGACGACGACGGCGGGGCCCCCTTCCGAGGGGCCCCGCCGTCGCGTGTGCCCTCGTTCCGCCCGAACCCCTGAGCGGCGGCCCGTCAGCGCAGCGGTCCCCCGAGGTTCACCGGGCTCCCGACGATGTTCCCGAGGATCCCCCGGATGACGCCGCTGCCGTCCTCGGTGCGCAGGCTCTCGTACCAGGCCGCCGTCACCTCGGGGTCGTACCCGTGCGTCTCGTCACCGCGCCTGCGTGCCCGCAGCACGAGGTCCCCCGCGCGCTCGCTGCGCACCTCCTGGTAGCGCAGCAGGGTGTCCTCGACGCTCACGGTGGTCGTGGCCACGAGGATCCCCAGCGCGAAGGAGTCCTCCAGCGCCAGGCACGCGCCCTGACCGATGTCCGGCGAGGTGTTGTGGGCGGCGTCGCCGAGGATCGCCACCCGGCCGCGCACCCAGGTGTGGAACGGGTCGATGTCCCAGATCTCGACGCGGTTGAGCGAGACGGCGGGGTCGATCGCCGCCAGCAGCGTCTCGACGCCGGGGGCCCAGCCCGCGAACGCCTCCAGCAGCGGGGCCTTGCCCTCGGACCGGTCGTAGGGCAGGCCCGCGGGCTGGGGCACGTCGAACCAGAAGTAGGACCGTCCCTGCGCCACGGGCATCACGGCGCAGCGCTTGCCGTCGCGGACGTAGGTGGTCCAGGCGTCGACCGGCCCGATGGCCGGGTCCGAGTCGACCAGCCCGTTGAAGTTCGTGTAGCCCGAGTAGGTGCGCTCGATCCGCGGCCCGCCGGCGGTGACGTGCTCGCGCACGACCGAGCGGGCGCCGTCCGCCCCGATCAGCAGGTCCGCGGTGTCAGACGTGCCGTCGGCGAAGTGTGCGGTGACGGTCTCGCCGTCGTCGGAGACCCCCACCACCTCCGTGCCGAGGTGGACGCGGTCGAGCCCGAACGTCGTCAGCAGCAGCTGCTGCAGGTCGGCGCGCGCCACCGGGTAGGGACGCTGGCCGGTCGCCGCCGTGACCGGCGCGAGGCTGAAGTCGCACAGCGTCTCGCCCGTGGCGCCGTCGCGGTAGGCCATCGACTCCATGCGTCCGCCGAGCGCCGCGACCTCGTCGGCCAGCCCGAGCCAGTTGAGCACCTTCACGCCGTTGGACCACAGCGAGAGCGCGGCGCCGACCGGCTTGTTCTCGCGCATCCGGTCGTAGATCACGACGTCGTGCCCGAGCCGCTGCAGCGCGATCCCCGCACTGGTGCCGCCGATGCCCGCCCCGACCACGATGATCTTCATCCCGCGACCCTAGGAATCGCGTGTCACGCCGCGGTTTCGGGCAGGGTTCGCCGGTGTTCCGGGTCGGGCTGACGACGCGTCGGTCAGCTCCCGCGGTAGGTGGAGTAGGCGAACGGGCTGAGCAGGATCGGCACGTGGTGGTGGCGCACCGACCCGTCGGGGGCGGCCCGCACCGTGAACGTGACGTCCACGCGCGGGTAGAACGCCTCGACGCCCCGGCCCTCGAAGTACGCGCCGGTGGCGAACGTGAGCGTGTGGTCGCCGTCGTCGAGCCGCTCGGGCCCCAGCCCGAGCCGGCCGTCCGCGTCGGTGAGACCGCGCGCGATCTCGCCGCCCGGGCCGGTCAGCACGATCTCGACGGCGACCGCGGGGGTCCCCGCGGCGGCGTCGAGCACGTGGGTGGTCAGGTGGGGGGTCGGCTCGGTCACGCGTCCTCCTCGGTGGCGTCCTCGATGGTGGTGCGCAGCCGGAGCAGCGCGATCTGCGCGAGCTGGTCGAGCGCCTCGCGGACCTCGGCCTCGTCGTCGTTGTGGAGCCGGCGCCGGGCCTCGGCCAGCATCTCCTCCGGGCTGCGGCCGGCGGCACGGATGAGGAACACCCGGCCGAACCGCGCCTCGTAGGCGGCGTTGGCGTGCGCGATCGCCGTCGTCACGTCCGCCTCCGCGTCCGCCATCGACGCCTGCTCGGAGCGCGACGCCGCCGCCTCCTCCCCGGTCCCCCTCGGCCGCTCCCCGATCCGCGGGTGGTGGGCGAGCGCGGCGTCGAGATCGGCCCGCGTCCACCTCGCGGCGAGCGACGCGGCATGCGACTCCAGGGCCTCCCGCGAGCCGTACGGTCGCGCGGCGACGATCGCCTCGACCCAGGTCGGGACGGCGGCCCAGACGGCCACCACCTCGGCGGCGCGGGGCTCGGGCAGGGCGGAGAGCTCGGTCAGCAGCACGCGCCCACCGTAGCCACACGCCCGCGAGCTCCGCCCGGTCCGCGCCACACCGAACCTCCCGGCGACGAGGCGGTAACCGGCGGGAAACCCGACCGACCTAGGGTCGCGACCATGACAGCCCCGCACTCCGTCGCCGCCCGGCGCACCCACCTCGGCGGTACGCCTCGCCCGGCGACCGTGCGCCTGGCCGCCGGCCGCATCGTGGCGGTCGAGGACTTCGACCCCGGCGCCGACGTCGTGCTCCCCGACGACCAGGTCCTCCTGCCCGGTCTCGTCGACCACCACGTGCACCTCGACGATCCCGGCCGCACCGAGTGGGAGGGCTTCGCGACCGGTACGGCCGCGGCGGCCGCGGGCGGCGTCACCACCGTCGTCGACATGCCGCTCAACAGCGTGCCGGTCACCACGACGCCCGACGCGCTCGCCGCGAAGCGTGCGGTGACGCCCGGCAGGCTCGCCGTCGACGTCGCCTACTGGGGCGGCGCCGTGCCGGAGAACCTCGGATCGCTGGCCGAGCTGGCCGCGGCCGGCGTCGTCGGCTTCAAGTGCTTCCTCGCGCCGTCGGGCATCGAGGAGTTCGGCCACCTGGAGCTGCCTCAGCTGGAGTCCGCGCTCACCGAGATCGCGGCGTTCGACGGCGTGCTGATCGTCCACGCCGAGGACCCCGACCACCTGCACCCGGGCGGGCCGCTCGGCCCGCGCTACGCCGACTTCCTCGCCTCGCGGCCGCCCCGCAGCGAGGCAACGGCGGTCGCCGCCGTCATCGAGGCGGCGCGGCGCACGGGGGCGCGCGCGCACGTCGTGCACCTGTCCGACGGCGGCACGCTGGACGCCGTCCGCGCAGCGAGGGCCGACGGCGTGCGGCTGACGGTCGAGACCTGTCCGCACTACCTCACGCTCGCCTCGGAGGACGTGCCCGACGGCGCCGGCGCCTTCAAGTGCTGCCCGCCCATCCGCGACCGCGCCAACCAGGGCCTGCTGTGGCAGGGCGTCCTGGACGGCACGATCGACGCCGTCGTCAGCGACCACTCGCCGTCGACCCGCGAGCTCAAGGAGCAGGGCGGCGGCGACCTCGGGCTGGCGTGGGGCGGCATCGCCGGGCTGCAGACCGGGCTGTCGGCGCTGTGGACGGAGGCCGTCCGCCGCGGCGTCGCGCTCGAGGACCTGCTGCCGCTGATCACGACCGGCTCCGCGCGGATCGCGGGGCTCGACGGCGACGGCGGTCCCGGCCGGATCGCCGTCGGCTCCCCCGCGCACCTGGTGGCGTTCGCGCCCGGGGCGACCTGGACGGTCGACGCCGCCGCGCTGGAGTACCGCAACAAGCTCTCGCCCTGGGACGGCGCCGTGCTCCGCGGCGTCGTCGCGACCACCTGGGTGCACGGCACCCTGGCCTGGACCGCCGACGGCGGGCTGCACGCGCGCGCGGGCCGCGAGATCCTCGCCTCCCGCGTGGCGGTGGCCGGGTGAGCGACGTGCCGAACCCCGCGATCCTTCAGCCCGGCGAGGGCGACCTCGCCGGTGACCACTACCTCCGATCGACCCCGGAGACGATCCTCTGGGGTCGCCTGCCGTGCGCCACGGACGCCCCGGTCCTGACGATCGCCTCCGGCGAGAGCGTCACGTTCGACACCGTCAGCCACGAGGGCCTGCTGCCCGACCAGGGCTCGGACCCGCTCGCCTACTTCACCGCCCAGGGGGTGCCGGCGGAGCACGTGCTCACCGACGCCGTCGCGATCGCCGCGAGTTCCCCGCGCGACCCCGGGACGGACGGACCGCACGTCGTCACGGGCCCGGTGCACGTGACGGGCGCCCGGCCGGGCGACCTGCTCCGCATCACGGTCGTGAGCCTCGTGCCGCGGGTGCCGTACGGCGTCATCTCCAACCGGCACGGCCGCGGCGCGCTCGCGGGCGAGCTGCCGCGCACGCCGGGGAACGTCCATGTGTTCACCCCCGTCGAGGAGCGCGACGGCGAGCGCGTCGGCACGCTCCCGGTGCACGACGGCGGACCTCGCCTCGTGCAGTTCCCGCTCGCCCCGTTCCTCGGCATCACGGGCGTGGCCGTCGCCGGCGACGAGCGGCCGCACTCGGTGCCACCCGGCGCCCACGGCGGCAACATCGACATCAACCTCCTGGTCGAGGGCAGCCGCCTCTACCTGCCCGTGCAGGTGCCGGGGGCGCTGGCCTACGTCGGCGACCCGCACTTCGCGCAGGGCGACGGCGAGGTCTCGCTCACCGCGCTCGAGGCGTCGCTGCGCGCGACGCTGCGGTTCGACGTCGTGCCCGCCGAGCAGGCGCGCACCGAGTTCGGTGAGATCACCGGACCGCTGGTCGAGACGGACGAGTGGCTCGTCCCGACGGGCCTGGACCCCGACCTCGACGAGGCGGTCCGCGCCTGCGTCCGCGCGTCGCTCGCGCTGATCCAGGCCCGCTGGGGCCTGGCGGAGCACCTCGCCTACGCCTACCTGTCCGCGGCCACCGACGTCGACGTCTCCCAGGTGGTCGACCAGGTGTGCGGCGCGCACGCCCGGATCCGCAAGGCCGACTTCGCCGGGGTGCCCCGTGCCTGAGCGGACGCCCGGCCCGGTGACCGCCGCGCCGATGCCCGACGACCTGCGCGAGGCCGTCGAGGCCTACGAACGGGCCGTCGTGAGCAACGACCTCGACGCGCTCGGCGCCGCCTTCGCCCCCGGGGCCGCGACGATGCGGGCCGACGGCGCCGGCCTCCTGGTCGGCCACGACGCGATCAGCGCCTTCCGCAGCACCCGCGGCGGCGTGCCCGAGCGCGTGATCGAGCGCATCGAGCACCGCCCCCTCGGCCCCGACACGGCGCTGGTCGTCGGTCTCTCGCGGTACGTCCACGGCGGCACGGGCGTGCAGACCCAGGTCTGGCAGCGCCTCGACGGCCGCTGGCTGATCACCGCCGCGCACGTGACGCCCCGCGCCCAGGCGCTGGACCGCTCGATCTGGCGCAGCGTCGGCGCCCCCCTCTGGCAGGGCGCGGACGAGGGCCCGCTGGAGGGTCTGACCGTCGCGGTCAAGGACCTGTTCGCGCTCCAGGGCTACCGGATCGGCGCGGGCAACCCGACCTACCTCGCCTCGGCCAGGGTCGAGCCGTCGAGCGCCCCCGCCGTCGTCGACCTCCTGCGGGCGGGCGCCTCGCTGCGCGGCATCGCCCGCACCGACGAGTTCGCCTACTCCGTCGCGGGCGACAACCCGCACTACGGCACGCCCCCGAACGGCGCCCTGCCCGGCGCCCTGCCGGGCGGCTCCTCCAGCGGCCCGGCCTCCGCCGTCGCGACCGGTCAGGCCGACATCGCCCTCGCGACCGACACCGCGGGGTCGGTCCGGGTGCCCGCCAGCTACCAGGGCCTGTGGGGCCTGCGCACGACGCACGGCCTCGTGCCGCGGCAGGGTCTGCTGCCGCTCGCGCAGTCGTTCGACACGGTCGGCTGGCTCACGCGGGACGGCGCGACGCTGCAGCGCGTCGCCGACTGGTGCCTCAGCTACGACGGGTCGGAGTCGACCGAGAGCGTGTACGGCGAGTCCGCCGACGAGCTGCCGTGGGCCTTCCTCGTGCCCGACGAGGTGCTCGCGTGCCTCGAACCGGCCACCGCCGCGGCGTTCGAGGCGCTGCTGGCCCGGCTCGCGACCGTCGACGACGCCCCCGCGCTCGAGCGAGGCCCGATCGGCGACCTCGCGGGCTGCGCCGACCCGTTCCGCACCGTCCAGGGTGCCGAGGCCTGGCGCAACCACGGCGGCTGGCTCCGCGAGCACCCGCACGCCCTGGGTCCCGCGGTCGCGCAGCGGATGCGGCAGGCGAGCGAGGTCACCGCGGCGGCCGAGCAGGCCGCGCGCGCCGAGCTCGAGGCGCGCCGGACGCACCTGACCGAGCTGGTCGCCCGCCGGGTGCTGCTGGCCCCGACCGTCCCCGGACCCGCCCCCTCGCGCACCGCCGTCGGACCTGCCGTAAACGGGCTGCGGCAGGCGACGCTGCGGATGACGACGCCGGCCGCCGTCGCCGGGCTGCCCGCCGTCTCCGCGCCGCTGCTCACCGTCCCCTCCGCGCTCGGCCCGGCGCCGGTCGGGCTCTGCCTGGTCTCGCGCGCCGGGACCGACATCGCCCTCGTCCGGCTGGCCCGCCGCCTCGCCGCCGTGCTGGAGACCACCGCGCCCTCGAAGGAGCCCTCATGACCGCCGCCGAGATCCCCGCCGCGATCCTCGCCGAGATCCCCGGCCCGATCGATCCGCCGCACCGCCTCCTCATGGGCCCCGGCCCCGTGGACGCCTACCCGAGCGTGCTGCGGGCGATGTCGGCGCGCCTGGTCGGTCAGTACGACCCGTTCATGACCGAGGCGATGACCCAGACCCAGGCCCTGTGGCGGCACGTCTGGTCGACGACGTCCCCGGCGTGCGTCCTCGTGGACGGCACCTCCCGCGCGGGCATCGAGGCGGCGCTGGTCTCGCTGATCCGCCCCGGCGACCGCGTGCTCGTCCCGATCTTCGGGCGGTTCGGACACCTGCTGGCGGAGATCGCGGAGCGCGCGATGGCCGAGGTGCACACGATCGAGACGCCGTGGGGGCAGGTCTTCGCGCCGTCGGCGATCGAGGAGGCCGTCGTACGCGTGCGGCCGACGCTGCTCGCGCTCGTCCAGGGCGACACGTCGACCACGATGCTGCAGCCGCTGGCGGAGATCGGCGAGATCTGCGAGCGGCACGGCGTGCTGTTCTACTCCGACGCCACCGCCTCGCTCGGCGGCAACCCGTTCGAGGCCGACGCGTGGGGCCTGGACGCCGCGACCGCCGGCCTGCAGAAGTGCCTCGGCGGGCCGTCCGGCTCAGCGCCGCTGATGCTGTCCGAGCGCGCCGTCGAGGTCGTCCGCGGCCGGAAGCGGATCGAGGCAGGCATCCGCGAGGCGGGCGACCCGCAGTCCGCCGACTTCGTGCGCTCCAACTACTTCGATCTGGGGATGATCCTCGACTACTGGGGACCCCGGCGGCTCAACCACCACACCGAGGCCACCTCGATGCTCTACGCGGCGCGGGAGTGCGCGCGCGTCATCGCGCTCGAGGGGCGCCAGGCGGTCATCGATCGGCACGCGCTCGCGGGTGCCGCGATGCTCGCCGGCGTGGCCGCCACGGGGCTGACCGTGTTCGGCGACGTCGCGCACAAGATGAGCAACGTCGTCGCCGTCGAGATCCCCGACGGGGTGCCGGGCGATCTCGCGCGCGCGGCCATGCTCACCGACTTCGGGATCGAGATCGGCACGTCGTTCGGCCCGCTGCACGGGCGCGTCTGGCGGATCGGGACGATGGGCTACAACGCCCGCCGGGACGCCGTGCTCACCACGCTCGCGGCGCTGGAGGTCGTGCTGCGGCGGTACGGCGTGGCCGTGCCCCCGGGTGCGGGGGTCGAGGCCGCCGCCGCGCTGTACTCCGACGGCGGTCCTGGCGACGGGGCTGCCGGGTGACGGCGGGCGTGCTGCGCGACCTCCGACCCGATCTGCTCGCCGCAGCGGCTCGTCGCGCCATGCTGCGGTGCGACGAGCTGGCGCGCGTGAGCGCCACGCCGCACGCGATCGAGCGCGTCCACCTCTCCCCCGAGCACGCGCGCGTGAACCGGCTCGCGGCGGAGTGGATGCGCGAGCTCGGCATGACCACGCGGCAGGACGCCGCAGGCAACCAGATCGGCCGGCTCGCGCCGCGACCCCGCGCCGTCGCCGCGTCGTCCGCAGGGGCGGGTGCGGTGCGCGAGCACGCGCAGCGCGACGACACCCCCGCGCTGCTGCTCGGCTCGCACCTGGACACGGTGCGAGACGCCGGGCGGTACGACGGCGTGGTCGGCGTCCTGATGGCGCTCGAGGTGGTGCGGCTGCTGCGGGTGGCCGACACCTCCGACGGCGACGGCGAGGTCCGGTACTTCTCCCCCTACCCGTTCGCGCTCGAGGTGATCGCGTTCTCCGACGAGGAGGGCACGCGGTTCGGCACGGCCCTCCTGGGATCGGCCGCCGTCGCCGGCCTGTGGAGGCCAGAGTGGTGGTCGCTGACCGACGCCGACGGCACCACGCTGCGGCAGGCGGCCCTGGAGTTCGGGCTCGACCCCGGCCGGATCGGCGAGGCCGCCCGGCGGCCCGAGGAGCTGATCGGTTACCTCGAGGCCCACATCGAGCAGGGCCCGGAGCTCGACCGCCGGGGCGAGTCGCTCGCCGTCGTCTCCTCGATCGCGAGCGCCCGCCGGTTCCAGCTGGTGGTCGACGGCGAGGCTCGCCACGCGGGCGGGACGCCGTACGACATGCGGCGCGACGCGCTGCTCGGCGCGAGCGAGGCGGCGCTCGCCGTCGAGCGCATCTGCCGGGCCGAGCACCACATCGTGGGCACGGTCGGCCAGTTCGAGGCGTTCCCGGGGTCGGTGAACGTGGTGCCAGGGCAGGCGCGGTTCTCGCTCGACCTGCGGGGCGAGCTCGACGACGACCGCGACCGGGTCTGGGACGCGATCTCGCGCGAGCTCGACGCGATCATGGGCGCGCGGGGGCTGCGCTGGAGCTCGCGCGAGGTCCACAACGCCGCCGCCGTGATGTGCGCGCCGCTGCTGCAGGACGTCGTGCGGTCCGGCATCCTCACCTCGCTGCCGCGCGGCGCCGACGACCCGGCCCAGATCTTCAGCCGTGCCGGCCACGACGCGATGGCGCTCGGTGCCATCACCGACGTCGGGATGCTCTTCCTGCGCAACCCCGACGGCGTCAGCCACCACCCCGCCGAGTCGGTCTCGGCGGGCGACGTCGCGCTCGGGATCCGCGCGCTGGCGGAGGCCGTGGCGCGGCTCGGGGCCGAGCACCGGCCCTAGTCACAGCGACCGGACTCGCGCCGGAAACCTGCGGAGCCCTCTCCTTTACCGCCGCGAAACGCCCGGCTCCGGTGCAGGAAACACCGCGTTCGTAGCGTCGAGCCACTGACACCTCGTCACCTCGTTCGCTCCCGCCACCGGATCCACGGCGTCGAGCACCGGCCCCTGGAGATCACGCCATGACACTGTCCGCCCACCGCCGCGTCCTCACCGCCGTCGCGGGAGTCGCCGCCGCCGCGCTCGTCCTCACCGCCTGCGCCGGTGGCGACGGCGACGCCGCCGCGTCGTCCACCTCCTCCTCGGGCGACCCGGTCGCCGAGGGCGAGTCCTTCGGCGACATCGCCGTCCAGCTCTCCTGGATCAAGAACGAGGAGTTCGCCGGGGAGTTCTTCGCGCTCGAGAACGGCTACTTCACCGAGGCCGGACTGGGCGAGGTCACGCTCACGGCCGGGCCGTCCACCGGTGCCGCCGAGCTCATCTCGGGCACCACGGACGTCGCGCTGTCGGACGCCGTCTCGATCGGCTCCGTCGTCGCGAGCGAGGGGGCGCCGCTGAAGATCATCGGCACCACGTTCCAGAAGAACCCCTTCACCGTGCTCTCGCTGGCCGACGGCGGCGACATCGCCACCCCCGAGGACCTGATCGGCAAGAAGATCGGCGTCCAGGACTCCAACACCGCGCTCTTCCAGGCGCTGCTCGCGGCCAACGGCATCGACCCGGGCGAGGTCGAGGTCGTGCCGGTGCAGTACGACCCGGCCCCGCTGGTCAGCGGTGAGGTCGACGGCTTCATCGCCTACCTGACGAACGAGGCGATCACGGTCGCCGCCGACGGTCACGAGGTCACGAACCTGGCCTTCGCCGACAACGGCCTGCCGTTCGTCGCCGAGAGCTTCGCCGTCACGGACGAGATGATCGAGAGCGACCGCGAGAAGCTCAAGGCGTTCCTCGTCGCGGAGATCCGCGGCTGGACCGACGCCGTCAACGACCCGGCCGAGGGCGCGCGTCTGGCGTACGAGATCTACGGCGCCGACCTGGACCTCAACCCGGAGAACTCGATCGCGGGCGCCACGGAGCAGGCCGAGAACCTCGTCGTCTCCGAGGAGACCGTCGAGAACGGACTCTTCACCATCTCCGAGGACCTGCAGGCCGCGACCATCGAGAGCCTCGCGGGCGCCGGCATCGTGCTCGAGGCGTCCGACCTCTTCGACCTGTCCCTCCTGGACGAGGTCTACGAGGAGAACCCCGAGCTCGTCGACTACGCGGGCTGAGGCACCCCGATGGACGCTCCCACGACGACTGACGCCACCGGCGTGCTCGAGGCGCCGACCACCCGCGCGAGCCTCGGCACGGGGCTCCGGCTGGAGGGCCTGTCGAAGGTCTTCTCCTCGGGCCGCAACCGGGTCACGGCGCTGCAGGACACCGACCTGTTCACCGACCAGGGCACGTTCCTGTCGCTGCTCGGGCCCTCGGGCTGCGGCAAGTCGACCATCCTGCGGATCCTGGCGGGGCTCGAGCAGCCCACCAGCGGGACCGCGCTGGTGGACGGGATGTCGCCGTGGGAGCTCCGTCAGCAGACCAAGCTGGGCATCGCCTTCCAGGACTCAGCGCTGCTGCCGTGGCGGAGCGTGCTGTCCAACGTGAAGCTGCCGTTCGAGGTCGCCGGTCGCAAGGTCGACGACGAGTACGTGCGCGAGATGATCGCGCTCGTCGGCCTGAACGGCTTCGAGAAGGCCAAGCCGGCCCAGCTCTCGGGCGGGATGAGGCAGCGGGTGTCGATCGCCCGCTCCCTCATCCTGCGCCCCGAGGTGCTGCTGTTCGACGAGCCGTTCGGCGCGCTCGACGACATGACGCGGCAGCGCCTCAACCTCGAGCTGCTGCGGATCTGGACCGAGCGTCCGTCGACCACGCTGCTCGTGACGCACGGGATCTCCGAGGCGATCTTCCTGTCCGACCAGGTGGCCGTGATGAGCGCCCGGCCCGGCCGGGTGAAGGAGGTCATGACGATCGACCTCCCCCGCCCGCGGACGCCCGAGATGATGCGGACGCCGGAGTTCCACCACTACGTCGACCAGGCGTCCGAGATCCTGTTCGGCGACACGGGGGCGGCCGGCGATGAGCACTGAGACGCGGTCGGGAGAGGTGGCGGCTGCTGCCGCTGCGGATGGCGTCGGGGACGGCGGCGGTGCGGGCGGGGCGTCCGGGGTGACCCCGGCCGCGCGCGTGCCGTCGACCCGTCCGCGACGGCCGCTGCCGCCGTGGGCGGTCGGCGTGCTGGGCGGCGTCGGCATCATCGCCGTCTGGTGGCTGCTGGCCGCGACCGTGCTCAGCAGCGTCGGCGCGGCCGGTGTGCAGGCGATCCCGACCCCGCCGCAGGTGATCGCCGCGTTCGGCGACGCCGGCTGGGCCTACTTCTGGCGCAACTTCTCCGTCACGCTGACCGAGGCCGGCACCGGCTACCTGTGGGGCAACGCGCTGGCGCTCGTGCTCTCGGGCCTCGTGCTGGTGCTGCCCCGCCTCGAGGGACTGATCACGCAGCTCGCGATCATCACGTACTGCATCCCGATCGTCGCGGTGGCGGTCCTCGCCGTCGTCCTCATCCCGCCGCCCGGACGGGGCGAGCCGAGCGGGACGGCGGTGCTGCTCGCGGCGCTGTCGGTCTTCTTCACCACGGTCGTCGGGGCGCTGCTCGGACTCAAGTCCGCCGACGCCTCCGCGCTCGACCTGGTCGCCGTCTACGGCGGCAGCCGCTTCACCCAGCTGGTCAAGGTGCGGCTGATCGCCGCGCTGCCCGCGATCCTCAACGCCCTCCAGATCGCCGTGCCCGCCGCCTTCCTCGGGGCGGTGCTCGCCGGGTTCTTCGGGAAGGTCGAGTCCGGCGTCGGGATGGCGATGATGCTCGCGATGCAGAACTCCGACGCGCCCCGAATCTGGGCCCTCGCCCTGGCGAGCGGCGCCGTCGCCCTCCTCGGCTTCGTCGCGATCGGGCTCGTCGCCCGGCTCGTGGCGCCGTGGTCGAAGGGAGCCTCCTCGTGAGCTCGACCACCTCCCCCACCTCACCGAGCACGACGGCGGAGGCCACCTCCGCCGTCGCGGCCCCCGCCGCCGTCGTCGACGACTCGACGGCGGCGCTCACCGCACAGGTGAGCCGCGACGCCCGCCGCAGCGTGCTGATCGCCCTCGGACGGTCGGTGATGACGTTCGCGCTGACGCTGGTCGCGGTCCTCGTGCTGTGGGTCGGTCTGCTCGCCGTGCTCCAGGTCTCGCCGATGATCGCCAAGGGGCCGGTCGACGTCTGGAACTTCCTGATGACGGTGCCGGCCGCCCAGGCCAACCGCGACCTCATCGCGGGCAACCTCGCCGTCACGCTCGGGCACTCGGCGGTCGGTTTCGTCGCCGGACTGCTCGCCGCCATCGTGGTGGCCCTGTCCTTCCAGCTCAGCCGCGGCACCGAGCACGCGCTGATGCCGGCGGCGATGCTGCTGCGGTCGGTGCCCCTGATCGCCATGGCGCCCGTGATCGTGATGATCTTCGGCCGCGGGACGGCGGCGGTCGCCGTCATCGGCGGGATCGTCGTGCTGTTCCCCGCGCTGGTGACGATCTCGTTCGGGCTGAAGTCCGCTGCGGGTCACATGAACGACCTGGTCGCCGTCTACGGCGGTGGGACGGTGAGCACGCTGCGGCACGTGGCCGTCCCGTCGTCGCTGCCCGCGTTCTTCGCCGCGGTGCGGATCTCGGTGCCGGGTGCCATCACGGGAGCGCTCCTGGCGGAGTGGCTCGCGGTCGGCACGGGCATCGGCGGCTCGATCGGCGGCTTCGTCCCGCAGGCGCAGTTCTCGGCGCTGTGGGCGTCCGTGGTCGCGGTGACGGCGGTCTCGCTCGTGCTCTACAACCTGGTGCAGATCGCAGAGAACGTCACGCTCGCCCGGATGGGGATGACGCCGCAGAAGGGGCTGTAGGCGGGCGCGGGCCACCCCGCGCTTCGGGCGCACCCGGCCCGCCGCACGCACCCCAACCCCAGACTCACCCCCGACCCAGCCCTGGCCAACCCGCGCTTCGGGCGCGCCCGGCCCAGCGCACGCACCCCAACCCCAGGCTCACCCCCGCCCGGCGCCAACCACCCCGCGCTTGAGGCCCGCCCCAGCACGCACACGTGCCCTTGTGGTCGCTGCGCCTCCGCGACCGCGCCGCTGTGGTCGCTCCCGAGCGGCGAACACGACCACAAGGGCGCGGCGACGGCGGCGCAACAGCCACAAGGGCGCGGTCGGGGAGGCGGCGGCGCCGCCTTCGTCGGGCCCACGGTGGCGGCGCCGGCGAGGCCGCCGCCTGCGCACCGCCCGCGCACCGCCCGCGCACCGCCCGGTCCGTCGCCGGACCTACGCGACGTCCTCCACGATCTGGTCCGACACCTCGGCGCCACTCGCGGCCTGCGCCGCCGCCCGCCACACCCGGTCCCGCGAGAACGGCTGCTGATACACCCGCGCGCCCGTGGCCCGCGCGATCGCGTTCCCCACGGCCGGCGCCACCGGGTTGTACGGGGACTCGCTCATCGACTTCGCCCCGAAGGGGCCCAGCTCGTCGCTCGTCTCGGCGAAGTAGACCTCGGTCTCGGGCACGTCGGCGAACTGCGGCACGCGGTAGGTGCGGAAGACGGTCGTGGTGAGCCCGCCGGCGCCGTCCGTCATCACCTCCTCGAGCAGCGCGCTGCCCAGTCCCTGCGCCGCCCCGCCCTCGACCTGACCGCGGCACTGCGCCGGGTTCATGACGAACCCCGCGTCGGCGGACTGGACCGACTGCAGCACCTTCACCGCGCCCGTGCCGGGATCGACGGCGACCCGCACCGCGTGCACGTTGAACACCAGCGAGCGCACGAACGCCCGCTCGGACGCCACGGCACGCAGGCCCTCGGCGGAGCGCTCCGCAGCCGGCGCCGCCGCGACGAGCTCGGCGTAGCCGACCGTGCGTCCCCCGACGCTCACCCCCGCGGGGGTGAGCGTCACGTCGGCAGGAGCGACGCCATCGCCGTCGTCCCCCGCCACCCGCGCCACGGACTCCCGCAGCGCGAGGCACGCGGCGTGCAGCGCGCGCCCCGCGACCGTGATGCCCGACGACGCGAACGCGCCCGTGTCGTGCCCCACCAGGTCGGTGTCGGACCGGCGCAGCACGAGCCGCTCGCCGTCGATCCCGAGCGCCGACGCCGCGATCTGCCGGTGCACCGTCGAGGTGCCGTTGCCGAACTCGGCGGTGCCGACGTCGAGCACCACCACGCCGTCGGGCCGCAGCGTCACGCTGGTGTCGGAGAAGTGGCCGCGGGGCGCCATCGTCGAGAGCATCCCGAGCGCCATCCCCTCCCCCACGTCCCAGCCCGCCGGTGCCTCGACGCCGTTGCCACGCCGCAGCGCCGCCTCCGCGAGGTCGAGGCACTGGTCGAGCCCGTAGCTCCCCCAGATCAGGTCGTCCTCGTGGTGCTCGTGCGTCACCCGGATCGGGTCACCCTGCGCGACGGCGTTGAGCCGCCGCAGCTCGAACGGGTCGATCCCCAGCTCCTGGGCGAGCAGGTCCATCGCCGACTCGACGCCGAGGATCACCTGCCCGAGCCCGTAGCCGCGGAACGCCCCCGACGGCACGTTGTTCGTGTAGACCGCCTCGGCGTCCACCCACTTCACGGGCGCGCGGTAGACCCCGATCGACTCCGCGCAGGAGTGGAACATGACGCCGATCGCGTGGTTGCCGTACGCGCCCGTGTCGGTGAGGACGTCGACCTTCATCGCCGTCAGCACCCCGCCCGCGTCCGCGCCGAGCGTCACCCGGACCCGGAACGGGTGGCGCAGCGAGGAGCGCAGGAACTCGTCCGTGCGCGAGAACTCGTAGGAGACCGGCCGCCCCGTCCGCAGCACCGCGAGCGCCACCAGGTCCTCCGTGAAGACCTCCTGCTTGCCGCCGAACCCGCCGCCCACCCGGGCGGCGAACACGCGCACCTTCTCCCGCGGCAGGTCGAGCAGGAGCGCGAGCTCGTCCCGCACGAGGAACGGCACCTGCGTGCTGGAGCGGATGACGAGCCGCCCGTCGTCGTCGAGCCACCCGATCGCCCCGTGCGTCTCGAGCTGCGCGTGCGTGACCCGGCTCGTGCTCCACGTCCCGCCGACGGTGACGGCGCTGGCCGCGAGCGCCGCGTCGACGTCGCCCCCGTACCCGCCGTGCAGCGCCGCGACGACGTTGCGCGAGGACTCGTGGACCCGGTCGAGCTCGTTGAGGTCGGGGTGCAGCAGCGGCGCCCCCGGCGTCCGGGCCTCCTCCGGGTCGAAGACGGCGGGCAGCACCTCGTACGTCACGCGGACCAGCGCGCAGGCGGCGACGGCGGCCGCGGGCGTCTCGGCCACCACGGCGGCGACGCGCTGACCGATGTACCGCACGACGTCGTCGAGCATCCGGGTGTCGTCCGGGTCGTCCTCGCGGTGCTGGTGGCGGGCGGTGGAGAACCGTCGCGACGGCGCGTCCTCGTGCGTGAGCACGGCCACGACGCCCGGCACCGCCAGGGCCGCCGCGGTGTCGATCGCGAGGATCCGGGCGTGCGCGTGCGGCGACCCGACGACCCGCAGCGTGAGCGCACCGGGCACGACCGTGTCGAACGTGAACGGCTCCAGGCCCTGCACGATCTCGCGACCGCGCGGCGGCCGGACCGAGCGGCCGACGCCGTCGAGCGGGCGCTGCGTGGCCTCGGACGCGGGCTCCGCCGTCCGCGTCAGCGCCGCGGCCCCGCACGTCCCGGCGCAGCCGCCACCCTCCCCGGAACCCGACCCCGGTTCCGACCCCTCGAGCACCCCGCACCGGATCGCCTCGCGGATCGGCCGGTACCCCGTGCAGCGGCACAGGTTCCCCTTCATCCGCCGGTCCAGGTCGGGCAGGTCCTCGGGCGTCAGCGTCGACGCGGTCACGCTCATCCCCGGCGAGCAGAACCCGCACTGGAACCCGAACCGCTCGATCAGGGCCTCCTGCACGGGGTGGAGCTCGTCGCCCGGGGCGAGCCCGGCCGCCGTCGTCACCGCCCGGCCCTCGACCCGCACGGCCGGGATGATGCAGGAGTGGACGGGCTCGCCGTCGAGCAGCACGGAGCACGCGCCGCAGTCGCCGGCGTCGCACCCCTTCTTCACCTCCGTGTGACCGCTGGACCGCAGCAGCGTGCGCAGGCACTGGCCGGGGTCGGGCTCGGCCTCGACCTCGGTGGCGTTGACGGTGAACCTCATGCGGTCCCCCCGGTGATCAGGTCCTCGCGGACGCGGGTGGCGAGCGTGGCGCTGACGGCGCGGCGCCAGTCGGCGGGGCCGAGCGGGTCGGAGTAGTAGCCGGGCGCGGCCTCGACGTCGCTGCGCAGCCGCGCCTCCGGGGGCAGCGACGGGTAGCGCAGCACGGTGGGCGTCGACGTCGCGGCCGTGATCGCGACGACGACGGTGCCGTCCGGATCCACGCGTCCCGTGACGACCGCGCCCGAGCGCCCCAGCTCGGCGAGCGCCACCTTGCGGAGCACGGCGCGCGACCGCAGAGCGACGTCGGGCAGCACGACGGCGCGCAGGATCTCGCCGTCGGCCAGCGCGTTGGTCGCGTCGCCCGTCACGAGGTCGGCGACGGCGACCCGTCGCTCGCTCCCGTCCGGGCACCAGACCTCCGCGACGCCGTCGAGCGCGACCGCGAGCGAGACCATCGCGGCGGCCGCGTAGGAGCGGCAGACGTTGCCGCCGACGGTCGCGGTGTTCCAGATCTTGAACGAGGCGAGCAGCGCGTTCGCGGCGGCCGGCGCGAGCGCCACCGCCGTCCAGGCCTCGGGAACCGGGGGCAGCGCCGCGGTGCGCGGCGTGAGCCGTCCCTCCGCCCACGCCACGAGCGTCGCGATCGTGCACGTCGCCCCGATGCGCAGGCCCTCGCCCGTCACCTCCAGGTCGGGCCAGCCCATCGTGGTCAGGTCGACGAAGCCGGTGGTGCGCGGCTGCGGCTCGCTCATCAGCCAGGTGCCGCCGGCGATGGGCACCTCCCCCGGCGCGAGCGCGAGGTCGGCGCGCGTCCGTGCCGCGCGGAAGGAGTCGACCGTCGTGACGTCCACGGCGTCGCCTCAGAGCCGCTCGGCCAGGGCGAGGGACGCAGCAGCGACCTCGCGCGCGATGACCGGCTCCTCGGCGGTGACGAGCGCGCCGTCGACGACGACCGGGCGCCCGCCGACCAGGCTGCGGGCCACGACCGGCAGAGCGCCGAGTCCGAGCGCGGCGACCGGGTCGATGATGCCGGCGTGCTCGACGCCGTCGACCCGCCACACCACGAGGTCGGCGAGCTTGCCCACCTCGAGCGAGCCGAGCTCGGCGGCGCGGCCGAGCACCCGGGCCCCGCCCGCCGTCGCCATCCAGAGCGCGGAACGGACGCTGAGCGAGTCGGCCCCGGTCCGCAGCCGGCCCATCAGGACGGACTCGCGGATCTCGACGCCGAGCTGGCCCGACTCGTTGGACGCGGCGCCGTCCACCCCGAGCCCGACGGCGACGCCCGCCGCCAGCAGGTCGCGCACCGGGGCGATCCCGGCGGCCAGGCGCCCGTTCGAGGACGGGCAGTGCGCGACGCCGGTGCCCGTGGCCGCGTACCGCTCGATCGCGGGGGCGTCGAGGTGGACGCAGTGCGCCATCCAGACGTCGGGCCCCAGCCAGCCGAGGTCCTCGAGGTACTGCGTGGGCGTGCGGCCGAACCTCTCCGCGCAGTAGGCGTCCTCCTCGACCGTCTCCGAGGCGTGCGTGTGCAGCCGGACGTCGAGGTCGCGCGCCAGCACGGCCGCCTCGCGCAGCAGGTCGCTCGTCACGGAGAACGGCGAGCACGGCGCGATCGCGACCTTCACCAGGGCGTCGGGCGCGGGGTCGTGGTAACGCTCGACCGCCTCCTGCGAGGCCGCGAGCGCCGCCGCCGTCGTCTCGACGGCGAAGTCCGGCGGCAGCCCGCCCTGCGAGGCGCCGAGGTCCATCGAGCCGCGCGTGGCGTGCAGCCGGACGCCGACGCGGTGCGCCGCCTCGACGATCGCGCCGACGATGTCGCCGCTCCCGGCCGGGAAGACGTAGTGGTGGTCGCCCACCGTGGTGCAGCCCGAGCGCGCGAGCACGGCCATCGCGCCGGCCGCCGCGGTCCCGGTGAGGCCGGCGTCGATCCGCGCCCACAGCGGGTACAGCGAGGTCAGCCAGTCGAACAGGATCGCGTCCTGCGCGTAGCCGCGCGTCAGCCACTGGTACAGGTGGTGGTGGGTGTTGACCAGGCCCGGCGTCACCAGGCAGCCGGTCGCGTCGACGACGTCGGCCCCGACGCGCAGCTCGGCCGGCGCCGGCCCCTCGCCCACCGCGACGATGCGCGACCCCTCGATCACGACGTGACCGCGGGCGTGCTCGTTCCCCGCGCCGTCGACCGTCGCGACGTAGCCGTTCTCGATGATCGTGCGGGCGGTGGTGGCGGGTCCGGCGCTCATGCGACCGCTCCGTTCGTCGTGGTGCAGGCGGGGTGGGACGCAGGGTGGGACGCGGGGGTGACGGCGGTGGGCGACGGCGGGGCGCCGTGCAGCCGCCCGGCCGTCCGGCTGAGCGGGCGGGCCGAGGCGGTGTGCCGGACGGCGACGATCTCCGCGAGGATCGACAGCGCCGTCTCGAGCTCGGACGTGCCGCCGAGGTCGAGACCGATCGGGGACCGCAGGCGTGCGAGGGCGGACTCGTCCACGCCGGCCTCGCGCAGCAGCCGGGCGCGCCGCGCGACGGTCGAGCGCGAGCCCATCGCGCCGACGAAGCCGACCGGCAGCGCGAGCGCGGCGGCCAGGGCCGGGACGTCGACGCGCACGTCGTGCGTGAGGACGCAGACGGCGGTGCGCGGGCCGAGCGCGTGCGACGGCAGCGCGGCGAGGACGTCGACGCCCTCGCCGACCACCACCCGGTCGGCGTCCGGGAACCGCTCCCGCGTGGCCATCAGCGCCGAGGCGTCCCCGACCGTGACGGCGAACCCGGCCGCGGCGGCGAGGCGGCACAGCGCGACGGCGTGCTCCCCCGCCCCGAGCACCACCAGGCGCGGGCGGGGGGTGTGCGTGAGGACGAGGAGGTCGCGGGTCGGGTGGGCGGTGGCGTGCGCGGGGTGCGCGACGACGTCGAGCGCGACCACGCGTCCGGCGCCCTCCCCCGACCGGACGATCCCGACGGCGGCGGGCCGGTCCGCGACGACGTCCTCCAGCGCGGCGATCACCGCGCCGTCCTGCGGAGTGACCCGGTAGGCCAGCACGTCGATCGAACCGCCGCACGCGAGGCCGGGCCCGGCCACGAGCTCGGGCGAGCGGCCCGCCTGACCCGCCCCCCGCCGTCGGGCACCGCCACGACGCCGAAGGTGGCGCGGCGGGTCTCCCCCGTCGCGAGGGCGTCGAGGGCCAGCAGCACGGCGTCGCCCTCGACGCACCCGCTGGAGAGCGACCCGACGACCCGGGCGTCCGCCGTCACGACCATCGAGGTGCCCACGCCGCGCGGCGCGCTGCGGGCCACCCGGGTCACCGTCACGACGGCAGCGCTCCGCCCGGCCCGCAGCAGGGGCAGCAGATCGTGGGCGAGCTCGAGCATCACCCGACCGTACGAGGGCCCTGTAACGACGGCGCTACGCTCACGTGACGCCCGGTCACCAGCAGTGACGGGCGTGTGTCGGACAGGGTCACGGCCCCGACCATCCCCACGGCCCGAGGAGGCGGAGTGCTCGTCGGACTCGTGCTCGCCGCCGGCGCCGGGACGCGGTTCGGGGGGCCCAAGGCGCTCGCGCGCGCGGCCGACGGCACCCCCTGGCTGCACCTCGCGGTGCGGGCGCTGCGCTCCGGCGGCTGCGAGCGGGTCGTGGTCGCGCTGGGCGCGGGGGCGGACGAGGCGTCGGCGGTGCTGGCCGGGCTCGACGGTCACGCGAGCCCCCTCGAGCCGGTCGCCGTCGAGCCGGTCGTCGTCGCGGACTGGGCCACCGGCCTGTCAGCCACGCTCCGCACCGGCCTGGCGACCGCGTTCGCGGGGCGGGGCGACGCCGTCGTGATCCTCACGGTCGACACCCCGACGCTGCCGGCCCGGGCGGTGCGGCGCGTGGTTGACGTGGCGACGGCGGAGGGCGCGGCCCCGGCGTCGGCGCTCGCCCGCGCGACCTACGACGGCGCCCCGGCCACCCGGTCCTCGTGGGCCGGGACCACGCCGTCGCGCTCACGGCCACGCTCACCGGGGACGTCGGGGCCGGTCCCTACCTCCGCACCCATGCCGCCCTGCCGGTCCCGTGCGAGGACCTGTGGGACGGCGCCGACGTGGACTCGCGGCCACCACCCGCCTGACCCCGCCGCACCTGCCGCCACCCTGCCGCCACCCCAGGGCGTTGCGTACGACGATGGCCGCTTCCCCACGCGGGAAGCGGCCATCGGTGCGCGCAACGCGCCGGTCGAACGCAGCCCGGGCTCAGCCCAGGATGTCGTGCCGTGCGATCGTCGCCTCGCGCTGCGGGCCGACGCCGACGGCGGAGATCCGCGTGCCGGAGATCGACTCGAGGTGCTCGACGTAGCGCTGCGCGTTGACCGGGAGATCCTCGAACGTGCGGGCCGAGGAGATGTCCTCGTACCAGCCGTCGAGCTCCTCGTAGATCGGCGTCGCGTGGTGGAACGCGCTCTGGTCGACGGGCATCTCGTCGTAGCGGACGCCGTCGACGTCGTAGGCCACGCACACCGGGATCTTCTCGAGGCCGGTGAGCACGTCGAGCTTGGTCAGCACGAGGTCCGTGAGCCCGTTGATGCGCGAGGAGTAGCGGGCGATGACGGCGTCGTACCAGCCGCAGCGGCGCGAGCGGCCGGTGGTGACACCGAACTCGCCGCCCGTCTTGCGCAGGAACTCACCCATCTCGTCGTTCAGCTCGGTCGGGAACGGACCCTCGCCGACGCGCGTCGTGTAGGCCTTGATGACGCCGACGACGCGGTCGATCCGGGTCGGGCCGATGCCGGAACCGGTGCACGCGCCCGCGGCCGTGGCCGAGGAGGACGTGACGAACGGGTAGGTGCCGTGGTCGACGTCGAGCATCGTGGCCTGGCCGGCCTCGAACAGGACGATCTCGCCGCGGTCGAGCGCGGAGTTCAGCACGAGCGAGCAGTCCGCGACCATCGGCTGGAGCCGGTCGGCCCAGGCCAGCAGGGCGTCCACCGTCTCGTCGACCGTGACGGCGCGCCGGTTGTAGACCTTGAGGAGGATCTGGTTCTTCATCTCCAGCGCGCCCTCGATCTTCTCGCGCAGGATCTTCTCGTCGTACAGGTCCTGGATCCGGACGCCGACGCGGTTCATCTTGTCCGCGTACGTCGGGCCGATGCCGCGACCGGTGGTGCCGATCTGGCGCTTCCCGAGGAACCGCTCCGTCACCTTGTCGAGCGTGCGGTTGTAGGGCGGGATGACGTGCGCGCTGCCGCTGACGAGCAGGCGGGAGGTGTCCACACCGCGCGTCTCGAGGTGGTCGAGCTCGGAGAACAGGACCTCGAGGTCGACGACGACGCCGTTGCCGATCACCGGCGTGACGCCCGGGCTCAGGATGCCCGAGGGCAGCAGGTGGAGGGCGTACTTCTCGTCGCCGATCACCACCGTGTGCCCGGCGTTGTTGCCGCCGTTGAACTTGACGACGTAGTCGACGCGCGAGCCGAGCTGATCGGTCGCCTTCCCCTTGCCCTCGTCGCCCCACTGGGCTCCGACGACGACGACTGCAGGCATGGCTACTCCGCTCCTGTGGTGGCGGGCGCCTCGCCCACCGGGACGCCCGACGCCAGGACGGCGGGGGCGGTCGGGTCCGACTGGTCGACGAACTCCGCGATCCGCGTCGCCTCCTCGACCTCGCCCAGCGCACGCGCGGCGTCGCCGAGCGCGAGCAGGGCGGCGAGGAAGCCGCGGTTGGCCGGGTGGGACACCGGGATCGGGCCCTGGCCGCGCCAGCCGGCGCGACGCAGCGCGTCGAGGCCGCGGTGGTAGCCCACGCGGGCGTAGGCGTAGGCCGTGACGGCGTCCGCGGCGACGGCGTCGCCGTCCTCCGCGATCCCGTCGAGCTCGGTGCGCGCCAGAAGCGCCCAGGCCAGGCTCGAGTCGGGGTGCGCGGCGGCCGCGGACCGCAGCGCGTCGACGTCGCGGACGTCGACGACTCCGCCGTCGTCCCCGAGCAGGGCCGCGACGGTGATGTCAGGGTGATCGGCGGGCAGACGGGTGGACGGCGGTCCGACGCTGACGTCGGTCCCCAGGCTCTCGTGACTCACCGTTCCATCCTCCCATTCCCTCGACCCGCTGTGTGCGGGCGTGGCGCACCCGACCCGACGGGTGGACTCGGCAGCACCTCACCGGGCCCAAACCGTCCCTTGACGCCTCGCGTACTCTTGCACTGCTGAGAGCGGTGCCACATCGCTCACCCATGGCTCGGAGGCCACCATGGACGATGCTGGGCTGATCGCGCGACCGGTGGTCGACGTGAGCCAGGACGGGCGGGGGACGTTCATCACCCTGACCGGCGAGATCGACGTCAGCGCCTCGGGGGACCTGGCCGACGCCGTCGCCCAGGCCGAGAAGGCCTCGCGCCGCACCTCGGTGGACGCCTCCGGCATCACCTTCATGGACTCCAGCGGCATCGCGCTGCTCGCGCGGCTGGCGACCCGGACACCGGGCCCGCTCCGCGTCATCGACCCGCCCGAGGTCGTCCGCTTCCTCCTCGACGTCACCCGTATCGGCGACATGGTCGAGATCGTCGAGGGCGGCGCGCCGGACCCCGACACCGAACCGTTCTCCGCCGCCTGAGGCGCCGGCAGCACGAAGGGCGGGTGGCCGTCGGCCACCCGCCCTTCGTGTCGGTCAGTCCGCCGGTCGGCTCAGAGCTTGTGACCGGCGCTGCGCAGCTGCTGGCACGCCTCGACGATGCGGGCGGCCATGCCGGCCTCGGCCAGCTTGCCCCAGGCGCGCGGGTCGTAGGCCTTCTTGTTGCCCACCTCGCCGTCGATCTTGAGCACGCCGTCGTAGTTGCCGAACATGTGACCGACCACGGGACGCGTGAACGCGTACTGGGTGTCGGTGTCGATGTTCATCTTGATGACGCCGTTGTCGACGGCCTCCGAGATCTCCTCCGCCGTCGAGCCCGAGCCGCCGTGGAAGACGAGGTCGAACGGGTTCGCCTTGCCGAGCTCGGCGCCGACGGAGTCCTGGATCTCCTTGAGGATGGCCGGACGGAGCTTGACCGCGCCCGGCTTGTAGACGCCGTGCACGTTGCCGAACGTGAGGGCCGTCAGGTAGCGGCCCTTCTCGCCGGCGCCGAGGGCGCGGACCGTCGCGAGACCGTCCTGAGGCGTCGTGTACAGCTTGTCGTTGATCTCGGCCTCGTGGCCGTCCTCCTCACCACCGACGACGCCCACCTCGATCTCGAGAATGGTCCGTGCAGCCTGAGAGAGCTCGAGGAGCTCGGCGGCGATCACGAGGTTCTCGTCCAGCGGGATGTCGCTGCCGTCGAACATGTGGGACTGGAACGTCGGGTTCTCGCCGCGCTTGACCTGCTCGGCCTCGTGGGCCAGGAGCGGACGGACCCAGGAGTCCAGGTTCTTCTTGACGCAGTGGTCCGTGTGCAGCGCGATGGTCACGCCGTAGTTCTTGGCGACCTCGGTCGCGTACGCGGCGAGCGCGAGCGAACCGGAGACGCGGTCCTTGATCGTCGAGCCGGACGCGTACTCCGCGCCACCGACCGAGACCTGGATGATCCCGTCGCTCTCGGCCTCGGCGAAGCCCTGGATGGCCGCCGTGACGGTCTGGGAGGACGTGATGTTGACCGCCGGGTAGGCGAACGAGCCGGCCTTGGCCCGGTCGATCATCTCGGCGTAAACCTCAGGGGTTGCGATGGGCATGCGTGTTTGCTCCTCGGGATAAGAACTCACCAGGTCGTGCCAAGTCTGTCAGATGCGGCGACCGGCCCGTCGGGACGTCCGTCCCGCGTGCGCTCAGGGGGCGGGCGGCGGCAGGTGCTCGCTCGCCCAGGCGTACATGGCGACGGCGGCCGCGGCCCCCGCGTTGATCGACCGGGTCGAGCCGTGCTGCGTGATGTGCCTGAGCTGCGCGCACGCCGCCAGCAGCTCCGGGCTCAGACCCGGGCCCTCGGAGCCGAACACCAGCACCGCGGCGCGCGGCAGGCCGGCGGTCTCGATCGCCGTCGACCCCGGCACGTTGTCGATGCCGACGACGGCGACCCCCGCCTCGCGCGCCCAGGCCGCGAAGGCCGCGGCGTCGGGGTGGTGGTGCACGTGCAGGTAGCGGTCGGTGACCATCGCCCCGCGACGGTTCCACCGCCGTCGCCCGACGACGTGGACGCCCGCCACGTTGTAGGCGTTCGCGGTGCGCACGATCGACCCGATGTTGAGGTCGTGGGCGAGGTTCTCGATCGCCACGTGCAGCGGGCTGCGCCGGGTGTCGAGGTCGGCGACGATCGCCTCCAGCCGCCAGTAGCGGTAGGCGTCCACGACGTTGCGCCGGTCGCCCTGCGCCAGCAGCTCGGGGTCGTACCGCGGGTCGTCGGGCCAGGCCGCCTCGCCCCCGGGCCACGGGCCGACACCGATCTCGCGCCCGTCGTCGACGCCCCCGCCGTCGCGCGTCTCCCGCTCGTCCTCCACGGGCCCCATCCTCCCCCGCGCGACGGCCGCGGACTTCCCCTCGGCGGATCCACCGCACAGACTGGGCGGGCTTCGCACCACGCCTCTCCCCCTCGCCCCCCACCCTGAAGGAGACACGCGATGCGCCTGTCCGTCATCGGATGCGGTTACCTCGGCGCGGTCCACGCGGCCGCCATGACGAGCCTCGGCCACGACGTCGTCGGCATCGACGTCGACCCGGCCAAGATCGCCTCGCTCACCGCCGCGGAACCCCACTTCTACGAGCCCGGGCTCGGGCCGCTGCTGGCGGAGTCCGTCGCCACCGGGCGGCTGCGGTTCTCCACCGACATCGCGGACGCCGCCGGTGCGCGCGTCCACTTCCTCGCCGTCGGGACCCCGCAGCGCAAGGACTCCACCGCCGCCGACCTGACCCACGTGGACGCGGCCTTCGACGGCCTCCTGCCCCACCTGGCCGCCGGCGATCTCGTCGTCGGGAAGAGCACCGTGCCCGTCGGCACGGCCGCCGGGCTCGCGGCGCGCCTGGAGGCGTCGGGCACGGGGGCCGAGCTGGCCTGGAACCCCGAGTTCCTGCGCGAGGGCTACGCGGTGCGCGACACGGTCGAGCCCGACCGGCTCGTCTACGGCGTCACGAGCGACCGCGCGCGCGAGCTGCTCGACGAGGTCTACGCGCACGCGCTCTCGCTGGCGATCCCCCGGATCGTCACCGACTTCGCGACGGCGGAGCTCGTCAAGGTCTCGGCCAACGCCTTCCTGGCCACGAAGATCTCGTTCATCAACGCGATGGCCGAGATCGCGGAGGCCACCGGGGCCGACGTCGGTGAGCTCGCCGACGCCCTGGGGCACGACGCCCGGATCGGCCGCCGGTTCCTCAACGCCGGCGTCGGCTTCGGCGGCGGCTGCCTGCCCAAGGACATCCGGGCGTTCGCGGCCCGGGCCGAGGAGCTGGGCCGCGGCGAGTCCCTCGCCTTCCTCAAGGAGGTCGACGCGATCAACCTCAGGCGTCGCGACCGCGTGGTCACGATCGCCCAGGAGGCGCTCGGCGGACACGTCCACGAGAGGCGGATCGCCGTGCTCGGCCTGTCCTTCAAGCCGCACTCCGACGACGTGCGGGACTCCCCCGCCCTCGACATCGCCGTCCGGCTCAAGGGTCTCGGCGCCGACGTGCGCGCCACGGACCCGCAGGGCATCGCGAACGCGCGCCTGCGGCACCCGCAGCTGACCTACGTCGAGGACACCCGGGCGGCGCTGCAGGACGCCGACCTCGTGGTGCTCGTGACCGAGTGGCCCGAGTACGCGGGGCTCGACCCCGTCGAGACCGGCGCCCTCGTCGCCGGTCGCCAGGTCATCGACGGACGCGGCGCGCTGACGTCGGCCGCGTGGCGCGAGGCCGGCTGGACCTACCACGGGATGGGTCGCGGCTGAGGGCGAGCCGCGGGGGCGGTGAGGCGCTGGGGCGATGGGGCCCGGTGCCGGTGAGCCTCAGGCGTGCACGACGGCGGGGCTCCCGTGCCGGCGCTCCCACGCCAGCGCGAGCCACACCACCGCGCCGCCCGCGAGCGCCAGCAGCGCGGAGACGCCCACGGCGCTCGCGCTCGGCGGCGCGAGCAGGGTCGTGCCGTCCTGCCACGGCCACAGCGAGCGGAGCGACCCGATCATCAGGCCGGTGACGACGGCGAGGAACACCTGCCGACGGTGGTGCAGCAGCCACTGCAGCACCTTGACGAACGAGCCGAGCCCGACGGCGGCGCCCGCCGCGAACGTCAGGATGAACACGAGGTCGCGGTCGGCCAGGGCGGCCTGCACCGGGATGTAGAGGCCGAGCGTGAGCAGCACGAACGATCCGGAGACGCCGGGCACCACGAGGGCGTTGATGGCGATCGCGGCCCCGACGAAGACGAGCCACAGCGGCGGCTGCGCGACGTCGACGCGCGGCAGCGACGTCAGGCCGAACGCGACCACGGCGCCGCCGGCGATCAGCAGCAGGTCCCGCGGGCTCGGACGGTGCGGCATCATCCGCAGCGGCACGAGGATCGAGACGGCGATCATGCCGAGGAAGACCGAGCTGACCTGTACGGGGTGCGCCTCGAGCAGCGGCGCGAGCAGGCTGAGCGTCGCGACCAGCACGACCGCCATGCCGAGCAGCACGGGGGCGAGGAAGCGCCAGTCGATGACGCCGAACGCCGCCCGGACCTCGCGGCCCTCGCTGCGACGCAGCGCGGCGCTGACGGTCACGCGAAGCGCGTGCACGAGCTGCCCGGCGGAGTCGATGAGGCGGTCGAACAGGCCGACCACCAGGGCGATGGTTCCGCCGGAGATGCCGGGCACGCCCTCCGCCATCCCGACGAAGCCTCCGCGCAGCATCAGCCCGGGGGCGTCCCGCCAGGTGGCGCGAGCGACGGCGGGGGCCTCGTCCTCGGGGTCGGTCGTCGTGGGTCGAGCAGGTCTCTGGGGCGAGGGCGAGGTCACGGGGAAGCCGTTCTGGTCGGTATCGGTCTCGTGGTCCGGGGTCGGTATCGACGGCGCAGCGGCGCCGGATCCACCGTAACCGGCGCGCCGATCGCGTCCGGTCATCCCCCCAGCGTCTGCACCGCGCCTCCACAGGTTTCGGGGGTTCGGCCGGATACGGTATCCGTCGTGCCCACCATGGACCTCGCCGTCGCGCTGCCCGATCTCGTCGCAGCCTCCTCCAGCTACGGCGACGTCGTCGCCCTCGGACCCGACTGGCTGAACGCCGAGAGCCTCATCGAGCGCTTCGGCGACGCCGCGCTCATCGGGATCGTCGCGGTCATCTTCATCGAGACCGGGATGCTGTTCCCGTTCCTGCCCGGTGACTCGCTGCTCTTCACTGCCGGCGCGCTCGTGGCGCAGGGCAACCTCAGCATCAACCTGCCGCTGCTGCTGGTGCTCCTGTTCGCAGCCGCGTTCCTGGGCGACCAGCTCGCCTACTTCATCGGGCGGCGCTTCGGCGTCCGGCTGTTCCGGAACCCGGACGCCAAGGTCCTCAAGCCGCAGTACATCAAGCAGGCGCACGACTACTTCGAGAAGTACGGCGGCCGCACGATCATCCTGGCGCGCTTCGTGCCGATCGTCCGCACCTACGCGCCCGTCGCCGCCGGCATGAGCAAGATGAACTACCGCCACTTCGTGTCGTACAACGTGGTCGGCGCGCTCGTCTGGGCGGTCGGCGTGACCCTGCTGGGCTACGGCCTCGGGAACCTGACGTTCGTCAAGGAGAACATCGAGGCGATGCTCGTCGCGATCGTCGTCATCTCGGTGCTGCCGATGGTGTGGGAGATCTGGCGCGCCCGCCGCGAGGCGAAGCACAACCCCGGCGCCGCGGCGCTCGACGTCGCGACCGGCCAGGCCCTCGCGGAGGACCCGCCGGCCGACCGCTGAGCGAGGATCCGGCACCGCCGCAGCGGCTGCCACGCGAACGACCCGGGCCCGAGCGCACGAACGGGGCGCCTGCCGCAGCAGGCGCCCCGTTCGTGCGTCCGATCAGGCCCGACGGCGACGGGCCGTCAGCACCGCGCCCGCCCCCAGCAGCAGCGCGCTCAGCGCGATGCCGGCCGGCACGCGCAGGTCGGCGCCGGTCTCGGCCATCGGCCGACCCGGTCCCGCGGTCGGCGGCACACCGGGCGTCGTCGGCCCCGGCGTCGTCGGCCCGGGCGAGGTCGGCCCCGGCGTCGTCGGCGGCTCGGTCGTCGGCGGCGGCGTGGTCGCCTCCTCCACCGGGTCGACGGCGATCGCCGCGGTCACCGGCAGCGACCGGACGGCGAGCGGCTCGCCGTCGGGCGCGGTACCGACGCCGACCGCCTCGAGCACGAGCCCGTCGAGCGACAGGTCCCCCTCCGCGGCGGTGTAGGTCACGGTGCAGGTGACCTCGGCCCCCGGGGCGAGCGACGCCGCCCCCTCGCCGCAGACGATCGGCGAGACGGCGCCGCTCCCACCCTCGACCGTGATGAGCGCGCCGACGTCGGTGAGCGTCACGTTGCCGGCGTTGGCGACGACCGCCGTCGCCGTGACGACGTCACCAGCGGCGGTCACGACGCCGGAGCTCGACACCTGGACGGTCAGCGCCGGGGCGCGCTCGCTGAGGATCTCGAGCGTCGAGGCCTCCGAGCTGACGTCGCCCGGGGCGCGGAGCACCGCGGCCAGGACGACGAGGATGCCGCCGGACGGCGTCGCGGTCGCGACGGCGCTGTGCGTCAGCGCGCCGCTGTCGACGTCCGCCTGCGTGACGACGTAGTCCGCCGTGCAGGTGACCTCGGCCCCGGGGGCCAGCGGGCCGCTGTCCGTCGGGCAGACGATCTCCGGCGTCGCACCGGTGCCGGAGAAGGCCGTCCCGGCCAGCTCGAGGCCGGTGAGGGTCAGCGTTCCCGTGTTCTCGGCGACGAACGTGTACCCGACCTCC
Organism: Serinibacter arcticus; assembly: GCF_003121705.1. Taxonomy (NCBI): domain Bacteria; kingdom Bacillati; phylum Actinomycetota; class Actinomycetes; order Micrococcales; family Beutenbergiaceae; genus Serinibacter; species Serinibacter arcticus. Next base: position 3,266,916 of record NZ_PYHR01000002.1, on the reverse strand, counting down.
TGGCCGGCGGCGTCGATGGTCGTGCGGTCCGCGGTCGTGACTAGCGCGAGCGCCGGGCGCGGGACCGAGGAGAGCGTGACCCTCACCGGGTCGGAGAGGACGCCGGAACCGGACGGTGCCGTCGCGCTCGCGACCACCTCGAGCGTGAGCTCGCGGGCGTCGACGTCGGCCTGCGTGATCGTGTACGTCGCGGTGCAGGTGACGGCGGCGTCCGGGGCGACGGTGACGTCCGCCGGGCACGTGATCGCCGACAGCGCGTCGCTGCCCGAGAACGTGGCGGCGATCGCCGAGGTCCCCGCGAGGGTCACGTTGCCGGTGTTGGTCACCACGAGCTCGTAGGAGATCTCCTGCCCGACGGCGAAGGACTCCGGCTCGGCCGGCGTCGCGGACGCGGCGACCTCGATCGCGGGACGGGCGTCCGCGGCGACCGCGGCCGTGGCCCCGGTCGAGCTGATCGCCTCGCCCGACGGCGGGGTGCCGGTCGCCGTCGCGCCGGCGGCGAGGCCGCCGGCGTCGAGGTCGGCCTGCGTGCTCGTCGTCGTCGTCGTGCAGGTGACCTCGTCGCCGGGAGCGAGCGAGGAGGCTGCGGCCGGGCAGGCGACGGCGGACAGGTCGCCCCCGCCGGTGAAGGCACCCGGCGTCAGGTCGACGTCGGTCAGCGTGACGTTGCCGGCGTTGGAGACCGTGAAGGCGAACGTCACGGGCTCGCCGGCGGCGGCGATCGTGGCCGGGGTCGCCGTCGCCGTCAGGGTGAGGGCGGGCGCGGCCGTCACGACCACCGCGACCGACTCGGGACCGGAGCCGACGGCCTCGCCGCCGGACGGGGTGCCCGACGCCGTCGCGGTGAGGCTGACGCCGCCCGCGTCCGCGTCCGCCTGGGTCAGCACGTAGCCGGCGGTGCACGCGACCTCGGCCTGCGGGGCGAGCGTGGCCCCGGCCGGGCAGGTGATCGTCGGTGCCGCGCCGCTGCCGGTGAAGGTGTCGACGGCGGCGGTCGCGCCGGTCAGCGTGACGTTCCCGGTGTTGGTGAGGACGAGCGAGAAGCTGACCTCCTCCTCGGCCCCGTCGGCGACGGTCGGGGTGGCCGTCACCGCCAGGCCGATCGCGGGGGCCGCGGCCACCGTGACGACGGCGGTGGCCGGCGTCGTCTCGACGGCGGCGCCGCCGGCGGTCGCCCGACCGGTCGCGGTGAGGCTGACGCCGCCCGCGTCCACGTCGGCCTGCGTCAGCGTGTAGGTCGCGCTGCACGCGGCCTCCGCCGTCGGGGCCAACGAGGCGGCCCCGGGCTCGCACGTGATCGCGCCGAGCGGGTCGCTGCCGGTGAACGTGGCCGCGACGGCGGTCGCTCCGGTGAGCGTCACGTTGCCCGTGTTCGTCAGGACGAGGTCGAAGGTGACCTCCTCGCCGGCGAGGGCGGCGGCCGTCGGCGTCGCCGTCGCTCCGATCGCGAGGGCGGCCGCCGGGGGCGAGGTGACCGTCGCGCTGCTCGCGGGCGAGAGCACGGACGTCCCGGACGGCGCGGTGCCGCGCGAGACGACGGTGGCCGTGACCGACCCCGCGTCGACGTCCGCCTGGGTGATCGTGTAGGTCGCCTCGCACGTGACGGACTCCGTCGGCGCGACGCTCTCGGCGGCCGCCGGGCAGCTGAGGGCGAGGGGCGTCCCCGTCCCCGTGACGACGACGTCGGACGGGGCCACGTCCGTGAGCGTGACGTTGCCCGTGTTGGTGATGTCGACGGCGAACGTGACGGTGGTGCCGGCGGCCTCCACGACGGTCGGGTCGACCGAGACGGCGGAGGAGACGGACGGGGCGGCGGCCACGGTGACCGACCCGGAGTCGGCGGCCGACGTGACCGGGACGCCGGCGGGGGTCGAGGCGACGCCTGACCCGACGACGTCGATCCCGCCGTCGTCCACGTCGTCCTGGGTGAGCGAGTAGCTCGCGGTGCAGGTGACGGACGACGACGGGGCGAGCGAGCCGGCCGCTGCCGGGCAGCTGATCGCGGGGACCGCTCCGGTGCCGCCGAACGCGTCGATCCGGGGCGTGACGCCACCGAGTGTGACGTTGCCGGTGTTGGTGACGGCGAACGAGATGGTGATCGGGGCGCCCGCCGTCGTGGCGACGGACGGGGAGAGCGTGACGTCGGTGGTCAGCGAGCCCGTCGGCGCGACGTCGACGCGGCTCGGGGCGATCGGAGCGCTCACCGGCGCGCCGTTCGGGCCCGCCGCCCGGGCGAGGTCGAAGGCCTGCACACCGCCGGCGTCGACGTCCGCCTGGGTCAGCGTGTACGTCGCCGTGCAGGTGAGTGACGCGGTCGGCGCGAGCGGCTCGACCGGGCACGAGGCGGCCGGGCGCGGTCCCGAACCCGAGAAGCCGACGGGGACGACGGTCGCTCCGGTCAGCGTCACGTTGCCGGTGTTGGTGATCACGGACGTGTAGGTGATCAGCTGCCCGGCGGCCGTGGCCACCACGGGGCTGGGCGTGACGATGAGGGCGAGCGACGGCGCCTGGACGGCGGAGAGGGAGATGGTGCGCCGCGGCGACGTCGTCACGCCGGACGCGGACGACCCGGTCGCGACGGCCGAGAGCTGGAGGCTGCCGGTGTCGAGGTCCGCCTGGGAGACGGTCGCGGTCGCCTGGCACGTCACCTGGGCGTCCGGCTGGAGGGTTCCGTGGGGACAGGTCAGGACCGCGACGGGCGTCGCTCCCGCGCTCATCACGGTCGTCACGTCGGACAGTGCGACGTTCCCGGTGTTCGTGACGAGCGCGGTGGAGACGACGGACTGTCCGGCGGACGAGTAGGTCGACACGGGCGACGACAACGCGACGTCCAGGGCCGGCGTCGGGGGCGGTGCGACGGGGACGGACAGCCCGATCGTGGTGGCGAGGAACGTGTCGCCGCTCGTGGAGAAGGTCAGCGGCAGGGACGTCGCGCCGACCGCGACGGCCGCAGGGAGCGACTTGGCGTCGACGCTCATGTTGTTGGCCACCGCGGGGGCGGCGGCGCCGTCCGTGGCGCTGTTGAAGAAGTTCGTCGTCGCGCCCGTCTGCGGTTCGGCGACGTTCGTGCCGTTGATCGCGAACCGGTCCCCGGTGATGTTGAAGTCACCCTCGAAGGCGGTGACCGCCACCCGGGCACCGGTCGCGTTGGCGGTGAAGCCGGAGGCGGTGACCGTGGTGGCCGGATCGATCGAGGACTGTCGGACGTGCCCGTCCCAGATCTGGACCTGGCGTGCCGTCGGGGCGTTGACGTTCGCGGTGGGGTAGCTGTAGACCACGGACAGCGACCAGCCGGAGTAGCAGCCGAAGCCCTGCGGGCTCCAGACGTTGCCGACGGTCACCGTCGTGGGGGTTCCGGTGGGGGCGGCGCCGAGCTGGGTCGTGACGTCCGCGTGCGCCGCGTAGAACTGCGGCTGGGACGCGGGCACGGAGGCCAGCGCGTCGCGCGAGATGACCCGGGGGGCGACCGTGGTGGTGGGGTTGGCGCCGACGGTGAGACGGACCGACGTGCTCTCCGGCGTCCCGGCCGGCAGCACCGAGGTTCCGGCCCCGGCCAGGAACTGGCGCGTGTTGCACCCCGGGAGCGCGGAGACGGTGCCGTCGGCGAGGCGGATCGTGCCGGTGTCGCCGCTCCATGCGAGGCGGGCGAAGGCGACGGTGGCGCCGGTCGGGATCGTCACGGTGGCCTGGCTGGAGTTGTAGGTGGCGGCGCTCGCGTCCACGTCGGCCCACTGCATGTAGAACGAGTCGTTGATCCCGGTCGCCTGCGTGTTGGTTCGCGCCTGGGCGGTCGCGCACTCCGACTTCGCCGTGCCGAAGGGGTCGGTCGGTGCCGAGGCGCCGGGGCACACCGAGCTCCCGTTGCCCACGTGGATCAGGTCGCCGTAGACGGCCTGGTTGTAGTTGAGCGTGAAGGGCCGCACGACGGCGGCCTCCGCGGCGGGAGCGGTGGCCACGACACCGGCGACGGCTCCGGCCAGGACCAGCACGAGCGGGACGACGCGCGCCGTCCAACGGTTCAGCACGTTCACGGGGGTCCTCTACGACGGGTGACAGGGGCGTGCGGCGACGCGCCTGCCCCGGGGCGCGTGAAGGCGTCGCCAACGTACTAGCGACACGCCCCGCGCGCGCGGCGAACGGACGCGGCCTCCTCGCGGCGGTCCGTCCGCCGCCGTCCCAGCCGGCGGATGAGGTGTCTCAGCGGGTGGCGGGAAGCCCGAGGTCGTCCGTGTCGAGGATCCAGAAGTACGGCAGGCCGCTCTCGGCGACCTTCTCGCGGGCGCCCGTGTCGCGGTCGACGACGACGGCGCACGCCACGACCTCGGCCCCGGCCTCGCGCAGCGCCTCGACGGCGGCGAGCACGCTGCCGCCGGTGGTGGAGGTGTCGTCGAGCGCGACGACCCGCTTGCCGGCGACGTCGGGGCCCTCGACCTGGCGACCCATGCCGTGCGTCTTGGCGGACTTGCGGACCACGAACGCGTCGAGCTCGAGCCCGCGGGAGGCGGCGGCGTGCAGCATCGCGGCGGCGACCGGGTCGGCGCCCATCGTGAGACCGCCGACGGCGTCGATGTCGTCGGGGCCGAAGCCCGACTCCTCGAGCTTGTCGAGCAGCAGGTGGCCGATCAGCGGCGCGGCCTCGTGGTGCAGCGTCGCGCGACGCATGTCGACGTAGTAGTCGGCCTCCCGTCCCGAGGCGAGGGTGACCCTGCCGTGCACGACGGCGAGGTCGGAGACGAGGGTGGCCAGGCGCTGCTTCGGGGTGCTCACGGAACCTCAGCCTAGTTCGCGAGCGCCGACGCGCGACCGCGCCGGCTCGCTCGGCCGTCTCAGCGCACGTTACCCGCGACGTAGAACCACGCGCCCGCCAGCTTCACGAACGTGCTGACCTCCTGCATCACCGAGCGGTCGGTCGGTGTGCGGTAGCTGGCGCGGAAGTGCACGGTCCCCGTGCCGTCGTTCTCCCGGCCGCCCGCCGAGTCCACGATCTGCAGCCCGACCCACGCCACGTCGTCGTCCAGCTCGAGCGCCTCGGGCCGCGTGCTGGCGTGCCACGTGCGCAGGAGGTGGTCGGCGTCGCGCAGCGCGTAGGCGGTGAACCGCGAGCGCATCAGCGCGACGGCGGTGGGCGGGGTCCCGCCCGCGAGGTACGGACCGCAGCACTCCCCGAAGGTGAGCCTGCTGCGGCACGGGCAGCGGTCGCCGTCGGCGATCGGCACGGCCGCCACCATCAGAACGACCGGCTGATGACGCGCACCAGCGAGGGCGGTGTCGCGCGCAGGAGCGCGGCGCCGAGGCGGTAGCGGAGCGACGGCGTGACCTCGACCGCGCCCCGGCGCACCGCGGTCAGCGACTCGGCCACGACCTGCTCGGCGCTCAGCCACGCGAGGTCGGGGAACTGCCCGCTCCCCCAGCCCGCCCGCTGGTGGAACTCGGTCCGGGTGAGGCCGGGGTTGACCACCGTGGCCGTGACACCGGTGCCGCGCAGCGTGCGCGCCAGCGACTGCGTGAACGTGTTCACCCACGCCTTGTGCGCCGAGTACGTGCCCGACGCCATCAGCGCGGCGATCGAGCCGACGTTGAGGATCGCGCCGCGGCCGCGCGGGATCATCGCGTCCGTCGCGGCCCGCGAGAGCACCAGGACCGCCCGGACCATGACGGCGAGCGCCGCCTCCTCGACGGCGAGGTCGCCGCGGGTGAACGGCTCCCCCAGGCCGTAGCCGGCGTTGTTGACGAGCAGCCCGACCGGGCGCTCGACGGCGCGGAGCCGGGCGGCGACGCGCTGCACGTCGTCGTCCACCCCGAGGTCGGCCGGCAGCACCTCGACGTGGATGCCACCGACGGCGCGCAGCTGGGCCGCGAGCGTCTCGAGCCGCTCGGCGTCGCGCGCCACGAGGACGAGATCGTGGTGCGCCTCGGCGAGCTGCCAGGCGAACTCACGTCCGAGGCCGGCGCTCGCGCCGGTGACCAGTGCTGTTCCCATGGCTCCATCATCGCCCCGACGGGCCCCCGGGAACGGCGAAGGCCGGGACCCCGGTGCACTGCAGGGGGTCCCGGCCTCCGTCGTGCTCGACGGCGGATCGACTACGGCGCCTCGACCATCAGCTCGAACATGAACTTCGCCATCGCGTCACGGTTGATGGAGCTCAGGGGACGGAACTCCTTGAGCCCGTCCTGACCCTCCACGTCCCAACCGCTCGAGATCCCCTCGTGGGCCAGCCACGCGATCTCGCGGTAGTACAGGTTGTCCGTCGTGACGTCGACGAACGGCGACACCGCGGGCGGGTCGAACCCCTCGACGTCCCTGTTCAGCACGCCGTCGGCGAACCGGGCCAGGAAGGCCGCCATGGCGTCGCGCGCCACGGGAGCCAGCGGACGGAACTCGCTCCGACCCGGCTGACCCGGCAGGGACCATCCGGTGGAGATGCCCTCGGCGTGCAGCCACGAGATCTCCTTGTAGAAGAGGTTGTCCTTGGCCACGTCCACGAACGGCGAGGTCTCGGGCTCCACGAACGTCGGCGAACCCGCGAGGCGGTAGAGGAACGCCGCCATCGCGTCCCGGTTGACCGGGGAGAGCGGACGGAACTCGGCGTTGCCCTGACCGTCGACCCACCCGGTGCTGATGTTGCTCCGGAAGAGCCACACGATCTCCGCGTAGAACAGGTTGTCCGACGCGACGTCCAGGAACGGCGAGGCGGCCTCGGTCACGGTGACCGCGACGTCGCCCACCACGCCGGTCGCGACGGAGCGCGCCGTGACGGTGGCCGTGCCGGCGGCACGGGCCGTGACGACCCCCGCCGCGGTGACGGTGGCGACCGTCTCGTCGGAGGAGACCCACGTGACGGCCTGGTCGGCGGCGGCCGGGAGGACCGTCGCCGTCAGCGGCGCCTGCGCACCGACCGTCAGATCGAGGCTCGTCGGGGCGACGACGACGGACGTCGGGGCCGGTCGGGTCACCGTGACCGCGACGCCCGCCGAGCGGGTGCCGTCGGCGGTCGAGGTGGCCGTCACGGTCGCCGTGCCCGCCCGGAGGGCCGTGACGACGCCGGTGGCGTCGACCGTGGCGACGGCCGCGTCCGAGGAGCTCCAGGTGACCGTCTGCACGGCACCCGCGGGGAGCACGGCCGCGACGATCGCCGTCGAGTCCCCCTCCTCGAGCGTGGTCGTCGTCGGCGTCACGGTGACCGCGGTCGGCGCCGGGGGCGCCTGCGTGGTGACCGTGACGGTGGCCGAGGCCGCCTTCGTGCCGTCCGCCACCGAGGTGGCGGTGATCTCGGCCGTGCCGGCAGCCAGCGCCGTGACGAGCCCTGCGGCGTCGACGGTCGCGACCGCCGCGTCGGAGGTCCGCCACGTGACGGCCTGGTCGGCCGCGGCCGGAGCGATCGAGGCCGAGAGCTGCGCGGTCGCGCCGGCCTCGAGCTGCGTCGCCGTCGGGGTGACGGTGACCGCCGTGGGGGCCGGAGCCCGGACCACGACCGTGGCCGTCGCCCGGCGAGCCGGATCGGCGTCGGAAGCGGCCGTGACCGTCACCGTCCCCGCCCGGAGCCCGCTGACGACGCCCGCGGCGCTGACCGTGGCGACGGCCGGGTCGGAGACCGACCAGGTCACCGACTGCTCGGCGGTGGCCGGGGCGACCGTCGCCGCGAGGGTGACGGTGGCGCCGACGACGACCTGGGAGGACGCCGGGGTGATCGCCACGGTGGCCGGGACCGGACCCGTGACGCGCACGGTGGCCTCGGCGTAGCGCGACGGGTCGGCGAGCGAGGACGCCGTGATGGTCGCCGTCCCCGGCTCGCGGCCGGTGACGACGCCGGTCGGGCTCACGGTGAGCACCGAGGTGTCCGACGAGGACCACTCGACGGCCTGGACCGCCTCGGCGGGGAGCGCCTGCGCGGTGAGCGTCGTCGTCGTACCGGCCACGATCGAGGCGCTGGCCGGGGTGACCGTCAGCGACGTCGGGACGATGGCCGTCACCGTGATGGTGGCGGTCCCGGTGATCGCGCCGTCGACGGCGGAGGCCGCGGTGACGACGGCCGTGCCGGCCTTGCGGGCGGTGACGAGACCGTTCGGACCGACCGTGGCGACGGTCGGGTCCGAGGAGGTCCACGTCACGGCCTGGTTGGCCTCGGCCGGGGCGACGGCGGCGGCGAGCGTCGTCGTCGCGCCGAGCGAGAGCGTGGCCGTGCCCGGGGTGACCGTGACCGCCGTCGGGGCGACGTCGATCGGGTCCTCCAGACGGGCCGAGCCCCAGACGCCGTGGCCGTGGCTGTTGCTGGCCACCGCGGTCATCCTCAGCTCGAGCCGGGCGGCCCCGGCGATGTCGAGCTCGAACGGCTTGGCCGGGGTGCTGCGGCGCACCTGGCCGGAGCTCCACACCTCCTCGCCGTCCACCAGGATCGAGAAGACGAACAGGTTGCCGTCCTGGCTCGCGTTGCGACCCACACCGGCGGTGCCGGCGAGGGTGGCGTAGCTGCGGTTGGTGAGGTCGTAGACCACCGAGCTGTTGGCGTGGACGCCGAGGCCCTTCTCGAACGTCACCGTGTCGGTGCCGCTGGAGACGACCTGCAGCGGCTTGCCGTCGACCGTCTGGTCACGACTGGTGGTCAGGTACCCGCTGGACGCGGACTGCCAGCCGATGTCCGAGAGCTGCAGGGCCTCGCCCGGCTCCTCCGGCTCCTCGACGCTCCACAGCTTCGCGTCGGCCCAGGCGGCGTGGCCGTGACCGTTGTTCGCGCCGAGGAAGGTCACGTCGAGCTTGACCTGCTTGACGCCCTCGATGTCGAGCTCGACCGGCAGACCCGGCGTCTCCTTCGTCATGGACGGGGAGGTCCAGGCCACCTGGCCGTCGAGCGAGATGCGGAACTGGAACGGACGACCGCCGCTGCTGGCCGACTGCTCGATGCCCACGACCGTGCTGAACCGGTTGAAGTCCCACTGGCTCACGTCGTAGACGATCGAGGAGTTCGCGTGCGTCCCGATTCCCTTGGGGTAGGTGGTCTCACCCGGTGCCGCCCGCAGGCGGATCGGCTGGCCCGCCAGGTTGGCGTCGCGTCCGATCGTGCCGAAGCCGATCGTGGCGCTCAGCCAGTCGATGTCGCTGAGGTACAGCTCCTGGATCTCCTCGAAGTGGATCTCGTAGGTGGTGGAGGAGACACCGTCGGCGCTCGTCGCCGTCACCGTGGCGGTGCCGGGGATGTCCTCGGACTGGGTCACGGTGATCTCGACGCCGTCGGACGCCGGGGCCGCGGCCACGACCGGGACGTCGCGCTCGATGGCCCCGGAGAACGTGATCGTGTAGTCGGTGACGTCCGTGTGGAACGTCTCGATCGGCTGACCGTCGACCGTGATCGAGCTCAGCAGGTCGAGGTCGATCGTGCGGCGGGCGAGCGCGTTGACGTCGTCGGCCGCGGTGATCGGACGCAGGAGGAACTCGAAGGAGTGCGCGTCACGTGACTGCAGGGTGTACTTCGGCAGCGCCGGCGAGCCCCACTGGTGCCCGAGACCCTGCTGGGCCCCGTCGACGGCGAGGTGCACGTTGCCGTCGGCCTCCAGGTCGTGGTGGTGGCTGGTGTCCGTGATCTCCGCCTCGGAGTACGGGAGCGCCGCGAACTGGATCGGCTCGTCGACGGCCCCCACGAGGAGACCGCTGCCGGCCTCGTTGGTCAGCGTGGCCCACCGGACGTCGGTGTGGTGGCCCGTGGCCTGCGGGATCGGGAACGGGTAGACCTGCTCGTCGACCGTGCTCTCCCACAGCCCCACCGTCGTGGCGAAGTTGCGGTCGTTCCAGTTCTCGCCCGGCCCGCGGCCGAGCCAGGTGACGTTGTCGTACTCGCCCGGGAGGACGAGGGCGGTACCCATCGCGGGCAGCTCCGCGAGCTGGGACTCCCCGGCCATCGTGGAGCGGATGACGACCTCGCCGTCGCTGGTCACGATGTAGCCGAGCCGGTACTCCGGGGAGGTCGGCGTCGGGAGCGATCCTGTGAGCTGGACGTTCACGGTGCCGGCCTCGGTCTCGGTGATCGTGACCTCCTCGACCGCGACGTTGCGGCCCGCCTCGCGCCACGGCGCGGTGCGCGCGGCGAGGGAGTTGCGCACGTCGTTCTGGGTGGAGGGACGCCAGAAGTCGGGCGTCGGGCCCTCCAGCAGCAGCTCCTCGCCGTCGGCGACGAACGAGGTGATGAGGCCGGTGATCTTGTCGATGACGAGCTCGAAGTCGTCGCCGGTGAGGGTGACGTCGGCGTCGGTCTCCACGACCTCGGGGGCCTCGGTGTCGGCGTCGAGCACGGGGGCGCGCTCGACGCCCCACGGCAGGTCGAGCTGCATGAGCGCGTAGACGTGGCCGGCGGGCGCCCAGGACAGCGCCTCGGGGCGGCCACCGTGATGTCGAGCCAGTACTCGGCGCCGGCCGGCGCGTCGGCCGGCTCGGTGACGGGCAGGTCGACCCACGCGGTCTCGCCGGCGGCGAGCTGGACCTCGAGCGTGCCGTCGTCGACGACGACGTCGTCGCGACGCAGCTCCCACGTCAGGTTGACGTCGGCGAGGTCGGTGGACATGAACTCGTTGCGGAGCTCGACCCGGCCGTTGGCCAGGTCCTGCTCGGCGACGGCGACCGGCGCGTAGACCGCGGCGATCTCGTCCATCGCGGGGTGCGGGGTGTGGTCGGGGTTGACGATGCCGTCGAGCGAGAAGAACCCGTCGTTGGCGTACGTGCCCCAGTCACCGGCGTAGCTGAAGTAGGTCTCCGACTCGGGCGTGCCCTCGGGGATCGGCAGGGCCTTGAAGCCGCCGTCCTTCGGCACGCGGACCGCCTGGTCCGACCACTCCCAGATGAATCCGCCCTGGAGCCACTCGGCGGTGTCCATGATCTCCCAGTACTCCAGGAGGTTGCCGTTGCTGTTGCCCATGGCGTGCGAGTACTCGCTCATCATCCAGGGCTTGCCGCCGTTGCCGCGGTCGGCGAGGCGCTGCACGGCGTCGAGCTCGGGGTAGAACGTGCCGTCGATGTCGGCGAGCGCGCGGTCCTGCTGGAAGTGCATGAGCCGCTCGGGGTCGACCTCCTTGAACCACGCGGCGCCGTCCTGGAAGACGGTTCCGCTGCCGACCTCGTTGCCCATCGACCACCACAGCACCGAGGTGTGGTTCTTGTCGCGGCCGTACATGGTCGTGAAGCGGTCGAAGACGGTGTCGTACCAGGCGGCGTTGTTGCCCGGGAACGGCCGCATGTCGTGCGTCTCGAGGTTGGCCTCGTCCATCACGTACACGCCGAGCTCGTCGGCCAGGTGGTACAGCGCGGGGTGGGCCGGGTAGTGCGAGGTGCGGACGGCGTCGATGTTGTTCTGCTTCATGAGCACGAGGTCGGACTCGATGACCTCGACGGGCATGGCCTGGCCGTAGTCACCGTGCTGCTCGCCGCGGTTGACGCCCTTGATGTCGAACGTGAGGCCGTTGAGCTTCTGGATGCCGTCGATGATCTCGATCTCGCGGAAGCCGACGCGCGAGGAGATGGTCTCCACGACGTCGGTCCCGTCCAGGACCTCGTAGACGAGCGTGTAGAGGTTGGGGTGCTCGGCGGTCCACAGCGCGGGGCTGTCGACGTCCTCGGTCAGCGCGATCTCGGCGACGCCGTCGGCGTCGAAGGTCAGCGGCAGCGAGGTGTCCAGGACCGCGGTCTCGTCCTCGAAGAGGCGCACGCGCAGGGCGTCGGCCTCGGCCGTGGCGTCCTGCTGGGCGACGACGGCGGCGATCTCGAGCTCGCCGTCGACGTAGTCGTCGTCGAGGTGGACCTTGACGGTGTGGTCCTCGAGGTGGACCTGCGGGACGGAGTAGAGCTCGACGTCCCGGAAGATGCCCGAGAGGTCGAGCTGGTCCTGGTTCTCCAGCCAGGAGCCGTCCGACCAGCGGAGGACCTCGACGGCGATGGTGTTGGTGCCGTCGACGAGCGCGTCGGTGACGTCGAACTCGGCGGGGCCGTAGCTGTCCTCGCTGTAGCCGATCTCCTCGCCGTTGACCCAGACGGTCAGGGCGGACTTCACGCCCTGGAACGCGAGGATCGTGCGGCGGCCGTCCCACTCGGCCGGCACCTCGAAGGTGCGGACGTAGGAGCCGACGGAGTTGTGCTCGACCGGCACGGTCGGCGGCGCGATGCGCCCGTAGCCCTGCCACGGGTGGCGCTGGTTGAGGTAGACGATGTCGCCGTTGTCCTCGGCGCCGAAGCCGTCGAGCTGCCAGTTGTGCGGCACCTCGATCTCGTCCCACGCGGAGGTGTCGAACGACGGCGCCTCGAACCCCTCGGGGGTGGCGTACGGGTTCGGCGACCAGGCGAACTTCCAGGTCCCGTTGAGCGAGGTCAGCCAGGGGCTGGCGGCCTCGGCCTCGAGCACCGGCCCGAGCGCGGAGCCCAGGTCGGCGAGCGGGACGGTCCTGCTGGTGGCGGGGAGGCGGTTCACCTCGAAGACGGCGGGCGTACCGCGCCAGTTGTTGGTCTCGACGGGGAAGGTGTCGGCGGCGGCCGTCGGGACGACCGCCAGGGAGGCAGCCACGGCGGCGGCCAGGGCAAGGATGGAGACTTTTCGCGTCATTGCATCGTCATCTCGTTGGTACGGGAGGGCGGACTCGTGCAGGGATGGGCCACGAGGGTGGGACGAGCGGCACCGCTCGACTCGGGTAGTGGATGTGGCCATCCTGAGCGATTGTCATGACTTGGTCAAGACAAGTGAACGGTTCCGCGCAGAGTCGATCAGTACGGGTGGGAGGTCTGGTCAGAACCGATCAGTCAGGGCCGTGCACGAGAGGGGATGGTGGTTGTCGTGCGGCCCTGTGGTCGGGCAGGTCGTCCGCGGTGGGTGTCGGAGCCCGCCGGTAGCGTGGAGCCATGCAGATCGCCACCTGGAACGTGAACTCCATCCGCGCGCGCGTCGACCGCGTGACCGCCTGGCTGGAGCGCACCGGGGTGGACGTGCTGGCGATGCAGGAGACCAAGTGCAAGGACGCCCAGTTCCCGATGCTGCCGTTCGAGGCGATCGGCTACGAGGTCGTCCACCACGGGCTGAACCAGTGGAACGGCGTCGCCATCGCCTCGAAGGTGGGGATCACCGACGTCGAGACCGCCTTCCCGCAGCAGCCCGGGTTCGGCGACCCCCTGGTCACCGAGGCGCGCGCGATCGGCGCGACGTGCGGCGGGGTGCGCGTCTGGAGCCTGTACGTGCCCAACGGCCGCACGATCACCGACCCGCACTACACCTACAAGCTCGAGTGGCTGAAGGCCCTGCGCGACAGCGCCGAGCAGTGGTCGGCCTCCCCCACGCCGACGATGCTCGTGGGCGACTGGAACATCGCGCCGCTGGACTCCGACGTCTGGGACCGTGCGTTCTTCGAGGGCTCGACCCACGTGACCGTGCCCGAGCGCGACGCGCTGACCGCCGTCGAGGCCGCCGGCTTCACCGAGATGACACGGCAGTTCACCCCCGACGAGTTCACCTACTGGGACTACACCCAGCTGAGGTTCCCCAAGCGGCAGGGCATGCGGATCGACCTCGCGCTCGGGTCGCCGTCGGCCGCCGCTCGCCTCACCGGTGCGCGCATCGACCGCGAGGAGCGCAAGGGCAAGGGCGCGAGCGACCACGCCCCCGTGATCGTCGAGCTGGCGGACGTCTGATGGCCAAGGACCCCGGCGGGGGCGACGACGGGGGCAGCGGCGGGCACGACGTCCCGGCCGTCCCCGCCATCCCGCTGGCCGGGCCGGGGCCGAACGGTGCGGCCGCCCCGACGGCGTGGGAGCCCGGCGCGTCGCGGAGTCCGTACGCGGCGCCGCCGCGTCCGGTGACGCCGGCTGCGACGGCGGGAGGGACGACGGGGGTGACCGGTGCGCCGGGTCGACCCTGGGATCCACCGCCGGGAGGGTTCGGCGGGCCGGCGGCGCCGGGCCAGGGCGCTCCGGCGCCGGCCGCGTCGACGGGTCCCGACGTCCCGTTCGCCCTGCCGCAGATGGCCCGGGCCCCGCTCGACGGCGTCGCCGTCGCCTCGGTCGTGGCCGGGGCGCTGGGCACGGGGCCGATCGCGCTGGCGCTCGGAATCGTCGGCCTGCGCCGGACCACGCGGGCGTGGCGCCGCAGCCCCCGGATCGCGACGGCGGGCATCGCCCTCGGCGCGGTCGGGACCATCGGCTGGGTCGTCGTGGGGGTCGTGGCCGCCCTCGGTGGTTTCACGACGTCTGGCGGCACCTCCGAGGCGGGCGACGTTGCCGAGCCGCGGACCGTGCACCCGAGTCTCGTCGCCCCCGGCAACTGCGTGGAGCTCCTGCCCGCGCAGCAGGAGGTCGGCGAGGTGACGCTCGTCCCGTGCGCGCAGGACCACGTCGCACAGGCGCTCACCACGTGGGAGCTCGATGACGCCTCCTACCCCGGCCCCGAGGGCGCCCTGAAGACGGCGGAGGACATCTGCACCGCCGAGCTCGCCGAGCGCGGGCTCGACGGCGCCGAGTACCTGCCGTGGTGGTTCGTGCCGACGCCGGCGGCCTGGGACGAGGGCGAGCGGACGGCCACCTGCCTCGTGCGTTCGTCGGGCTCGCTGCTCACGGTGGACCTGGTCGGCTGACGGGCGGCGCTGCACGTCCGACGAGGGCGGCACCACCGGGCAGGTCTGCCTGGCGGGACCGCTCGGCGGGACCGCCTGCTCCGACCCGGCCTGATCGGTCGCGCGCGTGTACTTTCGTGGCATGACCGAACCCTCCGGCCCGTCGACGCCCACCCCCGACGAGCCGCCCGCGGCCGGCACTCCGTCACCGTCGCAGGAGTACGTCGCGCCGTCGTTCGGTCAGGCGGCGCCCGGGTCGGCGTCGCAGCCCGCGCCCGCTCAGCCCGCTGCGCCTGGTCAGCCCTCGCAGCCCGCCGCGCCGTCGCAGCCTGCGCCGACCGCCGCGCCGCCACAGCCCGCGCCGACCTGGGGCGGCGGGCAGCAGGGCTCCCCGCCGTCGAGCTACCCGCAGCCGGGGCAGGCGCCGCAGGCGTCCCACGGGTTCCCGCCTGCGCAGGCAGCCCAGCCGCCGCAGGGCTACGGCCAGGCCTCCCCCGCGCAGCAGCCGCAGGGCGGTCACTCCCCGGGCGGCCACTCGCAGCAGGGTTACTCGCAGGGGGGCTACTCCCAGGGCGGCAACCCGCAGGGGGGCTACCCCCAGGGCGGCAACCCGCAGGGGGGCTACCCGCAACAGGCCGCACCGCCGTCGTACCAGCAGTCGCCTTCCCAGCCGCAGGCGTCCGGCGCCCCCGCCGGGTACTCGGCGTCGCCGTCGCCCTACGGCACGACGCCGCCGGCCCAGTCCCCCCAGCCGGGACAGCCCGGTCCCGGCGGCCCCGACTACTCGGCTCCGCCGGCGTACTCCTTCGGCGGCGGCTCCCAGCCCCCGAGCGCGGGTCGGCCCCCGAGGTCGCCCAACCCGGGCGCCGGGATCGGCTGGCTCGGGGCTGGTCTCGGCCTGATCCTCGGTCCGCTCGGGATCGTCATGGGCGTGATGTCGATCTCGCGCTCGAAGAAGGCTCGCGCGTCGAAGGCCCCGGGCACGGTCGCCGTCGTCGTCGGGTCGCTGTCCATCGTGGGCGTGGTGACAACGGTGCTCGTGCTCGTCTTCCAGGGGGTCTTCGGGCCGATCATCCTGCAGGACAACCCCGGCGACACGACGTCCGAGCGCGAGATCACCGCCGTCGAGTTCGCCGAGGGCAACTGCCTCGCGACGCTCGACGGTCCGACGTTCACCCACGTGCCGTGCTCCACCGGTCACGAGGCCGAGGTCATCCACACCTACGAGCCGGCCGGAGACGCCTACCCGGGCGAGGACGCCATCACCGACGAGGCGAACGACGTCTGCCTCGCCGAGGTCACCGGCGCCGTCCCGCCGACGACCGACCCGACCAACCTCTACTACGACTTCTGGTACCCGGACGCCACCGGCTGGGCCGACGGCGACCGCACCGTCGCGTGCATCCTGTCCGGCGACGGCGTCACCCTCACGGGCAGCGCGACGGCGGGCGACCTCACCGTCAGCTGATCCACTCGCGCGACGGCGAGCGCCCGCCGTCGCGAACCCGCGGTTCGGGCGCCTCCCCCGGCTTCGTCGCGCCCGAAGCGCGGGGTCACGTCGCCATCCCTCGCGAACCCGCACTTCGGGCGCCTCCCCCGCCCGCCGTGCGCCCGAACCACGGGGTCGCGCCGCCGCGTCCCACGCAGCGCACCCCGCGAACACCTACCGATCGGTCACCATTTGGGCTACCGTGGCTGCATCCGCCCCCCGCGAAGGAGCACCATGACCGCCCCCACCTCCCGCAGCCCGCTCGCCACCGAGCAGCTCATCGCCTCCCTCACGCTCGAGGAGAAGGCGTCGCTCCTGTCCGGCCACGACTTCTGGCACACGACGGCGATCGAGCGCGACGGCGTGAGCGTGCCGAGCATGATGCTCACCGACGGCCCGCACGGCCTGCGCAAGCAGCTCGCGGCCGGCGACCACCTCGGCCTCGCGAGCTCCGTGCCCGCCACCTGCTTCCCGACGGCGTCCGCCCTCGGCTCCACGTGGGACCCCGAGCTGCTCACGCGCGTCGGCGCGGCCCTCGGCCTGGAGACCCGTGCCGCCGACGTCTCCGTCATCCTCGGCCCGGGCGCGAACATCAAGCGCGACCCCCGCTGCGGTCGCAACTTCGAGTACCTGTCGGAGGACCCGGTCCTCTCGGGCGACCTCGCGGCGGCGCTCATCGCCGGCATCCAGTCGCAGGGCGTCGGCACGTCGCTGAAGCACTTCGCGGTGAACAACCAGGAGTCCGACCGGATGCGCGTGAGCGCCGACGTCGACGAGCGCCCCCTGCGCGAGATCTACCTCGCCAGCTTCGAGCGCGCGGTCACGAAGGCCGACCCGTGGACCGTCATGTGCGCGTACAACAAGGTCAACGGCGTCTACGCCTCCCAGAAGCGTTTCCTCCTCACGCAGGTGCTCCGCGAGGAGTGGGGCTGGGACGGGCTGGTCGTCTCCGACTGGGGCGCCGTGCGCGACCGCGTGGCCGCCCTCGAGGCCGGTCTCGACCTCGAGATGCCCGCGAGCGATGGGCGGACCGACGCGGCCGTCGTCGCCGCGGTCCGCGCCGGCACGCTGGACGAGGCGCACGTCGACGCCGCCGTCCGCAACGTCCTCCGGCTCGTGGACCGCACGGCCGACGCCGTCGCGACCCCCGCGACCGTCGACGTCGCCGCCCACCACGCCCTCGCCCGCGAGGCCGCCGCCGCGAGCGCCGTCCTGCTCCGCAACGAGCCGGTCGACGGCGCGCCGCTCCTTCCGCTGCAGCCCGCGAGCTCCGCGAACGGCGCGGACGGCGCGGGCGTCGTCGCGATCGGCGAGTTCGCCCGCACCCCCCGCTACCAGGGCGCCGGCTCCTCGCTGGTGACCCCGACCCAGCTCGACGACGCGCTCGGCGCCCTCGAGGCCGCCCTCGGCGCCCCGGTCCCGTTCGCGCCCGGCTTCACGATCCCGGAGGGTCCGGACTCCGCGCTCGACGGCGACGCGCTGCTCGCCGAGGCCGTTGCCCTCGCGGAGGGGGCCGGCACCGTGCTCGCGTTCCTGGGCCTGCCCGCGGTGGACGAGTCCGAGGGCTACGACCGCACGACGATCTCGCTGCCCGCCGCGCAGCTGCGTGTGCTCGAGGCGGTCGCCGCGGTGAACCCGCGCGTCGTCGTCGTGCTCAGCAACGGCGGCGCCGTGTCGGTGAGCGAGTGGCAGCAGCACGCGCCCGCCATCCTCGAGTCGTGGCTGGGCGGCCAGGCCGGCGCCTCGGGCGCCGTCGACGTGCTGACCGGCGCGGTCTCGCCGTCGGGCAAGCTCGCCGAGACGCTGCCGGTCCGCCTGCAGGACGTCCCTGCGTACGGATCCTTCCCGGGCGAGCTGGGGCACGTCACCTACGGCGAGGGGCTGTTCGTCGGCTACCGCTGGTACGACGCGCGCGACGTCGCGGTCGCCCACCCGTTCGGGTTCGGCCTCAGCTACACGACGTTCGCGATCGACGGCGTGACGGCGTCCGTGACCGGGTCGGGCGCCGAGGCGCGCGTCGCCGTGAGCGCGACCGTGACGAACACGGGCGACCGGGCCGGCGCCGAGGTGGTGCAGGTCTACGTGAGCGACCCGGCCGCCGTCGTCACCCGCCCGGAGCGCGAGCTCAAGGCGTTCGCGAAGGTCGCGCTGGAGCCCGGCGAGGCGCGCACGGTGACGTTCGACCTGGACTCGCGGGCCCTGGCGTTCTGGCACCCGGCGCTGCACCGCTGGACGGTCGAGGGCGGCGAGTTCGTCGTCTCGGTGGGCACCTCCTCGCGCGACCTCGCGGCGTCGGTGAGCCTCGACGTCGTGGGCGAGGACGTCTCGGCCCCGCTGACCGAGATGTCGACGCTGGCCGAGCTGCTGGCCGACCCCGTCGCGGAGCCCGAGGTGCGCCCGATGACGGCCGACATGGACCCGGCGCTGCTGTCGATGGCGGACGACATGCCCGCGATCGTGCTGGCCGACTTCGGGATGACGCCGCTGACGCACGTCGGCCTCGCGGACCTGATCGAGCGGTCGAACGCCGCCCGCGGCTGAGCGACCGGAGCACGACGGCGGGCCGGCCTCCTCGGGAGGCCGGCCCGCCGTCGTCGTCGTTCAGGCCGGCTCGATGATCAGGCCGGCTCGATGATCAGGTCGAGGTAGGCGCTGAGGTCCGCCGCCATGTTCACCTGGGCCCGCTTCGGCCGTCCCAGCGACATCAGCCACTGGATCTGGAGCCCGTCCATCAGCGCGATGATCGCGCGGGCGGCGACATCGATGTCGACCCCCGGCCGCAGGCGCCCCGCCTCGGCGTAGCGCTCGAGATCGGCCCTGGCCGCGGCCACGCTCGTCAGGTACCGGTCCACGAAGTACTGGTGCGCCGGGTGGTCGACCGAGGTCGCCTCGGCCGAGAGTGCCGCGAACAGCTCGACGATCGGCCGGCGGAGCTGGTTGCGCTGGGAGAGCCGCACCAGCGCCTCGAGCCAGGTGCGCCCCTGCTCGACGTCGGCGTCGAGGTCGGCCTCGTCCGCCTCGTCGCGGTAGGCCAGCACCGCCTCGAGCAGCGCCGTCTTGGTGGCGAAGTGGTGCAGCAGCCCCGGGTGCGAGACGCCGGAGCGCGCGGCGATGTCGCGCAGCGAGGCGCCGTGGAACCCGACCTCGCCGAACAGCCCGATCGCGGACTGGATGATGTCGTTGCGGCGCGCCCGGCCCTTCGCGTAGCCACCCCTGGCCCCGCGCGTCGGCTTCGTCGTCCTCGTCGTCTCCGTGGTGGCACTCATCGGTCCCGCTCCATGTCGTCCACCGTACGCGGCTGGCCCCGCCGCCCCGACCCATCCCATTATCTACCACTTGGTAGGTAAGGTGGAGGCGGGTCGGCGCCCGGCTCTCGCCACGAGGAGGACTGCGAAACATGGACAAGCTGCTGTACGGCACCGCGTACTACGACGAGTACCTGCCCTACGACCGGATCGACGCCGACGTCGCGATGATGACGGCAGCGCGCCACACGGTCGTGCGCATCGCCGAGTCGACCTGGAGCACGCTCGAACCGCAGCCCGGCGTCTTCGACTTCACGCACGTCGATCGCGCGATCGACGCGATGGAGGCCGCGGGCATCGACGTCATCGTCGGCACACCCACGTACGCCGTCCCGGCCTGGCTCGTCGCCTCGCACCCGGACGTCATCGCGGAGACGCAGGCCGGCCCCGGCCGCTACGGCGTCCGGCAGAACATGGACATCGTCAACCCCGCCTACCGCTTCTACGGCGAGCGCGTGATCCGCACGCTGCTGGAGCACACGGCGCACCGCCGCAACGTCATCGGCTTCCAGATCGACAACGAGACCAAGCACTACGGCAGCGCCTCCCCCGACCTGCAGCGCGCCTTCGTCAAGCACCTGCGCCAGGAGTTCGACGGCGACCTCGTCGCCCTCAACCAGGCGTTCGGCCTGGACTACTGGTCCAACCGCATCGACGCGTGGGAGGACTTCCCCGACGTCCGCGGCACGATCAACGCCTCTCTCGCGGGTGCCTTCGAGACCTTCCGGCGCGGGCTCGTGGACGAGTTCCTCGGCTGGCAGGCCGGCATCGTGCGCGAGTACGCCCGCGACGACCAGTTCGTCACGCAGAACTTCGACTTCGACTGGGCGCCCGGCTGGTCCTACGGGCTGCAGCCCTCGGTCAACCACTTCACAGCGGCGTCGACCGTCAGCCTCGCGGGCACCGACATCTACCACCCGACGCAGTCGCGACTGACGGGCCGCGAGATCGCGTTCGGCGGCGACATGACCCGCTCGATCAAGCACGGTGCGAACTACCTCGTGCTCGAGACGCAGGCGCAGGGTCAGATGGGCTGGCTGCCGTTCCCGGGTCAGCTGCGGCTGCAGGCTTACAGCCACCTCGCCAGTGGTGCGCTCGGCGTCATGTACTGGCACTGGCACTCCATCCACAACTCCTTCGAGACGTACTGGAAGGGTCTGCTCAGCCACGACTTCGAGCCGAACCCGACCTACCTCGAGTCCGGCGTCATCGGGGCGGAGTGGGAGGAGCACGCCGCGTCGCTCACCGGTCTGCACAAGGCCAACCGCGTGGCGGTCATGGTGAGCAACGAGTCCCTGACGGCCCTGGAGTGGTCGACGATCGAGACCGGCTTCATCAACGGCGTCTTCGGCACGTCGATCGGCTACAACGACGTGCTCCGCTGGGTCTACGACGCACTCTTCGACCTCAACGTCGAGATCGACTTCGTGCCCGTGGACGCCGAGAACCTCGCCGACTACGCGATGGTCCTCACGCCCGCGCTCTACGTCACGCCCGAGGCCACGCTCGAGCGCCTCGCGCAGTACGTGCACGACGGCGGCCACCTCGTCTCCACGTTCCGCCTCGGTGTCACGAACGAGCACGTCAAGGTGTGGCACGACCGCGCGCCGCACGCGCTCACCGAGGTGTTCGGGATGACCTACAACCAGTTCACCAGGCCCGACGGCGCCCGGCTGGCCCTCGCCGGTGAGCTCACCTCGGCCGGGGAGCACCCCGAGGCCCTCCACCTCCTGGAGCTGCTGGACGCGGCGGAGGGCACGCAGGTGCTCGCGACCTACGACCACCCCGCGTGGGGCTCCTACGCCGCGATCACGCGCAACGCCGTCGGGACGGGCACCGCCACCTACCTCGGCACGATGACGACGCCGGAGGTGCTGCGCGACGTCCTCGCGCTGACGCTGCGCGGCGCGGGCGCGTGGGAGTGGCCGCAGGAGCTCGCGACGACGGCGGCCGGCGCCTCGGCCCCCGGGGTGCGCGTCCGCCGCGGGACGAACGGACGCGGCAACGCCGTCGTCTACCTGCTGAACTACTCGCCCACGACGGCGACGCTCGCGGCCCCGGTCTCCGGCACCTCGGTGCTGGCCGACGGCGCCACGGTCACGCAGGGCGACGAGCTCACGATCGCCCCCTGGGACCTCGTCATCCTGGAGTCCTGACGGGCCCCGGCCCCTCCGCGCCCCGCCCCGCCCCCCATACCCTCCGCGAGGGCCTTCTGCACCACCGCCGAGGGGCTTACGCACCAGCTCCCGCCGAGGGCGATCTGTCCGACGTGGCGTCGATCCTGGCAGGGTCGACGCCACCACGGTTGCGTCGCCCTCGCGGGTGGTGCGTAAGCCCCTCGCCGCGGGGCGTAAACCCCTCGCCGGCGGTGCAGAAGCCCCTCGCCGACGGGGGCGACGGCGGAGGGCCGCCGCCGCCGAAGCGGTGGCGGCCCTCCGCCTCGCGGGTCCGGCCCGGGGGCGCCGGCGCCCCGGTCAGAGCTCGATGACGAACGTGCTCAGCGAGTCCGCCGGCAGCACCGGCGTCAGCACCTGCTCCCCCACGAGGATCGAGACCGGCTGCTCGACCGCGAGGTCGTTCTGCATCACCACGACGATCGACCCGTCGGGGTTGCGGAACGCCAGCTGGTTCTCGAACCCCGTGTAGCTGAGTGCCTGGATGAGGTGCGCGCCCGGCTTGACGAAGTGGCTCACGTGCTTGAGCACCTGGTACTCGTGCGTGAACTCGTAGGTCCCGGCCTCGGCGTCGACCACCACGAGCGAGTTCTGCGACCAGCCCCAGCGGCTCACCCCACCCTGCTCGAGCGACAGGTTCCAGTAGTGGTAGGCGGAGGCGCCGTCGAGGAGGAAGTCGCGCATGAGCGCCCACGAGTAGCGCGCGAAGCGCCAGTCGTTCCTGCCGTCGCCGCACTCCTGCTCGGTCTGCCAGATCGGCAGCTCAGGGTGATCCCGGTGCAGGAGCCGGACGGCGCCCTTCCCGTGCCACTGCACCCCGACACCGCGCACGACGGCGGCCGCCTCGGCGTCGGCCAGCACGCCGTCGACCAGCGCCCCGTTCGCCCGCTCGAGCGTGCCGAGGAAGACCTCGACGCCGCGCGAGGCCATCTCCGGACCGAGGTGTCGGAGGAAGGCCGCGAGGCCCTCGGGCGTCCACGTGCAGCTCGGGAACACCTGCGGGGAGTTGAACTCGTTCTGCGGCATCACCATGCCGATCGCGATGCCCTGCTCGGCGTAGGCGTCGACGAACTTCCCGAAGTAGGCCGCGTACGCCGCGAGGTACGCCTCCTCGAGGATGAACATGTCCGTGCCCTCGACGCCGACCTGGTGCTCCTCGAGCCCGTTCTCCACCTGGCTGAAGGCGATCGCGGGGCGCGCGGCGGCGTAGTGCCCGTTCGTCTTCATCCACGACGGCGGGCTCCACGGCGAGGCCCAGACGGCCAGCTCCGGCTGGTGCTCCTTCGCCGCCCGGATGAACGGGATGAGCGTCTCGTGGTCGTTCGCGATCGAGAAGTGCTCCAGCTCGAGGTCACCGGGCACCTCGTCGTAGGAGTACCAGTCGCGCGAGAAGTCGTTCGCGCCGACCGGCATCCGACCGAGGGTGAAGCTCCCGCCCACCCCGGGCGCGTACAGCTCGTGCAGGATCTCGGCGCGCTGCTCCTCGCTCAGGTGTGCGAGCGACGTCCACCCCATCTCGTTGAACGCGGTCCCGAAGCCCGTGATCTCCTGCAGCTCGGTGTCGAGCTGGAGGAACACGTCCGGCATCGCGGTGACCGACGACGGCTCGACGGCGGGGCCCGCGCGCCAGGGCGCGGTCTCGGTGGTGACGGTCCAGCTCGCGAGCCTCATCGGACGCTCCTGATCCGGGCGATCGCCAGGGCCCCGAGCAGGGCCGCGCAGATCGACACCATGAACACGACCGAGTAGCTCCCGGTGGCGACGACGATGGCGGAGGTGACCAGCGGGCCGATCGTCTGACCGGCGGTCGTGGAGAGGTTGAGGATGCCGAGGTCCTTGCCCGCCTCCTCCTGGTTCGGCAGCACGTCGACGTTCAGCGCCTGGTCCACCGAGGTGTAGACGCCGTACCCGAAGCCCGCGATGCCGGCGAACAGGAACATGCCCATCGGCGTCGGCATCAGCCACGGCATCGCGATCCCGACGGCGAACAGCACGCTGGAGATCACGACCGGCAGCTTGCGGCGCCCGACGAGGTCCGAGATCGGGCCGGAGACGACCGAGCCGACCAGACCCACGACCAGCAGGATGACCGACATCGTGGCGATCGTGCGCGCGGACTCCGCCACCGTCTGGCCGACGTGGTCCTGGACGATGTACAGCTGGTAGGCCATCACCATCTGGTAGCTGACGAGCATGAAGAGGCGACCGACGAACGCCAGGTAGAAGTCGGGCGCGTGGCGCGGCGGGCGGAAGGAGGCGAGCACCTCCTTCAGGCTCGATCCGGCGGCCGGCAGCGCTTCCGCGGAGGCCTCGCGCGGCCACACGACGAGCGCCACGACGCCACCGACCACCATCAGTCCGCCGCCGAGCACGAAGCCGGGCAGCGAGTTCGTGATGAACGCGGCGCCGACGAGGGCGCCGATCGGGGCGCCGGCGGTCAGGCCACCGCCGTAGAAGGCGGACATCGTGCCGCGCAGGCGCATCGGCACCCGGTCGGCGAGGACGGCGACGGCGGGGGCCAGCATCATGTTGAGGCCGACCATGCTGACGCAGTAGGAGACGGTGATCAGGAGAGGGCTCTCGAGGAACCCGATCGCGGCGAGCGCCACGCCACCGAGCACGGCCCCACCGAGGATCCAGGGGGCCCGGCGGCCGAAACGTCCGCGCGTGCGGTCGGACAGGTTGCCGAAGACGAGGTTGGAGACCAGCGAGACGACGGCCGTCACGGCACTGATCGTGCCGAGCAGGGTCTCGGGCGAGGCGACGCCGATGTCCCGCAGCCGCTGCGGCAGCAGCACGGCGGCGACCACCTGGAGGCCGATGATCCACAGCGCTCCGAACGCGAGGAAGCCGAGGCCGAACCGCAGCGTGCGAGCGCGGTCGAACGGCTTGCCGGTGTCGGGAGCCAGCTCGGGAGCGAGGCCGACGGGCTCGTCGACGAGCAGAGCGGCGTCCGTTCGCGAGGCCGGGGGGTAGTCCATGTCCACCTTCTTCGGTAGGAGACAGCGACGGGCTGTCCCACGGGAGACGGGACCGTTGAACCGCTCCCGCACGGAGACCTCGTGGACCACGAGGCCGCCTCGCCCCTCACGGGTGCGGCTACCGACCGTCCACTAGGTAACGGGGTCGACGGTAGACCCGCCCCCGGCGAGTGTCAATACCGACCGTGCGGTTGGTCTTGACGCCCCGAACGGCGCTGTGGCGCGGAACGAACGACCGGTCGCTTTCCCACTACCGTGGTTGCGTGCCCCCCGCGAACTCGTCGACGCCCCCGGCTGCGCCACGCTCGCGCGTCCGCCTCCCGCCCGCCGAACGCCGTCGCCAGATCGTCGAGGCCGCCACGCGCCTCGTGGGCGAGCAGGGCTTCTACGGGATGTCGCTCAAGGACGTGGCCGACGCCGTCGGGCTCACCCAGCCCGGCCTCCTGCACTACGTGCACACCAAGGAGGGGCTGCTGCAGCTGCTGGTGGAGCAGGCCTACGACCAGCGGTTCGACCCCGAGGACTACGTGGCGACCGGCGACCCCGCTGCGACCCACCCCGACGGCGCCTCGCTCCCCGGCTACTTCCGCTACCTGGTGGCGAACAACGCGCGCGACCCGCAGCTGATCAAGCTCTACATGGTGCTGGGGGCGGAGTCCTCCTCCCCCGAGCACCCCGCGCACGAGTACTTCCGGCAGCGTCCCGACGCCGCCTGGGGGCTGTACTCGGCGACCCGGTGGCGCGTCCCGCCGTCGACCGGTGGGTTCTCGAGCCTCCGTCCCCTCGTGGAGATGACCCTCGCCTCGATGGACGGGCTGCAGGTCCGCCTGTTCCGCGACCCGCCGATCGACCTGGTGACGGAGTGGGCACGGTACGAGCAGGTCCTCTTCCCCTCCCCGGTGTGGGACGGCTACCGCTGAGGCACGCTCAGACGTCCGCGAGCGACGGCGCGAGCCCGGCGATCCCCTCGTAGACGGCCTCGTCCATCGCGAACTGGGTGTCGGGGATGGGCGCGTGCACCACGATCTCGGTGATCCCGAGCTCGGCGTGGGCGCGGGCGACGTCCTCGAACGCCGCCACCGACCGGAAGGCGTCGTCGGGCAGGAAGCCCGTCAGCAGGACCCGCTCGATGCTCGCCGGGTCGCGGTTGTCCGCCTCGCACGCCGCCTCGAGCCGCGCGACCTGACGGGCGATCGACGCCCGCGACTGCTCCGCCGTGGCATCCTCCTCGAGCGTGGGGTCGCCCGTCGTCACCCACGACTGGCCGTGCCGGGCCGCGAGCCGCAGCCCGCGCGGTCCGGTGGCGGCGACGGCGAACGGGATCCGCGGCCGCTGCACGCAGCCCGGGATCGTGCGGGCCTCGAACGCCGTGAAGAACTCCCCCGCCACCGACACGTCGCCCTCGCGCAGCAGGAGGTCGAGGTGCGTGACCAGCTCGGCGAACCGGTCGGCGCGACGCTTCGGGGTGAGCGGCGGCTCGCCGAGCACGGCGGCGTCGAAGCCGTCCGTCCCGGCACCGAGCCCGACGGTGAGGCGGCCGTCGGAGATGTCGTCGAGCGTCATCAGGTCCTTGGCGAGGGTGACCGGGTGACGGAAGTTCGGCGTCGTCACCAGCGTCCCGAGCCGCAGGGTCGAGGTGACGGAGGCGGCCTGGGCCAGCGTGAGGAGCGCGTCGAACCACGGGCCGTCGCGGAACGTGCGCCACGAGAGGTGGTCGTAGGTGTAGGCCGTGTGGAAGCCGAGCTGCTCGGCCCGCTGCCAGTGGGCGACGGCGGCGGCACGGGCGTGGATCGGCAGGATGACGGTCGACAGGCGCATGGCTCCAACCTAACGACGAGCTGTGACACCCGCCTCGCCCACGACTCCGAACCCCGCTCCGGCGGCCCCGCAACTAGAGTCGAGCTATGACGACCACCAGGAACCGCGCCTTCAAGGCCGCCATCATGACGACCGCTCTCGCCCTCACGCTCGCCGCCTGCGGCGGCGGTGGCGACGACTCCACCGAGAGCCCCAGCGCCTCGGAGACCACCAGCAGCGCGACCTCCGAGCCGACGGAGTCCGCCTCCGAGACCGCCTCCGACGACGCGACGTCCGAGGCACCCTCGGGCGACGCCGTCACGGCCCAGTTCGTGGACCGCTACGCCGGCGGCATCGAGAAGATGATGACGACCGCGACCTTCACGATGGACATCGTCTCCGCGGGGACGACCATGACCGCCACGGGCGCGATGGACAACACCACGCAGCCGCCGAACCTCACGATGGACATGGAGGTGCCGGGCGCCGGCACCGTCACGAGCCTCATCGTGGACGGCGAGCAGTACGTCTCCATGGGCGCCGCCGGCGGCGGTTGGATGCGGATCGACCCGGCCGCCATGGAGGGCATGGGCGTCCCAGCCAACACCGACCCGCTGCAGCAGCTCCGCGCGTTCCAGCAGTCGATCACCTCGGTCGAGGAGCTCGGCTCCGAGGACGTCGAGGGCAGCCCGGCGACCCACTACGTCGTCACCGTCGACACCTCGACGATGGAGGCCGCCGCGGCCGCCGGCCTGCCGGCGACCCTCACCTACGACCTCTGGCTCGACGAGGAGGGCCGCACGGTCAAGATGGTCAACGAGGTCGAGGCGAGCGGCATGACCGTGAACACCTCGATGACGTTCACCTCGTTCGGTGAGCCCGTCGAGATCACGGCCCCGCCGGCCGACCAGATCACCGAGATGCCCGACATGGGCTGACCTGCCCACCGGCAGCAGCAGCAGCACGACGGCGCGGGCCGGGGAGAGCGATCTCCCCGGCCCGCGCCGTCGTTCGTCCCGCTCCTCGCGAGAGCCCCGCGAGGCCTCGCGTCAGCGCGCGACGGCGAGCGTGAGTCCCGTACGCCCGTCGCCCCGCCCGTCGCTCCCGCTCCCCTCGCCGCCACCCAGGTCGACGACGACCGTGTCGCCGTCGCGCACCTCGCCGCCGAGCAGCATCCGGGCGAGCCGGTCGCCGATCTCGCGCTGCACGAGGCGGCGCAGCGGCCGCGCACCGTAGGCCGGGTCGAAACCCTCGATCGCCAGCCACTCGCGGGCGCCGGCGGAGACGTCGAGCCGGAGCCGGCGGTCGGCCAGGCGGGCGCCGAGCCGGTCGATCTGCAGGTCGACGATCGAGCCGAGCTCCTCGAGCGAGAGGGCGTCGAAGATGACGACGTCGTCGAGCCGGTTGAGGAACTCCGGCTTGAAGCTCGCCCGCACGGTGTCCATGACGAAGGAGCGCTTGGCGGCCTCGTCCAGCGTCGGGTCCACGAGCGCCTGCGAACCGAGGTTCGAGGTGAGCACGAGGATGACGTTGCGGAAGTCGACCGTGCGGCCCTGGCCGTCGGTGAGCCGACCGTCGTCGAGCACCTGGAGCAGGATGTCGAAGACCTCGGGGTGAGCCTTCTCGACCTCGTCGAGCAGCACGACCGAGTACGGCCGGCGGCGGACGGCCTCGGTGAGCTGGCCGCCCTCCTCGTAGCCGACGTAGCCCGGGGGCGCCCCGACCAGCCGCGCGACGGCGTGCTTCTCGGAGTACTCCGACATGTCGATGCGCACCATGGCGCGCTCGTCGTCGAACAGGAAGTCCGCGAGCGCCTTGGCGAGCTCGGTCTTGCCGACGCCGGTCGGGCCGAGGAACAGGAACGAGCCCGTCGGACGGTCGGGGTCGGCGACGCCGGCCCGCGAGCGCCGCACGGCGTCGGAGACGGCCGCGACGGCGTCGCGCTGTCCGATGAGCCGCTCGCCGAGCACGTCCTCCATCCGCAGCAGCTTGGCGGTCTCGCCCTCGAGCAGGCGGCCGGCGGGGATGCCGGTCCACATCGCCACGACCTCGGCGATCTCGTCGGTGCCGACCTTGTCGGCGATCATCGGCGGCATCCCCGGGTCCCCGGCGACCTCGACGGCGTCGTCCTCCTCGGCCTCGGCCGCGGCGATCTCTCGCTCGATCGTCGGGATCTCGCCGTTCTTCAGCCGCCCGGCGCGCTCGTAGTCGCCCTCGCGCATCGCCTTCTCGAACTCGGTCGTGAGCTCGTCCAGCCGGACGCGCAGGTCGCCCACGCGGTTGTGGCCGGCCTTCTCGGCCTCCCACCGCGCCGTGAGCGCGGCGAGCTCCTCGGAGCGGTCGGCGAGGTCGCGGCGCAGCTTCTCCAGGCGCTCGGTCGTGGCGTCGTCGTCGGAGCCGCCGTCGGCGAGGTAGGCCTCCTCCATCCGCAGCCGGTCGACGGCGCGGCGCAGCACGTCGACCTCGACGGGCGAGGAGTCGAGCTCCATGCGCAGCCGGGAGGCCGCCTCGTCCACGAGGTCGATGGCCTTGTCGGGCAGCTGACGCCCCGTGATGTAGCGGTCGGACAGCGTCGCGGCGGCGACGAGGGCGCCGTCGGAGATCGTCACCTTGTGGTGCGCCTCGTACCGCGGCGCGATGCCGCGCAGGATCGCCACGGTGTCCTCGACCGTCGGCTCCCCCACGAACACCTGCTGGAACCGGCGCTCCAGCGCGGGGTCCTTCTCGATGTTCTCGCGGAACTCGTCGAGCGTCGTCGCGCCGATCATGCGGAGCTCGCCGCGCGCGAGCATCGGCTTGAGCATGTTGGACGCGTCCATCGCGCCCTCGCTCGCGCCGGCCCCCACCACGGTGTGCAGCTCGTCGATGAACGTGACGACCTCGCCGTCGCTCCCGCGGATCTCCTCGAGGACGGCCTTGAGCCGCTCCTCGAACTCGCCGCGGTACTTGGCGCCCGCGATCATCGAGCCGAGGTCGAGCGAGATGAGGCGCTTGCCGCGCAGGGACTCGGGGACGTCGCCGTCCACCATCCGCTGCGCGAGGCCCTCGACGACGGCCGTCTTGCCGACACCGGGCTCGCCGATCAGCACCGGGTTGTTCTTGGTGCGACGGCTCAGCACCTGGACCACGCGCCGGATCTCGGAGTCGCGCCCGATGACGGGGTCGATGCGGCCCTCGCGGGCCCGCGCGGTGAGGTCCTGGCCGTACTTCTCCAGCGCCTGGAACGTGCCCTCGGGATCGGGCGAGGTGACGCGTCCCCGGCGCACGCCCGGCAGCGCGGCGACGAGTGCCTCGCGCGACCCGCCGGCGGCGCGCAGGATCTCCCCGGCGCTGCCCTGGTCGGCCGCGAGCGCGAGCAGCAGGTGCTCGGTCGAGACGTAGTCGTCGCCGAGCGCCCGCGCCTCCTCGCCGGCCTGGGTGAGCACGCCGAGCAGCTGGCGCGACGCCTGCGGCTGGCTCGCCGTCGCCCCGCTCGCGCTGGGCAGCGCGGCGATCACGCCACCGGCCCGCTGCACGAGCGCCGGGACGTCCACGCCGTCGGCCGTCAGGAGCGCGACGGCGATGCCGTCCGCCTGCCCGAGCAGCGCGGCCAGCAGGTGGGTCGGCTCGAGGTGGGGGTTGCCGGCCGCCGTCGCGGCCTGCAGCGCGGAGGCGATCGCCTCCTGCGACTTGGTGGTCAGCTTGTCGTTCACGACTCTCCTCCGTCGTAGAGAACTCTTCTGCCAGGGTCAACGTCGGACGAAGTTGAGTCTATTCCGCTCAACCCTGGCCGGCGCGCTCGTCGCCGCTCTCATCGCGGCGCCATTGGGCCGGGAGGCAAACGGTGTGCCACGATCACCCCATGCACAGGCGTTGGAAGCAGGCTGTCGTCGCGGGCGCGCTGGCGCTGCTCACCCTGACCGGATGCGTCCGCACCGAGGCGGACCTCGAGGTCGCCAGGGACGACACGATCACCGGCACGATCCAGATCGTCGCCCCCCTCGCCGACGACAGCGACGCCTCGCGTCAGGCGGTCGCCGACCAGGTCACCCTGATCGAGAGCCGCGCCCTCCCGGGCCTGCGGGACCTGCCGGGCGTGACCGCCTCGGCCGTGACGCCGGAGCCCGGCTGGTACGGCACCGAGCTGTCGCTCGACGGCGTCCCGATCGCGTGGGTGCTCCTCGGCACGACGCCGCTGGTCACGCGCGACGGCGACGACTTCGTCGTGGCCGGAACCATCGACCCCGCGGCCCAGCCCGAGACGCCGATCCCGGCCGTCGAGGGCGAGCGACCGGCGGGCGCCGCCGAGTCGAGCGTGAGCCTCTCGCTGACCTTCCCCGGCAACGTGGAGGACGTGCGCGGCTCGGAGGACCTCGCCGTCGTGGACGGCCGGACCGTCACGTGGCAGACGACCTACGACGTCCCCGTGACGCTCGACGCCACCGCCTCGGCCACCTCCTCGGCGTTCCCCGACTGGATCTGGAAGGCGCTCGTCTACGGCGTCGGCGGCGTGGTGGTGCTGGCGATCGCCGGCCTCATCACCGTCGCGGTCCGCAGCCGCCACGACGGCTGAGCGCGTGCCGACGATCGTCGTCGCAGCAGGACTGCTCCACGACGGCGCCGGGCGCCTCCTCCTCGTGCGCAAGCGGGGGACGACGGCGTTCATGCAGCCGGGCGGCAAGCTCGACCCCGGGGAGGCGCCGGACGCCGCCCTCGTGCGCGAGGTCGCCGAGGAGCTGGGGATCGCCGTCGCGCCCGAGCGGCTCGAGCCCCTCGGCAGCTTCACGGCCGACGCGGCCAACGAGGCCGACCACCACGTGCTGGGTCACTCCTACGCGCTGCTGCTCACGCCGGCGGAGGTCGACGCCGTCGCGCCGGCCGCCGAGATCGCCGAGGCGGTCTGGGCGAGCGTCGCGGACGCCCGCGCGCTGCCGCTCGCCCCGCTGACGGCCGACCACCTGCTGGCGCTCGTGCCGCCGGCCCCTGCGCCGGGCCGGTAGGTCGGGCGTCAGGCCCCGTCGTCCACGGCCTCGGGGAGCGAGGCCGCGGTGACCAGGGCGCCGTCGTCCGACCGGATCTCCAGCCGCTCGACGTCGGCCCGCATCACGGCGGCGTTCATCCGGCAGTCGATCACGACGTCGCTGCCGAGGAAGGTGCCGGAGTCGTACTCCTGGCCGTCCTCACCGACCAGCACGACGACGTAGCCCTCGCCCGCCGGGAGGCCGTCGATCTCCAGCACGGTCTCGGTGCCCCAGGTGTGGGCGACCAGCACGCCGTCGATCCGGACGCCGTCGGCGGGGTCGCTGAAGCTGACGTCCTCCTCCGCGCCCAGCGTCCCGGGCGGGCCGACGGGCGCACCGGCCGGACGCTCCTGCGTGGCCATCACGCCGCCGAGCGCGACGGCGACGCCGGCCGCGAAGCAGGCGGCCGGCACCCACACGGAACGGACGGCTCGCGACGGCGTGCGGGGCGTCGTCGTCAGCGGGGCGGGCTCGAACCGCACCTCCGACGTCACAGCCGACTCCTCGTGCGCCACGGCCTCGAGCACGCGCTCGCGCAGCTCGGGCGACGGCGGCTCGTCGTCCCAGGTGGGGATGTCTCGCCGCAGCCCGGCGACCGTGCCGCCGAGCTCCGCGATCTCGGCCGCGACCGTGGGGTCGGCGGCCATCAGCGCGGCCAGCTCGTCCCGCTCGGTCGCGTCGAGGTCGTCCGCGAGCGCGCCGGCGATGAGCCCGGCCCGCTGCTCCTCCTGCGGGGTCATCCCGCCACCTCCCCGTGCGTCGATGTCGTCGTCGATCCGGTCTCCCGCTGGCTCTCCAGGTGACGCCGGAGGGCCCTGAGGCCGTAGTACGTGCGGGTGCGGAGCGTGGCCACCGGCACCCCGAGCGAGTCGGCGAGCTCGGCGTAGCCCAGCCCGAGGACGTGGATGGCCACGACGGCCTGCCGGTGCTCCTGGCTGAGCGTCGCGAGCGCCTCGACCATCGCCAGCCGCTCGACCGGGTCGTCCGCGGGGGCCGCCCGCTCCGGGAGCCGGTCGAGGTCCACCGGCTCCGGCGTCCGTGCGCCGCGTCGGAAGCTGTCGGCCACCACGTTGCGGGCGATCGCGTACAGCCAGGTCCGGACGCCGCCGCGCGTCGCGTCGAAGCGCTCGCGGGCGCGCCACGCGCGCAGGAAGGTTTCCTGCACGACCTCCTCGGCGGCTCCGCGGTCGCGGACCGCGTTCAGGGAGAACCCGAAGAGCTCACCGCCGAACCGGTCGTAGGCGTCGGCGACGTCGAACGCCGTCGGGTCCACGTCGTGCGGGATCGGGGCCGCGTGCCGCCCGGGGGTGCGGGAACCGTCCGCGGCCGGGGCCGGGGGTCGTGCAGGCCGGTCAGCGTGATCACGCTCCCCGTCGGTGGTGGGCGGTCCAGGACCGTCATCGTAGGCATGCTCCTCCCCTCCCGCCGCTATCGGTGCCCGCGGCCCGTCGTCGCGACGAAGGCGTCGTCGCGAAGGAGCCGTCACGAGGGGGTACGTCCTCACCCCCGCCGGCGTTCACGAGCAGAAAATTTCGTCGCTCCGAAAATTTCTTCACGACGGCGTGAACGCGGGCCGTGTGAGCCACGTAACTCCTGGAGACAGACGGGGTACCCGCCCCGCCCCCCACGGAAGGTACGAACCATGACCGAGATGTCCTCCCGCCGTCAGACCCGTCGCCGCACCGCCCTCGCCGGTGCTGCCGGCGTCGCCGCCCTCGGGCTGGCCATGGTCGCCGCGCCCGCCTCCGCCGACACCGAGGTCGCCGAGCCCGACTCCTTCACCAGCGCGTTCACCGTGATGGCGACCCCCGGCGCCGTCATCAACAACGACGGCGTGGCCGTCCCGGGCGAGGAGGGCGCGATGGGCGAGTTCACCTTCCGCATCAACTCCGACCTCGACATCATCTGCTACGACATCACGCTCACCGGCGTCACGGGCGACTACCAGAGCCCCGCGCGCACGGCGACGCACATCCACGAGGCCGCCATCGGCCAGCCCGGACCGCCGCGTCTGGCGTTCCCGAACCCGGCCCCCGTCGGTGACGGGCCGCGCACCAGCTCCGGCTGCATGCAGGGTCCCTTCACCACCGGCGTCACCAGCGACGCGGGCGCCGACACCGGCGAGGGCTTCACGCTCGCGCAGATCGAGGCCAACCCGGCCGGCTTCACGGGCGACTCCCACACGGTCGACTTCCCGGCCGGCGTCGTGCGCGGTCAGCTGACCCAGATCCCCGTCGGCGGTCTCGAGACCGGTGGCGGCGGCGCGTCCCAGCAGGGCACGCCGGTCCTGCCGTTCGTCGGCGCGGGCGTCCTCGCGGTCGCCGCGGCGGGCTTCGCCGCCCACCGCGTCCGCTCGACCCGGGCATGAGCACGCCGCACGCCCCGACGCGCCGCCCGGCGCGTCGGGGCCGTGCGGTCGCCGTCGTCCTGACCGCGGCCGCGCTGCTCGTCGCGTGCGCCGGAGCCCCGGCCGAGGACCCGACGTCCTCGGCCACCCCCACCTCCCCCGCCACCAAGGCGGCGACGGAGCTGCCCGAGGAGACCGAGGCGCCGGCCGAGCCGGTCGACCCGGTCGAGCCGGTGGCCCCCGAGGCCGCCCCGGCCGAGCCCCCCGCCGCGGAGGTCGCACCGGCCGTCATCGGTGAGGGGATCGCCCCGGCCACCGTGACCATCCCGCGCATCGAGCTCACCGAGGATCTCGTCGACCTGGGTCTGCAGGACGACGGCACGATGGAGACGCCGGAGGACTGGGACCGCGCCGGCTGGTTCACGGGCGGCGGACGCCCCGGCGGCCGCGGCCCGAC
This sequence comes from Serinibacter arcticus, assembly GCF_003121705.1. Taxonomy (NCBI): domain Bacteria; kingdom Bacillati; phylum Actinomycetota; class Actinomycetes; order Micrococcales; family Beutenbergiaceae; genus Serinibacter; species Serinibacter arcticus. Next base: position 3,232,798 of record NZ_PYHR01000002.1, on the reverse strand, counting down.
CGTCATCGCCGGCCACGTCGACTCGCGGACCGGCCCGGCCGTGTTCTTCCGCCTGACGGAGCTCGAGGTCGGTGACGCCGTCCAAGTCACAGACGTCGACGGCGTCGTGCACGACTACGAGGTCTACCAGGTCGAGGACGTCCCCAAGGACGACTACCCGACCGCGCGCGTGTTCGGCGCCATCCCGATCGACGAGCTGCGCCTGATCACCTGCACCGGCGAGTTCGACACCGACACCCAGCGCCACGACGACAACCGCGTCGTGTACGCCAGGGCCGTCGGAGCCTGACTGTTCGGGCCCGACCTTCGGGTTCGGGCAGGGGCCGACGGCGACCCGCGTGCGACGATCTCCCGCATGGAGCAGCTGGTTCGCGACGCCGTCGGGCGCCTCCGCGCGGGCGGTGTCGCCCCCGAGGTGCTCGGCGAGCGGCGGATCCCGCGCCGGGTCCTCGGCGTCGGCCGCGGGGCACGCATCGAGGCCGTCGGTGAGGCCTGGCGACTGGGAGGACTGCTGCTGCTGGCGAACGGCACCCTCGCCGTCCCCGGCGAGAGCGTGCGCACCGAGGCGGAGAGCACCCGCGGCTACACGGCCGAGTCGGCGCGACGCCGGGCCGGGCTGCGCGAGGAGGCGAGGCGGGGCGGGATCCCGCCGGGCGTCGTCGTGCACCTCGGCTGGCGCGTCGTCGTCGTGGGCGAGGAGCCGCTGACGATGCTCGACGGCGAGGTCGGGCTCGTGTGGACGGCCGGCGCCCCGGCCGTGCCGCTGGGGCGCTACCTCACGGAGCGCGTCACGCTGGTGCTCGAGCGCCCCTGACAGCGAGGGACGGCAGCGGGGCTCAGTCCCCCAGTGCCGCGCGAACCTGCGGGGCGACGGCGAGGACGCCGAGGTAGGCGTGGGTGAGGACGAGGTCGGTGAAGTCCTCGTCGACGAACTGGATGTCGAGGTCCTTGGTCGAGGAGATCGCGCTCAGCTCAGCCTCGAGGTCCCGGCCCAGCTCGGCGAGATCCGCGCGCTGGACCTCCTCGCCGCCGTCCGCCTCCGCCGTCGCGATCGCGTCGTCCACCTCGACCAGGAAGTCGAGGAGGGCCTCGTGCAGGGCGCCGTCGGTGGCCGAGGTGGTCACGAGGTGAGCGACGTACGCGGCGACGGGGCCGGTGGCCGGCCACGGGGTGCCCTGGTGCATGATCGCGCTCGCCAGGTGCTCGACGGCGGCCTCCTGGGCCTCGACGTCGTCCCCCGTGAGAGCGGCCAGGTGCGCCCCCGTGTCGGTGGCGAAGCCGTAGGCGTGCAGCAGGCGGTCGGTGACGGGGATGTCCATGCCGCAACTCTCCCAGATCCGGGCGGACCCGCCGGGCCGGCCCACCGACCGTCTCGGCTCCGTCGACCCCGACTCCCGACTCACCGACCCACCCCCACACCGCTGCTGCGCCCGTTGCGGATGGCGGCCGGTCATCCGCAACCACCGCAGCATCGGTCTGGGGAACGGCTGGCGCAGCTCGCGCGAATCACCGGACCGACTGGCGCGTCCGGCGCGCGAACGGCTCGCGATCCGCGCCGAACGCGCCGGTCGAAGCCTCAGCCGTGGCATCCTGCGCCGGTGCCCAGACCCGCCTCCGACCCGTTTCTCGTCGTCGCCCTGCTCGGTGTCGACGGCGCGGGGAAGACGACGGCCGCCAGGGCCGTGGCGCGCGAGCTTCGCGCGCGCGGGATCGACGCCCGCTATCTCGAGAACGCCGGCGGACGCCCGCCGCTGAACGCGCTGGCTCGCCTGCTGGGTCGGCCGGACGCCGTCGCCCTCCTCGGCCGCGCGCGGTTCGAAGCGGTCGAGATGCGGATCCGCGCTCTGGCGATGCGGCGGACGCTGCGCTGGGCGGCGAGACGCCCGGGGCGCATCGCCGTCGGCGACCGCTGGACGTTCTGCCAGTACGCCGCGATGGCCGCCCGCGGCTCCGACCCCGCACCCGCGCGTGCGCGGTACCGCGGCATCCCCGCCCCGACCTGACCTGCCTCCTCGACGTCGAGCCGGCCCTCGCGCAGCGCCGCGTCGAGCTCCGGGGTCGCGACACCGAGACCCTCGCGCACCTGACGGCCTACGACGCCGCCTACCGGGCCCTGCCCGAGCACGCCACGTTCCGCCGCGTCGACGCGAGCGGGGACCGGGACGCCGTCGTGGCCCAGGTGCTCGCCCTGATCGACGAGGCCGCCGCCCCTGACTGGCGCACCTCGCGCGGATCACCCGGACGACTGGCGCAACTCGCGCGCGAAAGGCCCGCCATCCGCGCCGAACGCGCCAGTCGCCCCCGGCCCCGGCCCCCACACCGCTCCCGGCCCCCACACCGCCGCTGCGCTCGTTGCGGATGACTGACCCCCATCCGCAACCTCCGCAGCATCGGTCTGGGGTTCGGCGTGTGGGGTCCCGGGCCCGGCGACCGACGTCAGACCTGCGGCAGCGGCGGCGCCGGCCACGGGTCGGCCAGCTCGAGGTGACGGGCGAGCGCCAGCAGCGCCCCGTCCGTCCCCAACGGCGCCGTGAGCATCGCCCCGAACGGCAGCTCCACGCCGTCGACCACCGCGCGGTGCACCGGCAGCGACACCGACGGCGCCCCAGCGATGTTCGCGATCGACGTCCACGGCGTGAAGCGCTTCTGGTCCTCGAAGTCGCGTGCGGGGTCGGCGTCGTCCCGGATCGACCCCACCGGCGCCGGCGGCCCGGCCAGCGACGGCGTCACGACGGCGTCGAAGGCGCCCCACGCCGTCGCCACCTTCCGGGCCACCCGCTGCGCATCGCCGACCGCCCGCGCGTAGTCCGCCCCCGACACCCCGCGGCCCACCTCGCGCAGCCACCGGGTGAGGGGCTCCAGCAGCGGCTCCGCCTCGTCCGGCACGGGCAGACCCAGCGCCCCGACCGCCCACAGCGGCATGAACGCCAGCCACTCCTCCGGCGTGAACGGCACCGGCGCCGGCTCGACCACGGCCCCGGCCTCCTCGAGCGTCCGCGCCGCGCGCTCGGCGGCGGCCACCGCCTCCGGGTGCACGACGGCGTCGCCCGCCACCACCGGCTCCGTCAGGATCCCGATACGCAGGCCGCGCGCCGTCGTCGTCCGCTGGCCGTCCCGCGCCGCGTCCAGCAGCGAACCTCGCTCACCGGACCACGGTGACGGCCCGTCCCCCGGCCAGCCCTCCCGCAGCACGTCGAGCGCGAGCGCTGTGTCGAGCACCGTGCGCGAGACGACGCCCTGCGTCGCCAGCCCGTTGCCCTCCACACCCCACGGCCCCGTGCTCACCAGCCCGCGCGACGGCTTGAAGCCGACGATCCCGCAGCTCGCGGCCGGGATCCGGATGGACCCCCCGCCGTCGGACGCGTGCCCGACCGGCACAATCCCGCATCCGACGGCGGCCGCCGCGCCCCCGCTCGACCCACCCGCGCCGCGGCCCAGGTCCCAGGGCGTGCGCGCCGCGACGACGGCGCCGTCCGGGCCCGTCCGCGGCTCCGTGTACGGCGGGAAGCCGAACTCCGGCGTCGCCGTCTTGCCGATCATCGTGGTGCCGGCCTCGCGCAGCCGGACCACCGTGCCGTCGTCGACCTCGGGCACCACCGGCTCGGCCGCGAGCACGCGCGAGCCGGCCCGCAGCGGCACCCCCGCCACCTGGTTGAGGTCCTTGATCGGCACGGGCACCCCGGCGAGCGCCAGCCCCGGCGCCCCCGCGCCGTCGGCACCGAGCCGCGCGACCGCGGCGTCGACCGCCCGCGCCTGGTCCAGCGCGAGCCCCGGCGTCACGACGGCGAAGGCCCCCACCGCGGGGCCGAACCGTTCGGCCCGCTCCAGCGCCGCCGTCGTGATCTCGACGGCGGACACCCGGCGGGCGCGGACGGCGGCGGCGATCTCGAGCGCGGTCTCCATCCCTCGACCCTACGAGTCCGGAGCCACGACGACGCCCCGCCGCCACCGCCGGATGGGCGGCGACGACGGGGCGTCGGAGGGCCTCGTGGGCCCGCGGTGGATCAGCGAGCCTCGGAGGACCTCGGGCAGAACCTCAGACCCCCGGCGTCCCGAACCGGTTCAGGAACGCCGCCATCGCGTCCCGGGCCACCGGCGAGACCGGCTGGAACAGGTCGCGTCCGTCGTTGCCCTCCCACCCGGTCGCGATCCCGGACTGCGCGAGCCAGGTGATCTCGGTGTAGAACGCGTCCGTCGGGGCGACGTCGACGAACCGCGGCGTCGCCGGCAGGTCCACCTCGGGCGACCCGGCGACCCGGTGCAGGAAGGCCGCCATCGCGTCGCGCGCGATCGGCGCCAGGGGCCGGAACTCGGCGGTGCCGTCGGCGGCCACCCACCCCGTGGCGTAGCCCTCGTGCTCGAGCCAGGCGATCTCCTCGTAGAACAGGTCGTCGGTGGCCACGTCGGTGAACGGGGAGACCGCGGGGGCCTCGAACCTGGGCGATCCGGCCCAGCGGTAGAGGAAGGCGGCCATCGCGTCGCGCGCCACCGGGGACAGCGGGCGGAACTCGCGCGAGCCGTCGGCGGTCACCCAGCCGGTGGAGATGCGCTTCTCGGCGAGCCACGCGATCTCGACGGCGAACTGGTTGTCCGCGACGTCCGTGAACCGGATCGGGACGTCGATCGCGAACAGCGTCGTCGTGCCGGAGACCTCGTTGCCGACGACGAGCGCCGGACCGCCGGTGGGCGAGTCGCCGGCCGGGATGAACGTCAGGCCCTCGGGGCCGAGGTCGCCCGCGGCGGCCAGCACCTCGGCGGGGTCGCCGCCGGCGTCGATCGCGTCCTCGGCCGAGACCGAGAAGTCGCGGTTGTTGACGTAGGTGACGAACGACGCCGCGCTCGGCTCGGTCACGTCGAAGACGACGATGCCGCCCACGCGCTCCAGCCCGACGAAGGCGTACGTGCGGCCCTCGATGGTGCCGACCGCGACCCCCTCGGGCTCGGGGCCCTTGGCGTCGCTGCGGGACTCGAAGTCGCTCGTGGTGTGGCCGGAGTTGAAGAACTCCGGGATCGCCTCGGCGACGATCTCCTCGATCTGCTGACCGGAGTCGAAGACGCGCTCGCCGTCGGCCGTCCAGATCGAGAACGAGCGGGTGCCGAAGGAGTGCAGCTGCTCGTAGCAGGAGCCGTCGGCCGAGAGGCCGTCGGCGATGGTCACCTCGAGGCGGCCGAGGTCGGCGTCGCCGCGCAGCCCGAAGGCGGGCGAGGTGGCGCACACGGGCGGCAGGTCGCCCTTGCCGAGGTCCTTGACGCGCTCGGCCTCGACGTAGTCGCCCCACTCGCGCGCGTCGCCCTCGTTCGCGGTCACGAGGTAGGTCTCTCCGGCGGCGGTGTACGAGGTGATCGCATCGGGCATCGGCAGGCCGTGCACCGGCACCGTGCGGATGTCGATGCGGCCGTCGCGGTCGCTCGGGTCGATGCCGGAGCCCGCGACGGAGTGGTCGACCGTGCCGAGCGGGAGCAGGTCGGTCACCTCGGCGGTCGCGACGTCGAGCACGGCCAGGGCGTTCGCCTCCTGCAGCGTCACCCAGGCGGTGGCGCCGTCGGCCGCGATCGTGACGTACTCCGGCTCGAGGTTGCGCGAGATCGGGTGGTCCTCGCCGTGCGGGGTCTCGCCGAAGATCCGGACGCCGTCGGGCAGCTCGCGCGTCCCGTCGGCCTCCCAGGCGTGGAAGGTGGCGATGCGGACGTCGGCCGCGGTGGGCGCGGCGACGGTGCTCGGCAGCGCGACGACGGCGATCGAGCCCTCGGGGTCGACGCTGTAGTCGTCCGCGGGCTCGCCCTCGTTCGCCACGACGGCGCTCGTGCCGTCGGGCGTCAGCGTCACCATGTCGGGCAGCGCGCCGACCTCGACGGCGCCGAGCGGCCCGCGCGTGGTGGCGTCGAAGAACGCGACCCAGCCGGGCTCGGTCTTGACGGGGTTCTCGACGGCGACGGCGATCAGGCCGTCCGCGCGGACGGCGATCGAGTTGGCGACGGCGCCGGGCTCGACACCCTCGACGGCGGTGGCATCGAGCGTCGCGACCTTCGTCAGCTCGCCCTCGACCGCCGTGGACAGCACGTCCACGACACCGGCCTTCGCGTTGACGACGAACACCTGCTGGGTGGCGGCGTGGAACGCGACGATCTCGGCCGCGCTCTCGTCGAACGTGCCGTCGAGGTGCGTGGCGACGGGGGTCAGCCCGAGCGCGGCGCCCGGGGCGGAGTGGACGATCGGCTCGACGGCGGCGCTCGTCGCCGGCTCGGCGGTCGCGGTCGCGGGGGCGACGAGCAGGAGGGCGCCGGCGACACCGGCGCAGGCGAGGCCCGCGACGGTGCGACGGCGGGTCGACGGGGTCGGAAGAAGCAGGGCGCGACGGCGGGCCGCGGGGGCGCGGTCGCCGGAGGGCGTCAGGAGGGAGGTCACGTCGGCACGCTAGGAGGCGCGGGTGACCGGCCGGCGAGCAGCGCCCGACGCGGCGGCGGCCGGCGGGCGACACCACGGTGACGCGCACGTGAATCCTCGGCGCGACGCCGTCCTGGGCACCGGCGTGGCGCCGCCCTACGCTCGGAGGCATGAGGTTGCGGCGCAGCACCACCAACGGTCCGGGACTCACGCGTGCCCGCTCCGGCACCGGCTGGACCTACCGCAACCCCGACGGTTCGCGCCTGGAGGACCCCGAGACCCGCGAGCGGATCCGGGCCCTGGCGATCCCGCCCGCGTGGCGCGAGGTGTGGATCTGCCCGTACCCCAACGGCCACGTCCAGGCGACCGGGATCGACGACGCCGGACGCCGCCAGTACCTCTACCACCCGGCCTGGCGCGAGCGCCGGGACCGCGTGAAGTACGCCCGCGCGCTCGAGCTGGCGGCCACGCTGCCCGCCGCCCGCCGCGGCGTGACGATCGACCTGCGCCGCGACGACCTGTCTCGGGAGCGCGTGCTCGCCGGGGCGTTCCGGATCCTCGACTCCGCGAACCTGCGCGTCGGCTCGGAGCGCTACGCCGCCAAGCACGGCTCGTTCGGGCTGACGACGCTGCTGTGCTCGCACGCGACCGTCAGCGGCGGCGAGGTCGTCAGCCTCCAGTTCCCCGCGAAGAGCGGTCAGGAGTGGTCGAGCGAGGTGACCGACCCCGACCTCGCTGTCCTCGTGGGCCGCCTCAAGCGCCGCGGTCCGCGGGCACGCCTCATCGCGTGGCGCGAGGACGACGGCACGTGGCACCCGCTGAGCGCCGAGGAGATCAACGAGGACGTCCGCCGTCGGACGGGCGGGGACTTCACCGCCAAGGACTTCCGCACGCTGCACGGGACGGTGGCGGCCGCCGTCGAGCTGGCGCGGCAGGGACCGCAGCCCACGAGGACGGCGCGCCGCCGCGCCGTCGTGCGCGCGATGGAGGCCGCGGCGGGCGAGCTCGGGAACACCCCGAGCATCGCCCGCGCGAGCTACGTCGACCCGCGGCTCGTGGACCTGTACTCCGACGGCGTCACGATGGACCCGCGGCGCGCGCCGTCGGCGGAGAGCGAGCTGCGCGCGCTGCTCGCGTGACCGCAACGGCCTCGCGAACGCGCCCGAAGGGCCTCGCGAACGGCCCGAACGGCCTCGCGAACGGCCCGAAGGGCCTCGCGACAGGTCAGTCCTGGGGCACCCGCACCACGAGCGAGCCCGGGTCGACCTTCACCCGGACGCCGACGGCGAGCCCGAACGGGTCGCCGTCGAGCTCGACCTCCTCGGGCTTGCTGAGCCGCAGGTCGAGCTCCTTGCCCGTGGAGTAGACGAGCGCCTGGACCTTCGACTTGGGGATGTTCTTCCCGCCGGGCAGGCGCCGCAGCACACCGTTCTCCCAGATGATCTTGCTCAGCGCCTGGATCCAGCCGAGGACGGTCTCGGGGCGGAGCACGACGATGTCGAGCACCCCGTCGTCGACGGCGGCGTCGGGCAGCAGCAGGATGTTCGCCGGCAGCGTCCCGCAGTTGCCCACGATGATCGTGTGCGCGCGCACCTGCCTGGGCTCGTTCTCGTCGAGCCGGAAGCGCACCTTCAGCTCGTTCGGGTCGCGCATCACGCGGCCGATGGCCTGCACGTAGGCGAGCCAGCCGGCCTTCTTCTTGAGGTCGTCGTCGGTCTCGGAGAGCATCCGCGCGTCGAGCCCCATGCCCGCCATCACGACGAACGTGTGCTCGCTCGAGGAGCCGTCCTCGCGCCGGATCTTCATGGTGGCGGCGTCGATCGCGCGGTCCTGGCCGGTCAGCGCCACCCGCAGCGAGTGGTCGACGTCGGCGAGCCCGAGCTGGAGGTTGCGCGCCAGGAGGTTGCCGGTGCCCGAGGGCAGCAGCCCCAGGGCGGTCCCGCTGCCGCGCAGCGCCTCGGCCACGGCACGGACGGTGCCGTCACCACCGGCGGCGAGCACGACGTCGACCCCGGCCTCCAGCGCCTCGCGGGCCGGTCCCTGTCCGGGGTCCTCGACCGAGGTCTCGAGCCAGAGGGTCTCCGCCCACCCCAGCTCCTCCTCGAGCGCCGTCAACGACGCCCGCACCACCTGCTCGTCGATCTTCACCGGGTTGTAGACCAGTGCGGCCCTGTGCTGGTTCGCCACGTGGCTCCCTTCGCCGCGCCAACTCTCGCACACACGAACCGTTCGGCCCGGAGTCGGTCGGGGGCCCCGGGTGCGCGCTAGCCTCGAACGTCTCCACTTTTCCGACCGCGAGGGATGCCGTGACCCGCTTCGATCCACGTGACGCCGTGCTCTTCGATCTCGACGGCGTGCTGACGCCGACGGCCGAGGTGCACATGCTGGCCTGGGCCCGCCTGTTCGAGCCCTACCTCCGGAGCAAGGGCGTCGCGCCGTACCGCGACTCCGACTACTTCGACCACATCGACGGCAAACCGCGCTACGACGGCGTCCGCACGCTGCTCGCCTCGCGCGGCATCGTGCTTCCCGACGGCGACGCGTCCGACTCCCCCGACCTCGAGACGGTCTGCGGCCTGGGCAACCGGAAGAACAGCGTCTTCACCAGCGTCCTCGAGTCCGACGGCGTGAGTCCGTACCCGGGCTCCGTCGCCTTCCTCGACGCGCTCGCCGCGCGCACCGGCGAGGACGCGGTGGCGGTCGCCGTCGTCTCCTCCTCGAAGAACGCGCGCTCCGTGCTCACCGCCGCCGGTCTCATCGACCGGTTCGAGGTGATCGTCGACGGCGCCGTGGCGGCCGAGCGCGGGATCGCCGGCAAGCCGGCTCCGGACACCTACCTCGACGCCGCGGCCCAGCTCGGCGTGCACCCGAGCCGCGCCGTCGTCGTGGAGGACGCCACCTCCGGCGTCGCCGCGGGCCGCGCGGGCGACTTCGGCCTGGTGCTCGGCGTCAACCGCGGCACCGGCGCCCAGGATCTCCTGGACCACGGCGCCGACGTCGTCGTGGACGACCTCGACGAGCTCGTCGCCGACCTCACCGACGGAGCCCAGGCGTGAAGCCGGCCACCACGGCCGACCCGCTCGACCGCTCCCGGTTCCCGATCGACGAGTGGGCGCTGCGCGAGACGCGCTACGACGGGAAGGACCTCGGCAAGACCGAGACGCTCTTCTCCGTCGGCAACGGCTACCTCGGCCTGCGCGGCAACCTCGAGGAGGGCCGCGACTCCTACGCGCACGGCACGTTCGTCAACGGCTTCCACGAGATCTGGCCGATCCACCACGCCGAGGAGGCGTTCGGGTTCGCCAAGGTCGGGCAGACGATCGTCAACGCCCCCGACGCCAAGATCATGCGGCTGTACGTCGACGACGAGCCGCTGCTGCTCACGGTCGCCGACCTCGAGTCCTACGAGCGCAGCCTCAGCTTCCGCGACGGCGTGCTCACCCGCGAGATCGTCTGGCGCACGCCGTCGGGCAAGCGGGTGCACCTGCGCACGCGCCGGATGGTGAGCTTCGCCGAGCGACACCTCGCGGTCATGGACTACGAGATCACGATGCTCGACCACGACGCCCCGGTCGCCGTCTCGTGCCAGATCCTCAACCGGCAGGACGGTCAGGACGAGTACTTCGTCAAGGCCGCCGCGATGGGGTCCGGGTTCGACCCGCGTCGCGCCGCCAACCTCCAGGGCCGCATCCTGCAGCCGTCGGTGGCGTGGGAGGGCGACGGCCGCAGCGTGCTCGGCTACCGCGTGACCACGTCCGGCATGACGCTCGCCGTCGCCGCCGACCACACCATCGAGACGACCGACTCCTACGAGGTGCGCTCGTCCGTCGAGGACGACCTCGCCAAGCAGGTCTTCCGGATCGCGGCCACGCGGGGCACGACGACGCGGATCACCAAGGTCGTCAGCTACCACACGTCCCGCGGCGTGCCCGCGGTCGAGCTGGTGGATCGCTGCCGCCGCACGCTCGACCGCGTGAAGGAGACCGGGGTGGGGGCCGTGGTCGCGCAGCAGCGCGCGTGGCTCGACGAGTTCTGGGACCGCAGCGACGTCGAGATCGCCGGCCAGCCCGCGCTGCAGCAGGCCGTGCGGTGGAACCTGTTCCACCTCATCCAGGCCTCGGCCCGCGCCGAGGGCACGGGCGTCCCCGCGAAGGGCGTGACGGGGTCCGGGTACGACGGGCACTACTTCTGGGACACCGAGATCTACGTGCTCCCGTTCCTCACCTACACCTCGCCGACCTACGCCCGGAACGCGCTGCGCTTCCGCTACTCGCTGCTCGAGGCCGCCCGCCGCCGGGCCGGTGAGCTCAACCAGCGCGGCGCCCTCTACCCCTGGCGCACGATCAACGGCGAGGAGGCCTCGGCCTACTACGCCGCCGGGACCGCGCAGTACCACATCGACGCCGACATCTCCCACGCCGTCTCCCAGTACGTGGCCGCCTCCGGCGACACCGGGTTCCTCGACCGCGAGGCGATCGACATCCTGGTGGAGACCGCACGGCTGTGGGCCGACCTCGGCTTCTGGCGCGAGACGGGCGACGACACCGAGCCGGTGTTCCACATCCACGGCGTCACCGGGCCGGACGAGTACACCGCCGTCGTCAACGACAACCTGTTCACGAACGTGATGGCCCGCGCGAACCTGCGCGCCGCCGTCCGCGAGCTGCGCGCGCTGGCGGAGCGCGACGGCGAGGTGTACGCCCGCGTGCTGACCCGCCTCGCGCTCACCGAGGAGGAGATCCTCGATATGGCCCGCGTGGCCGACGGCATGCACGTGCCGTTCGAGGAGAACCTCGGCATCCACCCGCAGGACGACGACTTCCTGTCCAAGGAGCTGTGGGACCTGCCGAACACCCCGCCCGGCAAGAGGCCCCTGCTGCTGCACTACCACCCCCTGGTGATCTACCGCCACCAGGTGCTCAAGCAGGCCGACGTCGTGCTGGCGCTCTACCTCCAGGGCGACGAGTTCACGCCCGAGGAGAAGCTGGCCGACTTCGAGTACTACGACCCGCTGACGACCGGTGACTCGACGCTGTCGGCCGTGGTGCAGTCGATCGTCGCGGCCGAGGTCGGCTACTCCGAGCTCGCGGCGGCGTACTTCTCCTCCGCGGTCTACGTCGACCTCGCCGACCTGCACCACAACGCCGACGCCGGCGTGCACGTCGCCTCGCTCGGCGGCGTGTGGAACGCGCTGGTGGGCGGCTTCGGCGGCATGCGCGACTACCTCGGGGTGTGGAGCTTCGACCCGCGACTGCCCGAGGACTGGGAGTCGCTGACGTTCCGGATGACGCTCGCGGGCAACCGCCTGCGCGTGACGGTGCTGGCCGAGCAGATCTCGTTCGCGCTGGAGACCGGTGATGCCGAGAGCCTGACCGTCCAGGTCCAGGGCAGCGAGGTCGTCGTCCCGCGCGGCGAGGAGGTCTCGGTGCCGGTCCGGCCGGTCGAGGTCCGCGAGGGCCGACCGCGCCTGAAGGACATCGAGGGCAGCGTGCGCGAGGACGGGTCGCTCATCACGGCGAGCGTGCCCGCGCACCCGCACGTCCCGGACGAGCGCGCGCCCCTGCCGCTGGACTGACACCCGCCGAGACCGAGGCGTCGCCGCCGGGACCGATCCCTCGAGGGTCGGTCCCGGCGGCGACGCCTCGGTCTCTCGACGTCCCGGGACGTAGGGTCGGGGGATGTCGACCCCCACCACCGACCCCTATCTCTGGCTCGAGGACGTCGAGGGCGAGCAGGCCCTGACCTGGGTTCGCGAGCGCAACGCCCACGCCGAGGAGGCGCTCACCGGCACCCGTCGGTTCACCTCCACCAAGGCCGCGATCCTCGAGGTCCTGGACTCGAAGGACAAGATCCCGGGCGTCGGCCTGGCGGGCGAGCACCTGTACAACGTCTGGGTCGACGCCGAGCACGAGAAGGGCCTCTGGCGCCGCACGACGCTGGACAGCTACCGCACCGACTCCCCCGAGTGGGAGCTGCTGCTCGACGTCGACGCGCTCAACGCCGCGGAGGGTGAGGACTGGGTCTGGCACGGCGCGCAGCTGCTGCGCACCGGCCCGCACGCGTTCACCCGCGCGCTCGTCGACCTCTCGCACGGCGGCAGCGACGCCGACGTGACGCGTGAGTTCGACCTCACCACCAAGGCGTTCATCGCCCCCGAGGACGGCGGCTTCTTCCGCGCCGAGGCCAAGGGCGGCATGGGATGGATCGACGGCGACACCGTCTTCGTGCAGTCCGCCGCCGACGGCGAGCCCACCGCGTCGGGCTACCCGCGCCGCGCGCGCCGGCTGCGCCGCGGCCAGACCCTCGAGCAGGCCGAGATCGTCTACGCGGGCGAGGTGAGCGACCTCTACATCTCCGCGCACCACGATCGCACGCCCGGCTTCGAGCGGGACTGGGTCTCGCGCTCGCTCGCGTTCTACGCCAGCGAGCTGTACCTCCTGCTCCCCGACGGCGAGCTCGAGAAGCTCGACGTGCCCACCTCCGCGGAGGCCGGGGTGCACCGCGAGTGGCTGCTCGTGGAGCTGCGCGACGACTGGGAGGTCGGCGGCACGACCCACCCCGCCGGCGCCCTGCTCGTCATCGAGTTCGAGGCGTTCCGCGCCGGCTCGCGCGAGTTCACCACCCTGTTCGCGCCGACCGCCTCGACCGCGCTCGTCGGCGCCGCGTGGACGCGCCACCACCTCGTGCTCAACGTGCTCGAGGACGTGAAGAACCGCCTCGAGGTGCTCACTCCCCCGGCCGTCGGGGGCGTCGGCGACACCGGCACCACCGGCTCGACGGAGGACTGGGCCCGTCGCCCGTTCACCGCCGCCCCGCGCTGGGGACGGTCGGCGTCGGCGGCGTGGACCGCGACGGCGAGGGCGACCTGGCCGACGCGCTCTGGATGACCTCGACCGACTACCTCACCCCCACGACGCTCTCGCTCGTGCGGCTGGACGGGGACGGCGAGCTGCTCGCCGTCGAGCCCCTCAAGGCCGCGCCGGCCTTCTTCGACGCCGAGGGTCTGGTCGCCGAGCAGCACTTTGCGACGTCCGACGACGGCACGCGCGTGCCGTACTTCGTCGTGCGTCGCGAGGACCTCGCGCTCGACGGCACGGCGCCGACGCTGCTGTACGGCTACGGCGGCTTCGAGATCTCCCTGACGCCCGGCTACTCGGGCGGGTTGGGGCGCGCGTGGCTCAGCCGCGGCGGCGTCTACGTCGTCGCGAACATCCGCGGCGGCGGCGAGTACGGACCCGCCTGGCACCAGGCCGCCCTCAAGGGCAACCGCCACCGGGCCTACGAGGACTTCGCGGCCGTCGCGCGCGACCTCGTCGCCCGCGGGATCACCTCGCCGCAGCACCTCGGCGTGCAGGGCGGGTCGAACGGGGGCCTGCTGACCGGCAACATGCTGACGCAGTACCCGGAGCTGTTCGGCGCCGTCGTGGTCCAGGTCCCGCTGCTCGACATGGAGCGGTACCACCTGCTGCTCGCGGGAGCGTCCTGGGTCGCCGAGTACGGCGACCCCGAGGACCCCGCCGAGCTCGAGCAGCTGCTGCGGTTCTCGCCGTACCACCTGTTCGACGCCGGGCGCACGTACCCGCCGGTGCTGTTCACGACGTCGACCAAGGACGACCGAGTCCACCCCGGCCACGCTCGCAAGCTCGCGGCGCGGATGCTCGAGGCGGGCAAGGACGTGACGTCCTACGAGAACATCGAGGGCGGTCACGGCGGTGCCGCGACGAACGCGCAGGCCGCGCACATGGCGGCGCTGGCGTACACGTTCCTGTGGGGCCGCCTGACGTGATCTCGTCCCGGGGGTCCGGGACGGCGTGGTGTGTTGCACATCCGCGTGCGGTTGCGCTATCGAGCCGTTACGCTGCCACGAATCTCTGTCGGACCTACTAGGGGTGACGGTTCCGCATGACCATGTCGCACACACGCACGTCGAGCGTGCGCTCGGACGCGCCTGCTGTGGACCTGGACCGCTACCGCAACCTCCGCCGGCGCGGCACGACCATCGCGCGCTCGTTCCGCCTCAACGAGGCCGACGTCGAGGACGTCGTGCAGGACGCGCTGGTGCGGATGCTCCGCGTCTCCGCCGAGGGTGAGGGATCGCCCCGGCGCTACGAGTCCTACTTCGACTCCACCGTGCGACACCTGTGCATCGACCTCCTGCGCAAGCGCGGTCGCGAGACCGAGCTCCCCGAGCCCGAGGACCTGCCCGAGCAGACGCGCTCGGAGAAGCACGAGCAGCGGATGCTGGTGCGGCAGGTGCTGGCCGAGCTGCCCGCCTCGGCGCGCAGCATCCTGGTCAAGAGCCACATCGAGGGCCGCACGCTCTCGGAGATCTCCGGCGAGCTCGGCATCAGCTCGAACGCCTGCTCGGCGATGCTCTACCGCGCCCGCCGGACGTTCCGCGACCGCTACGTGCGTTCGCACGTGCTCCCGACGGCGGACGAGCGGTGCGCCGCCGTGCGCGCCCTGATGGTCGACACCACGCTGTCGCCCGACTCCGAGCACGAGGTGACGGTGCGCAACCACCGCCGCCAGTGCGACGACTGCGAGTCGCAGTACGCCTTCCTGCTCAGCGCCCGCAGCGCCGCCGCGTCGGCACTGCTCCCCGGCGCGCTGGCCGCCGCGACGTCGGGCGGAGCGTTCGCGTTCCTGGGTCTCGGCAAGGGTGGGAGCAGCAGCTCGTCGGGTGGCGTCGGCGCCGGTGCCGTGGGCGTCGCGGCCGCGGTCGTGGCTGTCGCCGTCGCCGCGGGTGCCTTCACCCTGGTCAACCGCACCGGGGTCGGCCCCGACGGCGGCGCCGTCGCGCTGACCACGACCGCACCGGGGACCGGCGCCGGCTCGACCAGCCCGCCCGTCCCGCCGGCCGCCCCGACCACCGCGCCCTCCGACCTGCCCACCTCCGAGCCGGTCGAGGTGGACGTGCCCGTGACGGCGGCGCCGGTGACGACGACGCGGACCCCCGCTCGCCCCGCGGCTCCCGCGGCCCTGCCCTTCCGCCCGGCCACCGCGTCGGCCACGCCGCCGCCGGCCGCGACGACCCCGCCCGAGGCCGAGGCACCCGTGACCCCGCCCGTCGCGCCGACGCCGCCCCCGGTCACCACTCCCCGGCCGTCGACGGTCCGTCGACGACGCCCGTGGACCCGCCGGTCGATCCCCCCGTGGATCCCGTGGATCCGCCCGTCGACCCCGTCGACCCGCCTGTCGACCCGCCCGCGAAGCCCGCGTTCACCGCGGACGAGGTCGTCGTGACCGAGGCTCCCGTCGCGGGCGAGCCCGTGAGGGTGACCGTGGCCGCGATCGACGAGGCCCTGACGGGCGTCGTCGTGACGGCCGAGCTGGCCGGTGCGGATGACGTCGACCCGTTCGCCGTCGGGGCACGCTCGGCGCTCGACGCGGAAGCGGGCGACATGGAGGCGGACTGCACCCTCGAGGACCTGACCGCCGCGGACTGCAGCTTCGAGACGATCGAGGCCGGTTCCGTGCGATCCACCGTCATCCCCGCCCGACTGCTCGCCGCGGGCGGTTCGCTCACGGTGACCGTTACGGCGGAGAACCGGACCCAGTACACGCACACGGTCGAGCTCGAGATCCCCGTGCCCGACCCCGCGATGATGCTCGACAACGGAACCTTCACGACCGACGTGACTGGGGTTCTCACCGGCATCGCACCAGGAACCGTTGTCTCGTACACGGCCTTCCACGGCGATGACTACGACGAGCTCAGGGAACAGAACCCGACCTGCGGCTACTTCGGCTCCCCGAGGAACGGCGTCGGAGGCGCCGGCAACGGCACCGGCTTCGTGGAGGTGCAGGCTGGTGGCAGGTTCACCATCCCGATCCGCACCGACATCGGCGGTGCCACACACGACAACGTCATCATCGAGATCACGGCACCCGGATTCGACCGCTTCATCTCAGACAAGTTCGACATCGAACCGATCTTCATCGCGACCCCCTGACGCCCGCCCCACCACGCACCCGAGCCCCGCTGTGACACAGGTCACAGCGGGGCTCGCGTCACATCTGCCGCCCTCGCCCGTCGTGTAGGTGTCGGGCTTCTTCCGGGGACCGACACCCGCCCGTCACCGGTGCGGGCCGGCTGCCGCAGGGGGGCAGCGGGCCGGCCGCCGTCGGGCGAGCAGGATCAGCACCACCAGCACCACCCAGCACCGCGCTGGTGTCCCGATCCCATGGCCGCAGGGGGGCGATGAGATCGAGGACCGGCGCACGTCTCACCCCGCGCGGTTCGCTCCGACGGATGGAGCCCACCGGAGGGCGGGCGACGGGGACGGCGATCCACCGCTGACGGCGGATCGACGAGGAACGAGCGGGTTCGTCCGGGGGACGGACCCGCTCGTTCGCGTCGGGGCAGGGACGGCCGGCGCCAACCCGGGCGGGACGGGCCCGCGCCGGTACGATGCGTCTGGTCGGGGCGAGGTCCGTCGCGACCGTGTCCGCACCCGGGATCGGAGGCTCACGTGGCCCACCACGCCCCCACGCTGGACGAGGTCGCCCGTGAGGCCGGGGTCTCGCGCTCCACCGCCTCGCGAGCCATCAACGGCGGCAACCGGGTCTCGCCCGCCGCCCAGGCCGCCGTCGACGCGGCGATCGCCCACCTCGGCTTCGTCCCCAACCGTGCGGCCCGCGCCCTCGCGACGTCCCAGACCGGCTCGATCGCGCTGGTGATCCCCGAGCCCGACGACAAGTTCCTCTCGGACCCGTTCCTCCTCGGCGTCCTCCGCGGCGTGAGCGGGGCGCTGTCCGGCACCGAGACACAGCTCGTGCTGCTCATCAACCACGCGAACCAGCCCGAGGGCCAGATGTCGCGCTACCTGCGCGCCGGCCACGTCGACGGCGCGATCATCACCTCCCCGCACGCCGGCGACCACCTCGAGGACGACCTCCGCGGGATGCGCAACGTGGTGTTCATCGGCCGCCCGTTCCGCTCCGAGGGCATCGCCTACGTCGACGTCGACAACGTGGAGGGCGGCCGGCTCGCGACCCGCACGCTGCTCGACGCCGGCCGGACCCGGATCGGCACCATCTCCGGCCCCACGGACATGACGGCCGGCCTCGACCGCCTCCAGGGGTTCACCGACGCCCTCGGGGCGGTGGACCTGCCGACCGACGCCGTCGAGAGCGGCGACTTCACCGCCGCCGGCGCCGAGGCCGCCACGCACCGCCTGCTCGACCGCCGTCCCGACCTCGACGCCCTCTTCGTCGCGTCCGACTCGATGGCGGTCGGGGTGCGGATCGCCCTCGCCGACCGCGGCCTCCGCGTCCCCGAGGACGTGGCCCTGGTCGGCTTCGACAACCTCGGGGCCGCGACGGCGATGACCCCGCGCCTCACGACCGTCGACAACCCGCTGGTCGAGATGGTCGACGCCGCCACCCGCCGCCTCCTCGCCCGCCTCGGCTCGGGCGAGGACGTCGGCGAGAACCTCGTCCTCCCGCCCACCCTCGTGCCAGGAAGCAGCGACCGCTGATGACGGCCAGCACCCCGGTCCCGCCGACCGCCCACCACGACGCCCCGGCCCCCGCGCCGGTGCGGCCCACCACGCCCTGGCGCTACGGCGTCGGGATGTTCGGCACGTCGATCCCGATCAACCTGATCAAGGGGTCGATGCTCTACTTCTACGTCGACCTGCTCGGCATGGACGCCGCGATCTACGCCGCCGTCTACGCCGTCTACGGCATCCTCGACGCGATAGACAACCCGATCTTCGGCTACCTCTCCGACCGCACCCGCACCCGCTGGGGACGCCGCAAGCCGTACCTCGTCGTCGGCTCGCTCGTGCTCCTCGGCGCGATGATCGCGCTGTTCAGCGTGCCCGGGAGCGTGGCCGCCTCGGCGACGTCGCTGGTGATCTGGTTCGCCGTCTTCGCGATCCTCAGCGAGATGGCCGACTCCCTCATCAACGCCAACTACGGCGCCCTGCTGCCCGAGCTGTTCCCGGCCGAGAAGAAGCGAGCGACGGCGAACGGCGTGCGTCAGGGGGCGCAGCTGGTGGCGATGATCCTGGCGCTGGGGCTGACGCCGATCCTGGCGCAGAACGTGCTGGGCTGCTCCGTCACCGCGACCGAGTGCGCCGACCCGACGATCGGCTACTCGCGCCTGGCGGTGATCTTCGGCGTCCTCGGCGTCGGCGTCATCCTCTACATGGCGTTCGGCGTCAGGGAGAACCCCGCGATCGACAGCGAGGAGCGGCCGCCGTTCTTCGCCTCGATCAAGCAGATCGTCACGAACAGGTACTTCTGGACGATCGGCGTCGTCAACGCCTGCTACGGCTCGGCGATGGCGATCGTGCTCAACGGGCTCCAGCTCTACGTGCGCTACACGCTCGGGGGCGGGGGGCTCGAGGCGACCGTGCTGCAGGTCGCCGTCGTTCTCGGCGCGATCGGCATGCTCGCGCTGTGGGCGCGCGCGGTGCGGCGCTGGGGCGCGGAGCGCGTGTGGAAGACGGCGCTGCCGATCGCCGCCGTCGCGTTCATCCCGATCTACTTCGCCGACTCCCTGCTGACGGCCGTGCTGGCCGGCCTGTGCATCGCCGTCGGGTACTCCGGCGTCCTCGCGACGAACGACCTCATCATGGCCCGCGTGCTCGACGACGACGCCCGCCGGCACGGTGTCCACCGCGAGGGCATCTTCCTGTCGGCCTTCGGCGTGCTCGGCCGGCTCAACGGGCTCATCGTGGCCGGCGCGCTCGCCTCGCTCACCGTGTTCTTCGGCTACCGCAACGGCAACGACCCGGGCGAGGACCCGGCCACGACGTTCCGCGTCTACCTGTCCGTGTACCCGTTCCTCCTGCTGCTGCTCGGGACGGCGATCTCGCGCTTCGTGCACGTGCCCGGCTGGAACGGCTCGCGCGACGACGAGGCCACCGAGGACCCCGACGGGGGCGGCGGCGCAGGCCCGCGCCGCGAGCGCGTCGAGACCTTCCGCGGGGACCTCGGCGACTGACGTCGCGCCGTCGGCCCGGATGCGCGCCACCTCTCCGCGAAACCTCCACGCGGCTCCGGGCACCCCGGGCCCCCGGCGCGCCGACCGGCTCGGTAGGGTGCTCGGGTGATCTTCAAGGCCATCGGTGACCACAAGCCGTACCCCGACCACGGCCTCGTGACCACCCGCGACTGGGCCCACCTGCCTCCTCGGCAGATCCGTCTCGACCAGCTCACCACGGTCCGCACCCAGCTCGACCTGCGCGGCCTGCTCACCGAGGACTCGACGTTCTACGGCGACCTGTTCGCCCACGTCGTGGGCTGGCGGGGCGAGCTGTACCTGGAGGACGGGCTCCAGCGAGCACTCCGTTCGGCGCTCCAGCAGCGCACCATGATCCACGCCCGCGTCCTGGAGCTCGGCTGACATGACCTCGATCACGGCGGCGCCGAGCGCCGCGACCCTCGACCGCGCCTCGGATACGGTTGCCTCGTGACCACCACGCCAGACGTCGCCCCGAGCGGCAAGTCGCAGCGCCGACGACACCTGCTGCAGCGCCAGACGATCATCTTCGGCACCCTCACGGTCATCCTGGTCGCGTTCGCCCTCGCGGCGCTCGGCGTCTTCCTCCGCATCCTGCCCGCTCCCTTCAGCTCGGAGTTCACCGACCTGGAGGCGCAGCAGGAGGCGTCGCTGTTCACCCCGTGCCCCGCACCGGGCGCGCTCCCGGTGCCCTACGAGACGATCACGGCGAACGTCTTCAACGGCACGGACCAGTCCGGCCTCGCGGGCTCCACGAGCGAGGCGATCTCGGGCGTCGGCGTCGTCATCGGCACCACGGCGAACTACGCCGCCGGCGCCTACCCCGGCGCGACGCTGATCGTCGCCGGCGAGCAGGGCGTCCCGGCCGCGTACACGCTCGCCGCGCTGTTCCCGGGCGCGGAGATCCAGTTCGACGCCGCTCGCGCCGACGCTGTCATCGACCTGGTGGTCGGCGACCAGTACGTCGCCATGAACGACCCCGCGGTCTCCACGCTGGACCCCGCCCTCCCGCTGGTCGGCCTCGAGGGTTGCCAGCTCCCGAGCGACACCACCGACGCAGCCTGAGCGAGGACCCGTGACGACACCGAACCCCTACCGCCCCGACGAGGACCCGTCCGCCTCCTACGGCGCCCCGGGTACTCCACCCCCGCGCAGCCGTCGTACGTCAACGACGCCGTGACCTCCGACGCCCCTGCGGGGTACGCGCAGGACAACCCCTACGGCTCGGCGCCCGCGCACCAGCCCTACGCACCGCCGTCGCCCTACGCCCCCTCGCCCTACGCGAGCGGACCGTACGCCGGCTACCAGGTTCAGCCGCAGAACCAGATGTCGCTGATCGCGCTCATCTGCTCGCTCGCCGGGCTGGTGACGGGCGTCTCCGTGATCGCCGGGATCGTCTGCGGTCACATCGCGCTCTCGCAGCTCCGCCAGAACCCGCAGCAGACGGGCCGGGGCATGGCGATCGCCGCGCTCGCCGTGGGCTACGGGCTGCTCGCGCTCGGCGCCATCCTCGTCGTCCTCTGGGTGACGCTCGTCCTGTCGTTCCGCAGCTACTGAGACGGTCGCCCCGCCTGGCGGGGTCGGCGCAGCGCGGGTAGCGTCCCGAGCATGGGGCACCTCCACCGCCGCAGCGCTGCGGCCGCGACCGCCGTCCTTGCCGTCGCCACGATCCTCGCGGGGTGCACCTCGCTGCCGATCCGCGGTCTGACCGTGGCGGCACCCCTGGCCTCCGACTTCGCGCCTCGCCTCGAGCGCGCCCTGGAGCATCCCGGTCCGGTGATGGTGATGTCGGCGTTCGACATGCCGGGCTACACCCTGACGACCTTCGGGCACGTGGACCCCTCCACCTCTCCGCACCAGGTCTCGGTCTCGGCGTCCGTCACGGAGGACGACACGATCACGGAGGTCGAGATCCGCGTGGTCGACGGGGAGGTGTGGGTCAACCTCGCGGAGACGTCGCAGGACCGCTTCCTGCTGGCGTCCGAGGAGACGACGGCGATCACCGGCGACCCCGCGCTGCTCACGCTTGGAATCGATCCCCTCGTCGAGCTGCGCGCCTTCCCCGGTGCCCTCGTCAGCGCCGAGCGCGCCGGAACCGACGCGATCAACGGCGAGCGGCTCGACCGGTACGAGGTGACCCTCGACCTGGCGAGACTGCAGCCCGTTCACTACGGGTCCGACCCGAGCGCCGTGGGCGAGATCGACTACGAGGTCTGGTTCGACGGCGACGACCACGTGCGCAAGGTCTCCGGCGAGCTCGTCGACGGCATCAGGTCGAACTCTTTCACCCTGTCGAACTGGGGCGTGGGGACGACCTTCGAGGTGCCGAGCGAGGACGAGAGGATCTCGCTGGCCGAGCTCACGGGCGCGATCGACGGCGTCTGACCGGCGCGAGCGTCCGCGCGGCACGCCGCCTCACATGGTGCAGTCGCACACCGCGTTCATCTCGACGACCTGCTCGCCCTCCTCGGGACGCGCCCAGGCCTCGGCCTCGGCGCGTGAGGCGAAGCGGCGACCGGCGAGCCGGCCGTTGGCCCGCAGCACGTTGTACTCGATCTCCTCGCGGGGATCGGTCCAGACGGTGATCGCGGCCAGGGTCGTGGTGGTGACACTCATGGGCACTTCCTTTCCTCACCCTCGTCAACCGCTCCGCCCGGCCCGATGTTCCGCGACACGCGGGCGTGCGGGCGCGTCCTCGTGCCAGAATCCCCGCGTGCCGTGACCCGAGGACAGGAGCCGGACCCATGACCACCACGGGCGAGCCCGACGCCGTCATCCCTGCCGAGGCGCTGCGGGTCACCGGCAGCCGCACCCTCCGCTTCGAGGGCGTCGACCACGGCTCCGGCGTCAGCTTCTTCCTCGTCACCAACGACCCCGGCCAGGGTCCCGGTCTGCACCGCCACCCCTACAGCGAGACGTGGACGGTGCTCGAGGGCGAGGCGACGATCCGGACGGGCGAACGCAGCGTCGTCGCCACGGCCGGGGACACCGCCGTCGTCGGCCCGGACACGTGGCACGCCTTCACCAACACCGGGACGGGCACGCTGCGCATCATGTGCATCCACGCCTCGCCGCGGATGGTCCAGGAGAACTGGGGCGAGTAGCCCGGCCCGCCCGTCCGCCCGCCCGGCTACCAGCCCAGCGCCGCCGTCGCCGCCTGCAGCCACGGCGTCACGATCGTCACGGTCGGGACGGCGATGACCCCGACGGCGAGGACGTACGCCAGCCCGGAGACGAGCCGTCGGCGGGAGGCGGCGCCCTCGCCGTCGCGCCCGGCGAGCCGCGCGACGCGTTCGCGCCGCACCCGCACCTGGTCCCCCTCCGTCGTCGGCTCGAGGAGCACGAGGGCCGCTTCGAGCGGCGCGGCCCCGGTGCGGCGGGTCGCCGCGTCGTCGGCCAGCATCTCCAGGAGCAGCCGCACCTCCTCCAGCGCCAGCCGGCTGCGCACGAACCGGGGGAAGGAGGCGTGCAGCGCGGTGAAACCCTCGAGCACCAGGTCGTGGCGGGCCCGCAGGTGGCCCCGCTCGTGCTCGACCACGGCCTCGACCTGCGGGAGCGTGAGGAGATCGACGACGGCCTCGGTCACCACGACCCGCGACGGCCGACCGGGCACGCAGTAGGCCAGCGCGACGCTCCCGCCCAGCACGTTCAGTCGGGCGTCGGACGGCGAGGTGGTCGCCAGCAGCTCGAGCACCTCGTGCTGACGACGACGGCGGCGGCGCAGCCCGACGCCGAGCCGGATCGTCGTGGACACGAGGCGGAACACGATCCAGCCGGCGAGCAGCGCGGCGGTGGACGCCGCGGCCAGCAGCCAGGCATCGTGCGCGAGGTCGTCGCCCTGGAGCGCCCGCAGCACCTCCTCCGGCGCGGCCAGGGCCGCCCCGACCGCGGCCAGGACGGCGGCGAGGGCGCAGGCCTGCCAGAGGGTGACGGCGGCCCGGGGGACGTCGCGGAGGAAGGGCAGCCGCACCAGGACGACGGGCGCCACGAGCGACAGCGCGAGGGCCAGCGCGGCGAGGGCGAGGGCGGTCACGTCGGGCTGCCGGGGGAAGGGTGGGGCGTCAGGGCGCGGACGACGGCGCGAGCGCGACGCGCAGGGCCTCGGCCTCGGCCGGGCTGACCTGGCCGACGAAGTGCTGCAGCGCGGCCACGCGCGCGGCGGGGTCCGCCGTCGCGCCGAGGGCGTCGAGCATGAGCTCGGCGGTCATCTGCTCGCGCGTGCTGACGGGCGAGTAGCGGAAGGCGCGACCGTCGCGCGCCTGCGTCACCACGCCCTTCTTGGCGAGCCGGTCCATCACGGTCATCACGGTCGTGTAGGCGAGGGAGCGGTCCGCCGCGAGCGCCTCGTGGACCTCGCGCACGGTGCACGGACCCGCCGCGGACCACAGCTGCGCCATCACCGCGCTCTCGAGCTCACCCATCGCCATCCCGTCAGCATAGCGGGACCTCCGGACCTTGTCGTACGACGCGGTGAGTACTACGTCGTGTCATACTTGTGGAGCACTACTACCCAGCGTCGTAGAACCCCGTCCGGCCACGGAGGCAGCATGGACACGCTCGACCTGTCACGGCTGCAGTTCGCTGTCGTGACGATCTACCACTACTTCTTCGTCCCGCTCTCGATCTCGCTCGCCGCGCTCACCGCCGGCCTGCAGACCGCCTGGCACCGCACGGGGAAGCAGCACTACCGCGACCTGACGATGCTCGTGGGCAAGCTGCTGATGGTGACGTTCGCCGTCGGGATCGTGACCGGCCTGGTGCAGGAGTTCCAGTTCGGGCTCGCGTGGAGCGACTTCGCCCGGTTCTACGGCGACGTGTTCGGCCCCACCCTCGCGATCGAGGGCATGCTTGCGTTCTTCCTCGAGGCGACGTTCCTCGGCCTGTGGTTCTTCGGCTGGGACCGCCTGCCGCGCCGGATCCACCTCGCGACCATCTGGATCGTCGCCGTCGGCACGCTCATCTCCGCGTACGTCATCCTCGCCGCGAACTCGTTCATGCAGAACCCGATCGCCTACGAGATCGACCCCGAGACCGGCCGGGCGCGTCTGGAGAGCTTCGGCGAGCTGATGGTCAACGAGGTCAACCTCGCCGCCTTCCCGCACACGATCGCCGGCGCCGCGATGACCGGCGGCGCCCTCCTGCTCGCGATCGGTGCGCGCCGCGCGTGGGGCCGTCCCGGCGCCCTGCTGCACCGCGACCACCACGCGTGGCGGACGCTGGCGCGCCTCGGCGGCTGGGTGACGGCGCTCAGCGGCGTCGCCGTCGCGATCACGGGCGACCTGCTCGGCAAGATCATCACGACGGTCCAGCCCATGAAGATGGCCGCGGCCGAGGGCCTCTACCGCAGCCAGGCCGGCGCGCCGTTCTCGATCGTCGCGATCGGCCGGCCCGGCGAGGGCGAACCGTTCTTCAGCATCGACGTGCCCTACCTGCTCTCGATCCTGGCCAAGGGCGACCCGACCGCCGTCGTCGAGGGGCTGGACGACCTGCAGGCCACCTACGTCGAGCAGTACGGCGCCGGGAACTACATCCCGTGGGTGCCCGTGGCGTACTGGACCTTCCGCCTCATGATCGGCACCGGGATGCTCGCGGCCCTCGTGGGCGCCGTGTTCCTCGTCCTCACCCGTCGCGGCCGCGGCCTCGTGGGTCCGTTCGCGGGCGAGGTCGACGGCGTCGCCCCGGCCCGCGGCCCGCTCGCCCAGCTGCGCCGCCCGGCCTCGCGCCTCGTGATGCTCTCGCTGCCGCTCCTGCCCGCCCTCCCGGTGCTGGCGAACACCTTCGGCTGGATCTTCACCGAGACGGCGCGGCAGCCGTGGCTCGTCTTCGGGCTGTTCAAGACCGAGGACGGCGTCTCGACCGGCCTCACGTCCGCCGAGGTGCTCGCCTCGCTCATCGGGTTCGGGATCGTCTACGGCGTGCTCGCCGTCGTCTGGTACCGCGTGGCGCGCCACATCGCCGGCCGCGAGCTGAGCGCCCCGCCGTCGGCCCCGTCCGAGAACGACGGGGACGACGACGACGCGCGGGCCGCCCGCCGCCCTCGCTCCGACGCCCCCGCCTACTGACCGCTCGCTCCACCCTCGTTCCACCCTCGTTCCACCCCTGGAGGACTCCCGTGGATCTCGCCGTGCTCTGGTTCGGCCTCGTCGTGCTGTGCTGGGTGCTGTTCCTGGTGCTGGAGGGCTTCGACTTCGGCGTCGGCATGCTCGCGCCCGTGCTCGGCCGCGACGCCCCGCAGCGCGGGGCCGCCCTGCGCACGATCGCGCCGGTCTGGGACGGCAACGAGGTCTGGCTCGTGGCCGCCGTCGGGGTCACGTTCGCCGCCTTCCCCGACTGGTACGCCTCGATGCTGTCCGGGCTCTACCTCCCGATGGTCGCGCTGCTGCTCGGCCTCGCGGTGCGCGGCGTGGCGCTGGAGTTCCGGGGCAAGAAGGACGACGACGCGTGGCGCACCCGCTGCGACCTCGCCCTCGCCTTCAGCTCGGCCGCCGTCGCCGCGATCCTCGGCGCCGTGCTCGGCGTCCTGGCGGGCGGGCTCGCGATCGGGGCCGACGGCGAGGTCGCCGCGACCGGCGGCGCGCTGGCCCGCACCCTCGGCGTGCTCGTCACCCCGGCCGCGCTGATCGGCGCCGCGGTGGGTGTGACGTCCGCCCTGCTGCTGGGCGCGACGTACCTCTCCCTGCGGACCACCGGACCGGTGCGTGAGCGCGCCCGCTCGTGGGTCGCCCCCGCCGCCGGTGCGCTGGCCCTGGCCGCGATGCTCGCCGTCGCCACCAGCGGGCTCCCCTGGTGGCTCGGCGCCGTCGCCGTCGCGCTCCTCGGTGCGGGGGTCCTGGCCAGCCGGCGCGGGCGCGAGGGCTGGGCGTTCGCGGTCGTCGTCGTGCTGCAGGCGCTCGTGGTGGTCGCGCTGTTCGTGCGCGGGGCGCCGGTGCTCCTGGCGAGCACGCTCGACCCGGCCTGGTCGATCACGATCGCGAGCGCCGCCGCGAGCGACACCGCGCTCACCACGATCAGCTGGGCCGCGCTGTTCATCCTGCCGGGCGTGCTGGTCTACCAGGCGCTGGCGTACTGGGTCTTCCGGCGTCGGGTCTCCAGCGACCCGGTCCCCACGTGAGCACGCCGACGCGGCCGCGCGGCCCGGTCGACGTCCGTCTGCTGCGGCTGGCCCGGCCGGCCGGCGCCTCGCTCGTCGTCCTCGTCCTGCTCTCGGTGCTGCAGGCCGCGACGGCGCTCGGCCTCGCGCTCGGCGCGGGCGGGCTCGTCGTCGCCGTCCTCGACGACGGACCCTGGCCGACGTGGCTCGCGGTCCTGGCGGCCTCGGTGCTCGTCCGCACCGTCGCCGCCGGGCTGCTCCCGCGCGCCGCGGAACGCGTCTCGGCCACCGTGATCGCGGGCGCCCGGCGCGACGGTCTGCGCGCGCTGGCCCGGCGGGGTGGGCGCCCTGCGTCGGCATCGCCGGCGGGCGGCCCGACGCCGGACGTCGCCGTCCTGCTCACCACCGGTCTCGAGCCGCTGCGGCCCTGGTTCGCCTCCTACCTGCCCTCGCTCGTCGTGGCCGCGGTGCTGCCCGCCGCCGCGGTGCTGCTGCTCGCCGTCGTCGACTGGCCCTCGGCCACCACCGTGCTGCTGACGCTGCCCCTCGTGCCGATCTTCGCGGCACTCATCGGCTGGGCGACGCAGCGCCGCGCGGACGCGCAGTACGAGCGCGGCGGCCGGCTCGCCGGCCACTTCCTCGACGTCGTGCGCGGACTCGTCACGCTGCGGCTGTTCGACCGCGCCGAGCGCCAGGTGGTCGAGGTCAGGCGCACCAGCCGTCGCTACGCGCGCGCCACGACCAAGGTGCTCGGCCTGGCGTTCCTCTCCTCCACGGCGCTGGACCTGGTGGCCACCGTCTCGGTCGGCCTGGTCGCCGTCGGGGCCGGAGTCCGGCTGGCCGGGGGCGAGCTCGGGCTCTGGACCGCGCTCGTGGCGATCCTGCTGGCCCCCGAGGCCTACCGCCCGCTGCGCGAGGCCGGGGCCCAGTTCCACGCGTCCGCGCAGGCGGGCGCCGTGATGGACCGGCTGGAGGCGCTGCTGGGCGGCGACGACGGCGCGACCGCTCCCCCGGCCGCCGCGGTCGCCGGCACGCGCGCCGCTACGGACGCCGGCTCAGGCGCTCGGGCGAGCGACGTCGTCGTGCACTTCCGCGGCCGGCGGCACGCCCTCCGGCTGCCCGACGTCACGGTCGCCCCCGGCGAGGTCGTCGCGCTGCTCGGGCCGTCCGGCTCGGGCAAGACGACCCTGCTGCGCGTGCTCGCGGGACGCCAGGCGCCGCTGACCGGTTCGGCCGACGCCGACGGAGCCCTGCTCGTGCCGCAGCGCCCGTCGCTGCCGCTCGCGCGCACCGTTCGTGAGGCCCTGGCCCTCGTCGGCGGCGAGGCCCCCGAGGCCGAGGCCCGCGCCGTCCTCGACGGCGTCGGGCTGGCCGCCGTCTCGCTGGACGGCCTGCTCGGCGACGACGGCACCGGGCTCTCCCAGGGCCAGCGCCACCGCGTCGCGCTCGCCGCCGCGGCGCTGCGCACCCGCCTCGCCCTCGCCGCGGGCGAGAGCTTCACGCTGCTGCTCGACGAGCCGACGGCGCACCTGGACGCCACCTCCGAGCGCAGCGTCGTGACGCTGCTGACCGACCTGGCGCACGACGGCGCCGCGGTGCTCGTGGCGACGCACCGACCCGCCGTCGCCGGGGCCGCGTCCCGCGTCGTGTACGTGGACACCGCCGTGGAGGCCCACGAGGTCGTGCCGGTGACGCCGGCAGCCCCGGCGGCCCCGGTCGCGTCGAGCGGCGCCGACCCCGATCCCGACGGCGATGACGACGACGACGCACGCGCCGACGGCCTCCTGTCCGGCCTGCGTCGCCGCTGGGACCGCCTCGCCGCCCGCCCCCGGTTCGCGCTCGCCGCCGCCGCCGGCGCGGCCGCGCTGCTGTCCGGCGTCGGCCTCACCGTCGCCGCCAGCTGGATGATCGTGCGCGCCGACAGCCAGCCGCCCATCCTCACGCTGTCGCTCAGCGTGGTCGCGGTGCGCGCGTTCGCGATCGCCCGGCCGCTGTGGCGCTACCTCGAGCGGATGGCCTCGCACGACGCCGGGCTCGGGCTGCTCGCGCGGTGGCGCGGCGACGTCGTGGCAGCGCTCATCCCCCTCGTGCCCGGCCGGCTCACCGCCCGCCGCGGCGCCCTGCTCGCACGCGTGGTCGACGACGTCGACCTGCGCCTGGACGGTGTCGTGCGCGGAGCCGTGCCGCTGGCGTCCGGGCTGGCGGCGCTCGGCGTCGTCGGGCTCGGCCTGCTCTGGCTGCTGCCGGCCGCCCTCGTGCCGTACCTGGTCGCGGTGCTGCTCTGCGCCGTCGTCGCGCCGCGATACCTGGGACGGGCCGAGCGCCGCGACGCGCTGCGGCGCTGGGCCGCGCACGACGACCTGCGGGACGCGGTCGTCGGCGGCGCCGAGAACGTCGACGTGCTCGACGGCACGCTGCTGGCCGAGATCGAGGCCCGCGCCGCGGCGTCGGAGCGCGAGGAGGTCGGGGCCGCCCGGACCGAGGGCGCCGGACGCGCGCTCGCCGAGCTCGGGGCGACCGTCGCCGCCGTCGGGATCGCGGCGGTGGCGGCCCTCACGGCCGCGGGTGGGTCCGGGGCCGTGAGCCCCGAGACCGTCGGCATCCTCGTGCTGGGTGCGCTGGTGCTCGGCGAGGTGCTCGTCGGGCTCGCCCCGGCGTCGCTCGCGCTGCAGCGCGGACGCGACGCGCGGGCGCGGCTGCACGCCCTGGCGGCGGAGTCGGCGGCCGTGCGCTCAGCCACCCCCGCCGAGGACGCAATCGAGCCCGAGGCCGCGACGACGGGAGACGCGACGGCGCCGCTCGACCTGCGGGACGTGAGCGTCGGCTGGGACGGACACCCCGCCGTCGAGCACGTCTCGTTCCAGCTCGAGGCCGGTCGGACCCACGCCATCCGCTGGGCCTCCGGTACCGGAAAGTCCACGCTCGCGAACGTCGTGCTCGGCCTGCGGCCCCCGATCGCGGGCTCCGTGCGGGTGGCCGGGCTGAGGCCCGAGGTCGCGCGCGAGCAGGGCCTGGTCGCGCTGGCCGGCGACGCCGACCACGTGTTCGCGACCACCGTCCGGGAGAACCTGAGGCTCGCGCGCCCGGAGGCGGACGACGGCGAGCTGGTCGCCGCGCTGCTCGCGGCGCACCTCGGGCCGTGGTGGGCGGGCCTGGAGGACGGCCTCGACACGTGGATCACGGCCGAGCAGCTCTCCGGCGGCGAGCGACGGCGGCTCGTGCTCGCGCGCGCCCTGCTGCGCGACCCGGAGGTCCTCGTGCTCGACGAGCCGACCGCCGGCCTCGACCCCGCGACCGCGGCCGCCCTGCTGGGCGACCTCCACGAGGACGCCGAGCGTCGCGGCCGGGCGCTGCTGGTGATGGAGCACCGGTCCTCCGGGAGCGAGGCCCCGCCGTCGGACGGGGACGCCGTCCTTCCCCGCGAGGCTGCGCGAGCGCACACTGGCGAGATGCCTCTCGCCACCCTCCACCAGCCCTGACGTTGACCGTCTCCTCGCTCCCCCGCGCCCGCTGGCGCGGCCGGTCCCGCCTCGTGCGCCTCATCCGGCTCTGGCGGACGCGGAACCCGCGCCTGTTCACGGAGAAGGTCCGCTACAAGATGCTGCGGGACCACCGCGAGCTGCTGGTGACGTTCGCCGACAAGGCCGCGGTGCGCGACCACGTCGCCGCGCTGGTCGGGGAGGACCTGCTGCCCCGCGTCCACGCCGTGCTCGAGGACGCGGACGACCTCCTCGCGCTCGACCTGCCGCCTGAGCACGTCGTGAAGCCGACGCACGGGAGCGGCGCGGCGATCGTGGTCTCCCGCCGTGCCCCCGCCGAGGCGGTGCTCCCGCGACCGGAGTGGGGCTGGGTCTACGCCCACGTGCGCCCGGCCGCCGCCGACCGCGCGGTGATCCGGGACATCGCGGCGGGCTGGACCGAGAAGCTGTACGGCCGGGGCCCGAACGAGGAGTGGGCGTACAGCCGGGTCCGCCCGCGGATCATCGTGGAGGAGGTGCTCGTCGGCGCGGACGGCGGCATCCCCGACGACTACAAGTTCTTCGTCTTCCACGGCGTCTGCCACTACGTCCAGGTGGACGCGGCGCGCTTCGAGGGTCGGACGCAGGACTTCTACGACCGCGACTTCACCCACCTCCCCCTCAGCGGCGGCCCGCCGTGGGCCGATCCGCCCCGGCGCACCCCGGCCCGGCTGGGCGAGATGGTCACGATCGCCGAGCGGCTCGCCGTCGGCACCGACTTCGTGCGGGTCGACCTCTACCTGCTGCCCGACCGGATCGTCTTCGGGGAGCTGACGAGCTACCCCGCCGGCGGCCACAGCCCGTTCCACCCGGCCCGGTTCGACGCCGAGTTCGGGAGCCGCTGGACGGTGCCGCGCCGCTACGCGTGAGGCGAGGACGACTCAGGAGGTGGCCGCCCGCGCAGGCTCGTTAGGGTGGCCGTATGACTGCGCTGCGAGTCCTCTTCATCGGCGGTAACGGCACGATCAGCGCGGCCTCGAGCCGTCTGGCGATCGAGCGGGGCCACGACCTCACCCTGCTCAACCGGGGCGTCTCGGCGGGCTCGGACGCTCCCGACGCACGACCGGCGATCGAGGGCGCCCGCTCGCTGATCGGCGACGCCGGTGACCCGGACTCCCTCCGCTCCGCCGTCGCGGGCAAGGAGTGGGACGTCGTGGTGAACTTCCGGTCGTTCACCCCCGCGCAGGCCGCGGCCGACGTCGAGATCTTCGACGGCGCTGTCGGCCAGTACGTCTACATCTCCTCCGCCTCGGCGTACGCCAAGCCCGTGGAGCACCTGCCGATCACCGAGTCGACGCCGCTGAAGAACCCGTTCTGGCAGTACTCGCGGGACAAGATCGCGAGCGAGGACCTGCTCGTGCGGGCCTGGCGCGACCGCGACTTCCCGGCCACGATCGTCCGCCCCAGCCACACCTACGACGAGCGCAGCATCCCGATCCCGGGCCGCTGGACGGCGATCGACCGGATGCGACGCGGGCTGCCGGTGCCGGTGATCGGCGACGGCACCTCGCTGTGGACGCTGACGCACACGCGCGACTTCGCCGTCGCCCTCGTCGGGCTGCTCGGCGACCGTCGCGCGGTCGGCGACACCTTCCACATCACCTCGGACGAGGTGCTCACCTGGGCCCAGATCACGCGCATCCTCGCCCGCGCCGCCGGCGCCGGCGAGCCGGAGCTCGTCCCCGTCACGGGACGCGAGATCGGGCGCGAGCTGCCCGACGAGCTCGACGGGCTGATCGGGGACAAGGTGCACTCGGTGGTCTTCGACAACAGGAAGGTCAAGGCGCTGGTGCCCGAGTTCACCGCCACCACCCGGTACTGGCAGGGCGCCGCGGAGGTCATGGCCTGGCGCGACGCCGACGAGCGCCGCCGCGTGGTCGATCCCGAGCTCGACGCCGCGCTGGACCGGCTCGTCGCCCGCTTCGGGTCGTAGGAAGGGGCGCGGACGAGCATCTCGGGACGAACGACCGCACGGGACGCGCGTCTCAGCCGGGCGGTGGCCCGGTGGTCGCCCGGAGCACGAGCTCCCCGTCGAGCACCGAGCGCCCGGGGGGCAGCAGCATCCGGGCGGGGCTCCCCACGAGCGTCTCGACGGCGAGCCGTCCCGCCTCGGTCACCCGGAGCGCGATGCTCGAGAGCGGCGGGTGCGTGGTGACCGCGATGGTGTCGTCGCACCCGAGCACGCTCACGTCCTGCGGAACGCCACGTCCACGCGCGACCAGGGAGTCGACGACGCCGTGGGCGATCACGTCGTCGAAGGCGACGACGGCGGTGACCGACTCGGCGATCAGCGCCTCGCCGGTGCCGAACGCCTCGGCGTAGGTGCCGGTGGCCGTCTCCACCACCGCGACGTGCTCGGCGCGCTCCCGCAGGGTCGCGCTCACGCACGCCAGCCGCTCCTGGTGCGCCCACGCCAGCCGTGGTCCACCGACGTAGGCGAACCGGCGGTGACCGAGCCCGAGCAGGTGCTCGATGCCGGCGGTGAGCGCGCGTTCCGCGCTGGCCAGCACGCGCGAGGTCCCGTCGACGTCGCGGTTGACGTAGACGATCCGCTGGCGCTGCGCGATCGCCGCCACGTCCGAGGCGGACGCGCGCGGTCCGACGACCACGAGACCCTGGACCTGCGGCGCCAGCCGTTGGACCAGCCGGAGCTCCCGTTCGGGATCGCCGTCGCTGTCCGCGGCGATCACGGCGTAGCCGAGGTCCTCCGCGGTGCGCTGGGCGCTGCGCAGCAGCGGCGGGAAGAACGGGTTGGCGATGTCAGGCACGACCACCCCGAGCGTGTGCTGGAGCCCCGTGCTGAGCGCGCGGGCGTGCGCGTTCGGCACGTAGCCCATGGCGGCCGCGGTCCGCGTCACGCGCTCGACGGTCTCGGGGCGCAGGAGACGGGGCGCCGTGAACGCGCGCGACACCGTGGAGGCCGAGACGCCCAGCTCGCGAGCGACCTCGGTGATCGTCGGGGGGCGCCTCATGCGCGCATCGGACACGCCATCACCGCCTCGCGCTGGAGGATCTCGGCGGCGCCGCGCGCGAACGGGGCGGGCATGCCGTAGTACCGGTGCGCGTCCACGACCTCGTACCCGCCCTCCTCGTACGCCTCGGCGGGCGGCACGTAGCCGGGACACCCGTCGGTGTAGCCGACGACGAGCACGTCCCGCACGGCGCCGCGCGTCCGTTCGCGCACACCCCGTGCCACCGCCTCCGCGGTGACGAGGAACGGCTCGCCCGGCAGCGCGACGAGGGCGACGTCGCCCCACCGCACCACGGTCACGGAACCTCGCCACGACGACGGAACCTCCTCGGCGTCCTCCGCGGTCATCGCATCGGACCACACGAGCCACGCCTCGAGGAGCCGCCGCCGTCCGGGTTGCGCCTCCTGGATCTCGGCTCGCCAGCGCGCGGCCTCGCGCGCCACCTCCCCCGGATCCACGGGCGTCAGCGGGAGGTCGACGTCGTGCCGCGAGACGGCGACGGCGTCGCAGGCCACCCGGCGCGTCCGGCCGCGGACGAGGGCGTCGGCCACCCGCGCCCCCACGCGTTCGGCTCGCTGCGGCGTCCGGTCGGGTGCGGGTTCGTCGGAGAACGACGCGGCGGCGGCATGACCGGTGTTCACGTCTCCCGCGCAGCCGGTGAGGAACACGCAGGGTGCTCCGCCGTCGTACCTCTCGAGCGCCCGCCGGACGTGACCGACGTAGTCGGCCGAGTGGAGCCGGTTCGCGGCGTCGAGGACGACGGGGTGGCACGGGAACGTCACGATCCGGGCGTGGACGCGGCCGTCGGCGGTGCGGGCCACGAGCGAGAGCGCCGGTGGTGAGAGACGGCGGCCGTCGTGGCGCCGGTCGTGCGCCACCCCGGTCACCGGGGCGGCAGCGTGCTCCACGGTGCAGGGCTCCCGGGCCTCCGTCGCCGCCGCCGCGGCCGTGACGGCCGCCGTCACGAGAGTCGCGACCGCGTCGGGCGCGGCACCGCCGAGCGCGCCCGGCATCGCGCCGGGGGCGGCGTGCGTGTGCGTCGCGTGCACCAGGACGGTGTGCGGCGAGTCGGGCCGGACGGCGCGCTGCACCGCCTCGCACGTCGACCGGTCGAGCCCGCAGACGTCGACGGCGACGATCACGACCTCGGCCAGCACCACGGCGCGCACGGTCAGCTGGTCGAGCACCCCGACGCTCGGCCCCGAGCGGGCGGCGAACCCCGCCATCGGGCTCCCGACCGGCAGGGGCAGCGCGCACACCGCCGCGCCGACCTCGATCACGGGATCAGCCGCCCGCCGCGCCGGACCTCGTGAACGCTGCCGTCGGGCCCCAGCAGGAGCAGGTCGGCGGGTGACCCGATCGCGAGCGGCAGCGCGAGCCTCGCGATCCGCGCCGGGACGAACGACACGAGATCGACGGCCTCGGCGAGGGTCGTCGAGGTCTCCGCGAGCACGTGGCGGAGCCCGTCGGCGAGCGAGCGCGCGGCCCCGGCGAGCAGGTCGGAGCCCACGGGCGAGAGCCGTCCCTCGGCCGTCAGCTCCACCTCGCCACCGACCGGTGTCGCGTAGCGGCCCGGCGGCAGACCGGCGAGCGCGGTCGCGTCCGAGACGAGGAACGCGCGGCCCGGGCCCTTGGCCCGCAGCATGGCCTGCAGCGTGTCCGCCGGCAGGTGGTGCCCGTCCGCGATGAGGCCGCAGGTCAGCGCGTCCTCGGCCAGCTGGGCCCAGAGCACGTTCGGGTGCCGTGGGAGCGTGGTGGCGACTCCGTTGCCGAGGTGCGTGGACAGGTTCGCCCCGGCCCGCACGGCGTCGCGGACCTGCGCGGGGGTGGCGTGCGTGTGGCCGATCGCGACCTGGACCCCGAGCGCGACGACGCGCGCGACGTGCGCGGCGGCGTCGGGGGTGTGGGGCGAGACGGTCACGATCCCGACCGGCCCGGCGGCGCACCACCGCGCGACCTCGTCCGCGTCGAGATCGCGCACGTGCGCCGGGTCGTGCACGCCACGGGCCCCGTCCTGGACGGACAGGAACGGACCCTCGACGTGCACGAACGGCACGGCGGCCGCGACCTCGGGCGACTCCTCGCGCGCCGTCGCGACGGCACGCACGGCCGCGACGATGCGCTCCTCGGGTGCCGTGATGACGGTGGGCACCCAGGAGGTCACCCCGATCCGCGCGAGGGCCGCCGTGATCTCGTGGACGGCTCCGCGTGGGTCGTCGCCGTTGACGTCGTGGCCGGCGAACCCGTTGACCTGCAGATCGACCATTCCCGGCGCGAGCAGGGGCAGCTCGACCGAGCCGTCGGCCGGTCGCCGCTCGACCTCGCGCACCCGATCGTCGACCGTGACGCGCAGCGTGTCCCCCGTGCGCGGGCAGCGGCCCGTGACGGTCGTGGTCGAGCCCCGGGCCGGCCCCTCCCGGTCACAGCCACCTCACCCGGCGACGGAACTGCTCGAGGAACCGGGCGTTGGCCTCGTCCCCACCCGGTGCGTTGCCCGACCGCCACAGCGGGGGGTCGACACCGGCAGCGACGAGCGCCTCGACCGTCTCCACCATGAGCCAGTTGAGGGTGAACGCGTTCGCGAACGTCGAGACCGCGCCCGTGCGCTCCGCCGCGCCGTCGACCTCGAGGACGGCGTCACCGACGGGAACCTTGGTGTCCACGTGGACGTCGACGAGATCGTGCAGGTTGCGCCCGCTCGGGTGCCGTGCCGGGTGGTCGGCGGCGGTGGCCTCGGCGTGCTCGCGGCTCGAGACCCCGACGAGCCGGACGCCGCGCTCGCGGGCCGTCAGGGCGGCGTCGACGAGGGCGGCGTTGATGCCGTACGCGTTGACGAGGACGAGCACGTCGCCCTCCCCGAGCTGGTTGTCGTCCACCACCAGCCGTCCGTACCCGGGAGTCCGCTCCATCGCCATCGACCGCAGCGCGCCGGACGAGAGCAGGGTCCCCTCGTCGAGGATCGCCGAGACGTGCATGAGACCTCCCGCACGGAAGAAGACCTCCTGCGCGGCGAGGTTGGAGTGGCCGCCGGGTCCGTAGACGTGCACGAGCCGGTCGGCCGCCACCTGGTCCCGCAACAGGTGCGACGCCCGGGTCACGGCGTCCGCCTCCTCGCGCAGGATCCGGTCCAGCAGCGCCGTGACGGCCGCGAGGTAGCGCGCGCCGGCCGTCACCGCGGGTCCGCCTCGGGGTCCAGGAACAGGTGGGCGTCCGGGTGCGTGCGCAGCGCCGTCCCGGGGTGGTCGCCGGAGATCGGCTCCTCGAGCGTGTCGCGCACGGCCTGGCGCTTGGCCGCCGTCGGAACGGAGACCACGAGCGTGCGAGCGTTCAGCAGTCTCGGGATCGTGACGGTGACGGCCTGCGGAGGGACCGCTGAGAGATCGGGGAAGTGACCCTCGTCGACCTGCTGCTGCCGCGAGGTCCGATCGAGCTCGACCACCCGCGCGGTGAGGGGGTCGGCGAGATCGGCCGGCGGATCGTTGAACGCCAGGTGGCCGTTCACCCCGAGGCCGCACAGCACGACGTCGAAGGGCGCGGTTCCCATCGCTCCACGGTAGGCCGCCGCCGCCTCCTCCGGTGGCGCGGACACGTCGATGCGGTGGAAGCGGCCGATCGGGACGGCGTCGAGGAGGTGCCGTTGCAACCAGGCGCCGAACCCCTGGGGGGCATCGGGGGCGAGGCCGACGTAGTCGTCCATGTGGAACGCCTCGAC
Organism: Serinibacter arcticus; assembly: GCF_003121705.1. Taxonomy (NCBI): domain Bacteria; kingdom Bacillati; phylum Actinomycetota; class Actinomycetes; order Micrococcales; family Beutenbergiaceae; genus Serinibacter; species Serinibacter arcticus. The sequence continues at coordinate 3,196,145 of NZ_PYHR01000002.1, read as the reverse complement.
GCGATCCCAGGCGATGTCGTACCCCTGGGCGAGGGCTCGCAGCGTGGCCGCCTGGCTCGGGGCGGCGGCGAGCATCACGCGTGCGCCGCCCCGTTCCGAGACAGCCGTTCGCAGCCGGTCGGCGGCGACCGCGGCCGCGGCCTCGCCGAGGGTGGCGGCGTCGGGGAGCGTGCGGACGTGGAGCGGGTGCTGCGTCAGGATCATGCGGAGACCTCGCGATGGCTCGGGGTGGGGGTGGCGTCGGGGGTGACGCCGGGCGGGGCGGTGGGCATCACCGCGTCGGGGCGGACGTGGCCCAGGAGGATCAGCGACCGTGCGACGTGCAGCGGGTCCTTGACCGGCAGGGCCACGACGGCGTCGAGCGGGTCACCGGAGCGGTCGCGGATCTGCGTCCACTCCTGGCCGTCCGGCGCCGGGAACGTGCGCAGGCTCCAGTCGGCCACGCGGTCGTACCAGTCGGCGAGCACGGGCGAGTCGCACCGCCGCGCCAGCAGGGCGGTGGTGTACATCGCCTCCGCGTGCACCCACCACAGCTTGGTGTCCCACGTGTCGGTGACGAGACGTTCGTAGCGGTCCTCGCCGAGGCTGCGACCCCGGGGCGGTCCGCCATCGCGGTCGGTGTAGCGCAGCAAGCCGCCGTTCTCGGCGTCCCAGCCCGTCTCGAGCGCGCGCAGCGCGAGGTGCTCGAGCAGCGAGGCCTCGGCGGCGATCGCGGGCTCCTCCCGTGCGGCGTGCTCGAGCATCCACAGGCACTCGAGGAGGTGCCCCGGTGTGACGTGCCGGGCGATCAGGGTGTCGGTGTCGCCACCGTCGTCGTCGTCGCCACGGTCGTCCGGCCGCATCTCCCACCAGCGTCCGACGCCGAGGAGTCCGTGCGGGCCGACGAGGTCCGCCGCGGCCCGCAGCAGGACACCGCGGACCGCGTCTCCCCCGCCGGCGCGCCGGAGCTCCGCGGCGGTGTGCAGCAGCGTCATCGGTCCGGCGAGGTCGCGGTAGCCGGTCGGCACCGGATAGGGCTCGGTCGGAGCCGTGCGCGCGCCGATCGCGGCCTCGGCCTCGAGCAGCACCCGCTCGGCGACCGCCAGGTGCTGCGTCGCCCCCGCTCGCACGGCACCGGCGAGGCCGAGCACCGCGAACAGGTCGGCGAACACGCTGGAGTCGATCCGCCCCCCGGCCTGCGGCACGGGAACGGCGTCGACCGTGAGCTGGAACGCCGTCGTGCCGGTGGCGAGCAGGGCCCGCGACACGAGCACGTCCGCCGTGGCGCGTGACCGCTCCCGCCACCGCTCGGCGTCACCGGTCAGCCGGCCGGCGTCGATCTCGTCGGCGACCAGGGCCGCGAGCCACGCCCACCGACCCTGGGACCAGGTGTAGCGGTCCTCGGTCAGCACCCGGCCGTCTCCGGCGAGGCAGGTGCGAACCCCGCCGCGGTCGTCGTCGACGCCGTGGCGCTCCCACCAGGCGAGCACGTCGTGCTGCAGGTGCTCCCTGACCGTCGTGCTCACGGCGCCGCCTCGCCGCGGACGGCGCCGGCCGTGGTGGTCGGGTCGTCACGACGGTTCGTCGCTGCGGCGCGCGCCTCATCGTGTCCGTCCTCGCGACCGAGCGCCTCGACGAGCTCGTCGACCTCGGGGCGCACATCGGGCCGGATGACGCCGTACAGCACGAACACGATGATCGAGGCGGTGACGGGCGCAGCCACGGAGACCACCTGGGCGTTCGCCGAGCCGAGCCCGGCGATCTGATCGGTCAGCACGTAGCGGTTGACCGCGAACACCACGAGCCCGACGGCCCACGACGTGATCGCGGCGGCCGATCCGGACCGTCGGAAGGCCGGGAGCAGACCGAGCAGCATCGGCACGGCGATCGGGCCGACCAGGGCGCCGAACCACAGGATCAGGAGTCCGAGCACCCCTCCGAAGCTGTCCGAGGCCAGGGCGATGCCCATGGACAGCACGATGAACAGGAACGTCGTCAGCCGCGCCATGAAGAGCTCCCGGCGCTGCGGCAGGAACGACCTGTCCCGCCGCAGGGTCGGGATGATGTCCCGGACGACCACGGAGGAGATCGCGTTGGCGTCCGACCCCGTCATCGACATCGTGTGCGCGAACATCCCGGCGAGAACGAGCCCGACGAGACCCGGCGGCAGGAACTCCTGCGCCATCAACGCGTAGGACTCCTCGGGGTTGGCGAGGTTGGGGAAGAAGATCGGTGCGGCCCACATCGGCACGAAGAGCACGAGCGGCCAGACGAGGTAGAGCGCGCCCGAGTAGAGCATCGAGCGGCGAGCCTCCCGGCCGCTCTTCGTCGCGATCATCCGCATCGCCAGGTTCCAGGTGCCGCCGTTGTACGAGAGCGTCGAGATGAGGCAGTAGGCCAGGAAGAAGCCGACGGTGAGGTCGTTGTTGAACGGCGACGCGTGACCGGCGGGCAGCTGGTCCCACATCGTCCAGAGGGAGCTCACGCCGTCCAGCTGGACGATGACGATGCCGAACATGGCCACCGCCGCGACGAGCTGGATGAGGAACTGGCCGAGGTCGGTCATGACGTCCGCCCAGATGCCACCGATCGTGCAGTAGATCATCGTCACGCCCCCGACCACGAGGATCCCCCAGATCATCGGGAGGCCGGTGAAGACCTGCAGCAGGATCGCACTTGCCACCCACTTGGCGGCCACGTCGAAGATCTTCAGGGCGGCGCCCGACCACGCCAGCAGCTGCTCGGTGGGGACGTCGAAGCGTGTGGCGAGGTACTCCAGCGGGGAGATGATGCCGAGCCGCTGCCGCAGCCGCGGCCAGCGCGGGGCGAACAGCCAGGCGCCGACCGCGCAGGCGACGGTGATGCTCAGGGCCCACCAGACGTAGACCGCGAATCCGGTGGTGTAGGCGAGCGCCGCATAGCCGACGAAGACGGCCGCGGAGTAGCCGGACATGTGGTGGGAGATCCCCACCAGCCAGGCCGGCAGCTTGCCGCCGGCGACGTAGAAGTCCGAGGCGTCGGTGATCTTCTTTTTCGACCAGATCCCGATTCCGACCATGACGAGCATGTAGAGGCCGACGACGGCCCAGTCCAGAACACCCATGTGCTGTGCACCTCTCTGTGGGGCGAGTGCACGGGACGCTTGCATGCAAACGGTTGCACAACAAGGGGTTCCGCCCAGACGTCACGAAGATGTGACGCCGACGAAACGTCGGCCCCCGCGACTGCCGACAGCGTCTCGGTCCGGCGTTCCGCCCTGCGCCCGGTGGTGCGAGATCAGCGTCCCGGCCGTCCCATGGCGTTCAATGGACCCTCGGGACGTCGCGCGATCGCGCACGTCCCCTGTCGTCGCCGTCCGGGCGACGCCCTGACGGAGGTACTGATCGTGACCACCCCTGCTCGTCGCCGCCCCACCACCGCGGACGGGTCGCGCTCCGGCGTCGGCCGGCTGTGGTCCGACGGCGTGGGCACGGTCGGCACGCGTGCCGTGCAGTGGCTGGCGATCCTCGCGCTGGTCGCGGGCTTCGGCCTCCTGGTCACGCAGCTGACCCTGGTGGTCATCCCGGTGCTCATCGCACTGGTGCTCGCCTCGGCGATCTCGCCGCTCGTGCGGTGGCTGCGCGAGAAGGGGTGGCCCTCGATGCTGGCCACCTGGACCTCGTTGCTGGGGCTCCTCGCGCTGCTGTCGGCCATCGTGTGGGGCGTCGTGGAGACCGTGGCGCGGCAGTGGAGCGATCTCGTGGACTCCGCCGTCGACGGCATCGCGGCTCTCCAGGACCAGCTCACGGGCCTGCCGTTCGAGATCAGCGACGCGCAGATCGACGAGATCCAGTCCACGCTGACGGGCCTGCTGTCCTCCGACGGATTCTCCTCGGGCGTGATGGCGGGTGTCTCCGCCACCGCGAACTTCGTCACCGGCCTCGTGCTCGTGATCGTCGTGCTGTTCTTCTTCCTCAAGGACGGACCCCGCATCTGGGAGTTCCTGCTGCGCCCGTTCGAGGGCGAGTCCTACGAACGCGGTCGCCGCGTCGGCGGCAAGACGGTCCAGACGCTCGGCGGGTACGTGCGCGGGACGGCGATCGTCGCCGCCGTCGATGCGGTCGGCATCGGCATCGGTCTCGCGATCCTCGGCGTGCCGCTCGCACTCCCGCTGGCGGTGCTGACCTTCCTGCTGGCGTTCATCCCGCTGGTCGGCGCCACGCTGGCCGGCACGCTCGCGGCACTCGTCGCACTGGTGACCGACGGCCTCGGGTCGGCGATCATCGTCATCATCATCGTCGTCGGCGTGAACCAGCTCGAGGGCAACCTCCTCCAGCCCGTCATCATGGCGCGGTCGCTGCGCCTGCACCCGCTGGTCATCCTCGTCGCGCTGACGGCGGGCACCGTGACCGCGGGCATCACTGGCGCCGTGCTCGCCGTGCCGATCGCCGCGGCGATCTGGGGCGCCATCACGGTGTGGGACGGGCCGTCGACGCCCGCGAGGTTCGCGCGGCAGAAGCGTGAGGAGCGCGTCCACGTGGGCCACCACGGCGACGAGAAGGAGCACGACGACGAGGATGACCACGAGACCGTCGCCGTCGAGGACGTCACCGACGCGGCGACCCCCACCGAGACGGGCGAGCCCGGGACGTCTCGTCGCGCGACCTGACGCGCCGCCGGGCGAGGCCCTCCGCCGTCGACCCCGGGGTGACGCCCCGACGAGGCCACCCCGGCTCGGACCGCTGCCCGTCCCGGGTCCTAGGAGGAGCCGCGGACGAGCAGCTCGGGATGGATGACCGCATCGTCCGGCGGCATCGCTCCTGATCCGGACAGCACCCGCTCCAGCAGCTCCACGGTCGCCTCGGCCACGGCCACCTTGTCGATCGACACCGAGGTGAGCTCCGGGGTGACGTGCCGTCCGATCTCGAGGCCGTCCATCCCGATCACGGCCACGTCCTCCGGCACCGCGACCCCCAGGCGCACCAGCGTCTTGAGCACCCCGATCGCCATGATGTCGTTGTAGACGAGGATCGCGTCGGCGTCGGGCATCCGCCCCACGAGGAGCTCGGCCGCCTGGATACCACCCTCGAGGGACTCATCCGCCGAGACGACGGGGTTCTCGTTCCACCCGAGGTCGCGCTGCTGCAGGTAGTCGAGGTAGATGCCGCGCCGGTGGTCGGTTCCAAGATCGGAGTCGATGAACGCGATCCTCCGACGTCCGCCCCGGACCAGATGGTCGAGCGCAGCGGTCACGCCGGCGGTGGCATCGATCAGGACCCTCGCGCTCAGCCGTGGGTCCGCAGGCCCGTCGAGCATGATCACCGGCAGTCCGAAGCCGTTCTGCTTCGCGAGGGAGTCGGGGAGCAGCGCCATGGTGCCGGAGCGGCAGCCCGTCATGGCCAGCGCGTCGACTCGGGAGACGATCGACGCGAGCTGCTTGCGGGCCCTCTCGGGATCGGCACCGAGGTCGCAGAGCATGACGCTCCACTCCCGGTCGGCCGCGACCCGGGTGAAGGCGGAGGCGAGCTCGGCGAAGTAGGGGTTGCTCAGGTCGTCCAGCACGAGTCCGATCGTGGTGGAACGGCCCTGGACCATGCTCTGAGCAGCGCGGTTGGGCCGGTAGTTCAGGTCCGCAGCTGCCGCCAGCACGCGCGCCCTGGTCGTCGGGCTGACGTCGGCCATGTCGTTGATCGCCCGCGTCACCGTCTGCCGGGACACGCCGGCGAGAGCGGCGACGTCGAGGATCGTCGCCGCGCCCCGTGTCGTTGTCACGCCCCCACCGTACTGGTAGGTTCCTCAACCGTGAACGTTCACGGGCACCGACCCTGCCCCCGCCGTGAACGTTCACGGACCTGCGACCTCTGAACGGATCCCATGACTTCCTCGCCCCTCACGCACGCGGCTCCCGCCGCGCCCCGCACGGCCCAGCGCGCTCGCGTCGCGGTCGGCGTGCTGTTCTTCACCAACGGCGCCCTCATCGCCAACCTGCTCCCCCGCTACCCCGAGGTGAAGATCGATCTCGGCCTGACGAACGCCGCCTTCGGCGCAGCGGTCGCCGCCTACCCGCTGGGTGCGCTGGTGGCCGGGCTGAGCGCCGGACTGCTCATCCGCCGATTCCGGTCCTCCCGGGTCGCCGTCGCCGCCACGCTCGTGACGGCCGTCGGGCTCCTGCTCGTCGGGGTGGCGGCCGGCTGGATCGTCCTCGCCCTGGCGCTCTTCCTGGCCGGAGCGATGGACGCCGTCACCGACGTCGCGCAGAACTCCCACGGCCTGCGCGTGCAGCGGCTGTACCGCCGCTCCATCATCAACTCCTTCCACGCGATCTGGTCGATCGGCGCGGTCACGGGCGGGGCGATGGGAGCCCTCGCAGCTCAGCTCGGGGTCCCGCTGCTCCTGCACCTGGCGATCTCCGCGATCATCTTCGGAGCGATGGCGCTGCTGGGCTACCGCTGGCTCCTCGCCGGGCCGGAGCCCGATCCGAGCTCGGCCCAGGAGAGCGACGCCGTGAGCTCCCCCGTGGCGGGGGCGGACCGCGAGGACGCAGCCACCCCCGCCCGGCCCCTGATCGTCGGCGGACCCGTCGCGCGCTACGGCACGCTGCTCGCGCTCGTCATCATCGCGTCCGGCGGTGCCATCGTGGAGGACGCCGGCAGCTCGTGGTCGGCCATCTACCTCGCAGGCGACCTGGGCGCCTCGGCGTTCGTGGCCGGCCTCGGTTTCATCGCGCTGCAGGGCATGCAGTTCATCGGCCGCCTCCTCGGCGACCGGATGACCGATCACTACGGTCAGCGAGCGGTCGCCCGGACCGGTGGCCTCCTCGTCCTCGTCGGGATGGGGGCAGCGCTGGCGTTCCCGAGCCTCGTCGGCACGATCGTGGGCTTCGGCATCGCGGGCTTCGGCGTGGCGACGCTCATTCCCGCGGCCATGCAGAACGCCGACGAGCTGCCCGGATTCCGCCCCGGAACGGGCCTGACGATCGTCGGCTGGCTCCTCCGCCTCGGCTTCCTGATCTCCCCGCCCCTCGTCGGCGCCGTCGCTGACGCCTCCTCGCTCCGCCTCGGACTGATCATCGTGCCGGTCGCCGGCCTCCTCGTCCTGCTCTTCGCTCGCGTCCTCGCGACCCGCACCCGCTGAGGGATCGACATGCCACCAACCACGCCACGGCGGCTCGCCCTCACCGTCATCGCGGCGAGCTGCCTCGGACTCGTCCTCGGCGCGCTCCTGCACACCGCGGGCACCCACCAGAGCGAGAACGCGCTGCTCTGGTCCCTCGCCGGGCTCACCCTCGGAACCGGCCTGCTCGCGGCCGGCGCGAAGGAGAGGACCCCGCGCCCGTCCGGGGGCCAGGTCGCCCGTGGCGCCCGGTCCTCGCTCGCCCCCGCTCGACCATCGGCTCGGGGGCATCATGGCTCCATGACCAGCGGGCCGATCGCCGTGAACGACGTCTCCACCCTGGGCGCGAGGCTGGAGTTCGGCGACTCCGGCGTCGGAGCCTGGCCGGCCGACGGGACCCTCACGCTCAGCGACGGGTCGAGCGTGGTGTGGGAAGGACCGATGTCCGACGCCGCGATGCGTACCGCCGAGGCGGTCTGGACCACCCGGGCCAGGGCCCGCTCCCTGACGGGGAGCGAGAAGCGGGCGGTCCTCGAGGCGGCCGTGAACTCCGAGGCCTCCCGGCTCGGGCTTCACCCCCGCTGGTCGACCGCCTCGGTCGACGTCGACGACCTGACGGCCAGCGCGTCGCTCTCGGTGTCCGACGCGAGCACGGACCTGATGGCTCGGCCGCCACTGCGCCACCGGAACGGCCCGGCACGCTGACACCCACCACCCCCGCCACGGATCACCCACGAGATCCTGCGGGAGCTCAATGTCGATCTCACCCGCAACTACCAGCCCCAACACCCAAAATGAGCGATGGCCCGAACCCACATCCGTGGGTCCGGGCCATCGCGATGTCCTGAGACATCCATGGGCGGTAGCGGTGGGATTTGAACCCACGGTGGACTTTCACCCACACACGCTTTCGAGGCGTGCTCCTTAGGCCGCTCGGACACGCTACCTGGCCGGACGAGTCTACCCATGGCCCGGGAGTGCTCCGAACCAGGCTCGCTCCGTGGGCCTCGTCACCTCTCCTCCAGCCGCGGAATGTCGCGGCCCGCAGGCGCGTTGACCACGGGGAGATGACCACCACCCCGCCCTCCGCCACCCCCGCCCCGACGTCGGACCCGACCTCCGCCGTCGCCGGCCTCGCCTCGCCCCGCACGCTGCACTCGACGTGGGCGCCGAGCTACGGGGACCGCCGTCCTCCCGCGACCGAGGCCGATCTCGACGCCGCGGCCGAGCTCCTCGCGGGCCACCGCGTGGTCGCGCTGACCGGCGCCGGCATCTCCACCGACTCGGGCATCCCGGACTACCGCGGCCCCGACGCGCAGCCGCGCTCCCCCATGACCTTCCAGCAGTTCGTCGGCGACCCCGGCTTCCGCCGCCACTACTGGGCGCGCAACCACATCGGCTGGCACCACATGAACGCCACCGCCCCGAACGCCGGCCACCGGGCCCTCGCGGCGCTGGAGCGCGCGGGCGTCGTCAGCGGTGTCATCACGCAGAACGTCGACCGGCTGCACACCGTCGCCGGCTCCCGGCACGTGATCGACCTGCACGGCCACTACAACGAGGTCATCTGCCTCGGCTGCGGCCACGTCATCCCCCGCGCCGCGCTCGACGCCCGCCTCCTGGAGCTCAACCCCACCTTCCTCGAGGAGATCACCGAGCTCGGCGACGTCGAGATCGCCCCCGACGCCGACGCCGTCATCGAGCAGACCAGGCAGTTCCGCACCGCGTCCTGCGAGCGCTGCGGCGGCGTGCTCAAGCCGAACATCGTCTACTTCGGGGAGAACGTCCCCAAGGAACGGGTCGCCCGCGCCTACGCGATGGTCGACGACGCCGACGCGCTCCTCGCCGCCGGCACCTCGCTCGCCGTCCAGTCCGGGCTGCGCCTGGTCAAGCGCGCCGCCAGGGACGGCAAGCCCGTCGTCATCGTCAACCGCGGCGTGACCCGCGGCGACGAGTTCGCCACGCTCCGCCTCAACGCCGGGACCTCGCCCGCGCTCGAGCACCTCGTGCACCGCCTCGGCTGAGCCGCCCGCGCCCCTCGACCGCCCGGCCGTGCCACGCTGAGCCCGTGACCGCCCGCCTCGTGCCGACCCCGACGGCCTTCGCGCTCGTCGGGCTCGGCGGCGCCGTCGGCACGACCCTGCGGTACACGGCCGGCCTGCTCGCCCCGACCGTCGACGGCGCGGTCCAGCCCCAGCTCGCCGTCACCCTGGTGATCAACCTGCTCGGCTCGTTCCTGCTCGGCCTGCTGGTCGGCCGCCTCGGCGCGCTGACCGCCCGCGGTTCCGCGAGCCCCGCGCGCGCCGCCCGGCTTCGCCTCCTGCTCGGCACGGGCGCGCTCGGCGGCTTCACCACCTACTCGGCGCTCGCGCTCGAGACCGTGACGACGGCGGAGGCCGGCTCCGGCCCGGCGGCCCTCCTCGCGGTGGGCTACGTCGTCGTGAGCGTCGCGGCCGGCGTCGCGCTCGCCCGGCTCGGCCTGCGGGCCGGCGCCCGCGCCCCCGGTTCCCGACGACGGAGCCCGGCGTGATCGCCCTCGTCGCCCTGGGGGGCGCGCTCGGCGCCATGGCGCGCCACGCCGTCGACCTCGGGCTCGGCCCGGGTCGACCCGGCCGGTCGACCGCGCTCATCAACGTCCTCGGCTCGTTCCTCATCGGCCTGGTCGCGGCCCTCGCCACCCGCGGGATCGTCGACGGCGACCTGCGCACCGTCCTCGCGACCGGCTTCCTCGGCGGGTTCACCACCTTCTCCGCCGCGAGCCTCGACGTCGTCGAGCGCACCGAGCAGGACGGCCGCGCCGTCGGGATGCGCCGCGCGATCGTGGTGCCGGTCGCGGCCGTGGCGGCGTGCGCCGTCGGACTCTGGCTGGGGTCCCGCTAGCCGAGCGGGTCGGGGGCGGGGCGCGGGGACTTCACGCGTCGGGCCCGGAAGAACGCCCGCAGCTCGTCGCCGCACTCCGCCTCCCGCACCCCGCCGACGACCTCGACTCGATGGTTGAGCCGCGAGTCGCGCACGACGTCGGTGACCGACCCCGCCGCGCCGGCCTTGGGGTCGAACGCGCCGAACACCAGCAGCGGCAGCCGCGCGAGCACCATCGCGCCGGCGCACATCGTGCACGGCTCGAGCGTGACGGCGAGCGTGCAGCCCTCCAGTCGCCACTGCCCGAGCACGGCGGCGGCCTCGCGGATCGCGAGCACCTCGGCGTGCGCCGTCGGGTCGCCGTCGGCCTCCCGACGGTTGCGGCCCCGGCCGATGACGCGACCCTCGGCGTCGAGCACGACCGCGCCCACCGGCACGTCCTGCGTCGCCAGCGCCGCGCGGGCCTCGTCCAGCGCGAGGCCGATCATCTCCGTGTGCTCCACGCCCCCATTGTCCCGGGCCAGGATGGGGGCATGACCTCCCCCGCCCGCGTCGTGCTGATGTGCGGACCCTCGGGCTCCGGCAAGACGACGCTCGCGCGCGAGCTCGAGGCCGCCGGCATGGAACGGCTGTCGTTCGACGTGGAGCTGTGGCGCACCGGCGAGCGGCCGCTCACGGCGACCCGGGAGCGGCTGCTCGAGGTCGACGCCGACCTCAAGGCCCGTCTGGTGCGCCTCGTGCGCGAGGGTCGCGACGTCGTCCTCGACCTCACGTTCGCCGGTCGCGCGATCCGGGACGAGTGGCGCGCGCTCGTGACGCCGCTCGGCGTCGTGCCCGAGACGATCTACCTCGACGTGCCGCGCGACGAGCTCGTGCGCCGCCTCACCGGGCGTCGCGACGCGGAGGCCGACGACGTCGTCCTCACCCCCGAGCAGATCGCGGCGCACCTCGCAGCCTTCGAGCCGCCGACGTCCGAGGAGGGTCCGCTGACCGTCCTGGGGCCGGGTTCGGACGGCGTCGCCCACCCGGGCGCGGGTGGACCGGACACCTCGACCCACTAGCCTGGCTCCATGCGCGTCCACGTGGCCAATCACCCGCTCGTCGCCCACAAGCTCACGGTCCTGCGGCAGACCAGCACCCCGTCGCCGACGTTCCGTCAGCTCACCGAGGAGCTCGTGACGCTCCTCGCCTACGAGGCGACCCGCGAGATCGCGGTCGAGCCGATGGAGATCACGACGCCGGTGGCCACCACCGTCGGCACCCACCTGACCTCGCCCAACCCGCTCGTGGTGCCGATCCTGCGCGCCGGGCTGGGCATGCTCGAGGGCATGACCCGTCTGCTCCCGACGGCGGAGGTCGGCTTCCTCGGCCTGCAGCGCAACGAGGAGACGTTCGAGGCCGTCACGTACGCCAACCGCCTGCCCGACGACCTCTCCGGCCGCCAGTGCTACGTGCTCGACCCGATGCTCGCCACCGGCGGCACCCTGGTCGCGGCCATCGAGTACCTGTTCGAGCGCGGCGCGCGCCACGTCACCTGCATCACGCTGCTGTGCGCACCCGAGGGCCTCGAGGCCGTGGAGCAGGCCATCGGCGACCGCGCCGACGTCACGATCGTCACCGCCTCCATCGACGAGAAGCTGAACGAGAAGGGGTACATCGTGCCCGGCCTCGGAGACGCCGGCGACCGGCTGTACGGCGTCGTCTGAGCCCGTCGAGGGCGGCTTGCCGCTCCGGTGCCTACACGATCCTGGCCATCGCCGAGGACGCGTGCCTTCAATGGAGCATGAGCACCCACGACAGCACTGACGCCCGGGCGACGGTCCGCGAGATCGCCGCCGACATCGACATCACCATGCTCACGACGCACGCGCCCGACGGCTCGCTGCGCTCGCGCCCGATGTCCCTCCAGGAGGCGACCGAGGACGGCGACCTCTGGTACGTCGCCTCCGGCGACAGCGACATCGTCTCCGAGATCGCCGCCGACCCGCGGGTCAACGCCGCCCTCGCCGGCAAGGGGTCCTGGCTCTCGGTCACGGGCACCGGGATCGTCTCCCGCGACCGCGCCGTGCTCGAGCGCATCTGGACGCCGTCGGCCGAGGCGTGGTTCCCCGAGGGGATCGACACCCCCGGCGTCGTCGCGATCAACGTCATCGGCGAGAGCGCCGAGTTCTGGGACGGGCCCGGCGCCGTCGTCACCCTCGTCAAGACGGTGGCCGCACGCGTGCAGCACAAGGAGCCCGAGGTCGGGCGGAACGAGACCGTCGAGCTCTGACCGGTCGACCTCCGACGGTCGGCTAGCGAACCGTCGACGCAGCCCCGGGCCTCGAGGCCCGGGGCTTCGTCGTCCCCCGTCGCACCAGCGCCGCCGTCACCGCCGCCAGCACCAGCGCGGCGAGCACGACGGCGACCCACGGCCCCAGCGGGTCGCTGAGCACGTGCGCCAGGACGAAGCAGCCCGCCCCCGCCGCGACCACGACGGCCAGCCGCCACCACGCCGTCGTGCGCCGCTCGCGCAGCACGCCCCACGCAGCCCCCGCGAGGACGACGACGGCGCCCGCCCACCGCAGGCCGGTCAGCTGGGCGGCGGCGAAGCCGAGGAGCAGCGAACCGCCCGCGATCGCGGCGGTCAGGGCGGTGGGGCGGTCGAACCTCATCCGGCCAACGTACCCGCGGCGGTCGGGGCGTCCACCACGGGAGACGACGGGGCCGGACCCTCGAGGATCTCTCCCCGGGAGCCCGGCCCCGTCGCGGTGCTGGACCGCTGGTCTACCGCCGTGCGGCTAGCCCAGCTTCGAGAACCGGGACAGGAACGCCGCCATCGCGTCACGGTTGATCGGGTTCAGCGGCTTGTACTCCGCCGTCCCGTCGTTGCCCTGCCAGCCGGTGGAGACCCCGGTCGAGGCCGCCCACGCGATCTCGGTGTAGAACGCGTTCGTCGTGGGGACGTCCCAGAACGGCGTCACGGTCGGGATCTCGTAGCTCGGCGACCCGGCGATCCGGTAGAGGAACGCCGCCATGGCGTCGCGCGCCACGTTGTCGAGCGGACGGTACTCGCGGGTGCCGTCGGGGCGCTCCCACCCCGTGGAGATCCCCTCCTCCGCCAGCCACGCGATCTCGGTGTAGAACTGGCTGGTCGTCGGCACGTCGACGAACGGCGAGACGTCGGGGGCGACGTAGCCGGCCGGGGCCTTCATCCGGAACAGGAAGGCCGCCATCGCGTCACGGGCGATCGGCGTCACGGGACGGAACTCCCGCGTGCCGTCGGGCAGCTCCCACCCGGTGGAGATGCCGGCCTCGGCAAGCCACGCGATCTCGGTGTAGAACATCGACCCCAGCGGGACGTCGACGAACGCCGTCACCACGGGCTCGTCCGCCGCCACCGTCACCGTGATCGGGTCGGACAGGGTCTCCTGGCCGGCCGAGTCGACGACGAGGGCGCGCAGCTCGACGTCGGTGCCCTTGCGGGACTCCTCCGCCGTCCACGAGAAGCGGTACGGCGAGATGGTCGCCGTCGCGTGCGGCTCGCCGTCGACCAGCAGCGTGGCCGAGGCCACCGCGTGGTCGTCGGACGCCCGGACGAGCGGGGCGACGACGTCGCCCGCCTCGACCACGACGCCGTCGAGCGGGTCGACCACGGACGCCACCGGGGCGGCGTCGACCGGCGAGCCGGCCGTCGTCGGGACCCCCGCGGGCGGCGTGGTCACGCGCTGACGCACGAGCACCGTCTGGGCGCCCGCGGCGTCGGTCCCCGAGATCGCCTCACGGTTCGAGGCGGGCACCGCGGGACCGCCGACGACCAGGGCGCCGGTGCCGAGGAAGCTGCCCTCGACCGTGAACGGCGCCTGCTCCCTGACGCCCGAGGCGTCCGGGTTGGCGTTGTAGACGGAGAACCCGTTGCCGCTGAAGACGCTGCCGCGGGCGACGAGGGACCCGTTGCCGGCGTCCTTGAGGAGGAGTCCGAAGGACCGCTCCGGCGCCGACTGGAAGTAGTTCCCGGTGATGCGGCTGTTCTCCACGAACCCGTCGGAGCCGCCGGTGAAGGCGACGCCCGTCTGCGGGAACGAGGCGTTGAGCGTGCCGGTGACGACCGTGCCCGAGACGTACCCGTGGTTGCGGATGCCCGAGCGCTGGTTCGTGGTCGCGGCCGCGTCGGTGCCCCAGCCGCCGTCGACGAGGATGCCGCCGGACTGGTAGCCCAGCACCTGGGAGTCCTTCACCGTCAGCTCCGTCTCGACCGTGCCCCGGCCGGAGCCCTGGATCACACCGGTCTTGACGATGCCCCAGCCGTGCGGGTTGGCCGCGAGCTCCTCGGGCGTGGTGGCGGTCCGCAGCGGGCCGACGACGCTCTCGGAGACCCGGCCCGCCGCGCCGAAGTAGGCGATGCCGGCCTCGGCGAAGACGTTCCCCGACGTCACGGTGACACCGGAGATGTCGACGAACATCTCGTTGGTGTCCGTGGACCCCAGCGACTGGCGGGAGATCGTGATGACGTTGCCGCCGCCGTCGCGCAGGTAGGGCGTACCGCCCGCGAGGGTGGTGAGCGACTGGTCGGGCATGATCGTGACCTTGTCGGCCCCGGCGCCCTTGATGCGCAGCGGCTTCGTGATCGTCAGGCCGTTGAGCGAGCCGGCGGCGACGGGGTTGCCCTGGCCGTTGACCGGCGTCGAGCGCTCGGCGTAGGTGCCCTCGCACACGACGATCGTGTCCCACGGCGACGCGTGGTCGACCGCAGCCTGGATCGAGGTGAACGACGCGTTCGGGCACTGCACCCGGTCGTCGTCCACGACCCAGGACGTGTTCGACGCCGGGTTCCCGACCGTGTCGACGAGCGTCACGTTGCCGGGGGTGTTGTCGTAGGCCTCGAGCAGGTCGGCCGGGTCCGGACCGGTGGCCGGCGGACCGTAGCCGGCGCCCGCGTCCGGCTCCACGCCGTCGGACAGGATGAGCGGCTCGGCGACCGCGGCCTCCTGGAACCGGACGTCGGCGAGCTGGATGGAGCCCGACGCGGGCGTCCCGTCCACGCCGAAGCGCAGCTCGAGACGGTCGATCGAGGTCAGGTCCACGCCCTGCGCGGCGAACTCCGTCAGCGGGACGCGGATCTGGTCGAGGACGATGTGCATCCGCGAGGTCTGCGTGCCGGTCGACATGTGCAGGGCGTTGCCCCAGCGCTCGTCGCCCGCCTTGACGGTGCCCTCGTTGCCGTCCGTGTCCACCAGGGAGATGACGAAGTCCTGGGTGGTCGCGGCCGGGTCGTAGGTGACGGGGAGCGGTGCGCCGCTCTCGTCGAACCGGGTCGCGCCCGGGTTGCGGGTGTCGAAGTAGTTGACGTCGGCGCCCAGCGCCAGCGCCTTGAGACCGCTGACGTCCTGCGACGCCGCGGGGACGGCCGCCGTCATGACGGCGGGCGAGGAGGCCTCCCAGGCGACCGCGAGCTGGCGGCCGTAGGAGTGGTTGACCGGGGAGTTCTCGCGCATGGCGTTCTGGCCACCGAGCTCGGCCTTGCCCGGGAGCGGGCAGGCCTTGGCGGCGGTCGGCTGGCTGCTCAGGCCGAGCTGGCCGGGTGCGAAGTGGTCGGGCTCGGGGTTGCACCAGTCGAAGCCCTGCGTGGTCGCCGCGGGCAGCGTGACGCCGCCGTTGTCGAGGTACGGGTACACGAAGCCGCTTCCGGTGAGCTCGCCGCCGAGGGCGTTGAGCGAGAGCGGGTTGTCGATCTCGGGCCGGATGACGTCCACACGCTCGTCCGCGGGCGGGAAGTACGACGTCGAGACGCGCTCCTCGCACCCGATCCGGGCGCCGGACTCGCTGGTCGGGCAGGCCGACTCCGGGATCTGCAGGTGAGAGTCCGTGGTGGACAGCTCGCCCGTCATGTACGGCTCGAAGGCACCCTCACCACCGACGTAGCGGCGGAAGAACGCGGCCATCGAGGCGAGACCGATGGTCTCCTGGTCGCCCATCCGGTCGGGGTCGCCGGAGATCTTGGTGTTGACCAGCGGGTTGAACGTGTCGGAGTTGTCGATCACGTACGACCACGGGTCGAGGCTCGCGGCGCCGCTGAGGCGGAGGTTGTTCGGCTGGACGTTGTTAGCGCTCGACGGCGCCGAGTTGCCGCACGCAGCGTCCTGGACGTTGCCGCCGTCCTGGCCGTCGGCGAACCAGACCGTGTTGTACCAGTTGTGGTTCGCGCCGAGCTGGGAGGACTGGATCAGCGGGAACGGGTCCTCGCCGTTGACGTACTGACCACGCTCGAAGAAGCGCGCGCCCTGGAGGTTGGAGACGTCGCCGTCGCACCACGGGAGGATCGACAGGTACGGCGTCCCGTAGGGCGCCTTCCGCTCGTAGTCGACCGGGGCGAGCGAGATGACGCCGCGCAGGGGGTAGCGGGGTCCGTCCGTGCGGATCCGGTTGTAGTCGATGAAGCTCGTGACGGCGTCGCCGCCGCGGGAGTGCCCCATGAGGCCGATGCGCGTCATGTCGAGCCTGCCCGAGAGCGTGTCGCCGATCGTCGTGTTGACGTCGAGCGGGAGCCCGCCGGGAGCGTTGGCCGCCGTGAGCGCGTCGAGGGCGCCCGCGATCATGAGGCGGCGCTGGTGCATGCCCTTCCCCTTGGCGTTGTCCTGACGCATCATCAGCTGGTCCTGCGAGACCGAGAAGACCGTGTAGCCCCAGGTCGCGAGGTTCTCGCCGAGGTAGGCGTAGCCCGCCTCGTTCCGCTTGAACTCGGCGCAGCTCATGGCCGCCGCGTTCTGGCCGCTGTCGCACGAGCCGTGGTTGCCGTGCACCAGCACGATGACCGGCGACGGCTCGTCGCGGTCGGCCGGGTAGTACAGGGCGCCGCGGATCTGCATGGACTCGGGCCGCTGCGCAGCGGCCGCGGTCGGCGCCTGCCCGGCGGAGTTGGGCTCCTGCAGGTCGACGAGACCGAGCTTCGTCTCCTGGATCGTGGCGGGCGTGTACGTGCCGCGATCGGTCGGGTCGGGCAGGTCGGAGTAGTCGGCGACCTCGATGACGGTGGCGTCGATCGGGAGGTCGGCGGGGGCCGACGACTCGGTGGTCGTGGCGGGATCGGTCGGGGTCGCGGTCGCCGAGGCAGCGGCGAGCGGGACGACGAGGGTGGCGAGCAGGGGGACGACGGCGAGCGCACGGAGGCGCGCTGAACCGGATGCCTTCACGGCAGCTCCTGGGGCGTGGATGGGGAGGGGGTGCGGCCGGTCAGGTGACCGCGCTCTCACGCTAGGAAGCGGTTGTTACCTCCCCATTACCAGGCGTTTCCAGGGTGCTACCGGTTGATGACGTTCACGATCGCCCCGTGTTCGGGGCGCCGCACTGGCCCGAGGACGGATGATGGACGCATGCGCGGTCTCCTTCGCTTCGTCCTCAACGTCATCTGGCTGATCCTCGCCGGCCTGCCGCTGGCCCTGGCCTACCTGCTCGCGGGCGTCATCTGCTGCATCCTGATCGTGACGATCCCCTGGGGCATCGCCTCGTTCCGCATCGCCAGCTACGTGCTCTGGCCGTTCGGCCGCACCGTGGTGCAGCGGCCGACCGCGGGGCTGGGCTCCGCCGTCGGGAACGTCATCTGGATCCTGGTCGCGGGCATCTGGCTCGTCATCGGCCACATCGCGAGTGCGGCCGCGCTCGCCGTCACGATCATCGGCATCCCGCTGGCGATCGCCGAGATCAAGATCATCCCGATCACGCTCACCCCGCTCGGTCGCCAGATCGTGCCGAGCGACACCGTCTTCGCCAGCTACGGCAACGCCGGGCACGTCTGAGCGCGGCCGCGGAGGTCGGCGGTGGTGGCACGACGGCGTCGGTCCGGGGCGCGCACGCCCGTGTGGATCGTGGGCACCGACCCGCAGATCCGCGCGGCCGTGCGGGCCGCGGTCCGCATCGCCGCTGACGCGGGCGGCCTGCCCGACGACGTCGTCCGGCGCGTCGCGGTGATGAACGGCTGGCGCAGGCGCCTGTGGACTCTCGACCCCACGCGCGCGATGCACGAGTCCGTGCCCGATCCGGCGGGGGCGGCGGGCGTGACCGCCCGACGTCTGTGGTGGCTGCTCGTCGTCGTGCTGGCGGCCGGGACCCTGCTCGCCAGCCTGCTGCTGGTCGCGAGCGTCGACGAGTCGGTCTGGTGGGTGGTGGCCGCGACCGCGTGCGCCGTGCTCGCCGTCGCCGCCGGACTCGATCTGGTCCTCCCGCGACGCGTCGCGACGGCGGACCTGCCGTCGGTCGACCAGGCGTTCGGCGTCCTCGTCTTCGCTGTGACCGCCACCGGCATCGTCGCCGCGACGTCGTCCGCCGCCTCAGGGGCGCCCGGGTGGGCGACCGCGATCGTGGGCGCGGCGCTCGCCACGACGTTCGCGGCCGCCGTCGTGCTCGGTCGACGCTCGAGCCGCGACCATCGCCGCGGCGCCCACCCGACCGTGCCCCACGCGCCGGCGAACCTCGAGGTGAAGCTCGCCGAGGACGCGCTGCGGGAGGCGCACCGACTGGCACGCCTCCCGCGGGACGAGGGGCGACGGCGGAGCTCGACGCTCGCGTGGCAGGCCGCGCTGGGCGAGATGGACCGCTACCTGCCGCAGGAGGTCCGCGACGTCGCGGGCGCGCTCAGCCCGGTCGCCTTCATCGTGTGGGTGTTCCACGACGGGCGGTTCGACGTGTCGCCGAACGCGCTCGCGCCGCTGCGGGGGCGGCGCGGGTAGCTGCGGGGGTGCCTCGGGGGTGCCTCGCCGTGTCCGCCGGCGTCAGCCCACGTGGGCGACGGCGGGGGCGTCGGTCGGGAGGAGCTGCTCCTTGGTGCCGCGCACCATGACGAACGCGATGGCCGCGGCGATCACCATGCCGACGCCGGAGGCGATGAACACGGCCGAGTAGCCGTTCACGAACGCGCCGAGCTGGTCGGCCTCGCTCGCGACCGCGGTGGCGCGGACGGCGCTCGCGTAGAACGACGTGAACAGCGCCAGCCCGATCGAGCCGCCGATCTGCATCGCGGCGTTGACGGTCGCGCTGGCGGCTCCGGCGTCGTGCGGGGCGACGCCGACGAGGGCGACGTTCTGCATCGTCACGAACAGCATCGCCATGCCGATGCCGAGCACGATCAGCCCGGGGAGGATCTCGACGGCGTACGAGCCGCCGGCCGTGATCCGGCTCAGCCACACCAGCGCGACGGCGGACACCAGCGGACCGGCGATCATCAGCGGGCGCGGGCCGACGCGCGGCAGGAGGAGGTTGGTGGCGAGCGGGACGACCATCATGATCGTCGCCGTCATCGGGAGCGACGCGAGGCCGGCCTCGAGCGGACCGAAGCCGAGCACGATCTGCAGGTGCAGCGTGAGGTAGAGCATCGCGCCGATCATCACGGAGCCGGTGAGGCCCTGCAGCAGGAAGACGCCGCCGCGGACGCGGTCCGTGACGATCCGCAGCGGGAGCAGCGGCTGCGCGACGCGCGACTCGATGCGCACGAAGAGGGCGAGCAGCAGCACGCCGGCGATCAGGAACGCCCAGGTCTCGACGTGGCCCCAGCCCTCCTCGGCGAGCGTGAAGCCGTAGACGAGGGCACCCAGACCGAGCACGACCGTGATCGCACCGAGGACGTCGTAGCGGTTCTCGCCGTCGGCCCGGCTCTCGGTCATGACCATCTGGCCCGCGATCAGCGCGACGACGGCGACCGGGACGTTGACCCAGAGGCACCAGCGCCAGTCGGCGAACTCGGTGAGGACACCGCCGAGCAGCAGCCCGACGGCGGCGCCGACCCCCGCGACGGTGCCGAAGATCGCGAACGCGGTGTTGCGCTCGCGGCCGCTCGGGAACGTGACGGTGAGGAGCGCGAGCGCGGCGGGAGCCATCAGCGCGGCGAACACGCCCTGCAGGCCGCGGCCGGCGATGAGGATCTCCGCCGACGGCGCGAACCCGGCGATCGCGGAGGCGGCGCCGAAGCCGACCATGCCGACGAGGAAGGTCCGCTTGCGGCCCCAGTAGTCGGCGATGCGGCCGCCGAGGAGGAGGAGCGCGCCGAACGCGAGGGCGTAGGCCGTCACGACCCACTGGCGCTGGACGTCCGTGAGGCCGAGCTCGATCTGCGCCTGCGGCAGGGCGATGTTGACGATCGTTCCGTCGAGGACGATGACGAGCTGCGTGAGCGCCAGGATGATCAGGATCCACCAGCGGCGCGGGGAGGCGTCCGCGTGATCGACGACGGGGGCGTCGGCGACGGGGGCGTCGCCGGCCGGGGCGTCGCTCGTGGACGTCGGGGCGAGGGTGGGGGCGGGGGCGGGCTCGTGGGCGCGCGAGGAGGTCATGAGTGCCTTTGCGAGGTGGGTCCGAGAGGTTTCCAGCCCGGATCGACAGCTCCAGCCCCTCGAACGGAACGGGCTGCCGACCTCCCCGACGACACGTCGGACACGTGGTTCGAGTTTACGCCGCACCCTTCTCCCACGGCAGGGGTGGTCCGACGGCCGGACGCCCCCGCCCCGCGGTGGTGACGTCACCATCTATGCTGGCGCAATGAGCGCCACCGCTGACGTGACTCCCACCACTCCCCCCTCCACCTCCACGCCGTCGTGGCCGATCGGCCTCGACGCGCTGGGCTACGGGGGCGACTACAACCCCGAGCAGTGGCCGGACGAGATCCGCGTCGAGGACGTCGAGCTCATGCTCGAGGCCGGCGTGAACCTCGTCAGCCTCGCGATCTTCTCCTGGGCCCGGATCCAGCCGACCGAGGGCACCTTCGACTGGGAGTGGCTCGACGTCACGATGGACCGGCTGCACGCGGCCGGGATCCGCGTCGACCTCGCCACCGCGACCGCGAGCCCGCCGCCGTGGCTGTCCCACAAGCACCCCGAGATCCTGCCGGTGACGGTGGACGGCACCGTCCTGTCCCCCGGCTCGCGCCAGCACTACCGGATCGCGTCGCCGGTCTTCCGCCGCTACGCCGTCGAGATGACGCGGCTCGTGGCCGAGCGCTACGCCGACCACCCGGGGCTCGCGATGTGGCACATCGACAACGAGATCGGCTGCCACGCCCCGCACGAGTTCTCCGACGACGGCGCCGCCGCCTTCCGCCGCTGGCTCGAGGCCCGCTACGGCACGATCGACGCCCTGAACCACGCGTGGGGCACCGCGTTCTGGTCGCAGCTGTACAGCTCGTTCGAGGAGATCCTGCCGCCGCGCGCCGCGACCGCGCAGATCAACCCGACGCACCAGCTCGACTTCGCGCGCTACTCCTCCGACGAGCTCCTGTCCTACTACCTCGACCTGCGCGCGGTGCTGGCCGAGGTCACGCCCGGGATCCCGTGCACCACCAACTTCATGGTGATGAACGGTCCGAACCCGATGGACTACTACTCCTGGGCCCCGGAGATGGACATCGTCTCCAACGACCACTACCTGTGGGGCTCCGACCCGAACCCCGAGCGCGAGATCGCGTTCTCGGCGGACATGGTCCGCTCGATGGCCGGGAACGCGCCGTGGATCCTCATGGAGCACTCCACCTCGGCCGTGAACTGGCAGCCGACCAACCGCTCGCGCGCGCCGCACGAGTCGCTGCGCAACTCGCTGTCGCACCTCGCGCACGGCGCCGACGCGCTGCTGTTCTTCCAGTGGCGGCAGTCGCGGGCCGGCGCCGAGAAGTACCACTCGGCGATGTACCCGCACGCGGGCCGCGACTCCGACGTGTGGCGCACCACGGTGCGGCTCGGCGACGTCCTCAGGCGCGTGGGCGAGATCCGCGGGTCGCGCGTGCAGTCGCGCGCCGCCGTCCTCTACGACTACGCGTCCCGCTGGGCCACGCACACCGGCTCGCAGCCCAACCAGGACCTCGACGTGCGCGGCCTCGCCGTCGACGTCCACGCGGCGCTCGGTCGCCGCGGGGTGTCGGCCGACGTCGTGGAGCCGTCCGCGGATCTGTCCGGCTACGACCTGATCGTCGTGCCGGCGCTGTACCTGATCTCCGACGACGACGCCGCGGCGGTCGTCGCCGCGGCCGAGCGCGGGGCGACCGTGCTCGTGACCTTCTACTCCGGCATCGTCGACGAGAACGACCACGTGCGTCTCGGCGGCTACCCCGGCGCGTTCCGCGACCTGCTCGGCGTGCGCAGCGAGGAGTTCTGGGCGCTGCAGCCGGGTCAGACCATCGCGCTCGACGACGGCGGGTCCGCCTCCCTGTGGGCCGAGAAGGTGCGGGCGCTCGAGGGGACCGAGGTGGTGCGGACGATCGTCGGCGGGGACCTCGACGGGGTGCCGGCGCTGACGCGGCGGGTGCTGGGCGGTGGTGCTGGTGCTGGTGCTGGTGCTGGCTCGGCCTGGTACCTCTCGGTGCAGCCGGACGCCGACGGCCTCCAGAAGGTGGTCGACGCCGTGATCGCCGAGTCCCGCGTCGCGCCGGTGCTGGCGGACCTGCCCGACGGCGTCGAGGTCACGCGCCGTGCCGACGGCACCGGCCGGTCCTGGCTCTTCGTCCTCAACCACACGCGCGAGGCCGTGACGCTCCCGACGAGCGGCCACGACCTCGTTGCCGGGGTCGACGTCGCCGAGGCGCTGACCCTCGAGCCCGGCGGCTTCGCCGTGGTCCGCGAGGCCTGAGAAGTCCGCCTCCGGCGGCAGGACGGACGGGGGCGGGCGCGGGGCGGCGCAAACCCGCCCCCGCCCGTTTCGTCTCCCCGCCTCTACCCCTTGGCCCCTTGGCCCGCTGGCCCCCTCCCCCGTCATCGGCGAGGGCCTTCTGCACCACCGACGAGGGGCTTACGCACCACCCGCGAGGGGCTTACGCACCACCTGCGAGGGGCTTACGCACTGCCGGCGAGAGGTTGGCGCACCGCTCGCGAGAGGCTCCAACGCCCCTCGTTCAACAACTACGCGCTACCGATCCCCCTACGTGCACCCAGAAGCTGTCCCGCGAGTCGGACGGAGGGGACGAGTTGCTGCCGCCGAGATCCACAGGGTTACCCACCGCCGGAACCTGTATCCACAGATCGCGCCAAACCCTTTCCCATCGCACCCAGACAGCGTAAACTGTACGCATGTTCGAGAACGGATCCGGAGCAACCCCCACCACCACCGTGTGGGGTCTCGGATTCACGCCCACCGAGGACCCCGACACCATCCGTGACCGCCTCGGACTCACCCAGCCCGACGACGGAGGCCCCCCGACAGAACTGATCGAGCGTCTGCTGCAGCTGTCGGACTTCACCCACCTCATGACCCTGGACCCCGGCGAGCTCCTGGAAACAGCAGCCGCGTTCGCCGCCATCGCCGGCTGGGCCGAAGCCGGACTCCGCGCCACCGCCACCCGGCTCCACACCCGCCACGGCATCCTGGACGCCAACCGACTCGCCGCTGACGTGCCCGGCGCCCCCGCACGGGTCGAGCGAGGTGGCCCCGCCGCCGACGAGCTCGCCATGCGACTCGGCCTCAGCCGGCAACGAGCCGCCCGACTGGTCGGGGAAGGACACCTGCTGGAGAGCACCCTCCACCCCGTCGGGACCGCCCTGGCCGCCGGACACATCGACGCCGGCAAGGCCGCGATCTTCACCGACCTGCTCGCCACCCAGGAACCAGCCGTCTGCTTCGCCGTCACCGACCAGGTCCTCCCCGCAGCACCGGGACTTCCCCACCACGCCCTGAAGAAGCGGATCCAGGCCGCCCTGATCCAGACCGACCCCACCACCGCCCACCACCGCGCCCTCCAGGCCGCCACCCGCCGACGGGTCGAGCACCCCCGACTGCTGCCCGACGGCCAAGCCTGCCTGCGCGTCATCGCCCCCGCCCTGGACATCGCCGCCATCTACACCGCAGCTGAGGCAGCAGCCAAAGCAGCCCGCGCCGCCGGCGACCCCCGCACCCTGGACCAGCTCCGCGCCGACGCCCTCACCACCCTGGCCACCACCGCCCTCAACAACGGCACCCTCACATCCGTCCCCGGCTGCCACACCCTCCTCACCACCGACGACACCACAGCCACCAGCACCAGCGCCGGCACCGGTGCGGGCATCGGTGCGAGGACCGGCAGCGGCACCGCGATCGTCGGCGTTGGCGTTGGCGACGCCACGATCCGATCAGGGCCGGGCACGGGCCCCGTGGCGTCCTTCGACGACCTCATCGAGCTGGCCAAGCGCGAGCACCACGCAGCCGAGAACGACCCCAGCCCGCTCGGCCAGGTCCGCCGCACCCTCGACGCCGCAATCGAGGCCGTCAGCGCCCGCACCAGACAACGCCTCGGACACCCACCCACCAGCACCAGCACCGGCACGGGCGCCGGCAGTCAGGGTCCAGCCTCGATCGCCGACGCCCTCCTGCACCGGGACGCCGAGAGCGCCAACGCGCCCACCCAGCCCGACGGCACCCAAGACCTTGACCCCGGCAACGGCCTGGCCGACCCCAGCGAACGGTTCCGGCCATTCGTGCCGTTCTCCGGTACTACCTCCGGGCTGACGCTCGCCCTGGCCCCCGAGCACCTCACCGAGCCCGACGCCGACCACATCGACCCCGTCCACCCGTGGCAGGACGACCTCGCCCTCACCACGAACGAGTCGGGGTGGCGGTTCGAAACCTACGAAGCCCCCGAAACCTGCCGCACCGGCATCGACGTCCCCGAACTCCTCGGCTTCGCCCCCCTGGACCCCACCACCGCCCGACTCCTCGCCACCAACCCACCCCGCTGGCTCACCATCACCACCGCCCTCGCCGACATCACCCAACAAGCAGACCGCGAACGCGAGACCCAGCGCGAGCGCGGAGGCGGCATGACCCGCGCGACCCACCACCCCGTCGACACCACGAACACCGAGCCCGACGACGACGCCACGCCGACCACGACGACCACCGCCTCGGCACCCGGCGAGGACACGTCGCGCTACTGGCCACCCTCCTTCAACCCCGCACCCCACCTCGCCACACCCAACTACCGCCCCGGCGCCGAGCTCGACCGCCTCGTCCGCGCGCTCCACCCCACCTGCATCGCCCCCGCCTGCACCGTCGCCTCAACCGCCTGCGACAACGACCACGCCGTCGAATGGCCCACCGGACCTACCGACGCACCCAACCTCCGCCCCCTCTGCCGCCACCACCACCGACTCAAGACCCACCACGGCCACAGCTACCGCATCACCCCCGACGGCTCCACCATCTGGACCACCCCCACCGGCCACACCTACCACCGACCCCCAGCAGGCGACACCCACCTCATCGACACCCCGCGGCGCCGATCTCTCGACGGACCTCGCACCATCGGCTGACCTGAGCCGTGTGACGCACGACGGAGCCCGCCACTCCCGGTCACGCCTCCCGGTCACGCCTCCCGCTCACGCCTCCCCGGCGGCCACCACGCTCGCGCGCTCCGCCAGCAGCAGCACCCGCAGCAGCGCCTCGGGTTCGGCAGCACTCGTCCCTGCATCAGCCCATCGGGCGAGCGCCCCGGCCAGCGCGGTGAGTCCGACGTCGCCGCACCGCCGCGCCAGGAGCCGTGCACGCTCCCCCTCAGCCTCGCCCAGCACCTGCCGCCCCGACACCGCGACGTCGACGCATGCCTCCCGGACCCGCTCGCACAGCAGCGCCACGGGCGGAACGGTGGCCTCGCGGACCTCCTCCGGCCGCCGCTCGACCCGGGCTCGCAACGCCTCGAGCGCCTTTCGGAGTCCCCCGAATCCACCCAGCAGCCCCCGGGCCACCCGCGGCTGCGGCCACCCGAGCGTGAAGGATCGCACCTCGACATCCCCGCTCGATCGCACGACGACAACGCTCAGCGGCACGGGCGCCCCGGCACCCCGCCGCACCAGCACGTGGGTCAGGCGAAGCCCTGCCGACCCCACCGACTCGGCCAGCCGGGTCAGGTTGTCGGCCGCGGCCCAGCCCCCGCCGAGCACCCCGAGTCGTACCTCGAGCTCGGCGCCGTCGGCGTCCACGAGCGGCCACACCAGCTCCTGGTCAACCTCGTCGAGCCGCAGCCGCCCCACCGACGTCGGGCGCAGCAGCGAGAGACCGCCACCCTCGTCCAGCAGCCGGGGCGCCCGCCGCGGCGGCAGCTCCGCCCACCGATCGACTCCCGCGTCGGCGAGCCACGCCGCATCGGGCGCGCCACCCGGCACCGCCTGCGTCCGATCGCTCGAGCTGACCTCCGCCCCCTGACCGAACCGCGCACCCTGCAGCGTCCAGGTCCGGTCGAGCAGGTTCGTCACCGCGACCCCCCAGATCGCCGCCGACTCCACCCGGAACGTCGGGTCCTGGCTCCGCGCGCGACCCGCCACCGACTGGTGCACGGCCTCGCCGCCCGACGACGTCAGGAACGCCACCGTCGCCCCGCGCGCCCCGCTCGCGGCCTGCCACGTCCACGCGCCGACGGGCTGGATGCGCACGTCGTCGGCGTCGTCGACCTCTCGCGCCCGCCCGCGCAGTCCCGCCAGCCCCTCGCCGTCGGCCGCCTCGAGGGCCCGCGTGAAGGCCCACGCTCGCGCGACGGCACCGACCACGTCGGCGTCCGTCACGGCGTCGGACCCGGCCACGACCTGCCTCATCGCCTCGCTCACCCGTGCGAGCGCCCGCGCCAGCTCCGGCAGGTGGTGCGCCCGCGCCGCCGTCACCGTCGCCTCGACGCGCAGCGGCACGGTGGCGTCCAACCGCGCGACGCCGGTCACCAGCGCCCCCGTCAGGACCGACCGGACGGACTCGAGGAACGCACGCTCGTCATCGGTCAGCGCTCCGGTGCCGTCGGGCCGGAGCAGGCCCTCCGGCCACTCCCACCCGAGCCCGAGCGCCCGCCGGGCCCGCACGACCCCCTCGAGCCGCAGCTCCGCGGCCCGCTGGTGGGCGACGCCGGACGGCACCAGGATCCCGTCCCACCCGGCGCCGGCGACGATCACGACGGCGGTCCCGTCCCAGGTCACGACGATCCGGTGCGCCTCGACCACGGTCTCGGCGCCGGCGCTCGCCCCCGAGATCCGGGCGAGCCGGTTCGCGACGGCGCGGCCCGCCACGACGCCCGACCGCCGGATCGCGTGGTCGGGGACGAGGGTGGCGAGGTCGTCGAGCGCGGACGGACCCGAGACAGGTTCGGGGACGGGCTCGGCCGCCGCGGGCCCCTCGCACACCTCGGCGCCCACCTCCGCCCCCACCTCGGCGCGCACCTCCGCGCCCACCTCCATGCCACCCGCGCCACCCGCGACCCCCTCGTGCACGAACAGGCACGCCAGCACGATGTGCACGCACACCCCCGCCGCGGGACACGCGCACCGCGCTGCCGCCGGACCCGAGGCGTCGAGCCGCACCTCCTGCTTGTGGGCGAGCACGACGCCGTCGCGCTCGCCTGCCGACACCCAGGCGGGCGGCGCCGACACCAGCAGCCCCCGTGCGCGCTTCACGAGGCCGGCGCTGGCCGCCGCGGTGAGCGCGACGTCGTCGTACCCGCGATAGGTCCCCGCCCACGCCGGCAACCCCACGCCCCCAGCCCCGCTCACCCCAGCACCTCCCCGAGCCACTGCCCGAACTGCTCCGGCGTGAACGCCGCGACGTCCATCCCCCGGTCGGCCAGCCGCCGCGCCATCGCCGTGTCGTAGACACCCTCCGCCGCCTCGTCGAGCGCCGCCATCCCGAGCAGCGTGACCCCCGAGGCGTGCAGCCTCGCGACGGTCCCGAGCAGGTGCGTCACCGATCCGCCCTCCTCGAAGTCGGACAGCAGCGCGACGACGGTGTGCCGGGGCCGCGTCACGAGCGACTCGCAGTAGGCCAGGGCCCTGGCGATGTCCGTCCCACCGCCGAGCTGCGCCGTCATCAGCAGCTCGACGGGGTCGGAGGCGAGGTGGCTGACGTCGACCACCGACGTCGAGAACAGCACGATCTTCACGCTCACGCCGGGCAGCGACGCGAGGATGCTCGCGCACACCGCGCTGTGCAGCACCGAGGACGCCATCGACCCGCTCTGGTCGATGCAGATGATGACGTCCCACTCCCACGTGCGCCGGGTCGCGGAGTGGAACCGCGGCCGGTCGATCGTCATCCGTCCGGTCTCGGGGTCGACGTTGCGGAGGTTGGCGGCGATGGTGCGGCGCCAGTCGAAGTTGCTCGCGACGGCGATCGGCGAGGCGGAGAACCGGTCCCGCCTCCCCCGCACGGCCTGGGCGAAGGCGAACCGGATCCGGCTGAGGATGTCCTCGACCACGCGCCCGATCACCTCGCGCAGCTGCCCCTCGAGGTCGCGCGAGAGCGTGCCGCGCATCGTCAGCAGGGCCGCGCCGAGCTCGGCGCTCGGGGTGAGCGAGGACGCCGTCGCGGGATCCTTGAGCATCTCGTCCAGCCCGAACGCCCCGACGGCGCGCGCCTGCAGCCGATCGAAGGTGGCGGCCGGGAACAGCTCGCGCGAGCGGGCGAGCCACGTCACCGCGGTCAGCGACGCCGGGTCGTCACTCCCACCGCTGCCGCTGCGCCCGCGCGCCCGCCCCTGTCCGCCGCGGTGACCCCGGCGGTCGTACGTGTCGTCGTAGAGGCGCCCCAGCAGCTGGTCGACCTGCGTCTCGCTCCCGCTCAGCCCGGCCCCGCCGAGCTGCTCGCGCGAGTAGCGGCCGAGCACGAGCCGCCACCGCCGCGCGCGCTCGAGGTCGGTCAGCCCGTCGCCGTCGGGGATCTCAGCCACGCCCCTCACCCCCGGCCCACGCGAGCAGCGCGTCGTCGACGAGGCTCGCGCGCACCTCGGCGTCCACGGCCGTCCCCAGCGCGAGGTCGGCCTCGCTCGTCTCCAGGCGCGCCGCCAGCTCTTCGACGCGCACCCCGGTCGCCTCGGCGACGTGCCGCGCGAGCCGGTCGGTGTCGATCGGGCGCAGGCGTGCGAACGAGCGCCGCAGGTCGGGCAGCAGCGTGAGGAACTGCTCGTCCTCGAGGCTGCCGAGCCGCCGGTCGAGCACCCCGAGCAGCCCGCGGTCGCGCACCACGAGCTCGGGCGCCACCGTCATCACGCCCTCGAGCAGCCGCACGCCGACCCCCGGATCCGCCCCCGGGGCGAGGGCCGTCCCGACGGCGGAGGCCAGCTCGGCGTCGGGCAGCTCACCGTCCGTGACGGCCAGGGCGAGCAGCGCACCGCGCACCCCGGCCGCGGTGTCGACGTCGTCGCGCATCCGCGTCAGCGTCGGCAGCACCGCCTCGGCCGCACGCGTCGACCCGTCGGCCCGACCCCGCTCCAGCACGAGGCGCCGGACCCCGACGACGGCCCCGATCGCCGCCGCCTCCTCCTCCGGCGCGCACGAGCCGAGCAGCGCGAGCCGGTGACCGGACCCGAGCAGCGCCTCGTCGATCACGCCGAGCAGCGCGCCGGCCGAGTCCCCGAGGTCGAGGTGCTCGCGCGCGCTCCACGCCCGCAGCAGCACGGCCCCCGCGTCCGCGAGCGCCCCGAGGTCCGCCGTCGTCTCCATCGCCTCGCGCACCCGGGCCAGCAGCGGCGGGACGAGCGCGGCGAGCCCGGCCTGCGCGGCGTCGGTCACCAGTGCGGCGAGCTCGCGGGGCGACGGCGGGGAGTCCGCCGCGGTGAGCGCGTCGGCCCGGCGGGCGAGCAGCGCCGTCGCCGCCTCCTCCGGGGTCGAACCCAGCTCGATCAGGCCGACCAGCCGGGTCTCGACGCCCGGCGTCCACGCGTACTCCCACGTCTCCCGCAGCAGGTGCACGTCGGTCCCGCTCGCGTACCGCGGCCCGGACAGCAGCCGCGCGAACCCGGTCCCGAGCAGCGTCATCAGCGCGAGGTAGCGCGACCGCGACCGCGCCCCGGGCTGCCGGTAGACGTCGAGACTCGTGGTGCGGGGCTGTGCGTCGGCGACGACGAACCGCAGCTGCTCCGCACGCCGTCGCGCCGCCGCGACGAGCGGCGGCTGCGGCAGGTCCGACGGCAGCTCGCCGAGCCTCGTCCCGCCGAGCACCCGCCCGAGCGACTCGCGCAGCGCGGGCGGCACCTCTCCTTGCGTCAGGCACGAGACGACGGCGTCGAGCACGTCCGTCCGCCCCGGCCAGGCGTGCTCGCGCAGGTCCGCCAGCCGCTCGGCCTGCAGCACCGCCTGCGTCAGGGACGCGGTGCCGATGCGGTCGAGCTGCCCCGACGCGTTGGCATCCGCCGCGAGGTCAAGCAGCACGTCGCGCGCGACGACGCCCGGGTCCGCCGCGTCCCACACCCGCTGGTGGAAGCCCGGCGATGGCATGCCCGCGCCGTAGCCACGCAGGCCGTCGAGCTGGTCGAGCGTGTAGCGGATGAGCCACCCGGGCTCGGTCCCGGCAGCCCGGGGCCGAGCGGTCCCGGTTCTCGCCGTCCGCACGAGCTCCCCGCCGGGCAGATCGGCGAGCGCCTCGACGAGCGCGAGCGTGTGGAACGCGCCGGTCACGACGACGATCGGACCGTCCACCTGCCCGCGCCACCGCTCGACGTGCTCGAGCATGCGGTGCTCGCGCGCGAGCGACCCCTCGGCCGCGAGGACCTCCACCTCGTAGTCCAGGCGCGAGAGCGCCGCCCAGACGAACACGTCGTCGAGGACGACGGCGTGCGACCCGGGTGCTGCCTCGCCGCCCGGGTCGCGAGCGATCTCGAACAGGTGCTCCCACAGCTCGTCGTGGTCGCGGCACCCGAACCGCCGGGCGAGCTCGGCGAGCGTGCGGCTGTGTGCGAAGTACCGCTCGGACTGCAGCGTGCGGCGCAGGAGCGCGACGTCGTCGGGCCGCCCCTCGTCCGCGCCTCCCTCGCCCCCGGGACCCGGCTCGACCTCGTCCGCCTCCCCCGCGCGCCCCGACCACGGCAGGTCCACGAGGTGCACCGGCACGCCCAGGGCGCTCGCCGTCCGCACCGCCACCCACTCGGGTGAGAACGACGCGAGCGGGTAGAGCGCGCTGACGGCGCCCGCACCCTCGCCCCGCAGCGTCAGCAGCGCGACGGGGGGCACCGTGTCCGGGTGCGCGAGCGCCGGCAGCAGGGGGTCGAGGTCGTCCGGCCCCTCGATGAGCACGACGGCGGGCCGCACCTCCTCGATGAGCCGCCCGACCGCCCGGGCGCACCGCGGGCTGTGGTGCCGGATCCCGGCGAGGTGGATCCCGCCGTCGGCCAGCCGCTGCCGGGCCGCGCGGGCGCGGTCGAGCCGGGCGTCGGCGTCGCCCTGACCGGCACCGTCGCTCACGCGGTCACCAGATGTCGCGCGCCGCGGTGTGGAACTCCTGCCACGCGGGCGATCGACGGGCCCGGTCACGGACCACGGAGTCGAGGTAGGCGCGCAGCCGCGTGCGGTCCTCGGCGGAGTCCTTGAGCGCGACGCCGGTGAGCTGACGCGCCAGGTGCGTCGGCGTGACGCGCCCGTCACCGAAGTACCGCGCCTCCATGACGCTGGAGACGGCGACGTTCACGGCCTCCGCCGTCGACATCACGGTCTCGGGCGCGACGATCGCGACGCCCTGCTCCGTGCGGCCGGTGCGGAGCTCGCGGAAGGCGGTGACGAGCAGGTCGATCACGTCGCGCGAGGGCGGCGGGGCCGCCTCGCCGATCTCGACGGCGACCTGCCGCTCGATGACCTCGATCTCCTGCTGCCGGTCGGCGATCGGGTGGACCGTCTCGAAGTTGAACCGTCGCTTGAGGGCCGCCGACATCTCGTTCACGCCGCGGTCGCGCAGGTTCGCGGTCGCGATGAGGTTGAAGCCGGGGGCCGCGGAGACCCGGACGTCGGCGCCCATCTCGGGCACCATCAGCGCCTTCTCCGACAGGACCGAGACGAGCACGTCCTGGATCTCCGGCGCGCACCGCGTGAGCTCCTCGAACCGGACCACCCGGCCGGTGGCGAGCCCGGAGTGGATCGGGGAGGGGACGAGAGCCCGTGCCGTCGGACCCTCGGCCAGCAGCAGCGAGTAGTTCCACGAGTAGCGGATGTGGTCCTCGGTGGTGCCGGCCGTGCCCTGGATCGTGAGGTTCGACGTCCCGCTGATCGCGGCGGCGAGCAGCTCGGAGAGCATCGACTTCGCCGTCCCGGGATCACCGACGAGCATGAGGCCCTGGCGGCCCAGCAGCGTGACGATCGCGCGGTCGACGAGCGGGTCGTTGCCGAGGTACTTCCGGCTCACCCCGAGATCGGGCGCCCCGACGACGAACGCGCGCACCGCCCGCGGTGAGCGCCGCCAGCCGGGCGGGACGGCGTTCCCGCGCGCGGCGTCCCAGGCGTCGAGGGCGACGAGCTCGTCGGCCCACCGCTCCTCGGCCGACTGCCGGACCGTCGCCGGAGGCTGCGCACCCGCCGGAGGCTGTGTCGTCATCGTCAGAATCCCGTCCGCTTGGCCCACTCGGGGTCGAACGCGCCGCCGTCGGCGATCGCGAGGTAGTCGTTGTACGCGACGGCGAGCAGCACCGGCGGAACGTCGCGGAGGGCCTCGTCGCGCCCGCCGCGGGTGAGGACGAGCCGCGTGATCGCCAGGCTCTCCCCCACCTCCTGGCCCGGGTAGGTCCCCGTGATCTCGACGGCGACCTGCCACGCCCCGACGTCCTTGACCACGCTGCCGACCCAGCCGCCGTCCTCGGCGGCCGCCGGCCGGTAGCCGTGACGAGCGGCGCGGGTCTTGAGCGCGCCGACCGTCATCACCCAGCCCTGACGGTCGGTGATCTCGGTCGCCGACGCCTCCACGCGCGGGGTGGCCGCGTCGAGCTGGTCGAACAGCGGCGTGATGCCGTAGTCGGCGAGCCGCTCGCGCCAGTGCTGCGCGACGTCGGGTTCGAGGCCGCTGACGTGGGTGAGCCAGATCCGCACACCCGCGTCGCCGGCGCCACCCTCCACGGGCAGCTCGACCTCGCCGTCCTCGGCGTCGAGCAGCTCGCCGTCGAGCGTCGGGGCGAACAGGACGGTGGCGGCCGGGGAGTCCGCGTCGTCGTCGCCGGCCACGGGCCCGACGGCCCACACGAGCCGGGAGACGAGGTGACGCATGACGGGGTGCTCGAGGAAGGCGGTGCGCCAGGTCGCAGCGTCCCAGGTGCGTCCGAGCGCCATCGCCTCCTGCAGTCGCGCCGACTGCAGGTCGACGACCTGGACCAGCTCCTTCTTCGCGGAGGAGAAGGCGGAGCGGGCGGCCTTGGCG
This sequence comes from Serinibacter arcticus, assembly GCF_003121705.1. Lineage (NCBI taxonomy): Bacteria > Bacillati > Actinomycetota > Actinomycetes > Micrococcales > Beutenbergiaceae > Serinibacter > Serinibacter arcticus. The sequence continues at coordinate 3,163,157 of NZ_PYHR01000002.1, read as the reverse complement.
AGCTCGGCGTCGTCCTTCACGCCCGGTTTCGGCAGGGTCTTGAGCGGCTTGCCCTCCCCCGAGAACAGCGCCAGCGCGAGGTCGTCACCGATCCGCATCGTGAACTGACGGGACCCGTAGTCCAGGGTCGCGACGCCGCTCGAGGCCGCGCCGCCGTCACCCTCCCCGTCACGCTCGGCCGCGAGCTCCGCGGCGCTCGGGAAGCCCGCCGTCGGGATCGTGCGGTCGGCCAGCTCCTCGGGACTCCAGCCCCGCTGCTGCGCGATCTGCTCGACGAGCTCGCCCGCGCGCTCGCGCACCGTGCGCTGCTTGAAGCTGCGTGCGACAGAGATGACCGCCTGCAGCGCCGCCGGGTCGTCGTTGACCGACGCCGCGACCACCAGGGTCTCGATCTGCGAGCGCCGCTCGGGGTGCCGCTTGGCGTACCGGGTGATCGCCTCGGTGAGCTCGTGCCCGGGCGCGCCGGAGGCGAGTGCCAGCAGGCCCTTCTCCTTGATCGCGGAGCCCAGGAACGTGCCGCGCAACCCCTCGGCGATCTCGCTCTCCGCGTCGGCCAGCGTGAGGGTTCCCCAGCGCTGCGCGTGCTGACCGCCGTGCTGGGCCCACCGCTGGTACTGGGCGAGGCGGGCCGGACCCTCCGCGGTCGCCGCGGCGCGGACGTCGTCCTCGGTCATGCGCGTGAGGTCGTGCGCGATCCAGGCCCCGAGCACGAACGAGCCCAGCGCCTGCCGGCTCGGGACGTCCAGCAGCGAGACGTACAGCGGGATGAGGCCCTCGCCGGTCGGGTCCTTGAGCTTGACGGCGAGCACGGCCCACCACCGCAGGATCGCGGGATCGACGTCGGAGCCGTCGGCCCAGCGTGCGGCCGGCAGCTGGTCCAGCGGCACCCAGGCCATGCCCGCGGGCGCCTTCTTCTTCAGTCCGGCGGTCGCCGCGGCACCGAGCGCGGCCGGCGAGAGGTGCGCGGAGATGTCGACGCCGATCGTGCGCAGCGAGCCGAGGATCGCCGCCTGCACGACCTCGCGACGCTCGGTCCCGAGCGCGGCGGACAGCGTTTCGACCACGTCCTCGCGCACGGCGTCGCGCTGCTCGGGGGCTGCGTCCGCGACGATCCGCGCGAGCCAGCGCGCCGCCGTCGCGCGGATCTCGGCCGCGCTCGCGGTGAGGCCGTCGACGGCGATCGCCAGCCCGCCCTGACGCGAGAGCAGGTCCTGGGCCTGCGTCCGGTGCGAGCGTCCGTCACCCAGGGCGAGCTCGGTCAGTCGGGCGACGAAGCGCTGCGGCACGCGCGGGAAGGCCTCCAGCACGTCGAGCGTCGGGCCCGGGCTGGGCGAGGAGGAGGTGCGGCCGCCGGCCGTGGGACGCAGCCCCAACCCCTCCTCGAGCAGCTCGAGCCGCTCGGCGAAGTACGGCCACAGGTGCTCCGGCGCGATCACGATTGGGTTCCAGGTCGTCAGCACGCGCGACCTGATCTGGTCGGCGACGCTCGTGGGTCGGCCGTTCTGCACCCGGACGTGCTCGCCCGGGGGTGTCGCGCGGTCGCCGAGCGCCTCCTCCGTCGCCGCTGCGGCCGCCCGCAGGTCCACGTCGACCGGGTGCTGCTGCGTCGCGAAGTGGAACGGGTGCACGTTCCTGCCCAGGGACGCCAGCCGGAGCACGTGGCGCAGCGTGACTCCCGGCGCGCTGCCGATGGCGTACATCAGGGTGTGGATCGGCGCGCCGGAGACGTGCCGGACGTCCACCGGGCCCGTGCGACCGAGGTCGGCGGCGATCGCGTCGAGGGCTGCGCGGTCGAGGCGCTCCAGCTCGCGGAGCCGGTCCTTGACGTAGGTCGACTGCGGAGTGCTCTGCAGCGACGCCGCGAGCTGGGACCGCTGCCTCGCGACGGCCCGCTCGAGGTGCTCGACGACGTCGGGGCCCACCGGCGTGGCCGGCAGCGGCTCCCACGGCGGCGGGACGACGTCGACGTCGCCTGCGGCGCCCGGTCCCGCGGAGGCCTGCTCGAGTCGCGGGGCGAGGGTGCGGGCGATCGCGGCGGGCGCCTCGGCGTGCGCGCGCTCCAGCGCGGACCGGCGCTGGTCCTCGGGCAGGCGGTCGAGGACGTTCAGCGTCGCCTGACGGACCCGACGGGAGGAGTCCCGCGTCAGCTCCAGCACCCGCTCGAGGTGGGTGCCGATCGCCTCGGGCGCGAGGGTGAGGCGGTCGAGCGCTGCGGTCCTGACCTCGGGATCGGTCGCCCCGAGCGCCGCGACGACGACCGCAGGCGAGTCGCGCATGAGGGTCTCGGCGCCCTCGAGCGGCAGTCGCTGGTAGCCGCTCAGGCTCGACTGCCGGAGATCGAACGTCAGCGCGGCCGCGAGCGCCGTCTCCCGGTCGTACCCGTCGGACTCGAGCGCCGCGAGCAGCAGGGGCAGCCCCACGGCGCGGCGACCGCCGGCCCGGAGGACCTGACCGACGTCGCCGAGCAGGTCCGCGCCCCGTGCCACGATCTCCGGGACCGGGACGCCGGTCGAAGTCGACCGCCGCGGCGCGACGGTGGGGAGCACCCCGGCGGCGTCCCAGAGCCGAGCGAGCCTGACGATCCCACCCGCGTCGATCTCGTCGCTGTCGATCAGGGGCGCGACGGCCCGGCGGTAGGCGTAGGGCTGGAGCGACCCCGCCCGCGCGGCCGCCGCGACGTCCGACAGGACGTCGGCGTCCGACCCCGTGCGCACGTGCCGCACCGCGCGTCCCAGCACGTCCCCCGGCAGCGTCGAGAGCCACGCCAGGCACGTCCTCAGGTGCTTCGTCCGTCCGCCTGTGAACCTGTCCAGGAATCCCACCGGTGAGCCCCTCGCCGTCGCATCGTCGTCGTCCAGGGCAGGGTATCCAGGGGGACCGACACGCGGGGGATCCGTCCCACCCGGACCGGCCCTCGACACGCCCCCGCCGTGGTGGGACCCTCACGAGCACAGGGGCCCACCACAGGGAGGACGACGATGTCCGCACAGATAGATCCCCGCCCGACCGACTCCCCCGACTCGGCCCTCGACACCTACCGCGCGCTGCGCGTCGGGATGGTCGGGGCCGGACTTCTCCTGCTGGTCGCGGTCGCCGTGGAGGTGGCCCGCGTGGACGAGATCCCCGGGTCCATCAGCGCGACCTTCTACTCCCCCGTCCGCGGCGTCTTCGTCGCCTCCCTGCTGGCGGTCGGGCTCGCGCTGGTGGCCATCAAGGGCCGCCCCGGTTGGGAGGACGGCCTCCTCAACGTCGCCGGCGCCCTGGTCCCGCTCGTGGGCTTCGTCCCGACGCCGGTGACGCTCTCCACCATCCCGGGCGGCACGGAGCTCCCGCTCACGTGCCCCGATCCGGACGAGGCCTGCGTGCCCACGGAGCTCGCGCCCGACGTCGCCAACAACGTGACCGCCTACCTGCTGCTCGGCGCGGCCGGCCTGGCCTTCGTCTGGGTGCGCCTCGCGCGCGCCCGGCAGCGCGGCGAGGCGTGGCGTCCCCGCACCCGCAACGCCGTCCTCGCCGCCACCGGGGTCTGGACCGCGTTCGGCGGGTGGTTCCTGCTCGGCCGGGCGTCGTTCCTCGAGTGGGCGCACTACACGAGCGCCATCTCGTTCTTCGTGCTCCTCATCGTGGTCGTCTTCATCAACGGCCGCCGCGCCGTCCCCACCGTGGGGATGCTGGGGCCGACGACGGCGGACTACCGCCGTCGGTACTACGCCGTCGCGCTCGCGATGGCGGGGGCGGTGGTCGCCGGTGTGGTGACGTTCCTGGTGACGGGCGAGCAGAGCGGGTTCCCGCTCGTGTTCTGGCTCGAGCTCGTCCTGCTCGTGCTCTACATCGTGTTCTGGGCCATGCAGACGGTCGAGCACTGGTTCCACGCGATCCCGCCTGAGGTACCTCAGACCACCCCCGTCCCCTAGGCCCCGAACCCTGAGGTACGCACCGCTGCCCCGCCCCCATGACGGCCCCGTGTCTCACGGGCAGGGTCGGGGCCATGAACACGTCATGGTTCGAGTTCGAGCACACCCTCACCCACTACGACGGCGAGCGGGCGCAGGCGTTCCTCGCCGGACGCCACACGCGCCGCCCCTCGCTGCTGCGCCGCGCCCGTCGCCGGTCCTGACCGCGTGGGCCACGATGGAGGCATGAGGAGCGCGAGCAGGATCGTCGGCCGCAGGGCCGAGCTCGCCCAGCTCCACGGGGCGCTCGCGACGGCGGCCGACGGTCGCGCGACGCTCACCCTCCTGGGTGGCGACGCCGGCGGCGGCAAGACCCGCCTGCTGGAGGAGCTGGTCGGCGAGGCCAGGGCGACGGGCTGGACCGCCGTCACCGGGTCCTGCGTCCAGGTGGGCGACTACGGCCTGCCGTACCTCCCGGTGATCGACCTGCTCCGGCAGCTCGAGGCCCACGACCCCGCGCTTCTCCAGGCGCAGGTCGCCCGCCGCCCCGCGCTCGCCTCGCTCCTGCCGCACCTGGCCGGCGTCGCCACGACGGGCGAGCTCCTCGCCGAGACGCTCGTCTCCGGCGAGGGTTCCGCCGACTCCCTCGCGCAGGGCCTGCTGTTCGAGGCCGTGCTCCAGACCTTCGTCGAGATCGCCGCGACGACCCCGCTGCTGCTGGTGGTCGAGGACCTGCACTGGGCCGACCGCTCGACCCGGGACCTGCTGGGCTTCGTGGCGCGGGCGCTGCGGGAGGCGCGCGTCGCCGTCGTCGCGAGCTACCGCACCGACGACCTCCACCGCCGTCACCCGCTGCGCCCCCACCTGGCCGAGCTGAACCGGCTCCCGCAGGTCGAGCACGTCACGCTGCCCCCGCTCTCGGTCGCGGAGGTCGCCGAGCTGGTGGAGGCGATCACCGGGACGCCGCCGACGCCGCAGCGCGCCGATGAGCTGCAGCGCCGCAGCGACGGCAACCCGTTCTACGCCGAGCAGCTCATCGACGAGGCCCGCGCCGGGCGCCTCCCGACCCGGCTCGCCGACGTCCTGCTCGACCGGGTCACGGCGCTGCCCGAGGAGGCCCAGCAGGTGCTGCGCGTGGCCGCCGTCGCCGGTCGCACGATCGACGAGCCGCTGCTCGCCGCCGTCGCCGGGCTCGAGCCGGACGATCTCGTCCTCGGCCTGCGCAGCGCGCGCGAGGCCGGGCTGCTGGCGCTCGACGACGTCACCGGCTCCTACACGTTCCGGCACGCGCTGCTCCAGGAGGCCGTCTACTCCGACCTGCTGCCGGGCGAGCGCACCCGGCTGCACGCCCGGGTCGCCGGGGCGCTGCTCGACGGCGGCGCCGGCGGCTCCCTGGGCGAGCTCGCCCACCACCAGCTCGCCGCGCGCCAGGACGCCGAGGCGCTGGGCTCGCTCGTCGCCGCCGCCCGCCAGGCCGAGCACCTCGCCGGTCCGAGCGAGGGCCTGCAGCACCTCGAGCAGGCGCTGGCGATCCTGGACCGGCTCGGCGGGGGTGCCGACCGGCTGGAGCTGCTGACGATGGCGGCAGCGTCGGCGTTCGCCGCGGGCGAGACGCGCCGCGCCGTGACCCTCGGACGGGCCTCCGTCGCCGAGGCTGACGAGCGCGCGGCGGCCGAGCCGGGGCCGGTCGCGACGGCGCTGCGGGCCGCGACCCGCGAGCGCACCGCGCACTACCTGATCGACGTCGCGACCGACGACGGCGACACCGCCCGCCTGGTGGCCGCCGAGGCCGGCGCCCTGGTCACCGACCTGCCGGAGTCACCGCTGACCGCGCGCGTGCTCGCGACGTGGGCGCGCACGATCCTGTGGCTCGATCCCGCCGAGTCGGGACGATTGCTGGAGGCCGCGATCGCCGTCGCCGACCGCGTCGGGGCGCAGCACCTCGCGGCCGACGCGATGATCTCCCGCGCGCTCCTGGCCTGGCGCGGCGCCGTCACCGAGGACGCCGGGCGGCTGCTCGCCGAGGCGCTCGAACGCGCCGGCGAGGGGCCGGCCGGAGCCGCCATCCGCCTGCGCGCGCTCCGCTTCATCGCCAACCTGCACCTCGAGAACGACACCCCCGACCTCGCGCTGGCCGCCGCCGACGCCGGGGTCGGGCTCGCGCGCGAGACCGGGCTGATGTGGACCTTCTACGGCGTCGACCTGCACCTGCTGCGGGGGTGGGCCCTGATGGCCTCCGGACGCTGGGACGAGGTCGTCGAGCGCGCGACGATCACGATGTACGAACCCGCGCCGACGGCCAGCATCCTCGGGATCCAGCTCGTCGCCGTGCTCGTGGCGCGGCAGGACCCCGAGGCGCCCGCCGCGCTCGCGCGGCTGCGGTCGGTCCCCGACGTGCTCGTCCAGCTCCAGCTGGACGTCGACCAGCTGCGCCTCCACCTCGACTCCGGCCGCCCCGAGCAGGTCGTGCGCGACGCCGTCACGGTCCGCGCGGAGCTCGACGGGATGCGCATGTCCACCGAGGCGCTGCACCTGGCGGCCGTCGAGGCCGCCGCGCACGCCGAGCTGCTGCGTCGTGCCGTCCCCGCCGACGGCGTCGCGGCCGGCACCCACCGCGCCGCGCTCGCGGAGCTCCGCGAGCGGGCGGACCACCTCGCGGACACCCCGATGCTTCGCGGCGTCTACGGCCGGCTGCTGCGCTCGCGCGTGCTCGCGGAGTCCGACGACGACGTCGCCGGCTGGGACGCGATGCTCGCCCTGGCGGAGGAGGCGGCCCGGGTGCCCGAGCAGGCGTACGCGCTGGCCCGCGGGTTCGAGGCCCGGCTGCGGTCGGGCCTGCGCGACGACGCCACGCTGGACGTCGGCCGCCGCGCGGAGGAGCTCGCCGACCGGCTCGGCGCGCGGGCCCTGGCCGAGCGGGTGGCGGGCGAGGCCGCCCGGGCGCGCCTCGCGCCGTCGGGCACCGGGGGCGACGGCGGCGAGCACCGACCGCGCGGGCGCACGGGCCCCGGCCCGCTCACCGCACGCGAGCAGGAGGTGCTCGAGCTGGTGGCCGAGGGCGCCTCGAACGGCGACGTCGGTCGGCGGCTCTACATCACGACGAAGACGGCGAGCGTGCACGTCTCGCACATCATCGCGAAGCTGAACGCCGCCAACCGGGTCGACGCCGTCGCGATCGCGCGACGGCGCGGGCTGCTCCCGCGCTGACGCACGCGCTCACCACCCGGCGGCGAGCCTCACCACCCGGCGGCGAGCCCCCGCTCGAGGTCGTCGAGCAGATCGCGCGGGTCCTCGAGACCGATCGACAGCCGGATCGTCGTCTCGGAGATCCCGACGCGCTGTCGGCCGGAGAAACCGGTCTTCATGTGGGTCGTCGTCGCGGGGTGCGTGACGAGCGACTTGGCGTCACCGAGGTTGTTGGAGATGTCGATCAGGCGCAGCGCGTCGAGGAAGGCGAAGGAGCGGTGCTTGCCGCCCTCCGGATCGTCCGCGGGGCCGTCCAGCGTGAACGCGACGACCGTGCCGCCGGCGCTCTGCTGCAGCTTGACCAGCTCGTGCTGCGGGTGCGACTCGAGGTACGGGTAGCGCACCTGGGTGACCTCCGAGCGGTCCTCGAGCCAGCGCGCGACGGCGAGCGCCGACTCGCACTGCCGGTGGACGCGCAGGTCCATGGTCTCGATGCTCTTGAGCAGGGTCCACGCGTTGAACGGGCTCATCGTGGGGCCCGTGTTGCGCAGGAACGTCTGCAGCGGCCCCACGATGTAGTCGCGCGGACCGAGCACCGCCCCGCCCATGACGCGACCCTGACCGTCGATGTGCTTGGTCGCCGAGTAGACGACGACGTCCGCCCCGAGCTCGAGCGGCCGCTGGAGCACCGGCGTCGCAAACACGTTGTCGACGATCACGACGGCGCCCGCGGCGTGGGCCAGCCGGCTCACCTCGGGCACGTCGACGATGTCCTGCATCGGGTTGGACGGCGTCTCGAAGAAGACGACGTCGGCCGGCGTCGCCAGGGCCTTGGCCCACTGCGCGTTGTCGTGCGCGTCGACGTAGACGGTCTCGATGCCCCAGCCGGTGAAGAGCTCGTCGAGCACGAGGAGCGTCGAGCCGAACATCGCACGGCCGGCCACGATGCGCGACCCCGCCTTGACGAGGCACGCCATCGACGCGAACACCGCGGCCATCCCGGTCGCCGTCGCGAAGCACGCCTCGGCGCCCTCGATCAGGCGCAGCCGCTCCTCGAACGCCGACGTGGTCGGGTTGGAGTAGCGCGTGTAGGTGAAGCGGTCGAGCTCCCCCAGGAACGCGGCCTCGGCGTCGGCCGCGCGCGGGTAGGAGTAGCCCTGCGTGAGGAACAGCGGCTCGGAGATCTCGTGGAAGCCGGTGCGCTCCTGCCCACCGCGGACGGCGAGCGTCCCGGGGCGCAGGCCCTCGGGGAGGCTGGAGCGCGGCTGCGGGTCGCTCATCGGTCCCCCTCGTACGCCGCGACGGGCAGGCCGAGCGGGGCCCAGCCGGGACCGAACTGGCCCTCGTAGCCGTCGACGACGTTGTAGGCGGGCCCGAAGCCCGCGGACGTCGCGAGCTGGGCGGCCGCGATCGAGCGGACGCCCGACTTGCACAGGAAGACGAGCGTGCGGCCGTCCCCGGGCTCGAGGCCGGCGGCCGTCAGGGTCGCGAGGAAGTCGGGGTTCGGGCCGAGGAACGTCTGCAGCGGGTCGAGGACGGGCTCGCGGTCGAGCTCGGTGAGGTCGGGGATGCCGACCTGGGCCCACTCCTGCGGGGTGCGGACGTCGACCAGGACGGCGTCGGCGTCGCCCTCGAGGGCGGTCCACGCCTCCTGGGGCGTGAGGTCACCGGCGTAGCCGTGGACGTGCGGGTGCGGAGTCGTCATCGCGGGTCACCACCGCGGCGGCGACAGTCGGACAGGGGGGAATCGGTCATGCTCGCTCCTCCATCGGTCCTGGCGGTAGCACCCGCACCCGAGTCGGGGGGTTGCTGCAGCGTCGTCGAGCCAGGTCTCTCAGCTGCTCTGGATGGTCGTGATCGATGGTAGCGCGGGGGGCGGCGGGGCCCGCCCGGGCGTCTCAGCGGGCGAGCGGGTCGGGCTCGCGGTTGCGCGAGGCCGCGCGGCAGTCGTGGACGTGACCGGGCGTGCGGAGCACACTCGGTCCATGGGGCGAACCGCGAGGGCGACGGCGACGGCGGGCCTCGTCGCGGCGGCGACGCTCGCGCTGGGCGGATGCTCCGCGGTCCCCGGCGGCGTGGTCGGGCTGACGGTCGACGACGCCGGTCGGGTCCTGGCGCTGCTGGCGCCGTGCGACGGCGAGACGATCGGCGGCGAGGTCGACGACGTCGTGCTCACGCGGCTGATCCCCGGGGAGCGCGGCTCCGACGCGTGGGACCGGATCTCGCACGAGACGAACCTCGACCTGGTCAGCGACGGCGCTCCGATCGAGGTCGTCGTCGAGGCGGAGCTCGAGCCGGGCGAGAGCTACTACGTGCACGCCCTGGGGCCGAGCCTCCCGTGGAGCCCGGGCGACCAGCTCGAGCGGGTCGACCTCGACACCGAGATCGTGGCGGGGCTGACACCGGGCGAGGTGGTCACGGGGCTGGCGGCCCCGCGGGACCTCCTCACGCGCGAGGAGTTCGATCGGACCGCGTGCGAGCACCCGTCCTGACCCCGGGTGACGGCGATCCCCGGGTGACACGGCCCACGTCCCCCCGCGCCACCCCTCGCCCCCGCGCGGAACTAGGCTGGCCCCATGGCTTCCCACTTTGATGTCGTCGTCCTCGGTGCGGGCCCTGGTGGCTACGTCGCCGCCATCCGCGCCGCCCAGCTCGGCAAGTCCGTCGCCGTCGTCGAGAAGAAGTACTGGGGCGGTGTCTGCCTGAACGTCGGCTGCATCCCCTCCAAGGCTCTCCTCAAGAACGCGGAGCTCGCCCACACCCTCACGCACGACAAGGCGAAGTACGGCATCGAGGGCGACGCCACGATGTCCTACGGCCCGACGCACGCCCGCAGCCGCCAGGTCTCGGCCGGGATCGTCAAGGGCGTCCACTTCCTGATGAAGAAGAACAAGATCACCGAGATCGACGGCTGGGGCACCCTCACCAGCGCGACCTCGATGGACGTCGCAGGAGACGACGGCGAGAGCCAGCAGCTCACCTTCGACAACCTCATCATCGCCACCGGCTCGGTCACCCGCATGCTGCCCGGCGTCAAGGTCAGCGAGAACGTGGTCACCTACGAGGAGCAGATCCTCGACCCCGACCTCCCGAAGTCGCTCATCATCGCGGGCTCCGGCGCGATCGGCGTCGAGTTCGCCTACGTCATGAAGAACTTCGGCGTCGACGTCACGATCGTGGAGTTCCTGGACCGCATGGTCCCCACCGAGGACGCCGACGTGTCCAAGGAGCTCGCCAAGCACTACAAGAAGCTCGGCGTCACGGTGCTCACGAGCACCAAGGTCGAGGCCGTCGAGGACACCGGCTCGGGCGTCAAGGTCACCGTGAGCTCCAACGGCGAGCAGCGCGTGCTCGAGGCCGACCGCCTCCTGTCCGCCATCGGCTTCGCCCCGCGCACCGAGGGCTTCGGCCTCGAGGCCGCCGGCGTCCAGCTCACCGACCGCGGCGCCGTCGCGATCGACGACTACATGCGCACCAACGTGCCGAACGTCTACGCCATCGGCGACGTCACCGCGAAGATGATGCTCGCCCACGTGGCCGAGGCCCAGGGCATCGTCGCCGCCGAGACGCTCGCGGGCGTCGAGACGCAGTCGATCGACTACCGCTTCATCCCGCGCGCCACCTACTGCCACCCGCAGATCGGCTCGATGGGCCTCACCGAGGCGCAGGCCAAGGAGGCCGGCCACGAGATCAAGGTCGCCACGTTCCCGTTCTCCGCGAACGGCAAGGCACAGGGCCTGGGCGACGCCGTCGGCTTCGTCAAGATCGTCGCCGACGCCGAGCACAACGAGCTCCTCGGCGCCCACCTCATCGGCCCGGACGTCACGGAGCTGCTCCCGGCCCTCAACGCCGCGCAGACCTGGGACCTCACGGCCGACGAGATGTCGCGCGTCGTCTTCGCCCACCCGACGCTGGGCGAGGCCGTCAAGGAGGCCCTGCACGGCATCTCGGGCCACATGATCAACTTCTGATCCGACCCGCTCGAACCGCGACGGCGCCGCTCCCCTCCCGGGGGGCGGCGCCGTCGTCGTTCTCGGACGCCTCCGGGCTCAGCCCGCGTGGGCGACCTCGACGTCGAGCACCCAGGTCACGCCGAAGCGGTCGGTGACCATGCCGTACAGCGGGGACCACGGCGACGGGCCGAGCGGGACGACGACGGTGCCGTCCTGCGCGAGGACCTCGAACGACGCGGCGAGCTCCGCCCCGTCGGTCGTGCGCACCGAGACGAAGAACGACGCGACGCCCTGGTCCCACGGACGGGCGGCCGGTACGTCGAAGGCCATGATGCGGAAGCCGCTGGGCGCGGCGACCTGACCCCAGATCACGAGGTCGACCTCGCTCGGGTCCTCGACCGGGCCGGCCTCGCCGTGCGTGGCGATGGCGAGCTCGCCGCCGAAGGCGTCGCGGTAGTGCTCCAGGGCGGCGCGAGCGTCGCCGCGGAAGTTGAGGTGGGGGGTGACGGCGATGCTCATACGGACTCCTCGGGTGGGCCCCGGTCGGGGCGGTTCGTGCTGACAGGAACGACTCTCTCGCCAGTTGCGGTCAGTTCCTGTCCTCCACCTGGAGCAGAATCGACCCCGTGACCGCGCCCTCCTCCCGACTCCTCCTGCTGCTGTCGCTGCTCCAGGTGCGCCGCGACTGGGGCGGCGGTGACCTCGCGGGACGTCTCGAGGTGAGCCCGCGCACCGTGCGCCGCGACGTCGACCGCCTCCGTTCGATGGGCTACCGCATCACGGCGCTCATGGGACCGGACGGCGGCTACCGGCTCGAGGCCGGCGCCGAGCTCCCGCCGCTGCTGTTCGACGACGAGCAGGCGGTCGCGGTCGCCGTCGCCCTCCGCACGGCCGCGGTCAGCGGAGTGGAGATCGTCGACGGCGCGGCCCGCGCCCTGCTCGCCGTGCGCCAGGTGATGCCGGCGCGGCTGCGGCACCGGATCGACGCCGTCGAGGTCACCCCGCTCCCCCGCCCCGGCGGCGACGTCGTCGACCCGGAGGAGCTGCTCGCCGTCAGCGCAGCGGTGCGAGCCCGGGAGGTGCTGCGGTTCGACTACGCGAGCTCGGGCGACGACGACCGCCCGCCCCGCCGGGTCGAGCCGCACCACGTGGTCACGCACGCCGGCCGCTGGTACCTCGTGGCCTGGGACCTCGACGCCGCCGACTGGCGCACCTACCGGGTCGACCGGCTCTCGACGCGCACCCCGACCGGTCCCCGGTTCGCCCCGCGGCAGGTCCCCGGGGGTGACGTGGCGACCTATGTGGCCGCGCGCTTCAAGGGATCCGCGACGGCGAACACCTGGCCCTGCTGGGGTGAGGCGGTCCTGCGCCTGCCGCGACACCGGGTCGCACCCTTCGTCGCCGCGGACGACGGCGTCGCGGAGAGCCTCGGGGACGATCGCACCCGGGTCAGGCTCGGGGCCTGGTCGTGGCCCGCGCTGGCCGCCACGATCGGCCGGTTCGACGCGGACGTCGAGCAGATCGGCCCACCGGAGCTCGCCGCGGCCTTCGCCCACCTCGCCCGGCGCTTCGAGCGCGCCGCCTCTGCCCCGGCGGTCGAGCCACGGACGGGGCCGACGGGCTGATCCCGTGGGCCCCGTCCGATGCTCATCCGGTGGCGCGGCTACCGGGGCCGCGCAGCTGCCGAACGATCCCGGGCCGGCAGGGGGCATGAATGCAGGCCCGGGAGCCTCCGAAGGGCCGACGCCACCTGTTGAGGGGCAGGCGGCGAGGACGTGCATCCGGAGACGTGTCGCAGGGGAGAGACGATCGGTGCGAGCGCCGTCCGCCGGGCGGGTCGGTGGTCCTGGCGTGCGGTGGGAGCAGCAACTCTGCGACTCCCACCGCCGGCGCGCTCGGCCCCCTCCCTGCCCGACACCGAGGTGCCACAGCACGAGCGCCCCTGCCAGAACTGTCCAACCCATCCCGTACCCGGACGTCTCCCCTGCATCGTCGCCGGATACGCGACGAACATAGGGATCGACCTCCAGCAGTGGCAAGCAGCCTCTTGATCACGGTCAACGGCGTCGGTTCAACCGTTAACTCGGATCAAGACGAGGGCCGCGGGTACTGTCGCGGCACGAGAGTCGGGACGCGGCTCCGACAGCCCAACCCAGGAGGTCGCAGTGGTCAGCATCGCCGTCACCGGGGAGGCCGGCACCCGGATCGCCGCCGAGCGCGGCACCGTCACGATCCGCATCGAGGCGAGCGGTGATGACCGCACCGTCGTGGTCGACCGGGCCGTTCGACAGCACGCCGCGCTCGTCGCCGAGGCGAAGGCCTTCGTCGAGGCCGGCGACGCCACCGCGTGGGAGGCCGCCGACGTCTCGACCGGCGTCTTCGAGGAGTGGATCGGCGCCGGGGAGACCCAGGAGCGCGTCCGGCGATTCCGCGCGCAGGCCCGGGTCAGCGTGCGCTTCGCCGACTTCGGGGCGCTCGGCGCCTGGTCGCTGGACGTCGCCGGTCGGGAGGACGTCGCCGTCGAGAACGTCGCCTGGGCGCTGTCCTCCGGCACCCGCGCGAGCGCCGTCGACACCCTGCGGGCCGAGGCCGCCCGGGACGCGACCGCCCGCGCCGCCGCGTACGCCGCCGCCCTCGGCCTGCCGACCCCGCGTCTGACCGCGCTGTGGGAGGACGGGCTCCGGCCGGGCACCGGCGGCAGCTCGCCCGGCTTCCCCGAGCCGGCGCGGGCGATGCGCGCCATGGCGTTCGACGCCGGGGGCGGCCCGACGCTCGAGCTCCAGCCCCAGGACATCGAGCTCGCGGTGGTGCTGTCGGCCGACCTGGAGGCCTGAGGCCGCAAGCCTCGAGCGCTCAGGTGCCCACGGGCGCCCGAGCTCCCTCACGTCTCTCAGGTCCCGAAGCCGCCCGCCCGGCCGGCCCCGGCGCGGCGCCCGTCACCGATCCGGAACGGGGCCGCCGCGCGAGCCTCCGGGGCGCCCCCGCCGAGGGCGAGCCGGGCGAGCACCTCCCCGATCGCCGGCGCGAACTTGTAGCCGTGGCCCGAGAAGCCTGCGCCGACGACGAGGTCGCCGTGCCGGTCCAGCACGAAGTCGGTCGTCGCCGTCGAGGTGTACGTGCAGCTGATGGGCGTCGCCGCCTCCGGGTCGACGCCGGGCAGCCAGAGCTCGGCGTAGCGCCGGAGGTCGGCGAGCTGCACGGGTTCGGCGGCGTACGTCCGGGCGTCGGGGTCGACGACGGCGCCCGTGCCGTGCCAGCCCGCCTTCACCCCCTCACCCGGGGTCGCCATGCCGTAGAAGTCCGAGCGGAAGAAGGCGTCCTCGGGCCGGTCGGGGTCGGCGGCGTGGTTGAAGCCGGGGATGCCCTCGGCCGCCGCCAGCACGGGGGCGAAGTGCGCGGGCTGCTCCTGCGTGACCACGAGGTCGGGCAGCGGGACGAGCTCGCCCACCAGCCCCGCCGTCCAGGCACCCACCGTGACGACGACGGTGCCGGCGACGACGTCGTCACCGCCCTGGAGCTCGATGCGCACGCCCCCGCGGCGCTGCGGCACGAGGGCGACGGCGCGGGCGCCGGTCCGGACCCGGCCACCGTGGCGGGCGACGCCGTCGTGCAGCGCCCGCCAGGCGACGGCCGCCCGCACCCGGGCGCCCGACGGGACCAGGAGCACGTCGCGGCCGGCCGTGCCGCAGGGGCGGAACCGGAGCGCGGGCCAGCGCTCCTGCGCCTCGGGGGCGCTGAGCCAGTCGGCCGCCAGGCCGCGGGCGTGCAGGGCGGTGCGGACCCCGCCCCAGCGCGCCTCGCCGCCCCCGTGGTTGAGGAGCCCGACGTCGTCGAGCACCCGGGTGCCGGCCTCGGACGCGAGCTCGTCCCACAGCGTGCGGGCGCGCAGCACGAGGTCGAGGTAGTGCTCGGAGGAGTAGGCGGTGTTGTAGTTGCGAGTCGCGCCGTGCGAGGCACCCTCGTGGTGCCCGGGCTCGAACCGCTCCAGCAGCAGGACGTCCGCGCCGCGGCGGGCGAGCTGCCACGCCGTCGCCGCCCCCATGACCCCGCCACCGACGACCGCGATCTCGACACGTTCCACGACGACCCAGCGTAGGCGAGGCGGTCCGGGTGCGATGGGGGCGCACCCGGACCACCCCACCCCTGATCGAACTGCGCCGACGGGCGCGGTGCAAGCCCGACGTCCGCGACGATCACGACTCCCGGTACCCGCAGCAGGAGCGGGAGCGGCAGCCTCCCCCTGCGCGGGGCGCGTGCGTAGGCTGACCGCCATGGCCGCCTCCGATGCAGTTGAGCTGGACGTCCGTGGTCGCGCCGTGCGCGTGAGCTCGCCGACGAAGGTCGTGTTCGCCTCCGGGATCACCAAGCTGGAGGTCGCGGAGTACGTGATCTCCGTGGGCGACGGGATCCTCGCCGCGCTCGCGGAGCGGCCGACGGCGCTCGAGCGCTGGCCCGGCGGCTTCCGCGAGGGCATGGCCCTGACGACGCGGACCGGCGTGCAGGGCGACGGCTTCTACTCCAAGCGCGTGCCCAAGGGCGCACCCGAGTGGGTGGAGAGCGTGCGGATCGCGTTCCCGAGCGGCCGCTTCGCCGACGAGGTCTGCCCGACCGAGCTCGCCGTCGTCGTCTGGGCGGTGCAGCAGAACACCCTGACCTTCCACCCGTGGCCCGTGCGGCGCGGGGAGAGCGACGTCGACGGCGTGGCCACCGGCGGCGTCGACCGCCCCGACCAGCTGCGCATCGACCTCGACCCGCAGCCCGGCACGGACTACGACGACGCCGCCGCGATCGCCCCGCTCGTGCGCGAGGTCGCGGCCGAGGCCGGGCTGACGCTCGTCCCCAAGACCTCGGGCGGCCGCGGGCTGCACCTGTTCGCGCCGATCCGCGCGGAGTGGGAGTTCATCCCCGCGCGCCGCGCCACCATCGCGCTGGCCCGCGAGATCGAGCGCCGGGCGCCCGGCGCGGTCACCACGAAGTGGTGGAAGGAGGAGCGCGGGGAGAAGGTCTTCATCGACTACAACCAGATGGCTCGTGACCGCACCATCGCCTCGGCGTACTCGATCCGCGCGAACGCGCGCGCCACCGTGTCCGCGCCGCTGCGCTGGGAGGAGGTGGCCGACGTCCACCCCGACGACTTCACCGTGCGCAGCATGCCGGCCCGGTTCGCGGAGGTCGGCGACCTGTTCGCGGGGGCCAACGCCTCTGCCGAGGGGATCGCCGACGGGACCGTCGGCGGCCTCGAGACCCTGCTGGAGTGGGCCGACCGCGACGAGCGCGACCACGGCCTCGGTGAGGCGCCCTACCCGCCCGAGTACCCCAAGATGCCGGGCGAGCCGCTGCGGGTGCAGCCGAGCCGGGCCAAGAAGGACTGAACCAGCCCAGTGTTCACATCGCTGCACCGCATGGCAGGAGCGTCCGCCGGACCGGTCACCCCCTGGCTTCTCGACCTCCTCAGCCGACGAAACCTGCCGCGGGCGCCCCGTTTGTCTCTGGTCGAGCACGTGCCGAACCCGAGGGAGTTTGCCGAGATCGTCGGCAGAATCGTCAACGCAGGGGGTGGCGTCGTGCTGATCGGCGGTCACCTCGATGACATCGGCGCGGTCACTTTCCCGGGAGTCGCGCCTCTGACTCCTGTAGAGCTGGAGGCTTTCGAGAGCGCGCCAGTAATCGGGCTGGACCCTTCGCTGCACGGCGTACGTCTCCGTTACCTGCCGATGGCCTACGGCATGGTGTTCGTCGCCTTTGTGCCGACCTCCGACTCCGGGCCTCATCTCATCGCGGAGGGGCGCGGGATGAGACTGCCGCTGCGCGATGGAATCTCGGATTTCGACGGCTCCGAGGCGCACCTGAGATCCCATTATTTGTCCGGCAGCCACCCCAAGGGCGTCGCCTGGCGCGGGGCCGACCACAGGCTGCGGGCGTTCGACGAGGCCGGTGTGATCATCGACCTACGGGCCTGGCCCCGACTCGAACCCAGTTCCCCAGCCTCCCTGAGCAAGGCTGAGGTGCTCGACCTGGTCGAGCGTGCAGCCGACCGGGTCGATGAGCTCCTGCCCCATCCACGCCGAGCACACTTCGCGGTATGACGCCCGTTCGCACCGCTCATGCCTGGACCCTCGGGCGCAGCGACCGCGTCGACGATGTCGAGGTCGCGATCAACATCGATCTTCTGGACGACGGCCGAGTCACCCATCAGACCCTCACGACTCCCACTCCGAGGGTGTCGCCAAACACCCGTGCACGCCTCACAGAGCTGGCCGCCGTCACCGTCACCGGGCTCGCGGAGTGGCTTGGCGAACTGCGAGGCAGCGACGCGTACGCCCTCCACCTCAGATTCCCCGACGAGGTGGAGACTTGGCCGCACGGCGGAGCTGCGCCATCCCACCACCGCGGGTCGCGCAGCGAAATCGTGCACACGGATGATCCCGCGCACAACGCGATCGCCTCCAGCTATCTGGCCTGGTCATTGACGTCGACACTCGGGGAGAGAGGGACGTCACTGCTCTGCGAACCCGACTGGCGTGCCCTCGACCCGAGCCCCAGAATGTGACATCGGCTCCGGCTGCGCGAAGAGAACCGGCCCGATAACGTCGTGACCATGAATTCCGCACAATCGGTCGCCAGCGGCCCGGACCTCATCATCGCCGGTACGAAAAGATCGCAGGAATGGTGCGTCGAGCGGGCGTTGGCCTACTACGTGCGCACCCTGAAGAAGTACGACGAGTCGCCCGGTCTCCCGAGCCAAGGGATCACAGACGATCTCATCCGTCGCACCCGAGCCCTCGCTTCTCGGATCACGCGCGCCGAGCAAGCCTGGTTCGTCGAGCACGGACGGTCGCTCGACCTGAGCGAGGTCGCACGGCTCGATGATCTCCGCCAGCTGTTGTCGAATGAGAGTGCGTGGGAGGCCGCCGACAGCGCCTACTCGCACTTCGTCAGCGCCAGCCCCAAGGGAGTCTCGTTTGCGAAGGTCCACAAGGTGTTGCACCTGGTCCGTCCAACCGTGTTCCCGATCCTCGACTCCCGCTTGAAGGCGATCTACCGGACGCACCAGAGGGCGCTCGCCGACGCGGGCCGCCTCCCCGGCCGGGAGAACTGGCGTCGCCGGACGTGGCTTGCCATCGCCGAGGACCTGACCTCGGCCACCGACAGCGGTGCCCTGACGTCGCTCCGGGACAACCTCACGAGCCGGGCGCACAACGACGAAGACCCTGTGAATGGCCCGCACGTTCGCGAGGTTGCCGAGCGTCTTGGCCGCGTGTCTGACCTTCGGCTGCTGGATATCCTCACCTGGGAGCGCTAAGGGGTCCGACCCCGGGCGTAGGCAGGAACCAGGGTCGGAATCAGGGAACATCCGGATACCCGCGCCGGGGCCCCGGGGCGCAGGATGGAGACAGATCGGCGCGGTGGTCGCGCCGGGAACGGAGCCAGCACCATGACCGAGGACCAGACGAACCCGCTGCACGACGCCCCCGCCGCCGGTGAGGGCCGCACCCGCACCGAGGAGTTCAAGGTGTCGGGCGAGAACCTGCTCGCCAAGGTGAAGGAGCTCTTCGCCGAGGGCAACGTCCGCCGCGTCATCATCAAGAACGACGACGGCCGCACGCTGCTCGAGGTGCCGCTCAACGCCGGACTCGCCGTCACGACCGTGGCGGCCGTGTTCGCCCCCGTGCTCGTCGCCGTCGGCGCGATCGCGGCGATGGTGTCCTCGGTGACGGTCGCCGTCGTCCGCGGCGAGGCCAAGCCGGCCGAGGCCGCTGCCGAGCCGGTCGCCCCGGTGACTCCGGTCGCCGACGCCACCGACCAGCCGCACAACTACGGGATCTGACGAACCCAGCTCCGCCAGCTCCACCAGCACTGACCGAGGGCGATCCATCCGCACCGGGGGCGATGCCACAGGCATCGTCGCGACGGCGGAAGGGTCGCCCTCGGCGTCGTTCCCGCGACGAGCGCCTAGCCGCGCTCGATGAGGCGGGACAGCACGATCGTCGACTCGGTCCGCTCGATGTCGGCCGAGTCCCGGATGTTCTCCAGCGTCTCCTCGAGGTGCGCGACGTCGCGCGCCCGCACCCGCAGCACCGCGTCGGCGCTCCCGGCCACGGTGCTCGCCTGCACGATCTCGGGGATCGGCTCCCACGCGGAGCGCAGGTCCGCCGGCGCGATGCGCCCCTGGCAGTAGACGTCGATCAGCGCCTCGATCCCCCACCCCAGCGCCGCGGGGTCCACGACGGCGGTGAAGTGGTCGATCACGCCGTCGTCGAGCAGGCGGTCCACCCGTCGCTTCACGGCCGGCGCCGACAGCCCGACGACGCCGCCGATCGTGGCGTAGGTGGCCCGCCCGTCGGCGGTCAGCTCGGCGAGGATCTGCTGGTCGAGGGAGTCCATGCCACGAGGCTAGCCGGGCTGGGTCACACATCCGCAACGAATCGTCGCCTCACCCCGACCGAGCGTCGATCCGTTGCGCCGACACGCAAGCGTGGCCGATTGCCGCGCCCGCCCCGGGGTGCGACCGTAGAGGCCTACCGGTGATCGCAGCGAGGGAGACCATTGAGCACGCACACCACCGACGTCCCCGACGTCGTCGCCGCCCCGCCCGTGACCATCCGCACGGCCACGAAGCGGCGCTACCTCATGTGCCGCCCGACCCACTTCGACGTCGTCTACACGATCAACCCGTGGATGCACCCCGAGGTGCCGGTCGACCACGACCTGGTGATGCAGCAGTGGGAGAACCTCCGCCGCACCTACCTCGACCTGGGCCACGACGTCGAGGTCATCGAGGGCGCCCCGGGCCTGCCCGACATGGTGTTCGCCGCCAACGGCGCGACCGTCGTCGACGGCCGCGCCCTCGCCGTGAACTTCCGCTACGCCCAGCGCACCGACGAGGCCGCGCTCTACGCCGCGTGGCTGCGCGCCGACGGGATCGAGGTGACCGACGCCGTCGCCACCAACGAGGGCGAGGGCGACTTCCTCACCGTCGGCCGCAGGATGCTCGCCGGCACCGGCTTCCGCTCCGACCCCGCCTCGCACGTCGAGCTCGCCGGTGCGACCGGCCTCGAGGTCGTCACGCTCGAGCTGGTCGACCCGAGCTTCTACCACATCGACACGGCGCTCGCCGTGCTCGACGACGAGAACATCGCCTACCTGCCGCAGGCCTTCTCCCTCGCCGCGCACGAGCGCCTCCAGGAGCTGTATCCGGATGCGATCCACGTCAGCCTCGAGGACGCGAGCGTGTTCGGGCTCAACGCCGTCTCCGACGGCCGCAACGTCGTGGTCGCCGCCCAGGCGACGCAGTTCATCGCCGACCTCGCCGCGGCCGGCTACCACCCGGTGCCGGTCGACCTGTCCGAGCTCCTCAAGGGTGGCGGCGGCATCAAGTGCTGCACCCTCGAGCTGCGCCCCGCGCCCGTCCAGAGCTGAGGAGTCCCCCGTGACCGCCGTCGAGACCACCACCGGCACCGCTGCCGGCACCGCCGCCGAGCAGATCGCCGACATCGAGGCGCACGCCGCGCACAACTACCACCCGCTCGACGTCGTGATCGCGCGCGGTGAGGGCGCCTGGGTGACGGACGTCGACGGCAAGCGCTACCTCGACTGCCTCGCCGCGTACTCCGCGGTGAACTTCGGTCACGGTCACCCCGAGCTGCTGGCCGCGGCGCACGAGCAGCTGGACCGCCTCACGCTGACCTCCCGCGCCTTCCACCACGACCGGATGGCCGAGTTCGTCACCGAGCTCGCCGCGCTCGCGGGCAAGGACATGGTGGTGCCGATGAACACCGGCGCCGAGGCCGTGGAGACGGCGATCAAGGTGGCGCGCAAGTACGCCCACGACGTCCGCGGCATCGCCGTGCCGGAGATCATCGTGGCCGGCGGCAACTTCCACGGCCGCACCACGACGATCGTCAGCTTCTCCGACGACGCCGTCGCGCGCGACGGGTTCGGCCCGTACACCCCCGGCTTCGTCACCGTGCCCTACGGCGACGCCGACGCGCTCGCCTCGGCGATCACGGAGAACACGGCCGCGGTGCTGCTGGAGTCGATCCAGGGCGAGGCCGGCGTCGTCGTGCCCCCCGCCGACTACTTCCCGCGCGTGCGGGCGCTGACCGCCGAGCGCGGCGTGCTCCTCATCGCCGACGAGATCCAGTCCGGCCTCGGCCGCACCGGCACCACGTTCGCGATCGAGCACGACGGCGTGGAGCCCGACCTCTACCTGCTCGGCAAGGCGCTGGGCGGCGGCATCGTGCCGGTCTCCGCCGTCGCCGGCAACGCCGACGTGCTCGGCGTGCTCACGCCCGGCACCCACGGCTCCACCTTCGGGGGCAACCCGCTCGCGGCCGCCGTGGCGACCGCCGTCGTCCGCCTGCTGCGCACCGGTGAGTACCAGGAGCGTTCGGCCGTGCTGGGGGCACGGCTGCACGCGGGCCTGACCGGGCTGATCGGCTCGGGCGTGACGGCGGTCCGCGGGCGCGGTCTGTGGGCCGGCGTGGACATCGACCCCGAGGTGGGGACCGCGCGTGACGTCGCCCTGCGCCTGCTCGATCGCGGGATCCTCGCCAAGGACACGCACACCCGCACGCTGCGCCTCGCTCCGCCGCTCGTCATCAGCCGCGACGAGGTCGAGTGGTTGCTGCGCGAGCTCAAGGCAGCCCTCCAGGGCTGACACGCCCCCACGGCCGCGCACCCGCGCGGCCCCACCCACCCCCTGCCGCGGACGGGCCGACCCCGATCGCGGCAGGGCCTCGTCCGGAGCGATCAGCCGCCGCTCGGCCCGCCGTCGATCCGGTGCTGCTCGCGCGCGTCGTTCGTCACGAGGTTGTCGAAGAAGCGCAGGCCCCGGGGCGTGAGGACCGGCACGAGCGCGCGCACCTGCGAGGGAACCTCGACGACGGCGATGCGCAGCGACGCCGGGTAGGCGTTGTCGCCCGTAAGTCCGTAGGTGGCGTTCATCAGCGCCCCCGGAACGATGAGCACCTCCTCCTCGAGGAGCTGCGGGAGCTCGAGCATCGCGGCGAGGCCGCCGCGAAAGGCGTCCTCCTCCCCCTCCGGCAGCCCCTCCCAGCAGAGGGCCAGCCCGGAGGCGTCGAGACGTTCCAGCTCCTGCGCGAGCGTGATGGTGCGGGTCACTCGAGCGCCCCGGTGAACGTCGGGTCGGCGGCCGGCGCGCCCGGCAGCAGCTCGGCGAGGTCGTAACCGACGGGTTCGTCGAGCTGCTCGTACGTGCACGAGCGCGGCTCGCGGTCCGGGCGCCACCGCTTGAGCTGCGTGGTGTGCCGGAACCGGGCACCCTCCATGTGGTCGTAGCCGACCTCGAGCACGCGCTCGACGCGCAACGGCGTGAAGCTGAGGTCCTTCCCGCCCGACCAGCGCGACTGGGCCCCGGGTTTGCGTCCCTCGGCGTGCGCCGACGGGTCCGCCCACTCCGCCCACGGGTGCGCCTCGGCCTGCTCACGGTCGGTCACGTCGACCACGAGCGGCGCCAGCTCCTCGATCAGCTCGGCCCGTCGCGCCATCGGGAACGACGCGGAGACGCCGACGAAGTGGAGCTGCTCGCCCTCGTAGAGACCGAGCAGGAGCGACCCGACGAGCGGCTCGTCCGGTGTCGAGTCCTTGTGCTCGCGGTACCCGGCCAGCACGACGTCCGCCGTCCGGGCGTGCTTGATCTTGAGCATCGCGCGCTTGCCCGGGGCGTACGGGTCGGCCAGCGGTTTGGCCATCACACCGTCGAGGCCGGCGCCCTCGAACACCCCCAGCCACTCCTGCGCGACGGCGGCGTCGAGCGTCCGCGGGGTGGCGTGCACCCGGGGTCCGGTCAGGTCCAGACCGTCGAGCACCTCCAGCCGCTCGCTCAGCGGACGGTCCATCACGACGTCGTCCCCCAGCGCGAGCACGTCGAACACCACGAGGTTCGCGGGCGCGTGCTCCGCCAGCATCCGCACGCGCGTCGCGGCGGGGTGGATCCGCTGCCCGAGCAGCTCGAAGTCGAGACGCGAGCCGCGAGCGAGGACGATCTCGCCGTCGACCACCGCCCGGGCGGGCAGCTCGGCGATCGCGGCCTCGACGACGTCGGGGAAGTAGCGCGTCATCGACTTGCCGCTGCGGGAGAGGATCTCCACCTCGCCGTCGTCCACCAGCACGATCGCCCGGAACCCGTCCCACTTGGGCTCGTAGGAGTACGGGCCGCCCGCGGCGTCGGCGGCCGGCACGGCCGCGACGCTCTTGGCGAGCATCGGCGCGATCGGCGCCCCGAGCGGCAGGGCCATCAGAGCTCACCGTCCGCGTCGACGAGCGCGACCCCGAGCTGGTCGGCGGCGTCCTGGAGCATCCGCTGCACCACGAGGGTGTCGGCCAGCGACATCACGGCGGACTCGGTGTGGCCGGCGCGGATCCGCGTGGCGACCTCGTCGAACTCGTGCGCGTAGCCGGCGCCGCGCGGCGGCAGCACCTCCTCGACGGGGTCGCTGCCGAATCGGTGCAGCACGAGGCGGTCGGGGTGGTGGAAGCGCGGCGGGACGTCGATCCAGCCCTCGCTGCCGTAGATCCGCGCGTTGCCTGGCGTCGGCGCGCGGAACGACGTCTGCAGCGTGGCCGTGCGACCGTCGCCGAAGTCCACGAGCAGGCCGGCCTCGGCGTCGACGCCGGTGGGCAGGCGGGAGCCGTGGGCCGTCACGGAGCGCGGGTGCCCGAGCACCATCTGGGCGAACGAGACCACGTAGACGCCGAGATCGAGCAGCGTGCCGCCGCCGAGGGCGAGGCTGAACAGGCGGTCCTCGGGGGCGAACTCGCGGCGCACCCCCAGGTCGGCGGTGACGGCGCGGACCTCGCCGATCGCGCCGTCGGCGAGCAGCTCACGGACACGCACGACGGCGGGGACGAACCTCGTCCACATCGCCTCCATCGCGAACACGCCGGCCTCGCGGGCCTCGTTGACGACGCGCTCGGCGCCGGCGTAGGTGGCGGTGAAGCTCTTCTCCACGAGGACCGCCTTGCCCGCGGCGATCGCCGCGGAGGCCTGCACCGCGTGCTGGGAGTGCGGCGTCGCGATGTAGACCGCCTCGACGTCGGGGTCCTCGAGGAGCTCGGCGTAGGAGCCGTGGGAGCGGGCGGCCGGGGCGTGCTCGGCGGCGAACGCGGAGGCCCGGTCGAGGTCCCGCGAGCCGACGGCGACGATCTCGCCGTGCGCGACGTTGCCGAAGTCGCGGGCGACTCCTCCGGCGATGCGTCCCGGTCCGAGGATGCCCCAGCGGAGGTTCTCGTCTGCAGTCATGGGGCCATCCTGCCCGGCCTCGGCGCGGGCGGGTACTGCTGGGCGCGGGTCAGGCGGCGCGGCGCTCGGCCGGCGGCCCGAGCACGAGACCGTCGGCGTGCGGCCAGCCGGCGGGGCGCTGGTCGGCGGGGACGGCGACGTGGACGACGACGTCGGGCCAGCCCGCCCCGGCGGCGCGGGCGCGACGCACCAGCGCGTGGGCGTCCACACCGCTCGGGGCCACGACGAGGATCGCCCGGACGAGCGGGAGGACGGTGACGAGGTCGCCGTCGTAGTCGACGACGGCCGTGATCCGCACGTCCTGGCTCTCCGCGGGCGGCAGGGTGGCCGCGAAGGCGTCGCCGCCGAAGCGTGTCGCACGGGCGCGGGGGCGCAGCCCGAGCTCGCGGGCCAGGGCGGGCAGCTGACGGGCGTCCCTGACGAGGACGTGGGCGCGGGCGTCGCCGATGCGCGTGAGGGCGACGGCGTCGAGGGCGGCCGCCTCGGCGCCGCGGGAGAGGTCGAGCTCGGCGCCGATCGCGAGCGTGCGGGTCAGGCGCAGGAGGCGGGAGGCGACGGCGGCCGCACCGCCGCCGGTGAGCCACAGGACGTCGCGGCCGGCGCGCTCGGCGTCCTGGGCCGCCGCGACCAGCACGTGGAACGGGAGGTCGGCGGCGAGCTCGAGGGAGGCGGTCCGGGTCGGGGTGGGCGCCGGGTGCGGGGTCTCGGCCGCAGGCTGCGCCGTCGTCGCACGAGGACGGGGGCGGCGGTCGAGGTCACGGCTGAGGGCGACGGTGCCGAGGGGACGGGCGGGGCGAACGAGGAGGGTGGTGGTCACGGTGAGCTCCGGATCAGAGTCGGTCGGGGGCGGGAAGCCCGACTCGCGCGACGCTCGTCAGTTCGCGACGGCGGAGTCGGGCCTGTGCATACAGGTCGACCGACAACCGCGGGCGGCGAGGAGGTGCGGCTGCTGCGCGTGCTGCGACGTGCGGGTCATGGCCGACTCCTTCCGCTGGGGTGCTCGTGGGTGCTGCTGACGGGACGACTCTAGGAGCGCCCGCGAGCCCGAGTCACCCACCCCCGCCACCGTCTCACCATCCGAGACCCTTCCGCCGGCGAGGGGCTTCCGCACCACCGACGAGGGCCTTCTGCACCACCGACGAGGGGTTTCCGCACCACTGGCGAGGGGGTTGCGCACCACCGACGAGGGCCTCCTGCACGCGGACAGCACGAAGCGCCCGGCAGCTGGTGCCACCGGGCGCTTCGGGAACGACTGTCGCGGGAGCCTCAGCCCTCGACGAAGGTCAGGCAGTTCGCGGTGCCGGACCCGCCCGGTCCGATGCGCACGGCGTCGGCCCCGCACTCGAGGTTGGTGTTGAACTGGCAGGACGTGCGCTGGCAGGCACCGACCTGGGCGACGACGCGGTCGAGGCCGCCGCGCGTACCGATGTCGATGAAGGTCGCGCAGTCGACGTCGTCGTCGATGGTGACGGCGAACGCGTGGCAGCCGTCGTGGTTGTAGGAGCAGTCGGTCACGGCGCAGTCGGCGACGTGGGGCATCTCGACGAGAGCTGACACGGGATCCTCCTCAGGACGGGTTGATGCATCGACAATACGCCGGGAATGACAATGGCGCCACATTTCCTGACAATTCAGGCAATGCTTACCAAGGCTTGCCTCACGCGCATTCAGGGACGCCTCACCTTGCATTGTTTTCCGCACGGCGGTGTGCCGTTAATGCCGGAAACCTCGCAGCAGCAACGATCACGGCGTCCGTATTTCGACCGCGGCGGCGCCCGCCGATTCTCTTCGGGGCATTTCCGCGACGGGGTCGTGCCGCAACTCCCGCCGTCGCGGGGCGACATTCCCGTCCGGCGTTGCGACCGGGGTCGCTACCGTGGTCGGGTGATCCAGCTCCGCAGCGTCGGCGACGTCTCGCTCGCCCTCGCGCCCGTGGCGGCGCTCGACGGCGTCCATCGCGCCGCGTTCGCGGAGCTGGGCGACGCCGAGCGCGCGCGTCTCGAGGGGCTGGGCGACGCCCGGGCTGACGAGCTGCTGCTCGGGCGCCACCTGCTGCGCCGGCTGGTCCGCGCGAGCCGGGCGGGCCGGCCCGCGAACGACGGCGACCCCGCCCACATCGAGATCGACGCCCGCTGCGAGGTGTGCGGCGGCCCGCACGGGCGCCCCGTCGTCGTCGGGCACCCCGTCGTCGCGAGCCTCGCGCACGCGGGCGGCCTGGCGGTCGCGGCCCTCGCCCCGACGACGGCGGTGCGCGCGCTGGGCGTCGACGTCGAGCCCCTGGTCGCACCGGACCGCGACGCCGATGCCACCGCCGACCCTCACGCCCGCACCCGCGCCTGGACCCGCTACGAGGCGACCCTGAAGGCGGACGGCCGCGGCATCGCCCGCAACCGCGGCGAGACCGACCCGGCCGCGCTCGCGGCGGCCGTCGCCGCGCTCCCCCACCGCTACGAGGTGACGTCGCTCGAGGTCCCGGGCTTCGCCGTCGCGATCGCGGTGGGCCGCCGCCAGGCTCGCTAGGCCGCCGCCCTCACCGGCCCCCTCAGGGCAGGGGCAGCGCCGGAAGCGCCGTCCGCACCAGCCACGCGTCGAACAGCCCACCCAGGTCGCGCCCCGACCGGTCGGACGCGTGCTGCACGAACTCCTCCGTCGTCGCGACGCCGTGCCGCTTCAGCTCGGTCCACCCGCGCACGACGTCGAAGAACGCCTCGTCGCCGAGCGTGAGGCGCAGCGCGTGCACGAGCAGGGCGCCGCGCTTGTAGATGCGGTCGTCGAACATGAGGTCGGGCCCGGGGTCGCCGAGCACGATGTCCTGCGGCTGCAGCGTCAGCCGCGCGTGGTACTGCCGCGCGAGCACGTCCGCGGCCGGCCCGCCGGACTCCTCCGACCACAGCCACTCCGAGTAGCAGGCGAAGCCCTCGTTGAGCCAGATGTGCTGCCAGGACGCCAGGCCGACGCTGTTGCCGAACCACTGGTGCGCGAGCTCGTGCGCGACGAGCCGCTCCGAGCCCTTCTCGCCGTCGGCGTGGTTGCTGCCGAACGTGGCCATCCCCTGCGCCTCGATCGGGATCTCGAGCTCGTCCGGCGTGATGACGACGTCGTACTTCGACAGCGGGTAGGGCCCGAACCGGTCGGAGAACAGCGCGACCATCCGGCCGAGGTCGGCGAAGTCGTGCTTGACCCGCTTGGCCAGCGCGCGCGGGTAGTGCAGGGTGCCGGGCACGGTGCCGAGGTCGATCTCGTCGGCGACGTAGTCGCCCACCTGGACCGTGGCGAGGTAGCTCGCGGCCGGGATGTCCTGGATGTAGCGCCAGGTCCGCTGCTCGCCGCGGCTCGTGTGGCCGGCGGGCACCCCGTGCGCGACGACGCGGTACGGCTTCTCCGTCGTGATCGCGAGGCGGTAGCGCGACTTCTCGCTCGGGTGGTCGTTGCAGGGGAACCAGGTCGGCGCCCCGGTGGGCTGCGAGGCGACGAGGACGCCGTCCTCCAGCTCCTCCCACCCGATGCGGCCCCAGCGCGTGCGCCGCGGCCCCGGACGACCGACGTAGTCGAGCTCGACCGTCAGCCGCACCCCCGCGACCGTCGGCCGCGGGAGCTGCACGCGGACCTTGGTCGGCCCCTGCGTGTACGGGGCCCGGTGCCCGTTGACCCTGGCCCCGGACACCTTGAGGGTGACGAGGTCGAACGCGAGCGAGCTGACGTCGTCGGTCGTGAGGATCGACAGGATCGCGACGCCCTCGAGCCGGTTGGTCCGCACCTTGTAGTCGAGCTCGAGGTCGTACAGCTCGACGTGGTAGCCGGGGTTGCCGCTCGTCGGCGTGTAGCGGTCGCCCAGTCCCGTCGCGGAGGTCGATCGCACCATCGTCATCCCTGCCTCGGGCCGGGGCCCGGTCGTCGCCTGATCGTCTGCCGTCTGCTCGTCCGCGACCGGGCGTCGTGCTCCGGCGCCTAGTCGTTACCCACGTAGGCGCGCACCCTGACCGACCTCCAGGGGCCGATCGGGTTCCCGCTCCAGCGGCTGCCGACCGGCACGTCCTCGCCCCGCATGACCAGCGAGGCGGGGCCGACGGTGGCGTGATCACCGATACTAGCCGCGGGCAGGATCACGCTGTGCGGTCCGAGCGTGGCGCCGACGCCGAGCGTCACGCCGTCGATGCTCATCACCCGGTCGTGGAACAGGTGGGTCTGCACCACGCAGCCGCGGTTCACGACGGCGCCGTCCCCCAGGGTCACGAGGTCAGGCTCCGGCAGCCAGTAGGAGTCGCACCAGACGCCGCGCCCGATCCGGGCGCCGAGCGAGCGCAGCCACACCGCGAGCGCCGGGGTGCCGGCCGCCGCGTGCGCGAACCACGGTGCCGCGAGCATCTCCACGAACGTGTCCGAGACCTCGGTGCGCCACACGAACGAGCTCCACAGCGGGTGGTCGCCGGCGCGGATCGGACCCACGATCAGCCACTTCGCGACCGTGCTCACCGCGGCCGCGACGACCGCGGCGCTGACGAGCACCACGCCCGAGAGCAGCAGCGCCCATCCCGGCCCGACCTCGACGGCCAGCCACGCGAGCACGAGCAGGACGGCGAGCCCGAGCCCGTAGCTGAGGATCACCGGGACGGCGCGCAGAAGCTCCCAGAACGCGCGCGCCACCCGGAGCCGGGCGTCGGGGCTGTAGGTGAGTCGGTCGTCGCCCTCCGTCGGCACGCGCCGCAGCCGCACGGGCGGCGAGCCGAGCCACGAGCTGCCCGCCTTGGCCTTGGCCGGCGCGATCGACAGCACGGCGACGAGGGAGTCCTTCGGCACCTTGTGACCTGCGCCGGCCATGCCCGAGTTCCCGATGAACGCGCGCGCGCCGATCCGCACCTTCGCGATGCGCATCCAGCCCTGGCGCAGCTCGTAGGAGGCGATCATCGTGTCGTCGGCGAGGAACGCGCCGTCGTCGATCGTCGTCATCGTGGGGAGCAGCAGCACGGTGGACGCCTCGACGTCCTTGCCCACCTTGGCGCCCAGCAGCCGCAGCCACACGGGCGTGAACAGCGAGGCGTAGAGCGGGAAGAGGATGGTGCGCGCGGCGTCGAGCAGCCGCTCGATCGTCCAGGCCTGCCACGCCACGCGCGACAGGACCGGGTGGTCGCCCGGCGTCAGGCCGATCGACAGCAGCCGCACCGCCACCACGACGCCGACGGCGAACGCCACGAACGTCACGACGCCCGCCGGCGCGATCCACACCAGCCCCGCGAGCGCGGCCTGGGAGAACGTCTCGGCGCCGCGCAGCCCCTGCGCCACGACGAGACCGCCGAGCACGAAGGCGAGGATCGGGAGCAGCGCGACGGCGGTCGAGGCCAGCCCGTAGGCCACCAGCCACGAGCGGTTGCTGGGCGGCGCCGTCGTCGGCCACCCGCCGTCGCTCGTGGGGACGCGGACGGCGGGCGAGCCGCTCCACGTCTTGCCTGCGCCGACCTTGCCGAACACCGCGCTGCCGGGGCTGACGGTGGCGCCGGCCCCGATGCGGGTTCCGGGGGCGAGCGTGCTGCGGGCCCCGACGCACGCGTGCGCTCCGATCTCGATGCCGCCCAGCCGCACGACGTCGCCGTCCAGCCAGTACCCGGCGAGGTCGACCTCGGGCTCGACGGCGGCGCCGTCGCCCACCACGAGCATCCCGGTGATCGGCGGGAGGGTGTGGAGGTCGACGTCGCGACCGATCCGCGCGCCGAGCGCCCGCGCGTAGACGACCACCCAGGGCGCGCCCGCGAGGCTGACGGCGTCGATCTGGTGCGCGATCGCCTCGGCGAGCCACAGCCGCAGGTGGGTCGCGCCGCCACGGCGGTAGTCGCCCGGCTTCACACCGGCGAGCAGGATCCGGGCCGCGAGCGCCGCGACGGCCATCCGCCCCAGGGCGTCACGAGCACCAGCAGCCCGACGGCGATGACCGGCCACGGCGTCCACGGCAGGAAGCTGAAGTCCTCGCCGGCACCGTTCGGCGAGCCCGCCGCGAGGTGCAGCAGGTTGCCGGCGGTGAGCACGTACACGAGCCAGCGCGCACCCGTGAGGATGTACAGCGGCACGGCGGTGAGCGTCTGGAGCAGCTGCGTGAGGCGCGGCGTGGGCGAGGGGCGCGAGAACGTGCCGTCGGCGCCGGAGCCGGTGGTCGGGTCGTCGTCGCCGAGGTCTCCGAGCAGCTCGGCCATCGCGGCCAGCCGAGGCCGGTCGTACAGGTCGGCGACCGTCACCTCGGCCCTGCGGGCACGGATGCGCGAGACGAGCTGGGCGGCCGACAGCGAGCCGCCGCCGACCTCGAAGAAGTCGGCGTCGGGGCTCGCGACGGCGACGCCGAGCACCGCACGCCACTGCTCGGCCAGCCACGCCTGGGCCGGCGGCAGGTCCGCGAGGGCGTCGCCGTCGACGTCGCCCCCCGCTCCCCCGCCCGCCCCGGGCAGCGGCCACGGCAGCGCGTCGCGGTCGACCTTGCCCGAGGTGCGGGTGGGCAGGTCCTCGACGACGGCGAGCAGCGGCACCAGCGCGGCCGGCAGCTCCTCGGCGAGCAGCGCGCGGGCCTCCTGCCGCTGGAACTCGGGCGTCACCGTGAGGTAACCGACCAGCACCGGCGTGCCCGCCTCGGTGCGGCGCACCGCGGCGGCCGCCGCCGTCACGCCTGGCAACCCCTGCAGGGCCGTGTCGACCTCGCCGAGCTCGATGCGGCGGCCGCCGACCTTGACCTGGTCGTCGGCGCGGCCGAGGAAGATCAGGCCCTCGCGCTCGAACCGCACGAGGTCACCGGAGCGGTAGGCCCGCTCCCAGCCGAGCGTCGGCATCGGGGCGTACTTCTCGGCGTCCTTGGCGGGATCGAGGTAGCGGGCGAGCCCGACGCCGCCGATGACCAGCTCGCCCTGGCCGCCCTCGGGCACCGGGTGGCCCTCGGCGTCGACGACGGCGAGCGCCCAGCCCGCGAGCGGCAGCCCGATGCGCACGGGGCCGGGGCCGCCGAGCGGGGCGCCGCACGCGACGACGGTCGCCTCGGTCGGGCCGTAGGTGTTCCAGACCTCGCGGTCGGGGCTCGCCAGACGGCGACCGAGCTCGGGCGGGCACGCCTCACCGCCGAAGATCAGCAGGCGCACGGACTCCAGCGCCTCGGCCGGCCAGAGCGAGGCGAGGGTCGGCACGGTGGAGACGGCGGTGACGGAGCGGCGCTGCAGCCACGGTCCGAGGTCCTCGCCGGAGCGCACGAGCGAGCGCGGCGCCGGCACGAGGCACGCGCCGTTGCGCCACGCGAGCCACATCTCCTCGCACGAGGCGTCGAACGCGACCGACAGGCCAGCGAGCACGCGGTCGCCGGGAACGAGCGGGGCGTCGACGAGGAAGAGGGCGGCCTCGGCGTCGACGAACGCGGCGGCGCTGCGGTGGCTGACGGCGACCCCTTGGGGGTGCCGGTGGAGCCGGAGGTGAAGATGACCCAGGCGTCGTGCTCGAGCCCGGGCTGCTCCCAGTCGCCGGGCTCGGGGACGTCGCCGCCGCCGATCCGGCCCTCGGCGTCGGGCACCAGCTCGAGCAGCTCCTCGCCGCCGCGCAGCCGGCGGTAGCTCCCGACGGCGTCGAGCACGCCGTGGACCCGCGCCTCACCGAGGACGAGGGCGGCGCGCTCGGGCGGGTCGTCGGCGTCGACGGGCACGTAGGCGGCACCGGCCGCGATGACGGCGAGGATCGCGACGTACAGCTCGCGCCCGCCCGACGGCAGCCGCACCCCCACCGTGTCGCCCGTGACGACACCGGCCGCGCGCAGCTGGGCAGCCAGCTCGCCGATGTGCTCCAGCAGCTCGGCGTAGGTCAGGTGGCCGGCCTCGTCCTCGATCGCGGGGGCGTCGGGGTGGGCCTCGGCCGTGGCCGCCAGCACGTCGAGCAGGGTCCGGGGCCTCGGGGCCTCGGCGATCCGGTCCATCACCCCGGTCGCAGGCCGGTCCGGGGAAGGTGTCGTCACGATCCGCATTGTGCCGCAGCGCGGTGAACGGTGCCTGACCGCACGATGGCCGGACGGTGCGACGGCTGTGGCGTGGGCTACGCGGGGGACGCAGGGCCCCGAGGGCTAGGCTGCGGCGCATGACGCACGGGGACGCGCCGGCCGAGGCCGAGGCCACGCAGGCAGCCGTCGCCACGCAGCCGGCCGTCTCTCCCGACCCCCCGCGTCCCGCCCTCACCGCCCGCGACGTCGCCTCCGTCGTCCGCGACGACGGCCGCGAGCTCCTCGTCACCACCGGCCGCCTGCTGGCGCGCTACTGGTACGTGCTGCTCGCCGTCGCCGCCCTCGGCGCGACCGCGCGCAGCTGGGTGCTCGAGCTCGCCGTCCTCGTCTCCGAGCGGAGCGCGACGGCGGGGCTGGCCGTCTTCGCTCTCAGCCCGGGCATCGCGTTCGCCACCGCCGTCGGGATGCTCGCCGTCACCGCCCGGCTCACGGGGGCGCGGGGAGGGGCGTCGCGACGTCGCTGGCCGCGTTCGCGAGCGCCCTGCTCCTGTACCTGGTGCTGTACGAGCAGAGCGGCCAGCTCGAGGCGGAGCGCAGCGGCTACTTCCGCACCCTGATGCAGGAGACGGTCTACTCCGACGAGGTCGGCCCGGCCGACGCCCTGGTCGGCCGCATCCCCGACGGGCTGTCCGTGCCGATGCTCGGCACGATCGTCGTCGCCTTCGTGCTGCGCGGCATCGGTGCCCGCGTGCTCGAGCGGCACGACGCCCGTGGTCCCGGGGCGCGCAGCACCCGGATCGGCGGGATCGGCACCGCGACGCTGCGCACCCTGGTCGCCTACGCCGAGCTGATCTGGCTGGTGCTCTCG
The DNA here is from genome assembly GCF_003121705.1 of Serinibacter arcticus. Classification (NCBI taxonomy): domain Bacteria; kingdom Bacillati; phylum Actinomycetota; class Actinomycetes; order Micrococcales; family Beutenbergiaceae; genus Serinibacter; species Serinibacter arcticus. The sequence continues at coordinate 3,130,045 of NZ_PYHR01000002.1, read as the reverse complement.
TTCCTCGTCGTCGCCGCCGTCCTCGGGCGGCTCGGCGACTGGTGGGACAGCCGGCGCGTGGTGGTCGGCGCGAGCCAGGCGTGGGCCGCCCTGGAGTGGCCGGCGATCGCGCCGGCGATCGGGGCGGTCGCCGACGTCGTCGGGCACGTGCTCCAGATCGCCGTCGCCGGGATCCTCGTCCCGACGGCGTGGCTGGCCCTCGGCTTCCTGCTGCACGGCCGGCGCGAGGGCGCGGGCATGCCGCTCGCCCGGCGCGCCGCTGCGGCGACGGCGACCTACGGCGCCCGGCTCGGCTCGCGCTCGCGACGGCTCGCCTCCGTCGACACGGACCGGCTCCTGGACACCGAGCGCCTCGAGCGGTCGTGGGCCTCGGTGCTCCGGCCGGAGAGCCGGTGGGGCCCGCTCGGGGGCGCCGTCGGGCTCGTGCTGGCGCGCGGCTGGCTGCCCGTGCTGACCTTCGCCATCCTGTTCACGGTGCTCGCCCAGGTCGACCACGTCGTGTGGTGGCTGGCCGACCTCCTGCTCCCCACGGTCGCGCTGGCTGACTGGATCGCGCTCTTCCCCGTGCTCGAGGCGCTCGCGCTGGTCGTGGTGCAGACCGTGACGATCGCGGCGGTCGCGGCCGGGACCGACCTGACGCTGCGGCGGCTCGGGATGCCCGGCGTGCTGCGGCTCCCGCCGGCGGGCGGGCGCGCGGGCGGGCGCCGAGCCCGTCGCGCCGCGCACGACGCTCAGCCCCCGTCGGCCCCCGCGCCCTCCTCGGCGTCGACCTCGAACGACCAGTAGCGCGACGTCTCGGCCGTCGGCAGGAGCCGCACCCGCTGCGGCACGACCCCGTCGGGCAGCAGCACGACGTCCGTCTGCGCCCCGCCCTCGAGCGAGTACGGGTCCAGCCAGCCGTTGTCGGGCTCGACGGAGGAGGGGATGACGTCGGAGCGCGTGTAGGTGCGCCCGTCGGAGGCGTCCACGTGCATCGTCGCGCCGACGGCCTCCCACGCCTCCTCCTCGGGCGAGTCCTCCTCGGGCACGCCCGACACCTCGAACGAGGCCCGCCACAGCTCCCAGCCCTCGGGCGCCTCGAACGCGTCGTCGAACCGGCTCACGAGCCCGCCCCCGAGGAGCTCGACCCCCTCGAACGCGACCGTGATCCCGGCGACCTCGGCGGAGCCGTCGGCCTCGACCGGGGCAGCCGACAGCGGCCGCCCCTGCGACCACGTCGCCCACGACTCGTGGCCCGTCGTCCAGACGAGGGCCGCGACGGCGAGGAGCGAGCCCGCCGCGAGCGCCGCCGTCCTGACCGGGCGTCGTTCCCCGACCATCAGGACCTCCCCGGGCTCAGCGCTGCGGGTTCGACCGACTCCACCCGCTCGACGTCGGCGACCCGGATGTCGCCGACCTGCATGGGTACCTCGCGGCTGACGCCCTCGGGCTCGACGCGCAGGGTGCCTCCGTCGGCGGCCTCCGCCGGGACCTCGAACGTGATGTCCTCGTGCCACCACTCCCCGGGCTGCGCGTCGTCGATGTCGCGGTCGACGCGTTCGGAGAGCTGGTACCGCACGCCCTCGTCGTCGACCCAGACGTAGGAGACCTGATCGGTCGGGGCGTTCTCACCGGCGACGGCGACGCGGAGCACCAGCCAGCGCCCGGTCGTCGTCAGCGGGACGAGGCCGTCGCCCTCGTCGGACGATTCGTCGGACCCGTCGGACTCGAGGGAGTAGTCCACCTCGCCCTCGACCAGCACCTGGTCGGTCGAGCGCGCCTCGAGCACCACGACCCGCGCGCCCGAGACGACCAGCTCCTGGCCGGCGTCGGCCCGCAGGATCGACGTGCCCGTGGCGACCTCCGGCCGACTCACGGCGTGCTGACCGAGGAGCAGCGCGACGGCGGTGAGCCCGGCCGCGGAGGCCCAGGCCGCCGGGGTGAGGCGCACACGGCTCACGAGGCGGCCCCGACGCGGGCGACGTCGTCGTCGCGGGAGACCTCGAGCGTCACCGTCGGCCTCGCGCGCCACCACCACTCCTCGCCGGAGATGACGTGGGCGGTGAAGACGTGCGCCGAGAGCACGACCGGCAGGCGGTCCAGCTCGTCGGCCGCGGCGGCGGCCTCCGCGTCGACCGGGACGAGGAGCAGCGCGTCGGTCGGGACGCCCGGGTGGACCTGCGCGATCAGGTCGCCGTCGGCGGGGTCCACCAGGAGCACGCGCCCGGTCGGCTCGACGCCCTCGACCGCGAGCGAGTCGGCGAACCACCCGACGGTCGCGGGCGGGTTGGCGGTGATGCCGAGGTCGATCACGATCCAGGCCGCGGCGTCGCTGTAGGAGAGGTCGTCGGGCAGCAGCTCGTCGCTCACCGTCCACCCCCGCACGTCCACGTCGTACGGACCCAGCTCCGCCGTCGCCCCCGCGGCCAGCTCGGGGAGCTCGGCGGGCGGCGACGCGCCCCAGCCGCCGCCGATGCCGATCGCGGCGACCCCGACGGCGAGCGTCGCCGCGGTCCCCCACGTCCAGCGCGAGGTCAGCGCGGTGCGCAGGGGCGAGGTCATGGTGGCGATGCTAGCGAGGCGGCACGGGCCCGGCTGCACGCGCCGCGTTAGGCTGCCGCGCATGGACCCCGTCACGACGACGTACGACGCCGACGTCCTGGGCGGCGAGTTCGTCTCCCGCACCATCCCGCTCGCGGACGACGGCGACGGTCCCGACGGCACGACCGCCACCCTCGTGCGGTGCGGCACCCCGACCCGCGAGCGCGCGGTGCTGTTCGTGCACGGGTTCTCGGACTACTTCTTCCAGGCGCAGCACGCGCGCAACGTGGTCGCTGGCGGGCTCGACTTCTACGCGCTCGACCTGCGCCGCTACGGCCGCTCGCTGCGCCCCGGGCAGGTCCCGGCGCTGGTCCGCGACGTCGCGGAGTACGACGAGGAGATCCTCGCCGCGCTGGCGATCATCCGGTCGGAGGGGCACCGCCAGGTCGTGCTGGTCGGGCACTCCACCGGGGGCCTGGTCGTGACGCTGTTCGCCCACCACCACCCGCGCTCGATCCACGCCGTCGTGCTCAACAGTCCCTGGTACGACATCAACGACACCCCGCTCAGGCGCAGCCTCAGCGGACCGCTCGCGGCGGTCGCCTCCTGGCGCGACCCCGACGCCGTCATCTCGCGCCTGTCCCGCACCTACACCGCCTCGATCCACGCCAGCACGGGCGGCGAGTGGGACTTCGACCTGGCCTGGAAGCCGCTCGAGGGCTTCCCCGTGCGCGCGTCCTGGCTGAGCGCGATCCGCCGCGCCCAGCGCCGCGTCGCCGAGGGGCTCGACCTGCGCGTGCCGGTGCTGATGGCGACGTCGACGCGCTCGGGCGGCGCCGGCGGGACCGCGATCACCCCGGCCCAGGTGCGCACCACGGACACGGTCCTCGACGTGCGGCACATGTGGGCCGTCGCCGGGAAGCTCGGCAGCGACGTCACCCTGCGCACCGTGCCGAACGGCATGCACGACCTCGCCCTCTCGCCGTCGCCCGCCCGCGAGGACTACGAGCACGCGCTCCTCGACTGGATCGACCGGCGGCTGTGAGCGGGCACCACCCGTTCGGCCCGCTCCAGCCGATCCAGCCGCAGCCCGGCCAGCCGTCGCCCGGCCGGCAGTCGCAACCCGGCCAGCCCGGCCGGCACCCGCACGACTCGCGCCCCACGACTCCGCTGCCGACCCCGCACCCGCACGACTCGCGGCCGACGACGCCCGTCGGCCCGGTACGCCCCGCCGCCGCGGGCGGCGACGACCCCCCGCCCCGGATCACGGCGGGCCTCGCGTGGCGCGCCCTCGGGGAGGAGGCGCGCGACCTCGTCGTCCTCACCGGACGACTGCTGGCCCGCTACTGGCTCGTGCTCGCGGGGGTCTCGGCCCTCGGCGCCCTCGCCGCGTACTGGACGATGCGTCTCGCGGTCATCGTCTCTCGCACGGGCGCGACGCCGGGCACCCTCGTGTTCGCGCTCGTGCCCGGCATCACCTTCGTGGCGGCGGTCGCGATGCTCACCGTGATGGGACGGCTGAGCGACACCGGTCGGCGCAGCGCGACGGCGGCGCTGGCGACCTTCGGCAGCGCGCTGCTGCTCTACCTCGTGCTCTACGAGCAGAACGGGCAGCTGACCCAGGACCGCAAGGACTACCTCTACGAGGCCACGATGGAGGTCATCGTGGGCAACATGGGCACCGACGCGGCCGTCGACGTCGGCACGCGCATCCCGCAGCCGATCTCCTTCTCGGTCATCTCCGCGATCGCGGTCGCCCTGCTCGTGCGGAGCGTCGGCGCCCGCGTCCTGGAGCGGCGGGAGCAGCGGCTCGAGGCCGGGACGATCACCCCCGGCCGCGGGGGCGACGCCGGCACGGCGGTCCTGCGGGTGCTCGTCACCTACTCCGAGCTCGTCTGGATGGTGCTGTCGGTGCTCGTCGCCGTCGCGATCGGCAACATCCTCGGCGAGTGGTGGAGCAGCCGGTTCGCGGTGCACGCCGTGAGCCAGGCGTGGGCCTCGCTGGAGTGGCCCTCGATCGCCCCCTCGATCGGCGCGATCAGCCGGATCGTCGGCACCGTCGTGGGGATCGCCGTCGCCGGCATCCTCATCCCGACGGCGTGGCTCGCCCTCGGGGCGATCCTGTTCGGGACGCGGCGCGGGGCTCCGGCGGTCCTCGCGCAGCGCGCCGCCGAGGTGACCGCGACGATCACCGGACGCGTGCGCGCGCCGCTCGAGACCACGGAGGGTCGGCGCGGACGGCTCGGCGGCCGCGTCTCGGACCTGACGTCGCGGTACGGGGACACGTTCACCGACACCGCCCGGCTCGAGCGGTCGTGGACGTCGCTGGTGCGGCCCACCAGCCGCTGGGGCCCGATGGGCGGTGCGCTCGGCCTGGTGCTCGCCCGCGGCTGGACGCCGGTGCTGGTGTTCTGCGTGATCTTCACGGTCGTGGCCCAGGCCGACTACGCCGTCTGGTGGCTGGCCGACCTCCTGCTGCCCACCGTCGCCGCCACGGACTGGCGCGCCCTCTACCCGCTGGTCGCCGCCGTCGGGCAGATCGTCGTGCAGGTGCTGACGCTTGCGCTCGTGGCGGCCGGGACCGAGCTCACCCTGCGGCGCCTCGGCCTGCCGGGCGTGCTGCGGCTCCCGGCGCGGGGTCAGACGTCGAAGGACCAGTAGTTCCGGGCGACGTCGGTCGGCACGAGCTCGAGCCGCACCGGCTCGACGTCCTCGGGCAGCAGGAAGGCGTCGGTCCACGTCCCGTTCTCGATGAGGAACTCGGCGAACCAGCCCTCCTCGGGGGCGTGGTCGAACGTGATCCGGTCCGACCGGGTGTACCTCGTGCCGTCCGAGGCGACGACGACGGCCTCCACGCTGAACCCGGTCCCCGTCACGCCGGAGACCTCGAGCCCGGCGACCCAGAGCGTCCAGCCCTCCGGCGGCACCAGCGCGTCCCCGAACCGCCCCGTGAGGCGGTCGACCTGGTCGAGCCCGTCGAACCGGATGGTCACGCCGCGCTGGGTCGCGGACCCGTCGGGCGCCACCTCGGCGGCGTCCACGGGATTGTTCCGCGTCCAGCTCGAGCCCTCCCGCCACCCGACGCTGACGAGCAGCCCCGCGATCGCGACCAGGGACGCCGCCCCCGCCGCCACCGCCCGCAGCCTCACGGCGCCTCCCCCACCGTCGCGTCGACGGCGTCGATGACGTCCACGACCTCGACGTCGTCCACGCGGATCGCGCCGACCTCCATGGGCAGCGCCCAGTTCTGGCCCTCGGGGAGCAGCAGCAGGGTGCCGCTCTCGAGCGCGGCCGGCGGGACCTCGAAGACGACGTCCTCGTGCCACCACTCGTCCGGCTGCGCGAAGGGGTAGCCGTAGTCGAACCACTGGCTCGTCTGGTACTCCACGCCCTCCGTGTCCCGCCAGACGTAGCGACGAACGGCCGAGGGCTCGCGCTCACCGGCGAACCGGACCCGCAGCACCAGCCACTCACCGGTCGTGGTCGGCTCGGTGACCTCGTCGGAGAAGGTTCCCTCGACCCGGACGACCGGGGCGGTGCTCGCCCCGAGGACCTCGACCCTGGTCCCTCCGACGGCGAGCTCCTGCCCGACCGTGCCGTGGATCGTCGTCGCGACGGTCGGCACGACCTTGCGGTTGGCCTCGTGCACGCCCAGCCCCATCGCGAGGGCCAGCAGCACCACCCCGGGGACGACCGCGCCGGGCGTGAGGCGGCGTCGGGCGTCCGCGCCGCTCACGCCGCGTCCTCCGCCAGCTCGGCCAGCTCGGCCACGGAGTCGTCCCGGGGGACCTGGACGCTCGCGCGCGGGGTGGTGCGGAACCAGCCCATCTCGTCGGTGAGCGAGTGCGCCACCCAGACGCGCGAGCCCAGCACCACGGGGAGCACGGAGAGGTCGTCGATCGTGGCGGCGTCGGACGAACCGAGGGGGATGAGCACGAGGGCCGGGGTCGTGACGCCCGGGTGGAGGTAGGTCAGGTAGGTCCCGTCGGTGGGGTGGACCGTCTTGGCGAAGCCGACCGGCTCGAGCGCGCTGACCGTCATCATGTCCTCGTAGAACACGGTCGACCGGGGCGGGTTCGCACGGAAGTCGGCCGCGATGACCAACCAGGCGGCGGCGTCGGCGTACTCGAGGTCGCTCGTGAGGATGGAGCTCGACACCGTCCAGCCCTCGATCGCGACGTCGAACGGCCCGAGCGAGACGAGGGCGTCGGCAGGGATCACGGGCAGCCCGTCCTCCGGCACCTCCCGGAACCCGCCACCCGCCCAGGTGCCGAGCGCCAGGGCGATCGTGCCAGCGACGATCCCCCACACCCACACCGAGCGGCTCGCCACCCGCACGAGCGCGGGGCGCCGTCGCGTCGGTGGCTGCACCCCGGTGGTCATGCCCCGATGCTAACGACCCGGGGCCGGGCAGCCGGTGACTGGCCGACGACGCGACACCGACGCGCCGCCGACGCGATCTCGACGCGACACTCTCGGCGCGATCCATGTACAGTTTTTCCCAGCTGGCCCGTCGACCGCCCCCTGCCGACGGGCCAGCACCTCTTTGCCCGGAACCGGACCGGCGCGACCTCGTCGCGCGGGCTACCGTGGAGACGTGATCACGCGCCCGGGCCCCCGCGCCGCCACCCTCGGGCTGACCGCCGTCGTCCTCGCGACGGCGATGCTCACCTCCTGCTCCCCGGCCGACGGCGGGGGCGAGCCGACGGCGACGGGTGAGGCCCCGCCGTCGTCCACCACCGCCCCCTCCTCCCCCACTCCGACCGCCGCGCCGGAGCCCGCGCCCGCGGCCGGTCAGCCCCTCGTGCTCCTGGCGGTCGGCGACTCGCTGACGACCGGTTTCGCCTCGTGCGACACCGTCATCGGCTGCACGGCCGCGTCGTGGGCGCTCGGGACCGACCCGGCCGTGGACTCGATCGCCACGCGCCTGGGCGCCGCCGGATACGCCGTCACCTCGGTCGACGCGGCGCTCGAGGGCGCGCAGATGCACGACGGCGTGGCGCTCGTCGACGAGGCGCTCGCGCAGCCGGGCGCCCCGGCCGGCACCGACGTCGGGCTCGTCACCGTGATGTTCGGCGCCAACGACGTGTGCGCCCCCGACGCCGCGTCGATGACGGCGCGCGGCGACTTCGCCGACGCGCTCGACGGTCTGCTCACCCACCTCGAGACGGTGACGCCCGGGGCCGACGTGGTCGTCACGAGCGTGCCCGCCGTCATCGACGTCTGGGACGCGGCCGAGGACGACCCGGCGGCACGTCAGGTCTGGTCGTACGGACTGTGCGAGACGGTGCTCGGCGGCGACGACGCCGTGCGCGCGCAGGCCGCCGAGCGGCTCGCGGAGCTGCAGGCCGCCATCGCGCCCGCGTGCGAGCGGCACGCCGCGTGCCGGTTCGACGACGGTGCCGTCGCGGCCGCGCCCGTCACTGCCGAGTGGCTCTCGCCCGTCGACCACTTCCACCCCTCGGCCACCGGCCAGGCCGTGCTCGCCGCTGCCGCCTGGCCCACGGTCGCCGACGTGCTCGGGCTGGACGCGACCACCGACACCGCGACGGAGTGACGCGCATGGGACTGTTCCGACGTGCCACCGTGACCGCCGACGTGGGTGCGGGGTTCCTCGCGCTCGAGACCGCGGCGCACCAGGCCGCGCTGGAGGCGAGTGCCGGCACCGGGCGGCAGGTCAGCCGGGTCGCCGCGGAGCTCACGGTGCACGCGGAGCCGAGCGGCGTCGTCGTGCTCTCCTGGAACAACCGCAACGTCGGTCTCGCGCCGGAGGAGCAGCGGCTCCCGCTCGCCGCCCAGGCGGCCGCGGCCGGCCGCGGCCGGCTCGTGACCGACGCCGAGGTGTTCCGCGACGCCGGCGTGTGGCGCGTCTGGGTCGGCCCGCTCCCCCGGCCGACCGACGCGGTCCAGCCCGAGGACACGGTCGCGCCCAAGCCGCCGAGCATCGCGGGGATCCCGCTGCAGCGCCCCGACCCCGCCTGAGTCACCCCTCCGGGCGGAGACCCGTCATCTCGCCGACACATGATCCTGGCCATTCGCCCCGGTGCGTGCCTACCGTGGTGGTACCCGATCAGAAGGAGCACACCATGGGACTCGACGACAAGCTCGACGCGAAGACCGACACCGCGGGCGGCAAGCTCAAGGAGACGGCCGGCAAGGTCACCGACAACGAGCGCCTCGAGGCCGAGGGTCGCGGCGACCAGGCGCAGGGTGGCCTGAAGGACGCCGCCGAGGACGCCAAGGACGCCGCTCGCAAGGTGGGCGACAGCATCAAGGACGCCTTCAAGAAGGACTGACCTTCCGCTGCACAACCTGCACCACCAGCACGACGACAGAGCCGCGGGGCGCGAGCCCCGCGGCTCTGCCACTTCCCGGACGCGGAGGCATGGGCCGACCGCGCCGACACCCAGGAGGATCCGTGTCCGACTCCACCTCGTCCACCCCCACCGTCCCCGACCGTCCCGAGCACGTGCCCGGGCAGACCCAGGACTGGCCCGGCTCCGTCGCCGCCATGGATCCCGCGCCCGACCACGGTGAGACGTCCTGGACCGGCCGCGGACGCCTGACCGGCAGACGCGCCCTCATCACCGGCGGCGACTCCGGGATCGGCCGGGCCGTCGCGCTCACCTACGCCCACGAGGGTGCCGACGTCGCCATCGCCTACCTGCCGCAGGAGAGCGGGGGCGCCGAGGCGACCCGCGACGCCGTCGAGGCCCTCGGGCGCACATGCCTCCTGCTGCCCACCGACCAGCGCACCGAGCAGGCGAACATCGACCTGGTCGCCGCGACGGTCGAGGGGCTGGGCGGGATCGACGTCGTCGTCTCGAACGCCGCGTTCCAGATGGGCGTCAAGGGCGGGATCGAGAACTTCACCGACTCCCAGCTGCGCCAGGTCTACGAGACGAACGTGTTCGCCACGTTCTGGCTGGTCAAGGCCGCGTCGCCGCACCTGGCGCCGGGCTCGAACGTGATCGTGACGACGTCGATCCAGGCCTACCAGCCCTCGGGCCCGCTGCTGGACTACGCCTCGACCAAGGCCGCGCTGAACAACCTCGTGGTCAATCTCGCCGCCGAGCTCGGCCCGCGGGGCGTCCGCGTCAACGCCGTCGCCCCCGGCCCGATCTGGACGCCGCTCATCCCGTCGACGTTCGACGAGGAGAAGGTCGACGGCTTCGGGTCCGACACGCCGCTCGGCCGCCCCGGCCAGCCCGTCGAGGTCGCCGCCGCGTTCGTGTTCCTCGCGAGCGACGAGGCGTCGTACGTGAGCGGCACCGTCCTGGGCGTCACCGGCGGGCGCGCCGTCTTCTAGACGCCGGCCCGCCGCACCCCGACGTCAGGTCGCCCCGACGTCATCCCGCACCACCCCCCACGACCGAAGGAGAGCACCATGTCCACCACCCTGACCGGCACCCGTGTCGCGTTCGTCTCCACCGACGGCTTCGAGGACTCCGAGCTCCTCGAGCCCTGGAAGGCCGTCACCGCGGCCGGCGCCACCGCCGTCCTCATCGCTCCCGAGGCCGGCACCATCACCGGCAAGAACGGTCACGAGGCGACCGTCGACCTCACGACGGCCGACGCCGTCGCGAGCGAGTACGACGCCCTGGTGCTCCCGGGCGGCGTCGTGAACGCCGACCACCTGCGGCTCGACGCCGCCGCCGTCGCGCTCGTGCGCGACATCGTCACGGACGCGAAGCCCGTCGGCGTGATCTGCCACGGTGCGTGGATCCTCGCCGACGCCGACGTCCTCACGGGCCGCACGATCACCAGCTACCCGAGCCTGCGCACCGACCTCACCAACGCCGGGGCGACCTGGGTGGACGAGGAGGTCGTCTGCGACCTCGGCCTCGTCAGCAGCCGGACGCCGGAGGACCTCCCCGCCTTCTGCGACAAGCTGATCGAGGAGATCGCCGAGGGCCCCCACCCGCAGCGCGAGGCCTGATCCCCCCGTGACCACCAACGCCGACCACCTCGTCCAGGCCCTCGTCGCCTCCGGCGTCGAGCGCATCCACGGCCTGGCCGGGGACTCGCTCAACGGCCTGACCGACGCGATCCGCCGAGCGGACACCCTCATGTGGGCGCAGGTGCGTCACGAGGAGACCGCGGCGTTCGCCGCCGGCGCCGAGGCCGCCCTCACGGGTGGTCTCGGCGTCTGCGCGGGCAGCTGCGGCCCCGGCAACCTCCACCTGATCAACGGACTCTTCGACGCGCAGCGCAGCCGGGTCCCGGTGCTCGCGATCGCGGCCCAGATCCCGCACGCCGAGATCGGGTCGGGCTACTTCCAGGAGACCCATCCCGAGCGCCTGTTCACCGAGTGCAGCGTCTACTGCGAACTCGTCAGCGAGCCGTCGGAGCTGCCCCGGATCCTGCGGACCGCGATGCGCGCCGCCCTCGAGCAGCGGGGGGTCGCCGTCGTCGTCGTTCCCGGGGAGATCTTCCTGGCCGAGACCGAGGCTCCCGACGCGCGCCCGGTCGTCGCCTCCCGACCGCACGTCGTCCCCCACGCGGACGAGCTCGCGGCCGCCGCCGCCGTCCTCAACGCGGGCGAGAGGATCACGATCCTCGCCGGCGCCGGGTGCGCCGGCGCGCACGCCGAGCTGCTCGCCGTCGCCGAGCGCCTGCGGGCCCCGGTCGTGCACGCCCTGCGCGGCATGGAGCACGTCGCGTACGACAACCCCTACGACGTCGGGCAGACCGGCCTGCTCGGAACGACCTCCGGCGCGAAGGCCGTCAAGGAGGCCGACACGCTCCTCATGCTCGGCACCGATCTGCCCTACCGGGAGTTCTACCCCGACGACGCGCGGGTGGTGCAGGTCGACCTCCGCGGGAGCGTCATCGGGCGCCGCACCGACGTCGAGGTGGGGCTCGTGGGGACGGTGCTCGACACCGTGCCCGCGCTGCTGCCGCTGCTCGACGGCGATCGCGACGCGGGCTTCCTCACCGCGATGCAGGCCGAGCACCGCGACTCGCGCGCCACCCTGGACGCGCTGGCCGACGACGACGCCTCCCCCGTTCGCCCGGAGCGCACCACCGTGGCGCTGGACCGCGTCGCGGCCGACGACGCGGTGTTCACCACCGACGTCGGCTCCCCGGTGGTGTGGGCGGCGCGGTACCTGACGATGAATGGGCGACGGCGCCTGCTCGGGTCGTTCGTGCACGGCTCGATGGCCGGCGCGGTGCCGCAGGCGATCGGCGCGGCGCGGGCGTTCCCCGGCCGCCAGGTCGTCGCGCTGGCCGGCGACGGCGGGCTGACGATGATGATGGGCGAGCTGCTCACGCTCGTGCAGGACGACCTCGACGTGACCGTCCTCGTCTACAACAACGCCGCGTACAGCTTCGTCGAACTGGAGATGAAGGCCGCCGGCGTCGTGACCTTCGGGACCGAGCTGGACAACCCCGACCTCGCGGCCATCGCGACGGCGGCGGGGCTGTTCGCGCGCCGCGTCGAGGACCCGGCCGACCTCGAGGAGGCGCTCGGGGCGGCACTCGCCCACCGCGGGCCGGCCCTCGTCGACGTCTCGACGGCGCGCCACGTGCTCGCGCTGCCGCCGTCCGTCACGGCCGAGCAGGTCAAGGGGTTCGCGCTCTACGGGATCCGCACCGTGCTCGCGGGCGGCGCCGGCGAGCTCCTCGACGTCGCCCGGACGAACGTCGTGCGCCAGGTCCTCAGCCACCTGCCGGGGCGGTCCGCGTCGGACTGACCGGCACCACGACGACCGACGGCGACGCCCCCGCCCCGCAGCAGCGGGACGGGGGCGTCGTGCTGCCCGGGATCACTCGGACTCGAGCTCGTCCTTCAGGTCGCGGTCGTAATTCGTCTGGAGGCTGGTCTCGAGGCCGGTGAGGGTCTCGGTGACGTCGGCGCCCCGCGTGAGGATCGCCTGCAGGCCCTGCGCCAGCTCGAGGTCGCCGCCCGGCAGGAACACCCGGGCGAAGTCCTGGCTGCGGGTGCGCTCCAGCTGCTCGACGGCCACCTCGAACTGCGGCGCCTCGGCGTAGACGGCCGACATGTCGGCGTCCTTCTGGACGGGCAGGTAGCCGGTGCCGGCCGAGAAGAACGCCGTGCTCTCGGCGTTGGTCAGGTACGCGGCGAACATCGCCGCCGCGAGCTGGCGCTCCGGGTCGGAGGCCGAGGCGATCGCGACGCCGGCGCCGCCGGTCGGGACGACGCCCTCGGAGGTCTCCGGGCCGCCCGGCAGGAAGCCGGTGCCGACCTCGAACGTCGCGGCCTCGAGGATGCCCGAGAGCGAGCCGGTCGAGGCGATGACCTGGGAGACGGCGCCCGAGGAGAAGGCGGTGGCCGGGTCGCCCGAGGCGACGGCGGCCCAGCCGTCGTCGACCGACGTCTGGGCGAACTCGAGCGCGGCGACCGTGTTCTCGTCGGCGACCTTCGAGAGGTCCCACTCGTCGCTCCAGCCACCGCCGAAGCCCCACACCAGGTTGGACATCGTCCACGCGGGGTACTGGTCCTCGGCCGGGTAGCCGAACGGCGTGGCGGCGGGGACGGCCGTGGCGATCGCCTCGGAGAACTCCTTGGCCTCGTCCCACGTCTCCGGCGCGCGGTCCTCGAGGCCGGCGGCCGTGTAGTGGTCCTTGTTGTAGTAGAACAGCGGCGTCGAGCGCGCGTACGGCACGGCGTAGTGGTCGCCCTCGTAGAGGTAGTCGCCGAACAGGGTGTCCTGGTACGTGGAGGTGTCGACGTCGGCCGCCTCGAAGACGTCGTCCAGCGGCAGGATCGAGCCGTTGAGGTAGGCCGGGAACCAGGTGGCGTCCGAGAGCACGACGAGGTCGCCGACGTCACCCGAGGTCTGCGCGGTCTGGAACTTCTGCGAGACCTCCTCGTAGTTGGCGCCCGCGGTGACGAGCTCGACCGAGATGCCGGTCTCCTCCTCGAAGCCCGCGATGAGCTCCTTCTCCAGGTCGATCGAGCCGCCCGGGTGGTTGGACCAGAACGTGATCTCGGTAGCCGGCTCGACGCCGGAGAAGTCGATCGCCTCGGCGGCGTCGTCGGTGGAACCGGTGGCCGGGCCGCACGCGGCGAGGACCGCCACGGTGGCCGCCGCGAGCACGGAGGTGAGGATCGGACGGGAGTGACGGGACACGTCGGGACCTTTCGTCGGGGTGACCGGTCAGGCGACCGCTCGGGTTTCTGGCACGCGCGCGCGATCCGTGGTGCGGGGCGCTCGCGGGTTCGGGGAGGGCTACTTGACGGCGCCCTGGGTGAGGCCGGCGACGATGTTGCGCTGCAGGAGCGCGAACACCACCAGCACCGGCACGATGACGAGGACGGCGCCGGCCATGAGCACGCCGTACGCGCCGGTCTGGCTCTCGATCGACTGCAGCAGGTTCAGCCCGACCGGGAGGGTCATGTTCCGCGGGCTGTCGATGATGACGAGCGGCCAGAGGAAGTTGTTCCACTCGTTGACGACCGTCACGAGCGCCACGGTGACGATCGCCGGGAGGCTGACCGGGGCGACGATCGCCCACAGCCGCCGCCAGTGGCCCGCGCCGTCGAGCTCGGCCGCCTCGACCAGCTCGAGCGGGAGCGCCTTGAACTGCTGGCGCAGGAGGAAGGTGCCGAACGCCGTCCCGAGGCCGGGGAGGATGATCCCCCAGAGGGTGTCGCGTCCGCCCATCGCCGAGATCGTCAGGTAGTTCGGGAGCATCGCGGCCTCGGGCGGGACCATGAGGGCCACGAGGATGCCGAGGAAGATCGCGTTGCGACCCGGGATGCGCACGAAGACGAGCGCGTACGCCGTCGTGATCGCGAGCAGCACCTTGATGCCGGCACCCACCGCCGTGACGACCACGCTGTTGGCGAAGACGCGGGCCAGCGGCACCCGGTCGGCCACGAGCGCGTAGTTCGCGGTCGTGGGGTCCTGCGGCCAGAGCGTCGGGTCGAGCGTGACGATCTCCGACGCCGGCTTGAAGGAGGCGATGAGCATCCAGACGAGCGGCGCCGCGATGATGGCGACGGCGAGGATCAGCGGCAGGTAGCCACCGACCAGGGTGCCGAGGACGTTCTCGCGACGGAAGGCGCGGCGCCACTCCTTCTCCACGGGGGCGGGAGCGGCCGGGGTGGCCGGGGCGGCCGCCGTGGGGTCGGTGGGCGTGGTGGTGGGGGCGGTCATCGGTAGTGCACCTTCCGCTCGACGTAGCGGAGCTGGATCGCCGTGATCGCGAACAGCACGAGGAAGAGGACGACGGCGATCGCGGCCGAGTAGCCGGCGCGCTGGTAGGCGCCGAAGGACTGCAGGAAGATCTCGAAGATGATCGTGTTCGTCCCGTTGCCGGTCGGCGTCATGATCCGCAGGATGTCGAAGGCCTGCATCGAGGAGAGGATGCACGTCACCGACAGGAAGAACACGGTCGGCCCGAGCAGCGGCAGCTTGATCGAGAACAGCTGCCGCACGGGTCCGGCGCCGTCGAGCGAAGCGGCCTCGGTGAGGTCCTTCGGGATCGCCTGCAGGCCCGCGAGGAAGACGACGGCGCAGTAGCCGAGATTCTTCCAGACGTAGACGACGATCACCATCAGCAGAGCGAGCTGGGGGTCGATGAACCACTCGGGCGAGGTCCGGCCGAACGCCCGCAGCCCGTGGCCGAGGATGCCGATCCGCGGGTCGAAGATGAACATCCAGATGAGGCCGACGCCGACGCCGGAGAGCACGTACGGCGCGAAGACGGCGGTCCGCGCGACCGCCTTGCCCGGGAGGTTGCGGTCCAGCACCAGTGCCACCAGCAGGCCCAGCACCATCGATCCGATCACGGTCGCACCCGTGAAGATCAGCGTGACGCGCCAGACGTCGAAGCCGCGCGAGGACGTGAACAGCTCCACGTAGTTCGCCAGGCCGACGGGGTCGGCCGTCCGGGCGCCGAGGCGCCAGTCGAGCGTGGAGTAGTAGAGGTTCGAGATCAGCGGGAAGTAGATGAACGCGAGGATCAGCGCGACGTTCGGGCCCGCGAGCAGGACGAAGGTGAGGTAGCGGCGGGAGGTGGCCCGTCGCCGTCGTCGTCGGCGGTCCGCCTCGTCCGGGCCGGACGGCGGGGTCGGGGCGGGGACCGGGGTGCGCCGGGTCGCGGCGACCTCGTCGATCCCTGCCGCTGAGGTGACTGCCATGGACGCGTGCTCCGAACCGAGGGGCTGTCGGCCTCGGCTGAGGACGACCACGGCGACGGTAGGGAGTCCGGGTGAACGGTGCGCGACGCGCGGTTGGCGCGCGCGCGAATGCCTGGCGGGTGGTCGGGATCCGGGAGGTTGCGCGGGGGTGTCGGGGCGCGGGGACGGCGCGAGGGCCGATGATGTGTACGGACGTACACTGGCGCGCGGTAGGGTGACGCCTCGTGTACTCGACTCTCCTGGCGGTCATCTACGTCGCCTTCGTCAGCCTCGGCCTCCCTGACGCGCTCGTGGGCGCCGGCTGGCCGGTCATGCATGCCGACCTCGGCGTCCCCATCGCCTTCGCCGGCATCATCACGATGGTCATCGCCGGCGGGACCATCGTCGCCAGCCTCGCCTCCGAGCGCCTCACGCGCCGGTTCGGGGCCGGGACCGTCACCGCCGTCAGCGTCGGACTGACCGCGTGCGCACTCGTCGGGTTCTCGCTGTCGGGCTCGTTCTGGCTGCTGGTCCTGTGGGCGATCCCGTACGGGCTCGGCGCCGGCGCGGTGGACGCCGCCCTCAACAACTACGTCGCCCTGCACTACGCCGCGCGGCACATGAACTGGCTGCACAGCTTCTGGGGCGTGGGCGCCGCGATCAGCCCGTTCATCATGAGCTACGCGCTCACCTCCGGGATGGGTTGGGACGGCGCCTACCGCACCGTCGGCATCATCCAGGCGGTCATCACGGTCGGGCTGATCGTCAGCCTGCCGCTGTGGCGCAAGGTGCACGCGGTCGCCCCCGTCCACACCGACGACGAGCACGACGGCGGCGCGACCGGCGACGCCACGACAGGCGACGGCGCGGACCGGCCCGCCCCGAGCACCGGCCACGTCCCGCTCGCGACGGCGCTGCGCATCCCCGGCGTCGCGCTGATCCTCGTGGCCTTCTTCGCCTACTGCGGGCTCGAGGGCACGGCGATCCTGTGGGCCTCGACGTTCCTGGTCGCCGATCGCGGCGTCGAGGTCGCCACCGCGGCGGCGTTCGCGTCCCTCTTCCTCCTGGGCATCACCGGCGGACGTTTCCTGGCCGGTTTCTTCGCGGACCGCATCGGTGACGTGCAGCTGATCCGGGGCGGCTTCGCGGCGCTCGGCCTCGGCGTCGCGCTCATCGCCCTGCCCCTGGAGACGGACGTGCTCGCCCTGGCCGGACTGGTGATCGCGGGTCTCGGCTGCGCGCCGATCTACCCCGCGATCATCCACTCCACGCCGGTGAACTTCGGGCGCCGCAACTCCCAGGCGATCATCGGCATCCAGATGGCGGCGGCCTACACCGGCTCGACGCTGGCCCCACCCCTGTTCGGCGTCATCTCCGCCTGCGCCGGTGCCTGGACCTTCCCGTACTTCCTCGCGGTGCTCGTGGTGCTCGGGCTCGTCATGTCCGAGCGCCTCAACAGGCTGGTCGCCCGGCGCGGTCGGGGTGGGGAGCTCTCCCCATCGACGTCGGGGGCCACCCGCTCCTAGCGTCGTGCCATGACCACGACATCGCGCCCCCGATTCCTGACCGTCGCCGCCGCCGCCTTCGCCCTGGCGGCGGGAGCCGTGCTCGCCTCGCCCGTGTCGGCCGAGGCGAACCCCAACCAGGGCACCGTCCGCTACAGCACCCTGTCCGCCTGCAACCGCCAGGTCGCCCACGTCCGCAGCAGCAACTACTACACGGCCACGAACTGCTACCGCGTCAAGGGCGACACCACCGGCTGGTACTACACCTGGTACGCCCCCAAGACCTCGCGGTGATCCACGGCACGAGCCGTTGACGCGAGAAGGCCCTCCCGGCGAACCGGGAGGGCCTTCTCGCTGCCGTCGTCAGGCGATCAGACCGTGCGGCGACGGACCACCAGCACCGTTCCACCGACGACGAGCAGCGCCAGCGCCGCACCGGCGGCACCGAGCAGCCCGGCCCCGGTCACCGGCAGCGGGGACTGCGCCGGCGGGGTGGCGGACGCCGTCGGCGCCGGCGAAGTCGGCGCCGGCGAGGTCGGCGCCGGCGAGGTGGGCGCGGGCGAGGTCGGCGCCGGGGTCTCCGACGGCTCCTCGACCGGAGGCACCGGCGCGGGCGCCAGGACGAGCGTCGTGGACGCCTGGGCGCCGTCGTGCGCGACGTCGCCCAGGTAGGTCACGAGGAGGTCGTACTCGCCGGCGACGAGGTCGAGCGGCAGCGTGCAGGCGCTCGCCTCGCTGACGTCGTACGAGCACAGCACCTCGCCCTCGGCGGGGACCAGCGCGAGCAGGGTGACCGCACCGTCCTCGACCGCACCGTCCTCGTCCTGCTCGTCCTCGACCGGAGGCAGGGCGCCGTTGCGCACCTGCACGACGCCGGTCGCGGTCTCCGGCAGACCGGAGACCTCGACGACGACCGGCTCGCCCTCGACGCCCGTGAGCACCTCCGGGACGGAGATCGACGTGACGATCGGCACCACCCACAGCTCCACCGTGGTGGCGGAGGCCTCGTGGTTGACATCGCCCGGGTAGGCCACGTCCAGCAGGAAGGAACCGACCGAGGCCATCGCACCCGTCTCGCAGGTGAGCGCCTCGCCCAGGTCGATCGAGCAGAGCTCCCCCAGCTCGGGCGAGGACACCGTGACGACTCCGTTGGCGGTCTCCGGCAGACCGGCGATCGTGACGACCGCGGTGTCACCGACCGTCACCGGCTCGACCTGCGCCGTGAGGGCGGTGGTCAGCGGCGCCACGACCAGCTCGGCGGTGGCCGAGGACGGGAGGTAGGTCGTGTCGCCCGAGTAGTCCAGCGCCAGGGCGACGGTGCCGGCGGTGGCCAGCACCGCGCTCTCGCACGAGTCGGCGTCGAGCGCGATCGTGCAGATCGTGCCGAGGCCGTCCGCCGTCACGACGACGGTGCCGGTCGCGTCCGCCGGCAGGCCGGCGACGGTGATGACGGTCGTGCCGTAGACGTCGGTCCCGGTCGCCTGCGCCGTGAACGACGTCGCGTTCCGCTCGACGACGAGGCTCGCCGTCGCGGTGGAGGGCTCGTGGTTCGCGTCCCCCGCGTAGTCGAGGGTCAGCGCCCACGTGCCGGCCGCCGTCGTCCCGTCCGTGACGCACGACGCCGTCTCGGCGACGTCGATCGTGCACAGGGTGCCGAGGTCGGGGTTGCTCACCGTGACGAGGCCGGTCGCGGCGTCGGGCAGCCCGGACACCGTGACCGTGGCGGGCGTGCCCACCGTGGTGGCCGTGACCTCGCCGACGAGGTCGGTGCCGGCGCGGGCGATGACGACCGTGACGACGCCGGTGGTCGGCTCGTGGTTGGCGTCGCCGGCGTAGGACGCGAGCACCTCGTGGGTGCCGGCCGCGAGATCGGCGGGCAGGACGCAGGGCGACCCGGGAGCGGCCGAGCACAGCTCGGCCTCCCCGAGCGAGAGCGTCACGTCACCGGTCGCGGTCGACGGCGCGAGGCCGACCGTCACCGGGGTGGCGACGCCGAAGACACCCGCGACGTCGTCCGGCAGCTCGAGCGTGCTCGCCGCGCGGGCGATCTCGACCGAGCCCTCGACGGTGGCGCCCTCGTGGTTGGCGTCGCCCGAGTAGGCCAGCGTCAGCTCGTGGCTGCCCGCGGACGTGTCCGCCGGAACCACGCAGCCGGGACCGGTGCCGCCGTCGACGGCGTAGGTGCACAGGACCTCGCCGTCGAGCTGCACGACGACGTCTCCCGTGGCACCGGCGGGCAGGTCGGGCAGCGTGACGGTGACCGGCGTGCCGTAGACCCCCGTGAGCTCGACCGGGCCGGGCTCGGCCACGACGCGCTGGACCGTGAGCGTGCCGGCCTGGGCGGCACCCGGGGCGAAGCGGCCGTCGCCCGCGTAGGTCGCGGCGAGCGTGTACGCCCCCGCGGCCAGCACCGGCGTCGTGCACGACGTCGCCGTCGGGAGGGTGATCGTGCACAGGGTGCGGTCGCCGGACGTGATCCGGACCTCGCCGGTCGCGCCAGGCGCGGCCGAGACGACGACCGACGCCGTCTCGCCGTAGGTGATCGTCGACGCGCTCAGCGCGGCCGTCAGGGCCGCCTCGGCGCGCGTCACCACGAGGACGGGACCCGTGAAGGTCGCCGGGGCCCAGACGGCGTCGCCGCTGTAGGAGCCGACGGCGGCGTGGGTCCCGGGCTCGAGCGCCGCGGAGGTGGTGCACGACGTGGCCGGGAGGGTCACCGTGCACAGCTCGGCACCGTCGAGGCTGATCG
This sequence comes from Serinibacter arcticus, assembly GCF_003121705.1. Taxonomy (NCBI): domain Bacteria; kingdom Bacillati; phylum Actinomycetota; class Actinomycetes; order Micrococcales; family Beutenbergiaceae; genus Serinibacter; species Serinibacter arcticus. Next base: position 3,110,178 of record NZ_PYHR01000002.1, on the reverse strand, counting down.
CGACCGTGCCGGTCGCCCCGGCCGGGACGCCCTGGACGGCGACGGTGGAGGCCTGGCCGTAGCTCACGACGGTGGGGTCGAACGCGAGCACCAGCGGCGCCGTCCGTGCGGTGACGACGCCGGCGTAGGCGCGGACGTCGGTGCCGCCCACGTTCGTGGCCGTCAGCTGCACGGACCACGGGCCGCTCGCCGTCGGGGTGCCGGTGATCGCACCGCTGACGGCGTCGAGACGCAGCCCCTCCGGCAGCGCGCCACCGGTGACGGCCCACTCGGGGGCCGGGGCGCCGTCGGCCGCGACGGTGGCGGAGTAGGCCACGCCCGCGGTCATCGTCGGCAGCTGCTCCGTCGTGATGGCCGGCGCGAGCGGGACGAAGAACGAGGTCGTCCCGACGGTGTTGGTCGCACCCGTGACCGCGGTGACGCTGGCGGCCGTGAGCGTGTAGGTGCCGACGGCGTCGGCCGTGACGGGCACCTGGAGCAGGCAGGTCGACGTGGCGGCCACGGAGCCGCCGCTCGTGGTGATGGTCGATCCGCCGATCGTGGCGGAGACCGTCCCGGCGCAGGCGGGGGCCCTGGTCGGCGCCCCGGCGACGCGGACGCCCGCCGGCAGGGCGACGGTGTAGCCGATGCCGGCGCGTCCCTCGAGGAAGCTGTTGTTCACGGCGAGGTCGAGGCTGACGGGCGCTCCCGCGACGGTGAACGTCTGGCCGAAGGTCGCCGTGAGGTTGGCGCCCTGCAGCGTCGCGACCTGGTCCAGCGAGTAGGTCTGCGTGCCCGGCGTGCTGCCGAGGTTCCACTCGACCATCAGGCCGGCGTCGTGGAAGGCGGTGTCCGCACGGAAGCCGATCGGCTGCCCCGTCCGCATGGGCGCGTACGGGATCGAGTAGCCCCCGGAGACCGCGCCGTCGAACGGCTTGGAGTCCGGCCGCTCACGGAGGGCGACCTGCACACCGGACTCCTGGTTGAGCGAGACGACGGTGCGCGAGGGCTGGGTGATCATGAGGCCGTAGCCCACGTCGGTCCCACCGGGGGTGGTGTCACCACCGTGGTAGAAGCGCAGGTTCTTCGTGTTGCCCTCGGGAATGGTGAAGGCGTAGGTCTCCGTGACGAACGTGTTCGGGTAGGTGTAGCTCACCAGCCGCTCCATCACGTAGGACAGGCCGTCGACGACCGCGGTGTAGCGGAGCGTCGCGCTCGCCGACCCCGTGCCTCCGGCCGCCGCGCTTCCCGTGGTCCGCACGACCTCGAGGGAGGTCCAGCTCGGGGAGGGGATGGAGTATCGGCCGAATCCCGCCTGGGAGAACGTCCGGTCGCCGATCGCCAACGACGGGTTGAAGTCGGACGGCCCGTAGTACTGCTGCTGGCCGCGGTAGAGAAGCTCGTCCCCTCCGGAGTTGACGGAGTTCAGGGTGAGGCGGATCCCGTTGTCACCGGACGTGCCGCCGGCCGGGTTGAGGACCACCTGGGGGGCTCCGAGCTGGCCGGGGGCGGCGACCGCCGTGGGGGCGGAGCCGGTGGGGACGAGGACGCCCACCGCCAGGAGGGCGACGGCGGCGAGCCATCGGGTGAATCTGGGCATGGCGACATGAACCGATCGTGAGGTGCTCGTGCGCCGACGCGTCGAGCAGGACGGAACCGCCCCTGCGCGGTGAACCGCGAGAACGCTAACCGAACCTCAACGGTTCCGCGCGTCGAGGACGACAGGCGGACGCTCGACCTCGGCCCGCGGTCCCGCCCCGAACACGTCGGCGCACAGCTGCGCGAAGTGCCGCACCGCCGGGAGGTCGAGCCCCCACCCGATCAGCGCCCAGCCGAGACCGAGGTGCTCGAGCGCCCGCGCGACCGCCCGGACGCCGTCGACGCGCACCCCCGGTGACTCGTACCGGATCCGCCGGAGCGACTCCGGGTGCTCGGCCGCCGCTCGGATCCGGAGCGCCACCGGTGATCGCCTGGCGAACCAGCCGCCCACGCCCGTGCACAGGTCGCAGTCCCCCGCGGCGTACAGCGTGCCGACCGGACGCCCGGGCCAGGGGCGCCACCGCGGCCACCACTCGCGCACCTCCGCGCGGTAGCGGCGCCACGCCGTCGCGAAGTCGGCCTCGAGCTGGCGGTCCTCGAGGCCCTTCGCGAGACCGACGAGAAAGCCCACCGACACCACACCCGCCAGGAGCAGGAGGGGCTCACCGAGCAGGGCGGCCAGCGCGAGCTGGACGAGGACGACCGAGAGCTGCATCGGGTTGCGCACGTAGGCGTAGGGCCCGGAGGTGACCAGGCGCACCGGCGGGTCGAACGGGAGCGGCGTCCCGCGTCCCACGAGCGCGAGCTCGCGCATCGCCGCGAGCGCCGGCAGGCCCAGCAGGACGACGACCTGCAGCCCCGTCCCCAGCCGGCCGGTCCCGGGACCGGCGCCCGGCTCGCGGTCGGCCACGAGCGTGATCGCGGGCAGCGCCACGACGAGCCCCGTGGCCCACACCGCCTGCCCCCACGCGCGGACCGACGCGTGCCGGTGCTGCAGCGTCAGCCCCGCGAGCACGAGGGCGGGCAGCAGCACGACGACCAGCGCGACCGCCTCGCCGACGAGCCAGTGCCGCACCCCCGGCGTCGTCGTCAGGAGCACGAGCGGTTCGAGCTGCGGCATCGCCACCAGGTCGAGCCAGACCACCGCGATCCCGACGACGACGGCGGGCACCTCGCGCAGCGCGAGGGCGGGGAGCGCGCCCCACAGCAGGCTCCAGGCCAGCCACAGGTCGACCGGGATCCCGAACCAGACCGCCGCACCGGCCCCGAACGACCACCAGCCGATCTCGACGGCGAGCACGTTGACGGCGAGGAGGCTCAGCGCGGCCCATGCGCCCGCGGTGACGGCGGCCCCGACCTCGCCCCGTGTGGGGCGACGGCGCAGCACGAGCACCAGCACCCCGACGAGCGGGAGCAGCATCCCCAACCCGCGCACGACGGCGGGGTCCAGCTCCGGGCCCGTCATCGTCAGCCCTGGGCGGCGACCGTGACGGCCGACGCCTCGGCGGGCACGGCGAACGTCTCCAGCAGGTACTCCGCGGCCAGCCCGGTGGCGTAGCGCTGGACCGGGCCGAAGTACCACGAGGGGTCGAACGTGCGGCTGTAGTGCAGCGTCCAGGTGACCTCCGTGCCGCCGTCGACCGCCCGCCAGCTCACCTCGGCCGCGTGCAGGTCGAGCCACCGCGCGAGCGTGGAGTCGTGCGTGACGTCGAACAGGACCCGGCCGCCGTCGTCGCCCACCTCGCTCTCCGCCACCTCGAGGTCCATCGACCGCGCCGTCGGCTCGGCCCCGATCCCGAGGCTGCGCCGCGGGGTGAAGTCGATCTCCCTGACGTCGCCCACCGCGACGCCGGTCCCCGTGGCCCCGAGCGGGACGGGGAACGGGACGGCGCGCAGCAACAGGGCGTCGTAGGGGGCGTAGTCGGGCTCGGCGGCCAGCGCGGCCACGACCTCCGCGGGCGAGGCGTCGACGACGGCGGTCGCCGTGCCCACGTCCTCGCGCGACGCGAAGCTGATCCCGCCGAGGCCCTCGACCATGAGGACGAGCAGGAGCGGCACGGTCGCGAGGGCGCGGTGCGGGTGCTGGTCGCGGTTGCCGAGCCCCCAGGCGAGCAGGGCGGCGACGGCGTAGATGAGCGGCGCCGCCATCACGAGGCAGACGATGCCCTCGGACAGCAGCGGACCGGCGAGCGCGAGGCCGACGGTCGTGGCGGCCATCGTCATCCCGACGGGTCGACGCGGACGCGCGAGCAGCACGACGGAGACGGCCAGCACCGCGGGCACCCCGACGTAGAAGATCGCCGTCCGCTCCGTGCCGAACGCCGTCACGCCGCGGGCCCAGAAGATGGCGGCGAACGCGGCGAGCAGGAGCGCCGTGAGCAGGAGGCGGGCGCCGACGCTTCCGGGTGGCGGGCCCTCGTCCACCGCCGGCCGCGGCTGGACCGGCGGAGCGTCCCAACCGGGGTAGGGCGGGAGCATCGGGGGCGGCGGGACGGGGTCCGACGACGATGACGGCCAGGACGGCGCCGGCGGAAGGTCGCGGGGCGGCGCGGGCGGGTCGGGCGGGTCGGTGGCGTCGGACGGCACGCCCACGCCCACGCCCTCGGTCAGCGGCCAGCGCAGCGCTCGCCCCCAGGGACTGGCGGGGGACGACGTCGGAGCGTCCGCGCCGTCGCCGCCCCCTCGGCTCCCGGCGGGTCGGCCGGGAGGTCGGCCCGGTCACCGTCCGACGGATCGATGCTCATCGCGACTCCCCAATTTGATCACTCGTTTAAGTCGACTGATCAAAGCATATGATCAAGACCATGGCGAGCAGCGGGGGTTCCGGAGGCGGACGGCGCACGGCGGAGGACACGCGGCGTCGCCTGCTCGACGCCGCGGACGTCGTCCTGCGCGAGCACGGCTACGCGGGCACCTCGGCCCGGGTGGTCGCGAGCGCCGCCGAGGTCAACGCGGCGCTGATCTTCTACCACTTCGGCGGGGTCGACGCGCTGCTGCTCGCGGCCCTCGACCGCTCCAGCACGGAGCGCCTGGCGATGCACCGCGAGACCGCCGCCGCGGCGCGGACGGTGGAGGAGCTGGTCGCCGCCGCGATCACGATCTACCGCACCGACGTCGAGCGCGGCTACCTCGCCCAGTTCAGCGAGCTGGTGGCCGCCGCCGTCACCAAGCCGGAGCTGCGCGCCGAGCTCGCGGAGCGCACGCAGGTCTGGGTCACCTTCATCGAGGAGAGCTGGGAGCGCGTGGTCGGCGGTACGCCGCTGGGCGCCATGCTTCCGACGCGCGACGTCGCGAACGCGGCCATCACGTTCTACCTCGGCGTGAACCTGTTCTCGGTCCTCGACCCGGACGGCGCTCGGACCGAGTCCGTGCTGGCGCTCGCCACCAAGCTCGCCCCCCAGACCCGGCTGCTGACGATCCGGGTCCCCGGGCGCCGTCGCGGGGCACGCCCGACCTAACCCGCGGCGAGATCCTTCCCCGGCTCGGCGACGAGGTCGGCGGCAACCCGGGCGACCTTCTGGTTGAGGTTGTTGGACAGGCGCCGCAGCACGGCGAAGGCCGCGTGCTCGTCGATCCCGAACCGGTGCATCAGGATCCCCTGCGCCTGTCCGATGACCAGTCGTCCGGCCAGTCCGTCCCTCAGATCCTGCTCGAGGAGGATGGAGCGGATGGCGACGCCGGCGTGCGCGGCGAGCAGCGCCGCCGCCAGCTGGGACTGCGTGCTGTAGGCGTGCGGCCGGGAGGAGTAGAGGTTGATGCCCCCGTGGTTCCCGCGTGCGCTCACGAGCCGGACGGACAGCACCGAGCCGACCGTGCCGGACACCGCCGAGCTCCACGCGGGCCACCGGGGGTCCGTGGCGACGTCGTGCGCCACGATCATGAACTGACCACGCACGGCGTCCACGCACGGACCCTCCTGGAGGTCGTACTGCAGCGCGTCGGCCGTGAGCACCAGCGGGGAGGTCGGCGCCGCCGTCTCCAGCTCCTTGCCGGGGCCGCGAACCGTGACGCCGGCGAACTCAGCGCCGTCGACCACGGACAGCGCCGTCGACGTCACGAGCTGCAGCGCCGCGGCGACGTCGTCCACCTCGTCCAGCTCCGACACCAGGTGCGCCATCTGCCACGCGACCTCCGACCCCTCCGTCGCGAGCACGCGCTCGACGTCGGCGTCGGCCCACGTCGGGGTGCGGCGGTTCCCGGCGCGATCGCCCCGGGGGCGCTCGACCTCAGGCGAGGACACGTCGAGCCTCGTCCACCGCGAGTGGTCGATCGATGAATGCGAGTACCACAGCCCACCATCCGGAGGTCGAGAAGCTCGCCACCGGGGTCAGGAGTGGAGGAACCCCACCGACGGTCCGGAGTGGGGAAGAAGGTGGAGCAACGGTAACGGATACCGACGGCGGATCACGCGGGACCGCACCTGTTGTCGCCGGTCCGGGCTCGGGCTAGCGTGACATCAGCCCTGGTCCCTGGTCGACGTCACGGACGCACACCGCGGTGAGTCGCTCCCCGGCGATGACGACCGCGAAGGGCGGCCCCGATGCAGACCACCGACCTCTTCGTCCGCACCGTGACGGCGTTCAGCAGGAGGCTGCTGACGGACTACGACGTCAGCGAGGTGCTGGAGGAGCTCGCGGAGCGCGCCACCGAGCTGCTCGACCTCGCCGGCAGCGGCGTCAGCCTCGCACGGGACGGCCGGCTCGAGGCGGTCACCGCCGTGCCGGTCGAGCTCGTGCTGCTCGAGGAGCAGCAGACCACCGATCAGGCCGGACCCTCCATCGCCTCCTACGCCACGGGCGACGTCGTCACGATTCCCGACCTCGAGCAGGAGGAGCGCTGGCCCGGCTACCGGCGGGTGGCCGCGTCCATCGGCATCCGGTCGGTCGCCGCCGTCCCGCTCGTGCTCACCGAGGAGGCGATCGGGTCGTTCACCCTCTACAGCAAGCGCGCCGGGTCGTGGAGCGAGGAGGACCTGACGGCCGTGACGGTGCTCGCCAGCATGGCTACCGCCTTCCTCATCAACGCCTCCGCCCTCGCCAAGCAGGTCCAGCTCGCCGAGCAGCTGCAGCACGCCCTCGACACCCGGGTGCTGATCGAGCAGGCCAAGGGGATCCTGGCGGGGGCGCGGTCCATCAGCGTCGACCAGGCCTACGGGGTCATCCGACGCTACTCGCGCGACCGCAACCTCAAGATCCGCGACGTCGCGCACGCCATCATCCACATGGGGGTCCGACCGACCTGAGCCTCAGACGTCCTCGCTCAGCACCAGGTCCATCGCCGCGACGAGGTCACCGATCCTCGCCAGCGACCCCCGTCGGTCCTCGACCCCGAGGACGAGCCACTCCCCGTCCTGGTCGATGACGACGGTGCCGCGTCCCAGGATCCCCTCGATCCGGTTCCGCATCACCGGCGACGGCGGCGCGGTACCAGGGAGGACCTCGAGCGCGATCCACATCAGGTGACGGGTCGAGGTGGCGTCGGAGCCGACCCGGACGTCGAGGGCCCGGTGACCCAGGCGGAGCCGCCTCCCGGCGACGCGTCCGGTCACGACGTCGTGGTGCACCACGCGCTCGTGCGACCCGAGCCGGGACCCAACCGCGCGAGGCAGCCGGCCCGATCGGCCGCGCAGGACGTGGTGGAGCCCGTTGTCGGCGGCGAAGGCCGCGACCGTGGCGTGACGTCGCCAGCGCCGACCCCGCGCGATGCCGAGGCCGAGGTAGCCCACTCCGCCCATCAGCACGCCGAAGACCGCGGCCGCGGCCAGCCCGAAGGACAGGTCGCCGCTGTCGGAGGTGAACGCCTGCAGGAGCGCCCCGACGAGGAAGAGCCCGAAGGCCGCCCCGCCCATGATCAGCCCCACCCTGGCAGGACCGGCCCGACCTTCCTCCTTCAGGAGGCGCTCCGCCCCGGGGACACGTCCCGCCACGGCGTCGCGGCGCAGCTGGGCGGCGGCGGCCCGGGACGCCTGGCGCTCGAGGGCCGTCAGTCGGACGGTCCGCACGAGCGGGAGGTCCAGGTGTCCCCCGGCGACGTCGTCGACCCGGTCCAGCTCGTCGCGGGGCTCCATCGCGTCATGGGGTTCGATCCGGTCCTGGGGGCCGGTCCGGCCCTGCGCGTCGGTCATCTGTTCCCTCTCAGCCGTCGGCGGGTTCGGTCAGGCCGCCGGCTCCCGCGACCTGGTCACCGCAGGAGACCTCCTGGGCGGTGGTCACCACGGGATCGTCGGCCGCCGCGGCGGTGGCCACGACCTCGACCGACCCGTTCCCGGCCAGACGCGCGCCGTCGCTCAGGTCGATCAGCGTGCGGGTGACCGTCCAGCCGTCGCTCGTCTCCTCGGCCAGCAACCCGGCCAGACGGGGCGCACCGTCGACGTCGCTGCACCCGACCCCCGTGCCCTGCCCGCCGAAACCGCGGTCGAACACGTAGGGCTGCCCGGCGTCGTCCACCGTCTGCGTCACCGCGCACCCCGTGAGGGCGAAGACCTGCGCCTCGCGGCCGAGGTCGACGAGCACGACGGGGGCGTCGCCGGCGTCGGTGGTCGCGACGCTGCCCACGACGGCGGAGGCGGGGATCGGGCTGGCCGAGCTGATCGGCGCCGAGAAGGTGGCGCCGGACGCGGTGGTGACGCCGATCGCACGGTCGGCACCGGCGGTGATCCAGGCGCTGTCGGGGCGACCGTCGCCGTCGACGTCGACGATCTCCGCGACGGCGGCGCCGGGCGGAGGGCCGTCGTTCGTCGCGGGGCAGCCGCTGCCGGCCGTCCCGGTGTCGGTGCTCGACCCGGTTGGCGACGACGACGGGTCGCTGCCGCCCGGGGAGGACGTGCTCGAGCTCGGCTCGCTCGTGGCCGGCTCGCTCGGGATCGGTGTCGGAGACCCTGATCCGGGCGCGGGCTCGTCACCCGGACCGGCGCAGCCGGCGAGGACGAGAACGCCGGCGACGAGCGGGGTCAGCCGACGCGACCAGGTCGGGCCGGGAGAGGCGTGGGCGCGGGGTCCGCCGGAGTCCGGCCGTGACGTGAAGGATCGAAGGGTGCGCATCTCTCTCCTGTCGCTCGCACGAGCTCGACCGGAGAACCACCCCCGGCGGCGTCGCCCGCATTCACACTACGTCGCGGTCGTCACGACGACCCTGACCGACCGTCCCGGGGCACGACCCCCACACCCACTACCTGCGTAGAACCTCACATCTCGCAAGGCCAGATCCTCAGGGGCGACCGTAGGATCGGAGCGTGGAATTCACCGAGAGAGTTGCCCTCGTCATCGAGGATGACCCCGACATTCGCCTGCTGCTCGAATCGGTCCTCGAGAAGGCCGGATTCATGGTGCACTCGGCAGGTACCGGGAGCGCCGGCGTCAAGCTGGCCCACCAGGTCGATCCGCTGATCATCACGCTCGACGTGAACCTTCCCGACATCGACGGGTTCGAGGTCGCGCGGCGCGTTCGTGCGGCCAGCGATGCGTACATCGTGATGCTCACCGCGCGGGACGACGAGATCGACACCCTCTCGGGGCTCGACGTCGGGGCGGACGACTACATCACGAAGCCGTTCCGCCCCCGCGAGCTGCGCGCCCGGGTCGAGGCGATGCTGCGCCGCCCTCGCGTCTCGCCGCCCCACGGTTCGGCCGCAGCCACGGCACGACACGCCGCGCCCGCGAGCCCCGCTCCGGAAGCGCCCCCCGCAGCCCCCGCACCCCAGGTCGCCGCGGTCGCTCCGGCGGAGGTCCGTCCCCACCCCGTCCCGGTCACGACCGAGGACACCGCAACCGCTCCCGCCCCGGTGGCGACGCCCGCTGCGGCCACCGCCGCGCCGGTCGCCGGCACCGTCGACGGGCTTCGCGTGGACCGCGACGCCCGCATCGTGGAGGTCGACGGAGCGACGATCGCGCTCACCCGCAGCGAGTTCGACATCCTCGCCGCCCTGTGGGTCTCCATCGGCAAGGTCGTCACCAAGCACGACCTCGTGCGCGCCGTCTGGGGCGAGGAGTACGACGTCGGCACGCTCATCACGCCCGCCGACCACCGCAGCGTCGAGGTCCACATGGTGAACCTGCGCCGCAAGCTGGGCGAGGACATCAGCAACCCGCGCTGGATCGACACCGTGCGCGGTGTCGGCTACCGGCTGAACGCCCCCCGCGCCTGACACCCCCGCGTCTGGCACCTCAGCGCCTGGCGCCTCCGCGTCCGACCGTTCGCCGACCGACCGTCAGGCCCGGTAGCCGTACTGGCGACGCAGGAGCTGACGGAGCATCGAGAGCGTCTGCAGCGTGGTGAGGACGGCGAGCATCGGCCAGCCGACCCACAGGATCGAGGCCTGGGCGATGATCGGCAGCGTCGACCAGCCGTAGACCAGCGCACCGAAGCCGGCGAGAGCCACGACCAGGGGCGTCAGGTGCGCCCAGCCGGCGCCTCGCTCCGCCCGAGCCTGGGCCGCCCAGTTGTCGGTGCGGACCTTCGAGAGGAACTTGGTCCACGCCCGGAAGAAGTGTCCGATGCGGACCCACATGTAGATCTCCGCGGGAATCATCGTCGCGGCGAACAGGATGTCCTTCCACGTGCGGCCCTGGATCGACATCGCGATGCGCACGTTCAGCGCCATCGCCACGAGCGGCGGGATGAGCCAGATCGGGGAGAACACCAGCGCGTCGATGGACAGAGCGCCGAGCAGGAGCAGCAGGAACGAGACGCGGGAGAAGACGTTGACGAGCATCCCCGCGTTCTCGAGCCAGCGCAGGCGCAGGTTCGGGTGGAACGGCTGACCGCTGGTGCCGCCGCGCTGCCCGGGCCACATGAGGTCGATCGCGCCGTAGTTCCACTTCACCTGCTGACCGTCCAGGGCCCGCAGGTTCTCCATGCCTCCCACGGTCGCCCGTGCCGTCGCGCTGATCTTGGTGGAGTAGCCCAGGTTCTTGATCTGCAGGCTCAGGAGCGAGTCCTCGACCTCGGAGTCGCTGACCCAGGGCGTGCTCTGGTGGTACTGCGCCATGACCTCCTCGAGCGCTGACATGCGGAACAGCGAGGCCTGCCCGCCGAGCACCGCCATGTTGCGACCACGCAGCAGGTTCTGCAGGTTGAACGCGGCGAACTGGGCCCGCTGGCCGGACAGCAGGAGCGAGGCCATCGGGTGCCGCGCGGTGTTGTCGATCGTGTAGATGGCCGAGATCCCGCCGATCCGCGGGTCGGAGACCATCTCCTCCTCGAGCCGCTCCACGGCGTCCGGCGCCACGACCGTGTCGCCGTCGACCCCGAGGAGCAGGTCCGCGCCCTGGGCGAGACGGAAGCCGTAGTTGAGCGCGCCCACCTTCTTCTCGGCGACCTTGCCCATGTCGTGCACGTAGATGGTGGTCTGCTGCACGAGGCCCAGTCGCTGAACGCTGTACTCGCCGGCGTAGGCGCGGGCGAGCTCGAAGCTCGCGTCGGAGGTGTTGTTGATGATCACGTGGATGGCATCGGGGAGTCGGGTCTGGGCGAGCAGCCCGTCGAGCACCTGCTCGATCGTCTCCGCCTCGTTGTAGGCCGGGATGATGCAGGCGATGGTCGCCCGCCGGGTCGGCTCGATGATCACGAGCTCCTCGGGGGTGAACTCGAAGACCTCGAGCTCGACGCCCGGAGCCTCGGCCCCGCTCGCCTGGTCCTCACGTACCGTCATCGCCGTACCGACCATCTCGTGCTCCTGCTGCTGGTGGTCCGGGGTGTTCCGGACGAGAATGATCCTGCTCGCGGAACCCTGGCGCGACCCGAGCGTGAACCACGTCTTGACCTACCGTTCCCCTAAGGGAACCGACACCGGAGCGCACATGTCACAGAAGCGTCAGCCCCACCGCAGCCTTCGCACCGCCGGTGTGACCGCGATCACGTGCGCGCTCGCCGTCGGACTTCTCGGAGCCTGCGGAACCCCGCCCTGGGAGACGCCCCCGGAGACCTCCGAGACCTCGACCACCGACGAGCCGTCGGCGTCGGAGACGTCCTCGGCTCCCGAGGAGACGTCGACCTCCAGCAGCCCGACCCCCTCTCCGACGCCCACTCCCACCCCGACGTTGACGCAGATCGTGAACGACCTGGCCTCGGGCAGCACGGAGCGCACGCTCACGGCCGGGTCCGCCACGCTGACCGTCACGTACTGGTCGGAGCTCGACATGTCGCAGTGGACGCCGGACGCGTCCAAGCCGGTCAGCCTCTCGCTCACCGCGACCAGCGCCGAGGGGAACCCGCTGTTCCTCTCGCGACTGCAGGTGGTCTCCAGCGCCCGCGACGGCGCCGGTGAGCTCGTGGAGTCGCTCCCCGACCTGGTCGACGACGCCACCGTCTCCCCCGGGTACACGATCGAGGACCCGTACAGCTACTCCACCACCGTGCTGGTCCCCGCCCTGCCCGCCGAGGCCCGGTCGGTCCAGCTGACGTTCTCCTACGAGGTCCTCGTGGCCACGGACGACGACGCCGAGACGTTCTCCAAGCAGACGGCGACGGACACCGTCACCGTGGCCGTGGTCGGGGTCGACGACGCGGCCGGAGACGCGGCGACGGACTGACCGTCGTCCGGACGCCCCCACCGCGTCCGCCCGACAACGCAGAAGGCCCTCCCGGTCTCCCGGGAGGGCCTTCTGACGTCGCTGTCTCAACGAGCGCGCCCGGAGGGACTCGAACCCCCAACCTTCTGATCCGTAGTCAGATGCTCTATCCATTGAGCTACGGGCGCGTGGCCCTGAGGCCGGAAAAGAGCATACCCCGTCCCCGGCCGAACCACGAAATCGGCGCGGTGCTGCGGCTGGGGCCGCCCCGGACCGCCCCGTCCGGCCGCCCCGGACTCACACCAGCCCCGCCTCGTAGGCGGCGATCACCACCTGCACCCGGTCGCGCGCGCCGAGCTTCCGCAGGATCTGCGAGACGTGCGACTTCACCGTGCTCTCCGAGACGACCATGTCGCTCGCGATCTCGATGTTGGAGCGTCCCTGGGCGATCGCGAGCATCACCTCGCGCTCACGCTCGCTGAGGTCGGCGATGCCCGGGTTCGGCTGCCGCGACCCGCGCTCGGCGAGGTCGGTCACCAGCCGACGCGTGGCGCTCGGCCCGAGGAGCATCGAGCCGTCGGCCACCAGCCGCACCGCCTCCACGAGCCGCTCCGCCGTCGTGTCCTTCAGCAGGAACCCGCTCGCGCCGGCGTGGAGCGCGTCGTAGACGTAGGAGTCGAGGTCGAACGTCGTCAGGACGAGCACCCGGGTGCCGGGGTTCTCGACGGCGATTCGTCGCGTCGCCGCGATCCCGTCCAGCCGCGGCATGCGGACGTCCACGACGGCGACGTCCGGCCGCAGCCGCGCCACCGCGGCGACGAGCTCCACGCCGTCGGCCGCCGTCGCGACCACCTCGAGGTCGGGCGCCGAGCCGATCATCGCGCTGAAGCCCGCGAGCACCACCGGTTGGTCGTCGGCCACGACGACCGTCGTCGTCCCGCTCACTCGTCCTCCTCCTGCTGCTCCGCGTCGAGCGGGATCGAGACCGCCAGGGTGAACACCCCGGCGAGCAGCGCGACCTCGAGCTCCCCGCCGACCGACTCCACCCGCTCCCGCATCCCGATCAGACCACGGCCCGGCCGCACCTCGCCCGAGGCGCCTCGAGCACCCCCCGCGCTGGAGGCTCGCAGCGTCACCGCCCCCGCCGTCGCCTCGCGGACGAGATGGACGCGGGCCCCGGGCGCATGGCGCCGCGCGTTCGTCAGCACCTCCTGCGTGGCCCGGTACAGCATGTAGCCGACGGCGGGCGGGACCTCGCCCCACTCCCCCGTCACCACGACGTCCTGACCGGCCGCGACGGCGACGGCGACGAGCTCGTCGACGTCGTCCGCCAGCGGCTGCGGCGCGAGCTCGGTCACCTCGCTGCGCTGCAGCACGCTCAGCACGTGGCGCAGCTCGCCGAGCGCCGCCCGGGCGTCGGACGCGATGTCCGCGAGCACCTCGCGGGCGGCCGGTTCGAGGTCGTGCTGGTAGGGGGCGCTCTCCGCGCGGACGGCCACCAGCGAGACGTGGTGCGCGACGACGTCGTGCAGGTCGCGCGAGATCGCCGCCCGCTCGGCGGCCTGGGCCTCCACGACGGCGGCGCGGCGCTCGGCCAGCAGGGCCTCGCGGGCGCTGCGGCGGCCGCGGACCCAGACGCCGAGGCCGGCGGCGGCCAGGTACGCGGCGGCGAGGATCGCCGTTGCCGCGGCGCACTGCCCCACCGACCAGAGGGTGTACCCGCCCCAGCGGTCGAAGGAGAAGACGAACGGGAGGACGAGCCAGATGGCGGCGAGCGCCAGCAGCCCCGGCAGGGCGCCGGCGAGCGGCGAGCGCAGGGCGATGATCGCCGTCACGAGCCCGAGGCCGAGCAGCCAGGCGAGCTGGTGCTGCCCGACCAGCAGGACCGAGAGGTAGGGCAGGACGGCGAGCGCGGTCGCGGAGTAGACGGTGCGGGGTGCGAGCAGGACGCCCACCGTCCCCGCGAGGGCCGCCGCGGCGACCCAGTACCCGCCGGCCGGTCCCGTCAGGAGCACCGGACCCAGATAACCTCCGGGCGTCAGGGTCCCGAGGGGCAGGCCGAGCAGGGCCGACTCGAGCGCGTAGGCCACGGGGCTCCACTGCGCCAGCAGCACCAGGGCAGCCCCCACCCCGGCGAGCGCCCACGAGAAGGTGCGGAGAACACCGGGCGACACCTGCCGCCAGGAGCTGGAACGCGGCTCGGGGTCGAGCGCATCGGCATCGGCGAGGGCGGCGCTGGAGAGGACCATGCCGTCGATCCTCCCGTCACCACCCCGCCGCCACCACCGACCGGGGTCCAGACCTCGGTCGTCCGGACGGACGAGCCGTGGTCGCCTACGGCAGCACGACCACCTTCCCCCGCGTCTGCCCCGACTCCAGGTACAGGTGCGCCTCCGGGGTGCGTGCGAGCGGGAACGTCCGGTCCAAGGGGATGGTGACGTGGCCCGCGGCCGCCTCGTCGAGGAAGGTCTGCAGCACCTCCGGCAGGAGATCGGCCGCGCCGCCCGTGTAGGCCGTCAGACGCACCCCCGCGGGCAGGTAGTCGATCGGGTAGAAGTCCGTCACGGTCCACTGCTCCGACAGCATCCCCGTGAAGCAGACCGTGCCGTGCACCCGGGTGGCCCGCAGCGTGTCGTGGAGCGTCGGAGTCCCGACCAGCTCGAGTGCTGCGTCGACCCCTCCGGGAACGATCGCCCGCACACGGGCGGCGATGTCACCGTCGTCCACGATCACGTGGTCGACGCCGATCGCCGTCAGCGCCTCAGCCTTCGCCGGGGAACGCGTGGTCGACAGGACGGTGAGGCCGAGGCGCTTGGCGAGCACCGCCGTCGCCATCCCGACCGACGAGGTTCCGCCGCGCACGAGCAGCGTCTGCCCGGGTCGTGCGTCCAGTCCCACGGTCAGGGAGCCGTGCGCCGTCTGCAGCATCTCGGGCACCGCGCCGATCAGCGACCAGTCGAGATCGGAGGAGAACGGGATCACCTGGGCGACCGGCACGCAGGTGAACTCTGCGTAGCCGCCGTCGAACGCGCGACCCATGTCGCCCATCAGGGTGGCGACCTGCTGCCCCTCCCGGAACGTCCCGGTGAGGTCGAGGTCGACGACGCCGACCGCCTCGATCCCCAGGATGCGGGGATAGATGACGGCGGCACCCGAGTGGCCGACCCGCGTCATGACCTCGGAGCGGTTGAGCCCGAAGGCCTTCACCCGGATCCGTACCCAGCCGGGGGCGGGACGTGGGAGAGGAACCCTTCGCACGTGCAGGTTCGTGGCGGGGCCGGGCTCGTCGAGCACGACGGCGCGCATGGTCTCGGTCATGAGGTCTCCAGGTCGGGGGGCAGGGAGTCGGGGTCGTCGGCGAGCACGTCGCGGATCCAGGCGCGTTCCGCCCTGCTGAGCGATCTCGCGGACAGGAGGAGACCGCGACGGTAGGGATCCTCGACCTCCTCGGCGCGGACGGGACGGTCCCCCCGCTCACCGTCGTAGAAGAAGCTGGCTGGCTGGTCGAGGAAGTCGAGACGTCGACGGAGGACGGCGTCGCGCGCCGCCCGCTCCGGGACGAGCGAGAGGAACGCGAGGATGACGGCGAATCGCGCGTGATCGGTGATCGCGTGACCGTCGGCGTCCCGCAGCCGACGGACCAGCTCGGCCCGGCCCGCCTCGGTGAGCTGCAGCGTCCGGCGGACGGCGGCACGGCTCCCCGGCTCCTCGGACCGGGTGACCAGGCCGGCAGCCGCCAGACGCGCGATCGCGGGGTAGATCGTTCCGTCGCTGAGCGGGCGGGCGTAGCCGTGGAGCTGCTCCATGCGCCGACGGAGGTCGTAGCCGTGCACCGGTCCGTCGACGAGAAATCCCAGGATCATCAGCTCGATCACCACCGCACCGTAGCACTGCTATACATCGATTCGATGTAAACAGGCGCGTTGCCCAGATCACGGCCCACCCCTCGCGCGCCCGCCCGGAACGGTCATAGAATCGATTCGACCTCGACGCCGCAGCGTCCACCGCACCACCCCTCCCCCACCTTTCGCGCTCACCGCGAGGGTGTGCCGCGCCCGCCCACGCACCACCTTCGGACTCCACGTGACCACTGACCTGACCACCGGCAAGCCGCTCCGGCTCATCCTCACCTTCACCCTCCCGCTGCTGGCGGGCCTCGTGCTGCAGCAGCTGTACCACCTGGCCGACGCCGTCGTCGTGGGTCGCACCCTCGGCATCCAGGCGCTCGCCGCGGTCGGGGCGACGGGGTCCATCGCGTTCCTGCTGCTCGGCTTCACCATGGGCATGACGAACGGCTTCGCCATCCCCGTCGCCCGCGCGTTCGGGGCGGGCGACGCCGACGCCGTCCGCCGCTCCGTCGCCGTCGGCGCCGTGCTGTCGGCGATCGTCGCCGCGGGGCTGACCCTGGTCGGCATCCCGCTCTCGCGTCAGCTCCTGATCTGGATGGCCACCCCGGCGGAGCTGCTCGACGGCGCGACGATCTTCATGGCCGTCACCTTCGCCGGCTGCTCGGCCGGCATCGCGTTCAACTACCTCTCCGGGATCATCCGCGCGCTGGGAGACAGCCGAACGCCGCTGATGTTCCTCGCCGTCTCGAGCGTGCTGAACGTCGGCCTCGTGCTCCTGCTCGTCGGCGGCACGTCGATGGGGATCGCGGGCGCCGCGCTCGCGACCGTCCTGGCCCAGCTCGCGACCGTCGTCGCCTGCCTGGCGCTCATCGCGCGTCGCATGCCGCTGCTGCGGCCCCGCCGCGCTGACTGGCGGCTGCGCCGGGCCGACGTCGTCGAGTCGCTGCGCCTCGGGCTGCCGATGGGCTTCCAGATGTCGATCATCGCGATCGGCACCCTGGTGCTGCAGTACGCGATCAACCGGCTCGGGCCCGACGCCGTCGCCGCCTTCGCGGCCGCGTCACGCGTCGACGCGCTCGCGATGACGCCGTACCAGGCCTTCGGCATGGCGATCGCGACCTACGTCGCCCAGAACCGCGGTGCCGGTCAGTGGTCGCGCATCCGTCAGGGGGTGACACAGACGGCGTGGCTGTCGGTCGGGGTCGCCCTCGCCGTCGGGCTCGCGTGCATCCTGTGGGGCACCTCGATGGTGCGGGTCTTCGCGGGGCACGACGCCCACGCCGAGGCGATCCTCGCCGACGCCCACACCCTGCTGCTCGTCAACGGCCTGCTCTACTTCACGCTCGGCCTGCTGTTCGTCTTCCGCAGCGCGCTCCAGGGCCTGGGGCACGCGGGCATCCCGACGTTCTCGGGCGTCGTCGAGCTCGTGCTGCGGTCCGCCGCTGCGCTCGTGCTCGTCACGCCGCTGGGCTTCCTCGGGGCGGTGCTGGCCGCGCCGCTGGCGTGGGTCGGCGCGCTCGTGCCTCTGTGGATCTCGTGGGAGGCGCGACGGCGGGCGCTCACCCCCCTGCCCGACGAGCCCCCGCTCGGGGCGTTCCCCGGTGGGGTGACGCCGGCCGAGCTCGCGGAGTCGGACCAGACCCGCTCCTGACGCCGGCCCGCGCACGCCACGGTGTGCGTCAGACCAGCAGTTCCTGCACCAGCGCCCGGACGCGGGTGTCGAGATCGTCGCGGATGATCGCGAGGCGCTCCTGGCCCTCGATGCCGCGCTCCGACGGCTCGTCCGTCTGCCAGCGCTCGACGGTGGGAGCGTCGTCGCCGTCCAGCAGCGCCGGGTCGATCTCGGCCTCGCCGATGACGACGATGCGGTCGACGCCGTCGAGCAGCCCCTCGGTGATGGCCTTCGGGTACTCGCCCCGGAACGTGGCGCCGACCTGCTCGACGCTCGCGGCGGCCTCGGCGCTCAGCCGCTCGCCCGGGTCCGTACCCGCCGAGCGGACGGTGAGGCTCTCCCCCGCGTGCAGCCGCGTCAGGGCGGCAGCCATCTGCGACTTCCCGCCGTTGCGCACGCAGACGAACAGGACCGTGGGGTGGTGCGGATCGGCCGTCGTCGCTGTGATCGGGACGATCGGGTCGGGCTCGGTGGGCTCGGTGGTCACTACGGGCGTGGTCACGATTCTCCTCGGGTCGGTCCCTCCACTCTGCAAGATCGGAGCGCGACTGACCAGGGTGGCGTGGAGGAGGGCCCGGACCTGATGGCCCGGGCCCTCCTCGACCGCTACTTCTTCGACGCCGGAGCCACCGGTGCGTAGACCATCTCGGCCTCGGCGAGCTCGATGTCCGCCGTCGCCTGGATCAGCGCGAGCAGCTCCGGGTCGAGACCCGGGGCGAACTCCTCGTAGCGCTCGTCGGCGATCGTCATGGGCACCCCGGCCGGCACCTGCTCGGAGGCGTCGAGCTCGGTGCCGTCGTTGGAGGGCGACATGCCGCGGAAGATCTTCCCGGCCTCGGACGCCCCGGTGAGGTCGAACGTGTACTGCTTGCTCTGCAGCCCGAGGTCGACGAGCTTCTTCACCTCGGGAAACTTCTCCGCGTTGGTCTTCGGGATCGGCAGCAGCGTGCCCCAGTCGACCCCGAGCGACTCCAGCGCCTTGGCGTAGGCGTTCTCGTGCGCCTGGTCGCGGACGATCAGGTAGGCCAGCGTCGAGCGCGCCGTCTTGTTGTCGGTCATCTCGTAGATCCGGCACTTCTGCAGGCGACCTGTCGACTCCAGCATGAGGTTGTAGAGCAGGTCGAGCACGAGGTTGCCCGAGTTGTAGACGTAGCTGCCGCTCCACGGGTTGCCCGCCGAGTCGACGGGCAGCGCGCCCTGGGCCGCCACCAGGTAGTGGTGGATGTTGCCCTGGTCGAGCGCCAGGGCGAGCGGGACGTCGCCACCGGCACCCGGGGTGTCCAGCGGATCGGTCTTCTTGCCGTTGTAGCGCGGCGAGCCGTCGAGCAGCCGCGAGATGGTCGTCCCGATGAGCTCGACGTGGCTGATCTCCTCGGTGCCGATGCCCTGCAGCAGGTCGCGGTACGGCTTGGCCGCGGCACCGCGGAAGTTCATGCTCTGGAACAGGTACTGCATCATCGTCCGCATCTCGCCGAACTGGCCGCCGAGTCCCTCCTGGAGGGCGTTGGCCGCTGCGGGATCGGGCTCGTCGGAGACGATGTCGTGGATGAGTCGTTGCACGTGCAGGTACATGTCGGGCCTCTCGTCCGTGGCGGATGCCCCCCCGCTGATCGCCCCCGCGCTGCGGCCCGCGTCCTGATCGACGCGGGCCGCGTCCGGAAGCTCTAGGAGAGCGAGCTCCGTGTGGCGTCGGCCGAGTCGTGCGCGCTGGCGGCGACGTCCTCGGCGGCACCCGCGCCCTCGTCCTTGACGACGGCGGCACCCTCCTTCGCCTTCTCGGCGACGTGCTGGGCCGACGTCTTCGCGACGTCGAGCAGCTCGTGGGCCGCCGACGTGGCGCCCTCCTTGACCTCGTCCAGCTGATCGCTGTCCTTGAGGCGGGTGGCGAGCTCCTGCTCCTTGCGGCTGGCCGGGACGAGTGCCGCGAGCAGCAGCCCGACACCGAACCCGACGACGCCGACGGCGAGGGCGTTGCCCTGGACCGTCGACCTCACGGCACCGGGGGTGTCCCCCAGCGACTGCTTCGCCGACGAGGCGGCCGAGCCGACCGCGTCACCGGCGTCCGACGCGGTGCCGAAGACGGCGTCCTTCGCCCCGGAGGCGAGGCCGCGGAGCTTGTCGCCCTGGCGCGAGGCGATCGCGCTCGGGCTGACCTTCTCGCCGAGCACGTCGACGTCGGCGGCCACCCGCTCGCGCGTGCGGTCGATGTCGGCGCGGATCTGGTCGGGGTCGTTCGTGGTCATGAGGTCTCCTGGTGTCCCTTGAGGGCGGCGGGGATCTTCGCCACCGTCTCCGTGGTGCGGGGCAGGCCCGGGGTCCGGGCGAGCTCCTTGCGGCCGCGCTGGTACAGGACGGCGGCGATGATCGCCCAGACGAGCGCGACGACGAGGGCCGACCAGGCGTGGCCGAGGACGTACCCCAGCCCCCACCAGGCGGCGATCGAGACGAACAGCAGGACGAAGTGGCCGGCGACGCCGGCACCGGCGAGCAGGCCGGCACCCTTCCCCGCCTGCGTGACGTCCTGCGTGACCTCGGCCTTGGCCAGGGCGATCTCCTGGCGCACGAGCTGCGAGAGGTCACCGGTGAGACGACCGACGATCGTGCCGAGCGAGTCCTCCGGCGACACGGGGGTCACCGGGGTCCCGGGTGCCGTCGATCGCGACCGCAGCGGGCCGGGTGCCCCAGGGGCGCCGGGGGTCCCGGTCATCAGGAACGCACCGGCGCGGTGCCGGCGTCCGGCGTGCCCCAGGCGTGCTCGCCGCCGTCGGTCACGGGGACGGCCGGGGCGCCGGGCTCGAACGCCGGGGACGCGAACGCCTCGTCAGC
The DNA here is from genome assembly GCF_003121705.1 of Serinibacter arcticus. Classification (NCBI taxonomy): domain Bacteria; kingdom Bacillati; phylum Actinomycetota; class Actinomycetes; order Micrococcales; family Beutenbergiaceae; genus Serinibacter; species Serinibacter arcticus. The sequence continues at coordinate 3,089,806 of NZ_PYHR01000002.1, read as the reverse complement.
GGTGTGGCGGCCGCCCGTGATCGAGGCGGGTGACGGACGCCTCGTCGAGGCTCGCGCCGTCGTCGTCGTGGGTGCGGTGCGCCGACGTCGTACCGGACGGTGCGTCCTTGAGGGCGCGGGTGAGGCGACCCACGACGACGCCGGCGCCGACGGCGATCGCGAGGAACGCGAACGGGCGACGACGCGCGAAGCGCTGCACGTCCGTGAGAACGCCGTCGAGGTCGCGGTCCTCGAGCCACCCGGCAGCGCCGTCGAGGCGCTGCGACGCCTGGCGGGCGAGGTCGGAGACCATGCCCTGGTCCTCGCTGGCGTCGGCGAGCGAGGCGAGCTCGCCCGAGACACCGCGCAGACCGACCGTCGCGCGCTCCTTGCCGGCGGTGCTCTGCGAGCGGAGCTGGCCCGTGGCCTCGTGCAGCAGGGTCGAGACCTGGTCCTTGGCCTCGGAGGCGACCTTTGCGGCCTCGTCCCTGGCGGTGCCGAGGACGTCACCGGCCGACGCGGCGGCGTCGGAGGCCACGGAGGTGACCTCGTCCTTGACCGTGGAGGCGGCCTGCTTCGCGGCCGAGGCCGCTGCGCCGGCGCCGGAGTCGGACGACCCGGGGTGACCCGTCGACGGGGCGACGGGGATGGGTGTGGTGCTCGGCACGGCGCCGGGGGCGACCGGCTCGTGGCCGGTCACGGGCGTCGGGACGCTGCCGTAGGTGGGCGGAGGTGTGATGGACGGATCGCTCATGGGTTTCTCCTTGCTCGGTACGCCGAGCACGCCGAGATCGACCCTGAGGTCGTCGTCGAGGCGTCGTCGTCACGGATGGTGACGTCGCGGGAGGCGACCTCGTCGGGGACGTCCGGACCCTGTCGAACGGAGACGGCGCGCGCACCGCACCCGTCGACCGGTGAACGCGGCTGCTGCTGCTGCCGCGGTCCCGCGCGGTCGACCACGTTTCTCGAGCCGACCGTTGGCCCCAGTGTGCGCGCGCCCGACGACGACCGCGCACTCCGTGATCGAGCAGTTCCCAGATGACTCCCCGCCCCCGACGGGGAAGTCAAGGCCCGTCGGTTCCGGGCCTCAGCCCGGCAGCCCCACCATCGCCGCGCTGCGACGCCACAGCTCCTCGACCAGCTCGTCGTCGCGCACCTGCGGGTGCGGCTGGGCCACCAGCGTCCGCTCGTCGTAGTAGGCCCCGGACTGCCAGTCGACGCCGGGCCGTCCGGCGATGAAGTGGTCCAGCGTCGTCCCGCCCTGGGCGGCGCTGATCAGGAACAGCCGCCGCAGCGGCGTCCGGTAGACCAGCCGGAACCAGCTCTTCGACCCCGCGGCGAAGCTCGTGCCGACCATCCCGGGATGGAACGCGACGGCGGAGATCCCCCTCCCGCCGTAGCGGTGGTGCAACCCGCGCACGTGGAGGATGTTGGCGAGCTTGGAGTCGCCGTAGGCCCGGGTCGCGGTGAAGCCGCGGGAGTTCTCGAGGTCGGTCGTGTCGATGGCCCCGAAACGCACGGCCGCCACGCTCGAGGTGTTCACGACGCTCGCGCCGCCCGCGACGAGCTGCTCGTGCAGCAGCTCCGTCAGGAGGAACGGGGAGAGGTGGTTCACCTGGAAGGTGCGCTCGTGACCGTCCACCGTGGGTTCGCGGTCGCCGAACACTCCCCCGGCGTTGTTGGCGAGCACGTCGATCGACTCGACCCGGGCGGCGATCTCGCTCGCCACCCGTCGGACGTCCTCGAAGCGGGCGAAGTCGGCGACGAACGCCTCGGCGCCCGTCTCGGCGGCGACGGCGGCCGTCTTCCCGGGCGAGCGACCCACGATCAGCACGCGGTCGCCCGCGGCGACCCGGGTCCGCGCGGCGGCGGCCCCGATCCCGTCGGAGGCGCCGGTGATGACGACGGTCCGGCGTCCGGCGGCGCTCACGCGGCGTTCCGTCGCTCGGCGGCGAACGTCAGCCCGGAGTGGTCGACCGTCCACGGCAACGGGTCCTGCGCCAGGTGCACCGATCGCGGCGAGGAGAGCCGCAGCTCGGCGACGCTGCGGGCGAGGAACCGCCCGGCGACGGCGGCCACGACGTCGCGACCCGGGCACCCCGCCGGCCCGGTGCTGAACGGGATGAGCGCCCGGTCGGCCTCGGCCCGGCCGTCGTTCCACACCTGGGGTGAGAAGGAGTGCGCGAACGGCACCCGGCCCGAGTCCCGGTGGAAGAACGAGGACACGATGACGACGGCGGTCCCGGCGGGCAGCTCGCCGTCACCCCAGGTCGTGGCCGAGTCGGACTCGCGCAGCACGACCAGCGTCGTCGGCCAGAGCCGCACCGACTCGAGCACGCTCCCGCGCGCCACGAGCCGCTCGGGGGCGGGCAGGTGCGCCTCGGCGGCGAGCTCCGCCGTCAGGTCGGGACGGGCCGCGGCGACGGCGAGGGCGCGGAAGACCGCGGCCCCGGCGGCGTCGAACGCGAACAGCCAGTGCGGCACCTGGCCGGTGGCATCACCGTCGGTCCGCGCGCCGAAGAACCCCGCGAGGCTGGCGTCCGCCGGCGCCGCCTCGACCCGGGAGCGCAGGTGCGCGGTGAACTCCTCGCGCTCGACGGGCCGATCGGGGAGGAGGAAGGCCCAGTTGGCGGCCGCGCGCAGGTCGGTCAACCGGGTGGTGAGGTCGACGTCGTCGACCGCGCCCGGACCGAGCACCACCTCGCGCACCGCGCTGTCGAACGCCTGCGTGAAGGGCTCCCACTCCAGGCGCCCGACGGCGAGCGCCCGGGTGGCCATCCGATCCACCGCCCGGTCCACGGCCGCGTCGAACACCGCCCCCAGCTCGTGCTGGGGGCGACCCGGCTGGAGGGCCGTGACGTTCGCGGCCCGCTTCGGGGCCCGCCCGGCGGGCTCGGTCACCAGCACCGCCTCGGGCTGGAACTTGTGCAGCGCCGCCCGCTTCTCGCGGGAGTCGGCGCGGAACGGCGAGGGCGTCTCGTCCAGGACCCGCACCACGTGCTCGGGGTCGAGCAGGACGGCGAGGCTCAGGCCGGGCAGCCGCACGACGGCGGGGCCACCGCCGGTCCGACGGCGCAGCCCCGCCAGCGTGGCCGCGCCCCTGCGGTCCACCTGGTGGCGTTCGGCCCAGGCCGTGACGGCGGGGCGACGCACGATCGCGCCCTGCGCGACGAGCGGGGCGAGGACCGACAGCGCGCGGGCGGTGTCGATCGGACCGAGGACGGCGGGAGTGGCGGTCATCCGACCACGGTCGCACGTCGCGGCCCCGTCGGCCAGATCGGCCCACCGGGACGCCGTCCTTCCCCTGCGGCGGGTCGTCCCGCAAGATCGAAGGACGACCGGAGCACCTCCGCGTCGGTCCCACGGCAGGGCGGGCCGGACGGGACCGCGCCCGGTCCTCGTCAGAAGGAGCCCGACCGTGCAGCACCCCGATCCCCCCGTCCCGCCCGCCGACCCCGCCTGGGTCCACCTCGGCGCCCCCGCGCCCTTCGGCTCCTCCGACCTGCCGCCGCTCGACGTGGCCGCCGCCCTCGAGGTCGCCCGCACCTGGACCGGCCCCCGCTTCCTCACCGGGGGCGGCTCGACGCTCGCCCTGTGGGAGCTGCTGGCCACGACCGCGGCCGGCGACGTCGCCGTCGCCCGCGCCCTCGAGCCGACGCTGGACGCGCGCTCGATCCTCGACCAGGCCCGCACGCCGACGGCAGACGGCGCCCCGGGGCCCGCCGTCGACCTGCCCGCCGGCCTCGACGCCGCGAGCACGTGGGGCGTGTACGCCGCGGAGGCCCCCGGCACGCGGCTGGCCGCCTCACCGCGCGACGGCGGCTGGCGCCTCACGGGGGTGAAGCCGTGGTGCTCGCTCGCCGGCAGCCTCGAGGGCGGCCTCGTGACCGCCCACCTGCCCGACGGCGAGCGGGGCCTGTTCGCCGTCGACCTGCGCGGGACGGGGGTCGCGGTGGCGGGTGAGGGCTGGGTCTCCCGCGGGCTCGCCGAGATCCCCTCGACGCCCGTGGCGTTCGACGACGCGCCGGCCGCCGCGGTCGGCGCCCCCGGCTGGTACCTCGGTCGTCCGGGCTTCTGGTGGGGCGGGATCGGCGTCGCCGCGTGCTGGTACGGCGGGGCCGTCGGTGTCGCCCGGCGCGTGCTCGAGGCTGCGCGGCAGGCCCCTGAGGCGCGGGCCGAGCGACTGATCGGCGTCGTCGGGCTCCTGGACGAGCAGCTCGCCGACGCCCGCCGCGCCCTCGCCGCGGGGGCCGCGGCCGTGGACGGCGTCGACGTGGACGGCGATGACGCCCCGCCGGAGCCCGGCGAGGGCCGGGTGCTGGCCAAGCGCGTGCGCGCCACCGTGGCGCGCGCCTGCGACGTCGTGCTGCGCGAGGCGGCCGACGCGCTCGGCCCCGCGCCGTTGACCCAGGAGGAGGCGCACGCCAAGCGCGTCGCCGATCTCGCGATCTACGTGCGCCAGCACCACCCGTGGCGTGAGGCCGTCTCGCTCGGCACCGCCGTCGTCGGGCAGGAGGGGTCGGCGTGGTGACGTTCGACGCCCGGGAGCCGGGCACCCCCGCGCGCACCTGGCTCCGCGACCCCCGGCTCGCCGCGCTGCCCGAGCTCGGTCTGCCCGGCCGTGGCGTCGTCGTGCTCGCGGCCCATCCCGACGACGAGACCCTCGGCGCCGGCAACCTCGTCGCCGAGCTCGCGCTGCGCGGGCGGGCCCCGACGGTCGTCGTCGTCACCGACGGTGCGGCCGCCCCCGGCGCGGACGGCACCCGCGACCCCGGCCTCGCCTCGCGGCGGGCCGCCGAGCTGCGGGAGGCGGTGGCGGAGCTCGCCCCCGGTGCCGACCTGGTGACCCTGCGCTTCCCCGACGGCGGCCTGCGCGAGGACCGCGACGCCGTCCGGACCTGGCTGGAGCGGCTGGTCCGCGACCGCGACGTCGCGGGGACGCCCGTCACCACGCTCGTGGCGCCGTGGTCCGGCGACGGGCACCGCGACCACCGCGTGCTCGGCGAGATCGCGGGCGAGGTCGCGCGCCGGCACGGGCTGACCCTGTGGGAGTACCCGATCTGGATGTGGCACTGGGCCGACCCGACGACGGCGGAGGTGCCCTGGGAGACGCTGCGGACCTTCGCGGGCGGACCGGAGGCGGCCGCGCGACGGTCGCGGGCCCTGGACGCGCACGCGTCGCAGGTGGCCGGCCCGGACGCGCTCGTACCGCACGACCTGCGGCGCATCACCGGCCGCGGCGTCGACACCTTCGTGGTGACGGAGCCGCCCGTCGAGGTCCGCGACGAGGACGGCGCCCGTGACCGCGACGACGCGCGCGACGGCGCCGACGTCACCGCCGCGTTCTTCGACGCCACCTACGAGCGCCGCGACGACCCGTGGGGCTTCACCAGCCGCTGGTACGAGGAGCGCAAGCGCGCCCTCACGCTCGCGGCGCTGCCCCGGCGCCGGTTCGCCCGCGCCTGGGAGGTCGGCTGCTCGATCGGCGTGCTGACGGCCGAGCTGGCGGAGCGCTGCGAGAACCTGCTCGCCGTCGATGTCGCCCCGGCCGCCGTCACCAGCGCCCGCGAGCGGCTGGGCGAGCGGGACGGGCTGAGCGTCGAGGTCGCCGACGTCACCGCGGACGTGCCCGCCGGGCCGTTCGACCTCGTCGTGCTGTCGGAGGTCCTGTACTACTTCTCGCTGCCCACGCTGCGACGCTTCCTCGAGCGGCTCGCGCCCGCGCTGGCGGACCGGGCGGTCGTCGTCGGCTGCCACTGGCGCCACCCCGTGACGGGCTACGCGCTCGGCGGCGACGAGGCGCAGCGCGAGCTGCGGACGGCGCTGGCCGCCTCGCGCGGTGCGGTGGTCACCGGGCGGTACGAGGACGAGGACGTCGTGCTCGAGGTGCTGTCGCTGGACGGCCGGTCGGTCGCGGACAGGGACGGGCTGCTGTGAGCGAGAGGGCTGCTGCGAGCGACCGGATCACGTTCGTCGCCGTGGTCGTCCCGGCGCGAGACGAGGAGCTGCTGCTCCCGGCGTGCCTGGACGCTCTCGAGGCGGCCCGGGCACGACTCGCGGCCGACCGCCCCGACGTGCGCACCGCCGTCGTCGTCGTGCTCGACGACTGCCACGACGGCTCCGCCGCCGTGGCGGCCGGCCGGGCCGACGTCGTGCTGCTCACCGATGCCGGGAACGTCGGCGCGGCGCGGGCGCTCGGCGTCGCGCACGCCGCGGGGCTGGCCGGTGCGGACTGGGGCGCGACGGCGTGGCTCGCCCACACCGACGGGGACAGCCGGGTGCCGGCCGACTGGCTCGTCGAGCACGTGGCGACGGCGGAGGCCGGTGCGGACGTGCTGGTGGGGACCGTGCGACCCGATCCCGCCGACCTCGACGCCGCCCGGCTGGCCGCGTGGCGGCTCACCCGGACGGCGGTCGCCAACGGCCACGTGCACGGTGCCAACCTCGGGATGCGGGCGAGCACCGACGCGCTCGTCGGGGGGATCGCACCGCTCGGGCTGCACGAGGACGTCGACGTGGTCGAGCGGGCGCGGGGGGCGGGGGCGCGGATCGTCGCGACCCAGCGGTGCGACGTGCTGACCTCGGGCCGGCTGGTCGGGCGGACGGACGGCGGCTACGCCGGCTACCTGCGCGAGGACCTCGTCGCCGGCTGATCGCCGAGACCGGATCGTGACTTCTCGGCCCGCGCGGGTCACACTGGGAGGACCACCCGGCTCGAGAAGCGTGGCCGGGTTCGGTATCCAGCGGAAGTTGACGATGCACGACGACGTGACCGGACCCGCGGACGACCTCGAGGACACCCTGCCCCTGCCGGCCGTCGCGGCCGAGGAGCCCACGGTGCGGATCGAGGGTGCGCCCGTGGAGCAGGCACCGGGCACGGACACCACGCGCGAGGAGGATCGGGAGCCCCCGACCCCCTCGACGCCACGCTGAGACAGAGCTCCCGGACCGGGCGAGGCCGCCAGGACCGGAGGAAAGGCCGAGAGGTGGCTGGCGGTGCCGTGCGAGAGCCGGCACCACGGAAACGGACGGGACACCTTGTGCGGGTGAGCCGTTCGACCAGCCACCCTCTCGGCGCTTGATCCCCGACGGCGAGGCCCCGCCTCAGGCCGTCGGGACGACCGCCCCTCGCTCCTCGACCAGTCGACGCGCGATCTCCACGACCTTGGTGTTGCTCGTCGACGAGAGCCGCTTGAGCAGGGCGAACGCGGACTCGGCGTCCAGCTGGTAGCGCTCCATCAGCAGGCCCTGGGCCTGACCGATGAGGTGACGACTGGTGATCGCCGCCCTGAGGTCCTCCTCGAGCAGGGTCGTCCGCAGGGCGATGCCGGCGTGCACCGTGAGGACCGACGCCTGCGCGACGTCGTCGCTGTCGAAGCCGTTCGGGCGACGGCCGAAGATGTTCAGGGCGCCGTGAACCCCGCGGGCGCTGAGGAGCTGGATGCTGAGGATCGAGACGATCCCCTCGGCGGCGTGGGCGGCCGGGCCCCAGACCGGCCACCGGGTGTCGACACGGATGTCCGGGGACTGGCACAGCGGCACCTCGCGCGCCGCGTCGAGGCACGGCCCCTCGTTGAGGGAGTACTGGAGGGCGACGACGTTGCGGGCGATCTCCGAGGCCATCCCGATCGACTCGACCCTGCCGCTGCCGCGCCGCAGCGTGATGCTGACCGCCGTGGCAGCCGGGATCAGCTCGAGCGCGGCGTGGGTGACGGCCGTGAGGGTCTCCTCCAACGTGCCGAGTTCGTCCAGGGTGGCGGCGAGCGCCGCCATGCGCATCTCGAGCGAGATCCGTTCCTCGGGCATGGGACCTCCGAACAGGTGCACCGGGTGTGGTGGGCCAAGAGTGGCACCTCATGTGGCCCCGCTCAACCGCGAGAGGTGTGATCTCGGCATCGGTGTTCGACGCCTGGTCAAAAGCGGGGCACAATGGCGTCAAGTCCTGCGCTCGAGAACCGTGGCGCGGCCGCTTCTCCGGGCCTTCCGCCCAAGAAGGGTGCACACGATGCCCCTGTCCTATCTCTCCGAGCTCCCCCACCTCACTGCTCGCCAGCTCCGCGCCCACGTCCTCGAGACCCCTCCCCCGCCGTCGTCGGAGGAGGTCCGCGAGGAGCTCCAGGGCGAGCTGGACCGCGTCGACTCCACCGGCAAGGACCTCTGCCACCTCATGGGCATGACCAGCACGTGGGGCAACGCCCGCTGGGAGGCCGGGCCCACGCCCGACGTCCTCGTGCCCACGTTCCGCGTCGTCGTCCAGGGGGGCGTCCCGACCGAGGAGGTCATTGCCCTCATCGTCCGACGTCTCACCAAGCACGGCTGGAGCGGCGGCGTCGCCTCGCACGAGCCGATCCTCCGACTCGACGCCCAGCGGGCCGCGTTCGCCATGCGTCTGACGGCCGACAACGGTCAGGTGCGGCTCAAGGTCGACGCCGCCCCGGTCCGCCTTGGTCGCACGCTTGCCACGTGGGTGCTCGCGGGCGTCTACGAGGAGGACGAGATCGCCTGATCACGCTCGACGAACGCCCGGTGGCCGGCCCGGCCACCGGGCGTTCGTGTCGGACGTGCGCGAGACAATGGCATGTCAGACCCCGCTCCACCACACGCTGGAGGAACCATGACGACGACCTACCTGTCCGACGCCGAGCTGTCCGCCGCCGAGATCGGCCCCGACGTCGACGGCGACCTGCTGGGCATCTACCTCGGCGACCACCTGACGGGGGCCACCGCGGGCAGCTCCCGCATCTCCGACATGGCCGAGCGGCACGCCGACGAGCCCTACGGCCCCGACCTCGCGCGCATCGCCGGAGAGGTCGAACGCGAGTGCGCCACCCTCGAGGCCGTGATCCGGGCGCTGGACCTCAGCACCCACCCCGTCCGCCGGGTCGTGGCGAAGGTGGGCGAGCGCGTCGGGTCGCTCAAGCCGAACGGCCGCCTGATCGGGGAGTCGCCGATGACGCCGGTCCTGGAGCTCGACCTCGTGCGCGCGGCCGTCAACGGCAAGGGCGCGGGGTGGGAGGTCCTGCAGCACTACGCCGACGACCTCGGGCTGCCGAAGGCCGTCTTCACGCGACTGATCGAGCAGTCCGACGAGCAGTCCGAGACGCTGGCGCGGGCCCACGCCGTCGCCACGGACCTCGCGTTCCGGAAGCCGACCCAGACGAAGGACTGAGCCCGCCCCGCACGGGCGGGACGCGAGAACGGCCGGGGCGGCTCGAGGATCGTCCTCGGGCCGCCCCGGCCGTTCTCGGCGGCCGGGCCGCAGCTCACTCGAGCTGGGCGACCGCCCGCAGCACGCACTGCGTGCCCTCGGGCGGGGCGAACTCCTTCGCGGCCGACCACTCGACGGTCTCGCCCGCCGGCACCTCGACGGTGATGGTGGAGGAGTCGACGGCGCGGGAGTAGGCATCGGTGAAGAAGACGATGATCTGGTAGCCGAGGTCCTCGCCGCCGGGGTTCGCCGCGGTCCCGGTCCCCTGCCAGCCACCCTCGGCCTCGCCGCACCCGGTCAGCAGGACCGAGGTCCGCAGCGCCGGGTCGTCGGGCAGGTCGGTGGGCAGCTCGTTCTGGACCTCGGCCGGCGGGAGCGCCGTCGGGGCCTCGGTCGCCCCACCGTCCTCGGGCGCCTCGTCGGTCCCGTCCTCGGTCGGCGCCTCGGTGCTCTCGGAGTCGGTCGGCTCCGGGGCCGGATCGTCCCCGTTCGAGCAGCCCGCCAGGACGGCGACAGCCACCAGCCCCGCCACCGTCATCGTGCTCATCGTCGATCTGTGCATCGTCGTCACTCCCTCATATCGTCCGACGTTCCACCCTCGCACGCCCTGCCGGGACCGGCGAGGCGACGGTGCCGCGACCACCCCGAGGGTGGCCGCGGCACCGTGGGTCGTCCGTCCGTCAGGCCTCGTCGCGGCGGCGACGCGTGATCAGCGTGACCGCCCCGGTCACCAGCAGGGCCGCGGCCAGGCCGGTGAGCGGCCAGGTGTCGGCACCCGTGGAGGGCAGCGGCGGCTTCGGCTTCGGCGGCGTGACCGGCGGGACCGGCGGCGTCGTCGTGAAGGTCACCGTCGCCGTCGCCGGGAGCGACGTCGTCGGGGTGCCCGTGGTCGTCGTGCCCGAGGCCGTGGCCACGTTCACGATCGACCCCGCCGCTGCCTGCGCCGCCGTCAGCACCGTCACCGGAGCCGTGCACGTCATCGACGCGCCGGCCGCCAGCTCGGTGGTCGGGCAGGTCACCACACCGGCCGTCGGGTCGCTCACCGCGATGTCGGAGATCGTGCTGCGGCCCGGGTTGGTCACCGTGATGGTCCACGTGACGGTGTCCCCGGCGTCCGTACGGCCGTTGCCGTTCGCGTCGCGGTACACACCCGACTTCGCCACCGTGAGCGCGTCGTCCGGCGTCACCGGCGTCGTGATCGTGACCGTCTCCGACGTGATCGGCGGGCAGGCCGTCGGGTCGACGAACAGCGGCGCGACGATCGCGAACAGGCCCGCCCGGTCGCCGTCGCCCTCCATCGGGCCCGTGCACTGCGGGGTCCCGACGGCGGACGCCGCGTTGGTCACGCCACCCACCTCGGCGTCGGCCGCGGTGATGGTGTGCGGCACGTCCGCGGTGCAGGTCGTGGACTCGCCGGCCATCAGCGTGGTGGCCTCGCAGGTCACCGCACCGATCATCGGGTCGTTCACCGCGACGTCGAGCAGCTCGACCGCACCGGTGTTGGTCACCGTGAACGTGTAGCCGATCTGGTCGCCGATCCCGAGGATCCCGTCACCGTCCACGTCGATCGGCACCGCGGTCTTGACGACCTCGATCCCGGTCGGCGCCACCGTGACCGTCACCGTGGTGCTCGCGCACACCGGCTCCGGGGTCGAGGTGTCGCACACCTGGTAGGTGAACGTGTCCGTGCCCGTGAAGCCCGGGTTCGGGGTGTAGTCGATCGAGCCGTCCGGGTTGACGGTCGTCGTGCCGTTCGCCGGCCCGTCCGTGACCACGACCGAGGACGGGTCGAGCGGGGCGCCGTCGGGGCTGGTCGTGTCGTTCCCGATCACCGGGATCGTCACGCCGTAGTCCTGGACCGTCGTCGCCGTGTTCGGGTTGGCCACGACCACGTTCGGCACGGTCACCGTCACGGTCCCGGTCGCGCAGACCGGGGTCGGCGACGAGGTGTCGCAGATCGTGTAGGTGAACGTGTCCGTCCCCGAGGTGCCCGGGGTCGGGGTGTAGGTCACCACACCGGTCTCGGGGTCGACCGTCACCGTGCCCTTGGTGGGCGGCGTGACGATCTCGACGGAGGTCGGGTCGAGCGGCGTGCCCGTGCCCGAGGTGTCGTTGTCCCCCACCGGGATCTCGACCGCGGTGCCCGGGGGCGTCGTGGCGGAGTCCGGGTTGGCCGAGACGGCGTTCTGACCCACCGTGACCGTGACGGTCGCGATGTCGCAGACGGGCTCCGGCGTCGAGGTGTCGCACACCTGGTAGCTGAAGACGTCCTCACCCGAGAAGCCCGGGGTCGGGGTGTAGGTCACGACGCCGGTGACCGGGTCGACCGTGACCGTCCCGTTGGCCGGCTCGGCCGTGATCGTCACCGAGGTCGGGTCCAGCGGGGCGCCGCCGAGGCTGACGGTGTCGTTGCCGATCACCGGGATCGGCACGCTGCCGTTCTGCGGCACCGAGGCGACGTCGTCGACCGCGGTCACCGTGCTGGGCACCGTGACCGTGACCGTGGTGCTCGCGCACACGGGGGTCGGCACCGAGGTGTCGCAGACGGTGTACGTGAACGTGTCCGTCCCCGAGGTGCCGGGCGTCGGCGTGTAGGTGACGACTCCGGTGACCGGGTCGACCGCGACGGTGCCCTTGGTCGGCGGGGTCGTGACCTCGACCGAGCTCGGGTCGAGCGGCGCTCCACCCGGGGTGACGGTGTCGTTGGTCAGGACCGGGATCGCCACCGGGGTGCCCGGCGTGGTCGCGGCCTCGTCCGGCGTCAGAGTCAGCGTGTTCGGCGGCACGGTCACCGTGACCGTGGCCGTGTCGCACACGGGCGTCGGCGTCGAGGTGTCGCACACCTGGTAGCTGAACGTGTCCTCGCCGGAGAAGTTCGCCCCCGGCGTGTAGGTGACGTCGCCCGTGACCGGGTCGATCGTGACCGTCCCGTCGGCCGGCGGCGTCGTCACCGACACCGAGGCCGGGTTCAGCGGAGCGCCGCCGTCGGCGACCGAGTCGTTCCCCACGACCGGGATCACCACGGGGGTGTTCTGCGGCGTGGTCGCGACGTCGTCCACCGCGGTCACCGTGCTGACGACCTCGACCGTCACCGTGGTGCTCGCGCACACCGGCGTCGGGACCGAGGTGTCGCACACCTGGTAGGTGAAGGTGTCCGTGCCCGACGTGCCCGGGTTCGGCGTGTAGGTGATGTCGCCCGTGACCGGGTCGACCGTCACCGTGCCCTTGGTCGGCCCCGCGGTGACCGCGACCGTGGCCGGGTCCAGCGGAGCTCCACCCGGGGTGATCGTGTCGTTGCCCAGGACCGGGGTCGTGACCGGGACGCCCGGCGTCGTGTCGGACGCGTCCGGCAGCGCCGTCACCGTGTTCGCCGGCACCGTGACCGTGACGACGGCCGTGTCGCAGACCGGCGTCGGGGTCGAGGTGTCGCACACCTGGTAGCTGAAGGTGTCCGTGCCTGAGAAGTTCAGGTTCGGCGTGTAGGTGATGACTCCGGTGGCCGGGTCGACCGTCACCGTCCCGTTGGCCGGAGCCGTCGTGACCGCGACCGAGGCCGGGTCGAGCGGGGCGCCACCGGCGGAGACGGTGTCGTTGCCCAGGACCGTGATGCCCACCGGGGTGTTCTGCGGCGTGGTGGCCTCGTCGTCCACGGCGGTGACCGTGCTGATCACCTGGACGGTGACGGTCGCAGTCGAGCAGACCGGCGTCGGCACCGAGGTGTCGCAGACGGTGTAGCTGTAGCTGTCCTCGCCCGACGTGCCCGGGTTCGGGGTGTAGGTGATGTCGCCCGTCCCGGGGTCGACCGTCACCGTGCCCTTCGTCGGCGGCGTCGTGATCGTCACGGTCGCCGGGTCGAGCGGAGCGCCACCCGGGGTGACCGTGTCGTTGTCCAGCACCGGGGTCGTGACCGGGGTGGCCGGGGTGGTCGAGGCCTCGTCCGGCACGGCCGTGACCGTGTTCGGCGGCACCGTGATCGTCACCGTCGCCGTCGCGCAGACCGGGTCCGGGCTCGAGGTGTCGCACACCTGGTAGGTGAAGACGTCCGTGCCGGAGAAGTTCTCCGCCGGCGTGTACGTGATGAAACCGGTGACCGGGTCGACGGCGGTGGTGCCGTTCGCCGGGGCGACCGTCACCTCCACCGAGGCCGGGTCCAGCGGGGCCCCGCCGTCGGCGACCGTGTCGTTGTCGAGCACGTCGACGGCGACCGGGGTGTTCTGCGGCGTGGTCGCGGCGTCGTCCACCGCGGTCACCGTGGTGATCACGTCGATCGTGACGACCGCCGTCGAGCACACCGGCGTCGGCACCGAGGTGTCGCAGACCTGGTAGGTGTACGTGTCCGTGCCCGAGGTGCCCGGGTTCGGCGTGTACGTGATGTCGCCCGTCTCCGGGTCGACCGTCACCGTGCCCTTGGTCGGCCCCGCGGTGACCGTGACCGAGGCCGGGTCCAGCGGGGCCCCGCCCGGGGTGATCGTGTCGTTGCCCAGGACCGGGGTCGTGACCGGGACGCCCGGCGTCGTGTCGGACGCGTCCGGCAGCGCCGTCACCGTGTTCGGCGGCACCGTGACCGTGACGACGGCGGTGTCGCAGACCGGCGTCGGCGTCGAGGTGTCGCACACCTGGTAGCTGAAGGTGTCCGTGCCTGAGAAGTTCAGGTCCGGCGTGTAGGTGATGACTCCGGTGGCCGGGTCGATCGTCACCGTCCCGTTGGCCGGCGGCGCGGTGACCGCGACCGAGGCCGGGTCCAGCGGAGCCCCGCCGGTGGCGACGGTGTCGTTCGCCGTGACCGCGATCGGCACCGCGGTGTTCTGCGGCGTCGTGACCGAGTCGTCGATCGCGGTGACCGTGTTCGCCACCTCGATCGTGACCGTCGCCGTCGCGCAGACCGGCTCCGGGGTCGAGGTGTCGCACACCTGGTAGGTGTACGTGTCCGTCCCCGAGGTGCCCGGCGTCGGCGTGTAGGTGATGTCGCCCGTCTCGGGGTCGACCGTCACCGTGCCCTTGGTCGGCGACGTCGTGATCGTCACGCTCTCCGGGTCGAGCGGAGCTCCGCCCGGGGTGACCGTGTCGTTGCCGAGGACCGGCGTGGTGACCGGCGTGCCCGGCGTCGTGGTGTCGGTGTCCGGCACGGCCGTGACCGTGTTCGGCGGCACCTTGATCGTCACCGTCGCCGTGTCGCAGACCGGGGTCGGCGTCGAGGTGTCGCACACGGAGTACGTGAAGGTGTCGGTTCCGGAGAAGTTCTCCGCCGGCGTGTAGGTGATCTCGCCCGTGGCCGGGTCGATCGTCACGGTGCCGTTGGCCGGGTCGACCGTGACCGTCACCGAGCTCGGGTCGAGCGGGGCGCCGTCCGTGGCGACCGTGTCGTTGCCCAGCACACCGACCGTGACCGGGGTGTTCTGCGGCGTGATCGCCCCGTCGTCCACGGCCGTGACCGTGTTCACGACGGTGACCGTCACGACGGCGGTGGCGCAGACCGGGTCGGGCGTCGAGGTGTCGCACACCTGGTAGGTGTACGTGTCGGTGCCCGACGTGCCCGGGTTCGGGGTGTAGGTGATGTCGCCCGTGACCGGGTCGACCGTGACCGTGCCCTTCGTCGGCGGGACGGTCACCTCAACCGTGGCCGGGTCCAGCGGGGCCCCGCCCGGCGTCGTGGTGTCGTTGCCCAGCACCGGCGTGGTGACCGGGGCGCCCGGCGTGGTGGTGGCGGTGTCGGGGTTGGCCGTGACCGTGTTCGGCGCGACCGTGACCGTCACCGTGCCCGTGTCGCAGACCGGCGTCGGCGTCGAGCCGTCGCAGATCTGGAACGAGTAGGTGTCCTCGCCCGAGAAGCCGGGGTTCGGGACGTAGGTGATGGCACCCGTGGCCGGGTCCACCGTGGTGGTGCCGTTGGCCGGCTGCGTCGTGACGGCGACCGAGGCCGGGTCGGGCAGCGAGCCGCCCGGCAGGACGGTCGTCGGGGTGACGACGTCCGTGGTCACCGGGGTGTTCTGCGGCGTCGTCTCGGTCAGGTCCGGAGCGACGATCTCGTTGACGACCGTGATCGTCACCGTGGACTCGTCGCAGACCGGGGTCGGCGTCGAGGTGTCGCAGACGGAGTAGGTGTAGACGTCCTCGCCCGAGAAGCCCGGGTTCGGCGTGTAGGTCACCGTGCCGGTGGCCGGGTCGACCGCGGTCGACCCGTTCGCAGGCAGGATCGTCACCGTGACGGTGGCCGGGTCCAGCGGGGCCCCCGTCGTGGAGTCGTTGGCCAGGACCGGCGTGGTCACCGAGGTGGCAGGCGCCGTGGTGTCCACGTCGGGCGTGAGGGTGAGCTGGTTGGGCTCGATCGTCACCGTGACCGTCGCCGTGTCGCAGACCGGGGTCGGCGTCGAGGTGTCGCAGATCGTGTACTCGAAGGTGTCCGTCCCCGAGAAGCCCGGGTTCGGCGCGTACGTGATCTCACCCGTGAGCGGGTTGACCGTCGTGGTGCCGTTGGCCGGCGCCGTGGTGACCTCGACCGAGGTCAGGTCGAGCGGAGCGCCGCCGTCGGCGACCGAGTCGTTCCCCGGCACGTCGATCACGACCGCCGTGTTCTGCGGCGTGCTGGCCGAGTCGTCCTCGGCGACGACCGTGCTGACCACCTCGATCGTGACGGTGGTGCTCGCGCACACCGGCGTCGGGACCGAGGTGTCGCACACCTGGTAGGTGTACGTGTCCGTTCCGGAGGTGCCCGGGTTCGGCGTGTAGGTGATGTCGCCCGTGGCCGGGTCGACCGTCACCGTGCCCCTGGCCGGCGGGGCGGTCGCGGTGACCGAGGCCGGGTCCAGCGGGGCGCCGTCAGTGGTCACGGTGTCGTTGGCGAGCACCGGCGTCGTCACCGGGGTGCCCGGTGTCGTCGTGTCGGTGTCCGGCACCGCGGTCACCACGTTGGCCGGGACCGTGATCGTGACCGTGGCGGTCACGCACACCGGATCCGGCGTGGAGGTGTCGCAGACGGAGTAGGTGAAGCTGTCCGTGCCCGAGAAGTCCTGGTTCGGGGTGTAGACGATCTCACCCGTCACCGGGTCGACCTCGACCGTGCCGTTGGCCGGCGCGGTCGGGATCGTCACCGAGGTCGGGTCCAGCGGAGCCGCCCCCGGGGTGACCGTGTCGTTGCCGAGCACGTCGATCGGGGCCGACGGCGTGTTCTGCGGCGTCGTCGCGCTGTCCGGGACGGCCGTGACCACGTTCGGGACCGTGACGGTCACGGTGGCCTCGTCACAGACCGGGGTCGGCGTCGAGGCGTCGCACACGGAGTAGGTGAAGGTGTCCGTGCCCGAGAAGCCCTCGTCCGGCGTGTAGGTGATGGTGCCGTCGGGTTTGACGACGGCGGTGCCACCGGCCGGGGCGTCGACGATCGTGACCGTCGTCAGCGGCGTCCCGGTGGAGCTCGAGTCGTTCTCGAGCACCGGGATCGTCACCGGGGTGACGGGCTGGGTCGTCGCGGAGTCGTCGTCGGCGACCACGATGTTGGCGCCCACCTCGACCGTGACCGTGGCCGTG
This sequence comes from Serinibacter arcticus, assembly GCF_003121705.1. Lineage (NCBI taxonomy): Bacteria > Bacillati > Actinomycetota > Actinomycetes > Micrococcales > Beutenbergiaceae > Serinibacter > Serinibacter arcticus. Next base: position 3,073,098 of record NZ_PYHR01000002.1, on the reverse strand, counting down.
GCCGTGTCGCATACAGGCGTCGGGTCGGACGTGTCGCACACCTCGTAGGAGTAGGTGTCCGTGCCCGTGAAGCCCGGGGTCGGGGTGTAGGTGATCGACCCGTCCGGGTTGACCGTCACGGTCCCGTTCTCCGGGTCCGTGGTGATCGTGACCGAGGCCGGGTCGAGCGGCGCGCCACCGGGGAGGACCGTGTCGTTGAGGATCACCGGCGTGGTGACGCTGCCGTTCTGCTCCACCGTCGCGGTGTCGTCGGTCGCGACGACGACGTTGACGACGTCGATCGTCACCGTCGCGGTGTCGCAGACCGGGTCCGGGGTCGAGGTGTCGCAGATGGTGTACGTGTAGCTGTCGGTGCCGGAGAAGCCGGCGTCCGGCGTGTAGGTGATCGTGCCGTCGCCGTTGGCGACGACCGTCCCGTTGGCGGGCTGCGTCGCGACGACGACGGAGGCCAGGTCGAGCGGGGCTCCGCCCGGCGTGACCGTGTCGTTGGTCCAGACCGCGGTCGTGACCGGGGTCTGCGGCGTCGTGGTGTCGGCGTCGTCGACGGCGGTGACGACGTTCTCACCGATCGTCACCGTCACCGTCGCGGAGTCGCACACCGGGGTCGGCGTCGAGAGGTCGCACACCTGGTAGGTGAACGTGTCCTCGCCCGAGAAGCCCGGGTTCGGCGTGTACGTGACGGCCCCCGTGGTCGGGTCGACCAGCGTGCTGCCGTTCGCCGGCGGGGTGGTCACGGTGACCGAGGCCGGATCGAGACCCGGACCGCCGTCGAGCTGGGTGTCGTTGCCCAGCACCGGGACCGAGACCGGGGTGTTCTGCTCGGTCGTCGCCGTGTCGTCCACCGCGTCGACCTCGTTCAGGACCGTGACCGTGACGGTCGCCGTGAGGCAGACCGGCGTCGGGGTCGAGATGTCGCAGACGGAGTAGACGAAGGTGTCCACCCCCGCGAACCCGTCGTTCGGCGTGTAGGTGACCAGGCCCGAGACCGGGTCCACGTCGACCGTGCCGTTGGCCGGCTGCGTCGTGATCGTCACCGACGTCGCGTCCAGCGGCGCGCCCGTGGCGGAGTCGTTCTCGAGCACGTCGATCTCGACCGGGGTCGCCGGCGGGGTCGTCGCGGCATCGTCGGCCACGGTCAGCTCGTTGGGCTCGACCGTGATCGTCACCGTGGCCGTGTCGCAGGTCGGGGTCGGCGTCGAGAGGTCGCAGACCGTGTAGGTGAAGGTCTCCGTGCCTGAGAAGTTCGTGTTCGGGGTGTAGGTGATGAGGCCGTCATCGTCGACCGTGACCGTGCCGTTGGCCGGAGCGGTCGTGGTGATCGAGGCCGGGTCCAGCGCCGGTCCCCCGGTGCTGACGGTGTCGTTGCCGAGCACCGCCACGTCCACCGGGGTGTTCTGCGGCGTCGAGTCGGCGTCGTCGTTCGCGACGACGGCGTTGGTCACCGTCACCGTCACCACGGTCGTGTCGCACACCGGGGTCGGGTTGGAGGTGTCGCACACCGTGTAGGTGTAGGTGTCCGTCCCGGCGAAGCCGGGGTTCGGCGTGTACGTGATCGACCCGTCCGGGTTGACCACCGTCGTGCCGCCAGCCGGGGGCGTCGTGACCGCGACCGAGGCCGGGTCCAGCGGAGCACCCGTCGGGGAGACCGTGTCGTTGTCGAGCACCGTCGTCGTGACCGGGGTGACCGGCGTCGTGAGCGCCGTGTCCGGGTTCGCCGTGACGACGTTCGCCGGGACGGTGACCGTGACGGTCGCCGTGTCGCACACCGGCGTCGGGACCGAGACGTCGCACACCGTGTAGCTGTAGGTGTCCGTGCCCGAGAAGCCCGCGTTCGGGGTGTAGGTGATGGCGCCCGTGGCCGGGTCGACCGAGGTCGTCCCGTTCGCAGCGGGCGTCGTGACCGTGACCGACGCCGGGTCGAGCGGCGCGCCGTTCGGCAGCACGGTGTCGCCGTCGAGCACCTCCGTGGTGACGGGCGTGTTCTGCGGCGTCGTGGCGGTCTCGTCGTCCGCCGTCACCACGTTCGGGGAGACGGTCACCGTGACCGTCGCCTCGTCGCACAGCGGCGTCGGGCTCGTGTCGCAGACCGTGTAGGTGAACGTGTCCGGACCCGAGTAGTTGGCGTTCGGGGTGTACGTGATGATCCCGGTCGCCGGGTCGATCGTGACCGTGCCGTTGGCCGGGCCGGTGCCGATCGCGACCGTCGCGGGGTCGAACCCGACGCCGGTGGTGGTGTCGTTGGCGAGCACCGGGATGTCGGTCGCGGTGTTCTGCGGGACGGTCGCGGTGTCGTCGTTCACCTGGATGATGTTGTCCACCGTGATGGTGACGGTGGCGGTGTCGCAGACCGGCGTGGGCACCGAGAGGTCGCAGACGGAGTAGACGAACGAGTCGGTGCCGGAGAAGCCGGGGAGCGGCGTGTAGGTCGCGACGCCCGTGGCCGGGTCGATCACGAGGGTGCCGTTGGCCGGGGCCGTCACGAGCTCGACCGAGGCCGGGTCCAGCGGCGCGCCCGTCGGCGACACCGTGTCGTTGTCCAGCAGGTCGATGTCGACCGGCGTGACCGGGCCGGTCGTCGCCGAGTCGTCGACGGCGTCGACCGTGTTCGCGGGCACCGTCACGGTGACCGTCGCCGTGTCGCACAGCGGCGTCGGGTCGGAGGTGTCGCAGATGGAATAGGTGAAGGTGTCCGTACCGGAGAAGTTGAGCGCCGGCGTGTAGGTGATCTCACCCGTGACCGGGTCGATGTCGACCGTGCCGTTCGCCGGGGCGTCGACGATCGTCACCGAGCCCAGGTCGAGGGGGGCGCCGGCCGAGCTGTCGTTCGCGGGGACGTCGATCGTCACCGGGGTGTTCTGCGCCGTGGTCGCGTCGTCGTCCTCGGCGGTCACCGCGCCCTCCACCGCGACCGTGACGACGGCCGTGTCGCACACGGGCGTCGGGGTCGAGGTGTCGCACACCTGGTAGGTGAAGGTGTCGGTGCCCGAGAAGCCCGGGTTGGGCAGGTAGGTGATCACACCGTCCACGATCGTCACCGTGCCGCCGGCCGGCGGGGCGGTGACGGCCACGGACGCCGGGTCCAGCGGGGCGCCGTTCGGCAGCACCGTGTCGTTGTCGACGACGGCGATGTCGACGGGCGTGCCCGCCGGCGTGGTGGCGGCGTCCGGCTCGGCCGTGACCGCGTTCGGCTCCACCGTGACCGTCACGACGCCGGTGTCGCACACCGGGGTCGGGGTCGAGGTGTCGCAGATCGAGTAGGTGTAGGTGTCCGTGCCGGAGAAGTTCGGGTCCGGCGTGTAGGTGATCTCACCCGTGAGCGGGTCGATGTCGACCGTGCCGTTGGCCGGACCGGTCGGGACCGTCACCGACGCCGGGTCCAGCGGGGCGCCGTTCGGCGAGGTCGTCGCGAGGTCGACCGGGCTGGTGGTGACCGGCGTGTTCTGCGGCGTCGTCTCCGTGGCGTCCGGGGCGTCGACCACGCTGACGATCGTGACCGTCACCGTCGCGGAGTCGCACACCGGGTCCGGCGTCGAGCTGTCGCACACCTGGTAGGTGAACGTGTCCTGACCCGAGAAGCCCGGCTCGGGCGTGTACGTGATCGAGCCGTCCGGGTTGACCAGGGTCGTGCCGTTGGCCGGCTGCGTCGTGACCGCGACCGAGGCCGGGTCCAGGGGCGAGCCGTCCGGCGTCACCGTGTCGTTGCCGAGCACGTCGACCGTCACCGGCGTCGCCGGCGTGGTGGTGTCGACGTCCGGGAACGCCTCGACGGCGTTGGGCACCGTGACCGTCACCGTGGCGGTGTCGCACACCGGGGTCGGGGTCGAGGTGTCGCAGAGCTGGTAGACGTACGTGTCCACCCCGGAGAAGCCCGGGTCGGGCGTGTAGGTGATCGTCTGGTCGTCGTTCACGACGACGGTGCCGTTCGCCGGCGGCGTCGCGATCGTGATCGGCGCGAACGGCTGGCCGGTGCTCGAGGAGTCGTTCTCGAGCACGGTCGTGGTGACGGGGGTCGCCGGCGCCGTGGTGGCGGAGTCGTCGGCCGCCGTCACCGTGTTCGCGCCGACCGTGACCGTGACGACTCCGGTGTCGCACACGGGCGTCGGGAGCGAGGAGTCGCACACCGAGTAGACGAACGTGTCCGTGCCGGAGAAACCGGGGTTCGGGACGTAGGTCGCCAGACCCGTCGTCGGGTCGAAGGTCACGGTGCCGTTGTCGGGGCCGTCGGTGATCGTGACCGAGGCCGGGTCCAGCGGCGAGCCGCCGGCCGTGATCGTGTCGTTGGACAGGATCGGGATCTCGGCCGGGGTGTTCTGCGGCGTCGAGGCCTCGTCGTCGACCGCCGTCACCGTGCTCGGCACCGTGATGGTGACGGTCGCGGTGTCGCAGATCGGCGTCGGGGCCGAGGAGTCGCACACCGAGTAGGTGTAGGAGTCCGTGCCCGAGAAGCCCGCGTTGGGGGTGTAGGTGATCGTCCCGTCCGGGTTCGCCGTGGCCGTGCCGTTGAGCGGCGCGGTCGTGATCGCGACCGAGGCGGGGTTCAGCGAGCCGACCGGGCTGACGGTGTCGTTGGCGAGCACGGTCGTGGTCGTCGGCGTGGCCGGCGGCGTGGTCGTGACGTCGTCGTTCGCGGTGACGACGACGACCGGCTGCAGCGGGGCGACGGCGCAGCCCGCGGGCGTCCCGGTCGCGGTGCACGTGGCCGGGTTCGGCGGGGTGGTGCCGCCCGTCGGGTCGACGGCCGCCTTGTTCTGGACGGTCGTGCCGCCCGCGGCCGCCGTGACGTTCACGGTGAGCGTGAGCGGGACGGAGGCCCCGACGGCGATCGGACCGGGCACGGCGCACGTGACGGTCTGGCCGGTCGCGGTGCACGTGGCGCCGGTCGCCGAGGCGTAGGTCAGGCCGGCCGGGAGAACGTCGGAGACGGTGGCCGACGGCGAGGCTGCGGTGCCGGTGTTGGCGACCGTGAGCGAGTAGGTCGCGGTCTGACCGACGATGAGCTGGGCCGGGTTCGACTTGGTCAGCGACAGGTTCGGGAAGGCCAGGACCGTGATGCCCGGGGTGACGGCGCAGCCGGCGGGGGTGCCGGTGGCGGAGCAGGTGGCCGGGTTCGGCGGCGTGGTGCCACCGGTCGGGTCGACTGCGGCGCGGTTGGACGCGATCGTCCCGCCCGAGGCGAGCTGCGGCGTGACGTTCATCGTGAACGACGCCGTCCCACCGCTCGCGGCGATCGGACCGGGCACGGTGCACGAGACGACGAGGCCGGTCGCGAGGGTCCCGCCCGTCACCGAGCAGGTCGCACCGGCGGCGGAGTTGAAGGCGATGTTCGGCGGGAGGACGTCCACGACGGTCGCGTTCGGCGAGGCGTTGAGGCCCGTGTTGGTGACGGTGAACGAGTAGTTCGAGGCCACGCCGACCTGCAGGCTGGCCGGGTTCGTCTTGGCCAGGCCGAGGACGACGTTCGGGGCGACGACGACGGCGGGCGTGATCGCGCAGCCGGCGGGCGTGCCGTTGGCCGTGCACGTGCTGGGGGCGACCGGCGTGCCACCTGTCGGGGAGACCGACGCCCGGTTGATCACGGAGGTGCCGGACGAGGCCGCGGTGGGGGTCGCGGTGATCGAGAAGCTCGCAGTCCCCCCACCGGCGGCGATCGGACCGGGCACGAGGCAGGTCACGACCTGGCCCGCGGCGACCGTGCCCGTGGGGACGCAGGTCGCACCCGACGCCGAGCTGAAGGCGGCGCCTGCCGGAAGCTGGTCGACGACCGTGACGCTGGCCGGCGACGGACCTGTCCCGGCGTTGGTGACCGTGAGGTTGTAGGTCGCCGGTGTACCCACGGCGAGCGTGGGGGGACCTGTCTTGGCCAGACCCAGGTTCGGGACCGATGGCGCGTTGGTGAACGTGCAGAGCACGTCCTGCCCGGTCGTGGCCGGGCCTGTGAACGTGAACGAGGTTCCGGTGCCTCCGAGCACCGGCGCGTTGCCGTTGGCGCGGTCGATGCACTGGTAGCTGCTGGCGTAGTTGCCGAGCACCGTCGTGCCCGCCGCCGTCTCCGACAGCGTCTTGGTGGCACCGGGGAGGACGAGCACGGGACCGGCGACCACCGGCTGGACACCGGTGGCTCCGCCCGAGGTCGTGACCGTCTGCGTCGTGGCACCGGTGGCCGCGATCGAGAGACCGAACTGGTCGCCGGCGAGAACCCGGGCGGGGATGTTCTTCTGCAGCGAGATCGTGGTCGGGTAGGAGCAGGAGCTCAGGTCGGTGCCGACCACGGTGGCGCCGAGCGTCTGCGTCCCGACCAGCGCACCCGTCACCGGGTTGAACTTCCAGAGGTAGGACTGCCCCGCGCCGGTCTGGACCGTCGACTGGACGTAGAAGAAGCCGTCCTCGCCGAAGGCGATGCCGTTGTAGGAAGCGAGAGCGTGGGCCTGGATCACGGCCAGCGTCGTCGAGGCCACGGCCCCGGTGCCGGCCGTCGTCGGCACGGACGCCGCCGGCACCATGGTGATGTCGGTGTTGCGCAGCAGCACGAGGTCGCCGCCGGCGGTGAACGCGTAGTCACCGTTGGCGTTGCCCGCGGGAGCCGAGACCACACCGACCTGGACCGTCGTGGACGTCGCCGGGTCGAAACGGTAGAGCCCCTGCCCGGCACCGACTCCGCCGAAGTAGAAGGAGCCGTCGAGCGGGTTGATGGCACCGCTGGTCCGGGCGGCGCTGGCGGGGAGCGTCGTCGCGTAGTCCGTGTAGGTGTCGGTCACGGGGTCGTACCTCGTGACTCTCACCGTGCCGGTCGCGCCGGTGACGGTGGTGAAGTAGGCGGCTCCGCCGCCAGACGTGATCGCGAGGCTGTTCGCGAGGGCCGTGGTACCCGCGTACAACGCCGGCAGCGTGTCGACCAGCGTGCCGGCCTGGCTGGCCGTCGTGCCGATCGTCGAGGTGGCGTAGGAGCGGATGTCCGTCGTGCTGATCTGGTAGAGCGTCGCGCTGCACTGGAGCGGCTCACCGATCACCGTGACAGCCTCCGTCACCGCACAGCCCGCGGAAGGGGCGCCGTTCGCGGTGCAGGCGCTGGGGAGCGACGTCGTGCCGCCGAGGACGTCGACCACGGCGCGGTTGACCACGGAGGTGCCGACCGCCGCCTGGTTGGGGGTCACGACGAGACCGATGTTCGCGGTGCCACCGTTCGCAGCGATCGGTCCGGCCACCGTGCAGGTGACCAGCTGGCCCGCCGCCACCGTTCCGGAGGCGGTGCAGGTCGCACCGGTGGCAGACGTGTAGGCCACGTTCGGCGGGAGCTGGTCACGCACCTGGACCGCCGACGCGGGCTGCTGCCCACTGTTGGTGACCGTGAGGCCGTACGTCGCCGGCGCGTTGACGAGCAGGCTCGTCGGCGCGGTCTTGGCCAGGGTGAGGTTCGGGGCGTTGGGACCGTTGGTGAAGGAGCAGACGATCTGCTGACCGCTCGCGGTCGCCGGGAACGGCCAGGTGAAGCTGGTGCCGTTGCCGGAGGCGACCACGGCGTTGCCGTTGGCCGTGTCGACACACTGGTACGTGGTGGCGTAGCGGGCCAGAACACCCGCGCTCGAGGTCTCGGCGAACGTGTAGGTCGCTCCGGGGAGACCCGGCAGCGGCCCCAGGACCGTGGCGCCGGTGCTCAGGGTCTGGACACCGGTTGCCGTCCCCGAGGTGGAACCGGTGGGGGGCGAGGTGACACCGGTCGCGCTGAGCGAGAGCGTGAACTGGTCGGTGGGAAGCGTGCGTCCCGTCACCACCTTGGAGACGCCGACCGTGGGTGACTTGGCGCACGAGCCGAGGTCGTTGAACGTCCCACCCGGCGTGTTCGTCCCGGCCGTCGCGCCCGAGAGCGGGTTGTTGCGGACGATCTGGCTGCCGCTGTTCGTGTAGAGGAAGCCGTCGCTCGCGAAGGCGATGCCGTCGCTGGTGCCGATGGTGCTGGCGCTGATCACGCTGGAGCCCGTGAGCTGGGCGGTGGAGGCCGTGGTGCGGACGTTGCCGGCGGGGACGATCGTCAACGTCGTGTTGCTCAGGATGACCATGTCGCCGTTGCCGGTGAACGTGATGTCGCCGTTCGCTCCCGCCGATCCTGGTGAGGTGCCGATCTGGATCGTCGTGCCCGTGGTCGGGTTGTACATGTAGAGAGCGCTGCCGCTGCTGACGCCACCGAAGTAGTAGTAGCCGTTGACCGGGTTCACGGCTCCGGCAACCCTGCTGGCCGGGGACACGCCCGCCGGGGCGTAGGTGAAGGGGGTCGCCGAGCCGGCGGTGTAGGTGATGATCGCCGTCCCGGTCACCCCGGTGACGGTCCCCGCCCAGTAGCCCTTCGTACCGTCCGGGGATACACCGAAGGCGTTCGCGGACGTCACGGCAGCCGGGAAGTTGGCGAAGGTCGTGTTCGTGGCACCCGCACCGACAGCCGAGGCCGCGACCGAGACGATGATGCTGCCGTCGTCGGAGCGGTAGAAGGTGTCGTTGCACTGGAAGACGCCCCCCAGGACGGTGACGATGTACGTCGAGGTGGCGGTGCTCCCGGCCGAGTCGGTGATCCGGTAGGAGACCGGTGGAGCGACACCGACGAAGCCTGCTGCGGGGGTGAACGTCACCACGCCGTTCGACATCGTGTAGGTGCCGGCGGTGTTCGTGACGGAGGAGGTCGGGTTCCCGGCAGCGTTCAGCAGCGTCGTCGAGCCGGCCGTCAGGGGGAGCCCCGTCGCCGGGGTGTCGTTGGTCAGGACGTTCGTGGTGGCCACCTGGCCGGCGTTGATCGTCGCCACGTCGGGGTTGGCCACCGGCATCGGCTGGTCCTGGAGGGTGACGTGGAGCCGGATCGTGTCCTCGGAGCCGGCGGACCAGGTACCACTCCCCGCCGTCTGCGAGATTCGCTGACCGAGGTTGAAGGTCACCGTGCTGAAGGTGCCGTTGAGCTGGACGGAGCCGCACCCGGCGAATCCGTCGACCGAGTTGCCGTCGAAGACGTTGCACTCGGTGCTGGGGCGAGCGGTCGTGGTGCGGAGCCGGGTGTCGGAGGTGTCGATCGTGAGGTTGGTGGCGCCTGCGGAAGGAGCCCCGAACGTGATTCCGGGCGTGGCGATCGTGAGGGTGCTGCCGAACTGCGCGCTGCCGGTACTCGAGTTGGCACCGAAGCCGGCGACGTTCAGTACCGGATTGGTCACCGGACTCGAGAACGAGATGGTGATGGTGCCCCGGTTGTCGCACTCGACGAACGCAGGCGACCGGGGCACCCGGTGGGCGCGACCTCGAACTGCTTCGCGGACGGATTCGTCGTGAGGTTCGGGGTGAAGGTTGTGGAGGCGGCCCCGGTCCACGGCCAGGTGTCGAGCGCGGGGGCCATCACGGTGTTGCCACCGCTGGCCGAGTAGGTCGCCACGACGTTCGGCGTGTTCGCCTGGGTGAACGTCTGCGAGTTCGCGTTCGGGACGCCGACGGTGGCGAACCGGAACGCGAACGCCGGGACCATCTGCAGCAGCAGCGCCAGCACCACGCCCGCGACGATCCACGGGCGGCGGCGACGGGTCGCCAGAGACTCAGCCTTGTCCTTCATGTCCAGACTCCCCTCAGAGTCCGGTCACCACCACCGCGCACGGCACGATGGTCGTCACCTGGCGGGAGTGCCCCTCTGACACCGCCACCTTTTGCTGCGCGCCCCCTCGAGCTCTCGGTCGCAACGCCAGATCGCGCTACGACCGTTGCACGCAACGCTGGTAGTGAACCGTCGTTCTCGGAGCCCTGCAACCGCTCCGTATCACAAACGGGTAACGGTTCGCGCGAGCCCCCGACCGTGAGCAAACTCCATCGAGGACGCGCCGACGGCTCGGCCGCTCGAGCTATCGCGAGGCCCTTCGGATCCACTCGCGAGGCCCTTCGGGTCCACTCGCGAGGCCCTTCGTGTCCCCTCGCGAGGCCCTTCGGGTCCACTCGCGAGGCCTTTCGGTCACGCCAGCGCGCTCAGCAGCTCCTCGACCAGCGTGCGAAGCTCGTCCGACTCGGCGCCGTCGTCCACCGCGCGCACGACTCTGCGCGCGACGACGGAGGCCTCGTCCTTGCCGAAGGTCCCGGCCGACCCGGCCACCGTGTGGGCCAGCAGCCGCGCCTCTCGCCGGTCGCCCGGCAGCAGGGGCACAGGCCCCGCGACGATCTCGAGCAGGCGGGTCGCGCGGTCACGATTGCGCTCGTGGGCGCGCGCGGCGATCTCCGCGAACTGCGCGTCCTCGTCGGGGCCGGCCGTACTCATAGGTCGTAAACTAACGTAAAGTTAACCAAGGCTCGACGGCTTCTCGAGGGCGTCCCGGAGTCGTGCGCCGAGCGTCATGGGGTCGAACGGCTTCGCGATGACTCCCAGCACCCCCAGCCCGCGCCACTCGGCCTCGTCCCCGGTGGAGGCTTTCGCCGTCATGAGCACCACGGGGATGCCGGAGGTCGTGGGCTCGGAACGCAGTCGCGCGAGCGTCTCGAGTCCGTCGATACCGGGCATCATGACGTCGAGCAGGATGACGTCCGGCTGGTTCTCGGCGGCGAGGGCGAGCGCGGACAGGCCGTCCGACGCGGTCGTGACCTGCCAGCCGCCGACCAGCTGCAGGGCGAGCGTCGAGACCTCGCGTATCGAGTCGTCGTCGTCGACGACCAGCACGTGGCCCGGTGAGACGGTCATGGCGTATCCCTTCCACCCTCGTCCCCCGGACGTTGACGAGACAACGCTAGACCCGACAGGGGGGTGTCGGCATCTCGCGACGTAAACGCTTTCGAGAACTACTCTCGAAACGTGAGAACCACACGAAGTCTGAAGGGGTCGCTGACGATCGCGACGGTCGTCGCGGTCGCGTGGGTGCTGGTCCTCGTCGTCGTGCTCGCCTCCGGTCTCGAGCAGGAGACCCGCGCCCTCGTCTCGCAGGTCGCCATCATGGCGACGGCGTTCGTCTCCTCGCTCCTGTGCTGGTGGCGTGCCCGTCGCAGCGCTGGGCGCCGACGCCAGGCCTGGTCGCTGTTCGCCGCTGCCGGCTTCGTCGGCCTCTTCGGCAACGCGCTCGCGGCCCTGACCGACACCGCCGGCCTCGACGACGTCGTCCTCCTGATCGCCCTCCTCACGGGGATTGCCGCACTGCTGTCCTTCCCGACGCGCGCGCTGCGGCGGGCGGAGCTCGTCCGGGCGATCCTCGACGGGATCGTGGTGGGCGGCTCGGTCCTCTTCGTCTCGGCGCTCGTGGTCTTCCCCGAGCTCGGCTTCGGAGTCGGCTCGGACGGCCTCGACATCGGTCGGGTCGCCTCCCTCTCGCTCCCCATCGTCGACGCCGTGCTCGCGACGCTCGCGGTGCTCCTCATCCTCCGGAGCGTGGGATCCGACCGCACCCCCCTCGCCCTGGTGGGCATCAGCTTCACGATGTACGCGGTCGCCGACCTCGCCTACGCCGTCGTCGACTCGACCAGCGGCTTCCAGTTCGGCACCCTGGCGGACCTCGGCTGGGTCGTCGGCTATGCGCTCGGCGGTGTCGCCGCGTGCCACCCGGCCGGCTCCGGCGGAAGCTGCGGCGACGACGACGGGGAGGTGCGCGAGGGCTCCCCCGTCGTGGGGACGGTGGTGACGTTCGCGCTGTTCATCGGCGCCGCCGTCTTCCAGGTCCAGGGCAGTCTCGCGCAGGTCCCGACGCTCGCCGTCTCCCTCTGGTTCCTGGTCATCACCGCCGTGGCCGCCCGGCAGATCGCGCTCGTCGCAGCGAACGAGCGGCTGCGGCGCACCCTCGAGAAGCGGGTCATCGAGCGCACGGCCGAGCTCGCCGCCGCCACCCACACCACCGAGCTGACGCTCTCCTCGGTGGGCGAGGGCATCTACGGCGTCGACCGCAACGGCGTCGTCACCTTCGTCAACCCGGCCGGAGCGCGGACCCTCGGGTACTGGGCCGAGGACCTCGTCGGGGTCCACGCCCACGACCACCTCCACGCGTTCCGCGACGACGACACCCCCTTCCCCTACGAGGGCTGCTACATCTCGGAGGCGATCACCAAGGGCGTCACCGTGAACTCCGAGGAGGACGTCTACCGCCGGGCGGACGGCAAAGCCGTGCCCGTGGAGGTGACGGCCAGTCCCGTGCTCGACGACGGCGAGGTCACCGGTGCCGTCGTCGTCTTCCGTGACGTGGCGCAGCGGCGTGAGGTCGAGCGCCTCAAGAACGAGTTCATCGCCGTCATCAGCCACGAGCTGCGCACCCCGCTGACCTCCATCAAGGGCTCGATCGGGCTCGTCGAGGGCGGCGCGACCGGCGTGATCAGCCCCGAGGCGCGGCGGCTCCTGGCGATCGCGGGAAGCAGCGTCGACCGACTGACCCGGCTGATCAACGACATCCTCGAGGTGGAGCGCCTGAGCAGCGGCAGCGATCCCCTCAACCTCGTCGACGTGCGGGTCGACGAGCTCGTGCGGATCGCCGTCGAGCAGATCGAGACGCTGGCGGCGCAGGCGGGGGTCACCGTCGATGTCCGCGACGCGCCGGGGACCGTGCGCGCCGACGCCGACCGCATCGTGCAGACGCTCGTCAACCTGCTCGGCAACGCGGTCAAGTTCACGGAGTCCGGCGGCCACATCACGGTGTCCGGGACCACGACCGGCACGTTCGCCGAGATCGCCGTCGCCGACACCGGCCGGGGCATCCCCGCCGGACAGCTCGAGGCGATCTTCGGTCGCTTCGAGCAGGTCGACTCCTCCGACGCCCGCGAGAAGGGCGGGACGGGGCTCGGGCTGGCGATATCCCGCGGGATCGTCGGGCGGCACGGCGGCCGCATCTGGGCGGAGTCGAGCCCAGGGGTCGGCTCCACCTTCCGGTTCACGCTTCCGACGGCGGACGCGGCGTCGGACTCGTCGTCGCAGACGCGTGAGTTTCACGTGAGGTCGAGGTGAGAGATTCGGGCCCGGAGCCTAGTATCGAAAGCGTGCACAGCGACCCGCCCCCACCCACCCCTCTCATCTCGGTCAGCGCGGGCTCCGGCTCCGGTCGTACACCTCTGAGTGCTTTCGACGCCGCCCTCCGCGAGGCCGGCACGGCGGACTTCAACCTCGTCCGTCTGAGCTCCGTCATCCCCCGGGTGCACGGGTCACGGTGGTCCCGGGCACCGAGCAGATCGCCGGCGGTCACGGCGACCTCCTGTTCTGCGTCTACGCGGAGGCGCACGCCGAGCTCCCGCTGCACGAGGCCTGGGCGGGCGTCGCGTGGGCACTGGCCGACGACGGCTCCGGAGCCGGGCTGTTCGTCGAGCACGAGGGGCCCTCGCGCGACCAGGTCGAGCGGGACCTCCAGGTCAGCCTCGACGACCTGATCATCGGGCGCGGGGGCGGCTACCAGCCCGCCGGACGCCTCGTCACGAGCGCGACGTGCGAGACCGAGCCCGTGTGCGCGCTGGTCATCGCGTCCTACCGGACCCAGGGCTGGTCATGACGACGACGATCCCCACCCGCATCACCTCGGTGCGCACGCTGGGGCCGTCCGAGATCGACGAGTGGTGGCCCGTCTACGAGGCTGCCTTCACCCCGATGAAGACGCGGGCGGCCGCGCGGCACCTGCTGGAGCGGCAGGAGTTCGCCGAGGAGATGGCCGACCCGCGGATCCTCAAGCTCCTCGCGAGCGATCTCGACGGCAACGCGGTCGCCATGACGACCGTGGCGACCGACCTCGATGCCGTCGCCTGGATCAGCCCGGCGTTCTACCGGGAGCGATACCGCGAGGCGCTCGAGCGCGACGCGCTCTGGTACGTCGGCTACACGCTGGCCCACCCCGCGGCCCGCCGGACGTCGGCGTTCGTGGACATGCTCGACACCCTCATCGACCTGCTGCGGGAGAACCGGGTGACGGTGGGCTACGACGTCTCCCACTTCAACGACACCTCGCGGCGGTTCGCGGCCCACCTGTTCGAGCGGGCGCGACGGGTCACCGACCTCACCGCCCAGGAGATCGACGTCCAGACGTACTACGCGGCGACGTTCACGTAGGCCGCCCCCACCGACGAGGGGCTTGCGCACACCCCGCGGGGGGCTTCTGCACCACCCGCGAGGGGCTTGCGCACACCCCGCCCCCCGCCGTCGTCAGCCCCCGTGGCGCGCCATGAACCGCGCGGCCCGCAGCCCGAAGACCGCGGCCGGTCCGATCGTCGACCCCGGACCGGGGTAGGTCCGCCCCATCACCGACGCCGAGCTGTTGCCGGCCGCGAACAGGCCATCGATCACCGAACCGTCCTCGCGCAGCGCGCGACCGTCGGCGTCCGTCACCACGCCGCCCTTCGTGCCGAGGTCGCCGAGCACCACGCGGTAGGCGGTGAACGGGCCGCGCTCGATCGGCCCGAGGTTGTTGTTCGGGTGCACGGTCGGGTCGCCGTAGTAGCGGTCGTAGGCGGAGTTGCCGCGGCCGAAGTCGCCGTCGACGCCGGAGCGCGCGAAGCCGTTGAAGCGCGCGATCGTGCGGCGGAAGGTGGTCGGGTCGACCTCGATCTTCCCGGCGAGCTCCTCGAGCGTCCGCGCGGAGACCTGGATCCCCGACTCCTTCATCGCCTTCGTGGCGCGCGGGTCCATCGCGAAGGTGCGGAAGTACCGGAGCGCGTAGCGAGCGTCCAGGATCAACCAGTACGGCCCGCGGCCCTCGTCGTTCTCGAGCATGTGGTGGCCCAGGTCGACGTAGGACTCCGACTCGTTGGCGAACCGCTTCCCGGTCGAGTCGACCATGATCGAGAACGGCATCGACCGCTCCCCCACGATGAAGGACGGGTGGCCCCCGGGCGGTGCGGCGACCGAGCCGCCCCACCAGGCGTCGTCCATCAGCTCGACGGCGGCGCCCGCCTCCTGCGCGACCGCGATCGGCACCCCGACGTTGCCCGGGTTGCCCGACGGCGCCCCGTCGATCCCGTGGTGCTTCTGCCGCAGGTCGGGGTTCGACTCGAAGCCGCCGCCGGCGATCATGACGCCGCGCGTCGCCCGGACAGTGACGCTCCGGCCCTGGTGCTCCACCCGGATGCCGACGACGCGACCGTCCTCGACCACGAGCTCCTCGAGCGGCGCGTTCAACCAGAGCGGCACCCCGCGATCGATCACGACGGCCTTGCAGAACGCCGCCGCCCACGCGTTTCCGATGCCGACGAGCCGCTTGCCGGTGACGAGCCCGCCCGCGATGCGACCCACGACCTGCGCACCGCGCACCATGCCGGAGACCGTCGACCACGCGCGTCCGAGCAGCCAGACGTCGTTGGTCATCGCCGGCAGCGGGATCGCGCCGCGCAGCGTGTTCCACCGGTCGCCGAGGATCTTGGAGTCGAGCGGCTTCACCTCGATCGAGCGACCGATCTTCCCGCCCGGCAGCTCCGGGTAGTAGTCGGGGTAGTCGGTGGCGCGGGCGAAGACCACGCCGAACCGCTCCGCCGTCGTGACGAAGTCGTCCACGCCGTCGACGAACGCCTCCTTGCGCGCCCGCGAGGTGGCGGCGCCGGTCTCCCCCACGGTCGCCTCCAGGTAGGTGAGCGCCTCCTCGCGGGAGTCGCCGACGTCGTCGCGACGCATGAGCGGGTTGTTCGGGAGCCACATCCCGCCGCCGGACATCGCCGTGCTCCCGCCCCACTTGTCGGTGGACTCGACGATCAGGACGGACAGGCCCTCGTCGACCGCGCCCATGGCGGTCGCGAACCCGGCGCTGCCCGAGCCCACCACCACGACGTCGTAGGTGTGGTCCTCGGTGCTCATCGCAACTCCCTCGACTCAACCGGACATCGGTGTCCGGATCTAGGATCACATCGTGCCCACCTCCGCCTCGCCCGTCAACAGGGTCCCCAACCGGGGCCCGGCCGCCGCCGTCGAGAATCGGAGCGCGATCCTCGAGGCGGCCCGCCGGCTGTTCGCCGAGCGTGGCTTCCACGTGCCGCTCAACGCGATCGCGAAGGAGGCCGGAGTCGGCCAGGGCGTGCTGTACCGGCACTTCCCCCACCGCCTCGGCCTCGCGTTCGCCGCCTTCGAGGACAACCTCGCGACCTTCGAGACGCTCGCCGGCGACCCGTCACCGTCGACCTTCGGGCGACTGTGGAACCTGCTCCTGGAGCAGACGGTCCGCGAGGCCGCGTTCGTGGAGATGATGCTCGAGGCGCGGCTCGCGCGCTCGGAGTACGACGGCGAGACGCGCCTCCGCGTCGCGCTCGCCTCCGCGCTGGAGCGGGCGCAGGCCGCCGGGGCGGTCACGGATCAGCTCGACGTCTCAGGGGTGCTGCTCGCGTGGCGGATGGCGTTCGGGATCGTGGCGACGGCGCCGTCGCCCGATGAGGCGTGGACCTCGCTGGAGGTCGCGTTCCGCGACGCCGCCGAGGGCGCGCTGGCGGTCGTGCGGGGCTGAGGGCGCCGGAAACCCCTCGCCGGTGGTGCGCAACCCCCTCGCCGGTGGTGCGTAAGCCCCTCGCCGGTGGTCAGTCGACGGCGGAGGCAGGGTCGGGCGCGGCGCGCCACGGGGCGACGCCGAGGATCGCGCCCGTCTCCAGGTCCATCCACTCGTCGACGACCGTGCGCTGTGCGCCCGGCCAAGGCGCGACCAGCACCTTCTCGACCGTGATCGCACCGGCGCCGCTCCCCCGCCAGGTGAGCTCCGCCGTCGCGCTCGCTCCGGGCTCGAGCGTCACCGGGACGCCGAGGTCGACCTGCTCGAGCACGCCGTCGCCGGGGACGCCGCCGTCGGAGAACCCGCCCCACGGCTCGACCACCGGGACGACGGCGTCGCCGTCCTCGTCCGCGAACGCGAGGTCGGGCAGTCCGACCACCAAGCACGTGGCGTCTCCCGTGTTGGTCGTCGTCGCGACGCCGAACCGCCTCCCCGTCGCGGCATCGGTGTGCGCGGCGGTGGTGACGAGGTCGGCCTCGTCGCAGCGACCGGGGAGAGCGTTCGCCGCTGCGGACCCGTCGCCCGGCGCGACCGTGGGCGGCGGATCGCTGGGCCCGGGGTCGGCGGTGGGCTCGGGGGTGGCCACCTCCGTCATGGTCGAGACGCTCGCGGAACGCGCCGTGCTCGTCAGCCAGAGCCCGGCGACCACGGCGGCGAGCAGGAGCAGCACGGGCGCCCGCCTCGACCACGGCCCGAGAACGTCGGGCGGCACCCGCGCCGGAACCAGCAGCGTCGTCAGCAGCGCCGGGACGAGCCCCCAGACCAGTCCCCACCGCACCGCCGCGACGAGCGCCGGGAGCGTGAAGGTCCGTATCCACGACCCGCCTCGCCCGCCGAACAGGTCGATGACGTGCAGCACGTCCCCGAGCTGCGTCGCCCCGACCGCCACCACGCCGCCCACCACGGCGGCGAGCCACAGCAGGAGGAACCGGAGGACGCGACGGCGCTCGGCCACGGCCCGGAGCACGACGAGCGCGAGCGCCGCGGTGACGAGGACGACGGTGGCGAGGGTCGCCGTCGTCAGCAGGGCCGGCCACGGCGCCACGGCCCAACCCACCCGCGCCGGCAGCACGGTCGGCAACCACGGATCGAGGCTGTGCCAGGACGCAGCGACGAGGGAGCCGGCCGCCCACGTGCGAAGGGCGTCGGCGAGCAGGACCGCCGCGGCGGTGAGGACGGGCAGGGTGAGCCACGCGAGACGTCGCCAGGGGGCTGCGGTGCGCGCGGGCGAGGATCCGGGGTGGACCGGGTCGCCGCCGCTGGGGATCGTCGCGACAACGGGATCGGGCGGCACCTCCCCACCCTAGGCGAGGCGGTGACGCCCGTCCTGGGGACCAGCGATCGCGACGACGGCCCCGGTCCCCGGCCTCGGAGGGCGGGGACCGGGGCCGTCACGGTCGGGGCGGGGCGTCAGTCCTTCGACGGCCGGAGGTGCTCGAAGACGTCGTCGTTGGCCGGGTCGTTGATCTTGCTCACGACCTCGACCTCCTCCTCGACCTCGGACTGGGGCACCTCGCCGTCGCGAGTCTCGTCCTCGGGTTCGCGTCCCGCGGCTGCGGGAACGATGACCGGTGTGACCGGCTGGAACGGCGTGCTGGACATGCTGACCTCCTACGGTGGAGCCGATGTTCAGGGGATCCGATTTTACCAAGCCGTGACGCCCGAGTGAAGGATGGCGTCCGCCGTCGCCCCGCTCGGTCGCCTCAGCCGGTGATGCGGCGCAGGGCGTCGACGTGCCCCCGGAACACCGCGAGCCCCTCGGCCGTGAGCGACAGCCAGGTCTTGGCATAGCGGCCCGAGCGCTGCTTGGAGACCTCGAGGTAGCCGGCCTTCTCGAGCCGGGAGACCTGGCGGGAGAGCTCGGCGTCGTTCGTCTCGACGGCGTCGCGGACGGCGGCGAACTCGGCCTCGCCGACCCGGGAGAGGGCGGCGACGATGGAGAGCCGGAGCGGGGCGCTGAGCTCGGCGTCGAGCTCGGTGCGGGGATGCGGTGCCGGCGTGGCGTCGAGGGCGGTCGCCGGCCCGGCGTCCCGGTCGGTCACTTCGCGCTCCGCGTCTGGAGGAGGAACCACAGGCCCGGGATCGCGCTGGCCACGGCCCCGACGATCCAGAACGCCTCGTTGCCCAGGAGCACCGTCATCCCGAGGGCCACCACGGCTACGTAGACGAGCGCCCAGGTGGCGATCATCAGGCCGTAGCGGCGCTTGAAGGCGGCCGGGCGGGCCTTCGCCGAGGCGCCGATCACGCTGAGCATGATGGCCGCGCCGACGATGAAGAACGTGCCGCCGATGATGCCGCCGGGCGCCGGAGCGAGGCCCATGATCGCGAGGCCCGCCACGGAGGCGAGGGCGAATCCGCCGACGGCCACCTGCACGCCGATGACCTGCTTGTTCATACCGGCGGCGAGTGCGTCGGCCTTCGCGAGGGCGTCGGCGGCGGAGGCCGGTCCGGTGGTCGCTGCGGTGCGGGGCTCGCTCATGGTGTCGACTCCTCGTTCGGTGGTGCGTCGGTGTGGTTTCAGACTGCCATCTACTTGGCAGACATGCAAGTACTTCTTTCTCTGCAAAGTAGTTGCGAGGCGGCGGGACGTCGTCGAACCCTCGCTCTCTGCGGACGGATCCCGGCACCGTCGGTAGGCCGTGCCCCTGACCTGCGACGACGCCGTGGCCGCCCCGCGCGGCGGCGTTCTGTCCGCAGAGAGCGAGGGCCGTCCGCCGGGAGCGAGGCCGCCCACGGGATGACGCCGGCCCCCGACCGCGGGCGCACACCCCGCCCGGAGGTGACGCCCGGGGCCGGACGCGAGCGCCCGCCGTCGCGACGCATGCTCGGAGGCATGACCAGCAACCGCTCCCTCGAGGCCCTCGCGCTCACCAAGACCTACGGCACCGCCACCAGCGCGACGCACGCGCTGCTCGGTGTCGACCTCACGATCCGAACGGGTGAGTCGGTCGCGATCATGGGCCCGTCCGGCTCCGGCAAGACGACCCTCCTCCACCTGCTCGCCGGCGTCCTCGCCCCGACCGCGGGCGACACCCTCTGGGGCGGCCGCTCGCTCGGCTCGATGAGCGACAAGGAGCGCACCGCGCTGCGCCGCCAGGACTTCGGCTTCGTGTTCCAGTCCGGCCAGCTCCTGCCCGAGCTCCCCGCGGACGAGAACGCCGCGCTGCCGCTGCTGCTCGACGGCGTGGCTCGCCCCGAGGCGACGGCTCGCGCCCGGCAGTGGCTGAGCCACCTCGGCCTGGGCGGCATGGAGTCCCGCCGCCCTGGCGAGCTCTCCGGCGGTCAGGCGCAGCGCGTCGCGATCGCCCGCGCCCTGGTCGGCAGCCCCGGCGTCATCTTCGCCGACGAGCCCACCGGCGCCCTCGACCGCACCACCGGCTGGGAGGTCATGAAGGCGCTCACGACGGCGGCGCGCGCCCAGGGCGCGTCCCTCGTCGTCGTCACGCACGACCTCGAGGTCGCCCGCTGGTGCCGGCGGATCGTGGAGATGCGCGACGGACGCATCGTGCGCGAGCTGAGCCAGACGGCGGGCGACGGCGGGACGACGGCGCAGCCCGGCGCCCCCGAGGCGCCCCAGGCGCACGAGCCGCCCCAGGCGCACGCCGTCCCCACCTCGTTCCAGGCGGTGACCCGATGACCACCCTGCGCCTGTGGCTCCTGCTGCGTCGTCGCAGCAGCGGCTCCTCCGACCCCGCCGGCCTGACGAGCGTGCTCGCGGTGATCGCCTTCGCGGTCACGACGGCGATCTCGCTCGTCGTCGTCGGCGGCCTGACCGCGTTCGTCCAGCGGTCCCTCGCGGTGGGGGCCTCCGACGACGAGTCGCTCTACATCTTCCTCGCGGCGTTCGCCACGATGCTGCTGCTGGTCCCGCTCGCGACGCTGGGCGGGGCGGCCGCCCGGCTCGCCGTCGCCCGTCGGGACGCGCGGCTCGCCGCGCTGCGTCTGGCCGGCGCCACCAACGGCCAGGTCGCGACGCTCACGGTGCTCGACGCCGGGGTGCAGGCCGTGCTCGGCGCCGTCATCGGCGTCGCGGGCTACGCGGCGCTGCTCCCCGCCGTCGCGCAGCTGCGGTTCCAGGGTCGGCCGTTCGACCTCGCGGAACTGTGGGTCGGCGTCCCCGGCGTCCTCGCCGCGGTCGGCGGCGTCCTCGCGATCGCCCTGTTCTCCTCGATCTCGAGCCTCGGCCGGGTGGCGATCACCCCGCTCGGCGTCGCGGCTCGCACCACGCCGCCGGCCCTGCACTGGTTCCGGCTCGTCTCGCTCGTCGTGGCGGTCGGTGCCGTCACGGCGGCCAACGCCGCCCTCGGCTCGGCCGGCGGCGTCGTCGTGATCTTCGTGCTCATGGGTCTGGTCGCCGCGGGCATGGCGACGCTCAACCTGCTCGGCCCGTTCGTGCTCGGCCTCATCGGGCGCATCGCCGTCGCCCGCGCCCGCACCCCCGCGACCCTGCTCGCCGGCCGCCGCATCGTCGACGACCCCAAGACGGCCTGGCGCAGCGTCGGCGGGGTCGCGCTGGCCACCTTCATCGCCGGCATCACCGCCGTCGCGGCCCTGTTCGGGGCGACGGGCAGCGGTTCGCCCGACGACGCGCTGATCTCGCAGGACATCGCCACCGGCGGCATGCTCACGCTGGCGATCGCCGGGCTGCTCGCGGGCGTCTCGACCGGTGTCATGCAGGCCGGCCGGGTCATCGACCAGCGTCAGGCGTACCGCAACCTCGTGCTGGCCGGCACCGAGACCCGGACGCTCGACGCCGCCCGGTTCCGCGAGACCCTCGTCCCCCTGCTGGCCGCGGTGGGCACGGCCGCCGTCGCGATGCTCGTGATCATCGTGCCGCTCATCGGGGTCGGGTCGTTCGCGCAGCCCGTCGTGCTCGTGCAGTACGTCCTGAGCATCCTCGGCGCGAGCGCGCTGGTGCTGCTCGGCGCGGCCGCGAGCACGCCGGTCGCCCGCCGGATGGTGGCCCAGGAGGCCTGATCCGGCGCGGGACGCCCGCCCGCGATCCTCCGCCCGACCCTCCCCGGCAGCGCCGGGGAGGGTCACGCGCTGACACCCTGCAACCCACATCCTTGTGCGGGGGCCGAAACCGCTAGCCTCAGGGGACTCGCGCCGACCAGGAGAACCACATGAGCAACGACGGCACGCCGCCGCTCCCCCAGAACCCGAGCAACGGGCAGGGTGGACCCACCCCTCCGCAGGACCCGTACGGTGCACCGTCCGGCTCGCAGGGCTACCCGCAGCAGGGCGGCCAGCCCGCCTACGGCGGCGAGCAGCCCTCCTACGGCGGTCAGCCGTACGGCGGCCAGCCGACCGGCCAGCCCGGCTACGGCGAGCAGCCCGGTCAGCACGGCCAGCCCGGTCAGCAGTGGGGCGAGCAGAGCGGCCAGCCCACCCAGCAGTGGGGCCAGTCCCAGCCCGGCGGCGACCAGGGCCAGTCCGGCGGCTACGGCGCCCAGCCGGGCTACGGCCAGCAGCCCTACGGCGGCCAGCCGGGCGGTCAGCCCGGCTACGGTCAGCCCGGCTACGGCCAGCCCGGCTACGGCCAGCAGCCCTACGGGGGCCAGCCGGGTCAGCCCGGCGGCCCTGGCCAGCCCGGTCAGCCCGGCTACGGCGCTCCCGGTGGTCCTGGCGGTCCCGGCGGCCCCAAGAAGAAGGCCCCGCTCGCCCTCATCATCGGCGGCGCGGTCGCGGTGATCGCGATCATCGCCCTGGTGATCTTCCTCGTCACCCGCGGCGGTGGCGACGACGTCGCCGACGACCCGACGACCGACGGCGGTGGCGGCACCACCGAGACCGACTCGCCGTCGCCGACCGACGACGCCGTGACCTCCACGCCCGACGGCGCCGTCGAGGCCTACCTCACCGCGCTGGCCGACGGCGACTCCGCGGCAGCGCTCGCCCTGGTGGACGACTACTCGTCGGGCGACAAGTCGCTGCTGACGGACGAGGTCCTCGCGGCCTCGAACGCGATCTCGCCGATCACCGCCATCGAGGTCACCCCGCCGACGGGCGACATGACCTACGGCGGGGACGTCGACGCCACGTTCAACGTCGGCGACACCCCGGTCTCCAGCACCTTCTCCGTGTACGGCGACGAGGAGGACGGCTACACGGTCGGCTCGACCGGTGGCAGCGTCTACATCGCGGACTCCTACAAGGGTCTCGACGTCACGGTCAACGGTGTGACGGTGACACCGGGCAGCTACGACGCCTTCCTGGGCACGTACCAGATCGCCACGAGCACACCGCTCTACGAGCTCACCGGCCCGGTGATCGAGTCCATCACCGAATCCTTCAAGAGCGCGTCGTTCTCGGGGGTCGAGATCGCCCTGAACGCCGAGGGTCAGCAGATCTTCCACGACACGGTCAAGGCCGCCGTGGACGAGTGCATCGCCTCGACGACGCTCGCGGCCGGCTGCGGCCTCGAGCTCCAGGCGACGCTCAACGACGGTTCGACCATCGTGGACGGCACGATCACCCGCACGCTCCCCGGCGACACGGGCCTCAAGCTCGGCGGCCTCAACCCGCGTCCGGACTACAGCAACCCGTTCTTCGTCAAGGGCGACTACATCGGCAGCGTCGACGTGGCCGCCGACGTCACGCAGAACGGCACGACCGGCCGCGGCACGATCTTCGGGTTCGGCGGCGGGACGAGCCTCGGCTCCCCCACCGTGGACTTCTCGGTGGAGCCCAAGACGGTCGTGTGGAACTGATCGCCTGACCGCACCCCGTCCGACCGCACCACCCCGACCGCCCCGTCACGCCTCGCGCGTGGCGGGGCGGTCGGGCGTCCGGGGGAGGACAATGGCCTTCCGTGACGTCCCTCCTGCCCCGCCTCGACCGAGCGGCTCGCCGCAACCCGTGGGTCGTCTGGGTGACCGGGTGCGTGGTCTACCTCCTCGCCGTCCTGCACCGCTCCTCGCTCGGCGTGGCCGGGCCTGACGCCGTCGCCCGCCTCGACATCTCCTCCGCCCAGCTCGGCACGTTCGTGATGGTGCAGCTGGCCGTCTACGCAGCGATGCAGGTGCCCGCCGGCCTCGCGATCGACCGCATCGGCCCGCGCCGGGTGCTGCTGCTGGCCACGCTGATCATGGGAACGGCGCAGGTCGCCTTCGCGTTCGCGGGCTCCTACCCGCTCGCCCTCGCCGCCCGCGCGCTGCTCGGGCTGGGCGACTCCGCCGTCTACCTCTCGTGCCTGCGGCTGGCCGCGGAGTGGTTCCCGCGCAGCCGCTACGCGGTCCTGACGATGTTCTCGGGCCTGTTCGGCATGGCGGGCAACCTCGCCGCGACCGTGCCGCTGGTGTGGGCGCTCGGGGAGTTCGGGTGGACGCGCACGTTCCTCGTGACCGGTGCGACGTCCCTGATCTACGCCGTCCTGCTGCTGCGCCCCGCCGTCACCGCCCCGTTCCGCAGCACCCGCGCGCACCTGGCCGAGGTCGCCGACCGCGAGGCCGAGGCGCCGACGCCGCGCGGCTGGGCCGGCGTGCTGGGCGACGTCCGCGCGTCGTGGCGCGGCACCGAGCTCGGCCGGGGCACGCAGGTGGGCTTCTGGACGCACCAGGCGACGATGGCGGGCGGCACGGTGATCGCGATGGTGTGGGGCTTCCCGTACCTGACGGAGGGGCTGGGTTGGAGCGGTGACCGCGCCGCCGCCCAGCTGTCCCTGCTCGTGCTGGGCACGTTGGGGTTCAACCTCGTCATCGGCCCGCTCGCCGGACGCCGCCCCGGCTGGCGGATGCCGCTGGCGATCGGCGCGTCCCTGGCCGGCATGCTGGCGCTGGGCATGCTCGCGTGGTGGCCGGGCGGGCCGCCCGCCGTCGCCGTCACCGTCGCGTTCCTGATGCTGGCGGTCGGCGGGCCCGCGTCCCAGGTCGGCTTCCACCTCGCCCGCGACTACAACCCCCGCGAGCGGATCTCGACGGCGACCGGCCTCGTCAACATGGGCGGTTTCGCCGGGGCGATGGTCGGGGTGGTGGTGTTCGGCATCGTGCTCGACCAGCTGTCCCGCCACGGCACGCCCGTGCTCGCCGACTACCGGTGGGCGCTGCTCTCGCTGGTCGCGATCTCGCTGTTCTCGACGTCGATGATGCTGATCTCGCTGGTCCGCCTGCGACGCCTGGCGCTCGGCCGCATCGCGGCGGGCGAGGAGGTCGCGCTCTCGGTCGTGGCGCACTGGTGGGACGGCGCGACGTACACCCGCCCCCGCCGCTGACCCACCTCACCCCACGAGGGGGTAGTTCCCGCCCCACCAGGGGGTACTTCCCGCCCTACCAGGGGGTACTTACCGCCGGTAGGCCAGCCGTCGCAGCGCCCACTCCGCCGGCCCGCGCCGTCCCGTCGCCTCGAGCCAGCAGGCCAGTGCCACGGTGAGCAGCCAGGTCCCGACGGCGACCAGCAGCACCGTCGACGAGCCCAGATCCGCGCCGAGGCCCAGGCCCCACGCGGCGAGCAGCGGCGCCATCACCACGGACTGCGCGAGATAGCTCGTCAGCGACCGCTTGCCCACGGCCGCGAGCGCCCAGGTGACGCGCCCGACGGGACGGGGCTCCGCCGTCGAGCCGCTGAGCCGGGCGGCGATCAGCCCGAAGAGGGCGACGTACCCGACGCCGCAGAACAGGCCGGTGGTGGACTGCAGGTAGATGAAGCCCCAGTCGAGCTCGGGCGACAGGCCCAGCAGGCCGAGGTTCTGGGCCGCGACGACGGCGCCGCCCAGCCAGCCGACCCCGATCCCGACGACGGCGAGCCGCCGCAGCAGCCGGCGGTGCCGCGCGGGGTCCTCCAGCAGGCGGTGCCGCGCCGCGAGGATGCCGCCGAGGATCGCGATCGGGATCGTCACCGAGAGGAACGCCTGCGCCGGCGTCGCGATGAGCCACATGGTCGAGCGGACGAGGACCGACGCCGGGTAGCTCGCCTCCCCCGCCCCGGCGTCGATGTCGAAGCCGGCCGCGGTCGCGCCCGCGTCGACCCCGCTGGCCTGCACCGCGAACGCCCCGATGAGCGAGAAGACGCCCGCGACGGCGATGAGGCTGGTCAGCACGATCACCCACACGCGCAGCACCCGGTCGGCCCGGTCGATGAACAGCGCCACGAGCACGAGCCCGGCGAGCCCGTAGGCGCCCACGACGTCGCCGGCCCACAGCAGCGCGGCGTGCACCGCGCCGATCGCGAGCATCCACCAGTGGCGACGGCGCAGCAGGCCCCGCGCCTCCGTGCGCTCCACGCCGGCGGCGGCCTGGCGGCTGTAGAGCTGCCAGATGCCGTAGCCGAAGAGCATCGCGAACATCGGGTACGAGCGCGCGTCGACGGCGACGAGCATGACGGTCTGCACCACCCGGTCGAGGCTCGAGGCGTCGACCGGGTGCTGGGAGAGGTCCCGCGTCTGCGACGCCCACAGGTACCAGGGCGCGTTGGCGGCGGCGATGAGCAGGAGCATCACGCCGCGCGCCAGGTCGGGGCGAGGCTGCGGCCGGTCAGGCCGGTCGGCGTCGCACGAACGGCGGGAGCCGTGGCGGGGGCGGGCGGGGGCGCGGGTGGCGTCGTCACCCTCCCCACCGTAGAGAAGCCTGGCCTGACATGAGGCGAGGCTGCCATTCGCGAGCCTCCCCTGACCTGGGATGAGGACACGATGTCCTTGCTGGACAGGTTTCTCGCATGGGCGTTCCATCGGGGCATGACCACGACGTCCCCTGCACTCCACGGCCTCACCCGGGTCGTCACCGGCACCCCCGACGGCCAGGGTTCCGCGACCACGCCCGCGCTCGCCTCCGCCCCCACCGCCGCTCACCTCAACTGGCTGCGCGCGGGCGTCCTCGGCGCGAACGACGGCATCGTCTCCGTCGCCGCGATCGTCGTCGGGGTGGCGGGCGCGACGTCGTCGCTCCCGGTCGTCGTGATGGCCGGCCTCGCCGCGCTCGTGGGCGGGGCGCTCTCGATGGCGCTCGGCGAGTACGTCTCGGTCTCCTCCGCGCGCGACTCGCAGCTCGCGAGCGGCGCCCCGGTGGACGACGACGAGATCGCCAACCCCTGGCACGCCGCGCTGGCCTCGGCGCTGGCGTTCGTCGCCGGCGCGCTGCTGCCGTTCCTCACCGTCGTCGCGGTGCCGGGCGCCGCGCGCGTGCCGGCCACCGTCGCCGCCACCCTGCTCGCGCTCGCGCTCACCGGCGGCCTCGGCGCGCGGCTGGGCCAGGCCCCGGTGCGCCGCGCCGTCGTGCGCGTGGTGCTGGGAGGCGGGCTCGCCCTGGGACTGACCTTCGCCGTCGGGACGCTGTTCGGAACCGCGATCGCCTGAGCTGAGCCGGGCCGCGCCGAACCCGCGCCGAACCCGGGCCGACCCCGGCCGACCGGTCCTCAGCCCTCGCGCACCTCGGACTCGGCCTGCGCGACGGCGTCGCGCACCGTCGCGTCGCGGACCGCCCGCTCGTCGACCATCCGTCGCGCGATCTCGACGACCTTGACGTTGCTCGTCTGGGACAGCCGCCGCAGCACCGCGAACGCCGTGTCGGGATCCATCGAGAACCGCTCCATCAGCAGGCCCTGGGCCTGGCCGACGAGCCGCGAGCTCGGGACCGCCTCGGCGAGGTCCTGGGCGAGCAGCGCGGCGCGCACGGCGACGGCGGCGTGGATGCCCAGGGTCGCGGCGAGCTCGACGGCGTCGCGTCCGAAGGCGTCGACCTCACGGGCGTAGAGGTTGAGCGCGCCCTGGACCCCGCGGGCGCTGAGCAGCCGGACGCTGAGGACGGAGGAGACCCCCTCGGCCTCGTGGACCTTGGGCCCCCAGGAGGTCCAGCGCTCGTCGCGGGCGACGTCGCCCGACTCGACGATGCCCTGCTCCAGCGGCAGCACGTAGCAGGGCCCCTCGGAGAACGGGTGCTGGAGGTCGTCGGCGTTCCTGGCGACGTCGGACGTCGCGGCGCAGGACTCCAGCCGACCGGACGCGCGGCGCACGGTGATGCTGGCCGAGTAGCAGCCGGGGATCAGCTCGAGGGCCGTCTGCGCGACGGCCGCGACGGTCTCCTCGAGCGTGAGGAGCCCGTCCAACGAGGCCGCGAGCTGGGCCATCGGGTCGGAGGTGAGGTCTTCGGGCCGGGACATGGCGTTCTTCCGTGCCGAGGCAGACAGTGTGCCGAGGGACAGCCGACGCCACTGGTCACGAGCGCGGAAGTGCCAGGCAATTTTGCCCCAGGTCACGAGAGAACGCCAAACCGGGACCGACCGGGTCAGGTCGCGGGTCGCTCCACGACGCGCACGGCGACGGTGCCCCCCTCGTCGGGGCCGGCGACCACGTGGAACCCGACCGGCAGCGCCAGCAGCGGCACCAGGTGCGGGGCGCGCCGCCACAGCTCGTGGGCGGGGACGACTGGAGCGTCCGCGCCGTCGTCGTCGGGCGCGGTGGTGACGAGCCAGCCGGACTCGTCGGTGCCGGGCGCGGGGGTGCGCCGCACGAGGTGGGTCTCGGCCGCGCCGATCGCCGCCTCGCGCAGCCGCACGCCGTTGACGAACCGGACCGGCGCCCGATCGACGCCGAAGCGGTGCGCGACGGCGTGCTCGGCCTGGAGGAGCGTGAACGCCGGGTCGGCGTCCCAGGTGAGCGCGGCGATCCCGGGCTTCGTCAGGTCCGTGACGGCGATGCGCAGGTCCTGGCCATCCTCGTGCGCGACCGCCCACCAGAAGCCGTTCCAGACACCGAGCCCGTTCCGGAGCCCGTCGACGCCGGCGTAGTAGCTGACGAGCTGCTGCGCCGTCGGGGCCAGCGCGGGCGTGGTCTCAACCCAGATCCGGCGGCCGCTGCCGTGCCGGGCGTCCACGACGACGCGCGACGGCGGAGCCTCCGGCCGGCCGTTGGCCCACCACCGGATCGCGCCGGTCTCCGGCGGCCAGGTGCCGCGCGCGTTCGCGACCGGGTCGAACGTGTGGATCTGGTCGCCCTGGTGCAGCGCGATCAGCCAGTGGCCGGGCCCGGCGGCGCGATCGATCCCGACGATCGTCCAGGACCCCTCGCCCCGGCCCCGCAGCCGGGTGGCGATCTCGTCGGGCGTGGTCAGGGCGAACGGTCCGTGCCCGAGGGCGGCGAGCTCGTCCTCGGTCGGTCCGACGGCGGAGATCGTGCGCCGCTCGCGGCCTCCCAGGACGTCGGTGAGGATCGCGACGGCGGAGCCCGCGTGCATGATCGGCTCGCGCGCGACGGCCTCGTCGTTGCGCTGCCCGGCCGTGTACGCCGCGTGGAGCTGCGCCTGCGTGAAGGTGGACTCGCGCACGAGGGCGGTGCCGTCGAAGCCGAGGATCGCGTGCGGTCCGCCGCGTCCCGGGGTCCAGACGTGGAAGGCGCCGGGCACGACCTGGCTGTGCCGGGCGACGTCGGCCGGGTCGATGCGCAGGAGGGCGGCGGCGCGCTCCGTCAGGTGCGGGAAGCCCTCGGTCCAGTGCTGGGTGGTTCCGTTCGGATCGGTCACGCACTCGAGACTAGGTCGGGTCGGGGCGGCGCGGGGGACCGACGGTGGGCGCCGCGGCTCGCCTCGCTCACTGCGGACCGCCCTCGCTCACTGCGGACGGATTCGGCCGCCGTCGCGAGCCGGGGCTGTGACCTGCGGCGATGCGGTCGACCGTTCCGGGTGCGGAGTTCTGTCCGCAGTGAGCGAGGGTCGTCCGCAGACAGCGAGGGCGGCGGGCGCCGTGAGTGCGGGCCGTCACGATCGCTCGCCAGCGCCGTGATCCGTCCGTTACCGTCGACCGGTCGCCCGCCGTCCGTGGGCCGCCATCCTGATCGGGGTCCCGCATGAGCTCTCGCCGCGCCGTCAAGGCCGTCGCCGGCACGGGAGTCCTCGCGGTCCTCGCGCTCGCGACCGGGGGCGTCGTCGCCCACGGTCTCGCCGAGCAGCAGGCCACCGCCGCCGCCGACGCGGCCGCCACCACCGTGACCGCGGACGTCCCGCTCCTCAACCCCGCCCTCGACGCCGAGGACCTCGTCCACGTCTCCCCCGCCTCCCGCAGCACCGCGCGCGAGGCCCTGCTCGCGAGCGAGGGCGTGACGTTCTCCGTCGTCGTCGACGGCGGGACGCGCGAGCTCACGACGGCGGCCGCCACCCTGGGTGATGCCCTCGCCGAGGCCGGGATCGCGCTGGGCTGGGAGGACGAGGTGTCGGCCGACCTGACCGCCGCCCCCGAGGCCGGCGCCCAGGTCACGATCGCGCGCACCGCGACCACCTACGTCACCGAGCAGTCCCTCACCCCGCACCCGGTCGAGCAGCGCGAGACCGACGAGCTCGCCGTCGGCGAGACGCGCGTGGTGCAGGAGGGGGTCGACGGCGACGCCACCGTGACGAGCGAGGTGCGCCTCGTGGACGGGGTGGAGGTCGCGCGCACGACGGTGCTCACCGCGCAGGCGACGGCGTCCGTCCCCGAGATCGTCGAGGTCGGCACGCGCGAGCTGCCCACCTCCACCAAGCTCTACACGCTGCGCCAGTTCATGAGCGCCGGCGTCGTGAACTGGGGCGGCTACCGCTTCACGTACTACAGCCAGAGCGTCCTGCCCGGCGGCGGCCTCGCGATCCCCGGCCGCCACATCAACGCCGACGGCTACGTGGCCGACGCCGACGGGTACATCGTGCTCGCGAACAGCTCGGCCAAGGGGACGATCATCGACACCCCGTTCGGCTACCAGGGCAAGGTCTACGACCGCGGCACGGTCGGCAACCACTACGACGTCTACACGCAGTAGACCTGCCGTACGAGCGGCGGTCAGCGCAGAGCCTCCCTCAGCAGGTCCTCCGCCACACCGCGCCAGCGCGGGCGCAGCGCGTAGACGCCCGCCAGCCGGAGCCGCGCCGACCGGACGTAGGCCGCCGTGCGCGCGAGCTCGACCTCGTCAGGGTCGAGCGCGTCGAGCAGCGCCGCCTCCGCGGCCTCGCGCCGCTCCGGCGTGAGCAGCCCCTGACGCTCCCGCAGCCCGAGGTGCGCCAGCAGGTTCGCCAGGTCCAGCACGCTCTCGCCCCGCGCGGCGGTGTCGAGGTCGAGCAGCCCGAGGGCGCCGTCGTCGGCCACGAGCACCTGCTGGTCGTGCAGGTCGCGGTGCAGCAGCCCCTCGGCCGCGGGCGTCCCCTGCGTCAGCTCCGCGAGCGCCTCCTCCACCTCCGGGCGGTCGACCGCCGGCAGCAGCCCCCGCTCCAGCGCCGGTCCGACCCACGCCAGGGCGGTCCGGCGCTCGGCCTCCGCGTCGTGCACCGGCAGCCCGGCGACGGCGCCCGTGGTCGGCGCCCGGCGCAGCGCCCGGAGCATCCTCCCGACGCCGCCCCACGCCGCGGCGAGCGTCCCGACCGGCACCCCCGCGTCGCCCCCGAGCCGCAGCAGCGACGCTCCCGGGAGCGGCGCGAGCACGACGGCGTCGCCGCCCGCCTCCCGGATCTCGGCGGCCCGCGCCGTCCCCGCGAGATGCGCCGCGAGGACGCGATGGCGCGCGACGGCGTCGCTCGCCCGCCCGCGCCGGGTCACCTTGACGTACGGGTCGGCGGCCCCGGGGCCGCGCAGCACGGCACGCCGCCCGGGGCGGTGCACGACGATCCGCTCACCGCGCGCGAGGCGGTCGGCGAGTGCGGGCAGCCGCGCGTCGCTCCCCATCGGGTGCATCAGGAGTCGGCCGCCGCCCGGCGTCCCGGTGGCCACGATCTCGGCCCCGGGTGACCGGGCGGCCCGGGCCCGGGCCGATGCCTCGTCGGGGTGCAGCTCGGCGCCGCGGCGCACCTCGTCGGCCGCGCCGAGCTCGAGCAGCACGACGCCGTCGGGGCGCGGCCAGCCGCGCAGCACCTCGTGCCGGACCCCGGCGAGCACGACGGCGTCGGTCCAGCCCTGCGGTCGTGGCGCCTCGGGTGGGTGGCGGAGCGACGGCGCGGCGGTCGCGCGCGCCGCGGGGTGGCGGCCGAGCACGTCCGCGGCCGTGCGCACCAGCCGGTGCCTCGCCGCGACGGCGTGCGCGGCCCGGGGCTCGCGCCGTCGCCACGGTTCGTCCGCACGCGAGCGCAGGGACGCCACGCCGGCATCGATCACGGCCTCGTCGAGGACCGTCCCGCCCGCCTCCCGGTAGCCCACCAGGACGGGGGCGAGCACGCCCCACGCCCGCCGGGCGACCTCGTCGAGCGGGTCGGCGGCACCGTGCTCGACCCATCGCGAGCACGCCCGCGCGAGCAGGTCCCCGAGGAAGCTCCCCAGGTCCGCCTCGGGCGGCGCCGTCGTGAACCGGTCGAGGTCGAGCAGCGCGAGACGTCCGTCGTCGCGGACGAGGACCTGGTCGGGCGAGAGGTCGCCGTGCGAGGCGACGCCCCCGTCGTCGTCGCCCACCGGCCGCACGGCGTGCAACGACGCGACCAGCGCCCCGACGGCGGCGAGCCGGTCGCCGGCCAGGGCTCCGCCGTCGAGCGCCGCGGTCAGCTCGTGCTCGAGCGTCCGACCGGACCACCAGCCCAGCCGCAGCAGCCCGCCGCCGTGCTCGAGCACCGGCGGCGTGGCCACGCCGTGCTCGGCCAGCGCGTGCGCGGCGGCCACCGCGACCGCCTCGCGCCCCGGCCGCCCGACCTTGACCAGGTCGCCGTCCGCGGAGCGCCCGACCCAGCGGCGGCCGGGGTTGTGGCGCAGCGTCGTCCCGCCCGCGGCGAGCACCGGTGCGAGCGCCGGCAGCGGGCGGTCGGCGGCGTGACCCGCGACGACGACCGAGCCCGCCGCGACCGCCCACGTCCCACGCGCCTGCGCCGAACGGACGAGCTTGCGCAGCTTCGCGGCGTCGTCGGGCGCCGTGGCCTGGGCGATCGCGTGCTCGGTGCCGCCGTCCGGCCGGACGATCTCGACCCAGGCCTGCACGGACGTGCCCGGCTTGTGCCGGAGGTAGCGCACGCGCGCGCGGCCGGGCACGCCGTGCCCGCGCAGCCACCACGTGGTCGCGTCGTCGTCGAGCAGGACGGCGAGACCGGGCAGCCGCGGGTCGCCGGCGTCCGCACCCTCCGCAGACCCCACCCGCTCAGCCGACACGCGTCGGCTCCTCACCCGGCGAGCCGTGCCGCGCCAGGATCTCCTCGGGCGTACCGCGGTCGGCGATCCGCCCGTCCTCGATCCACAGCACGAGGTCGCACGTGCGCACGTCCTCGGGGTCGTGGGTGATGACGAACGTCGTCCGCCCGGCCGTGAGATCGAGCAGCGCCTCGCGGACGCCGTCCGCCGTCGCGCGGTCCAGCCCCGTCGTCGCCTCGTCGAGCACGACGACGGGCGCGTCCCTGAGCATCGCGCGCGCCACAGCGATCCGCTGCCGCTGCCCGCCCGACAGCGTGCCGCCGCGCTCCCCCACGACCGTCTCGTAGCCCTGCGGCATGGCGAGGACGAACTCGTGCGCCCCGGCCGCCCGCGCCGCCGCCTCGATCTCCTCCCGCGTGGCGCCGGGGCGGCCGTAGGAGATGTTCTCCTCGATGCTGGTGGCGAACAGCACGGAGTCCTGCAGCACGATCGCGACGTGGTCGCGCACCCCGGACACCGTGAGGTCGCGCAGGTCGTAGCCGTCCAGCCGGACGACGCCGGCGACCGGGTCCTGCAGCCGCGGCAGCAGCGAGACGAGCGTCGACTTCCCGGCCCCCGACGGTCCGAGCAGCCCGACGCGACGCCCGGCCGGGACGTGGAAGCTGACGTCGCGCAGCGCGTAGCGCCCGTCCCCGTAGGACGTCGAGACGCCCTCGAACGTGATCGCGCCGGCGACCCGGCGCGGCTCGCGCGCCCAGGACGTGTCCCGCACGTCGATCTCGGTGTCGAGCAGGTCGCTGATCCGCTCGCCGGACGCCGCCGCCTTGGCGATCCGGCCGGTGTACTTGGCGAGGTCGCGCATCGGCTTGAACGCGCTCTTGAGGTAGGAGACGAACACCGTGAGCTCGCCGGGCGTGAGCGTGCCGGCGATCACCTGGCGCGCCCCGAGCAGCAGCACGGCGCCGGCCGCGAGCCCGACCAGGACATCGGTCCCGCGCTCCAGGGCGGCCGACATCCGCGAGGCGCGCACGCCCTCGGTCAGCGCCCCGGAGTTGGACGACTCGAACCGCTTGGAGAGCACGCCCTGCAGCCCGTAAGACTGCACGAGGACCATCGCGCCGAGCGTCTCGTTCGCCGCCCCCGCGAGGTCGCCCTCGCGACCGCGCTGGCGCCGCGCCGCCGTCGTGATCCGGGGCCCCTGGCGCGCGACGCCGAGACCGAAGAGGAGCAGCGCGCCGACGACGACCAGCGCGAGCAGCGGGTCGAGCACGAGCATCACCACGAGCATGCCGACGAGGGTGACGACGTTGCCGAGCAGCGGGAGCCCGGCCGTCACGGCGACCTCCTGCACCCGGCCGACGTCGCCGATCAGCCGGTTGAGCAGGTCGCCCGAGCGCGAGCCGCGGTGGAACTGCAGCGAGAGCGACTGGAGGTGGTCGTACAGCGTCGCCCGCACGCCGGTCATGGCGCGGGTGCCGGCCAGCGCGAAGCACACGGTCATGACGTAGGACGCCCCGGCGCGGAGCCCGGCGAGCGCCACGACGCCGAGCGAGGCGATGACGACGACGCGCACGACGTCGGTCACCGGGTCCCCGGTGGGCTGCTGGTTCGTGATCGCCGAGACCGTGCCGGCGGCGATCAGGGTGTCGAGCACGATCTTCAGCGGCCACGGCTCGAGCAGCCGGAACGCCACCTCGGCGAACAGCGCGACGAAACCGCCGACGACGAGCTTGCGGTGCGGACGCAGGTGCGGGCGGACGTGACCCAGGGTCCGGCGCAGACCGGGGATCGCCGAGGCGAGCTGCGTCGTGGGTGTCCCGGCCGATGCCTTGGCGGACGACCTGGCGGACGTCCTGGTGCTCGTCGCGCTCACGCGGTCACCGCCGTCGGGCGCCCGAGCGGTCGCCCGAGCGGGAGCGCGCCCAGCGACGTCGCCACGGTCCGGTCCCAGCCGTGGAGCTCGACGGCGTCCGCGCGGGCCGCGCGCCCCATCCGCTCGCGCGTGGGGGCGTGCTCGCACAGCAGCGCGAGCGCGTCGCGGAGCGCCTCGACGTCCGACGGCGGCACGAGGACCCCCGTGAGCCCGTCGCGCACGACGTCGGGGATCTGCCCGACGGCGCTGGCCACGACCGGCAGCCCGGCCGCGAGGTACTCGTAGACCTTGAGCGGGGAGAAGTAGTCGTCGGCGCCGGCGGGGTAGGGCGCGACCCCGACGTCCATCCGGTGCAGGTGCGCGGGGACGTCCCGCGGGTCCAGCGCCCCGGTGCGCTCGACGCCGTCGGCGATCCCGAGCGCGGCGGCCCGCTCGCCCAGCGCCGCGGCCTGCGGACCGTCACCGACGAGCAGGAGGCGCGCGACGCCGTCGCGCACCAGGGGCGCGGCCGCCTCGAGCAGGATCTCGACGCCGTGCCACGGCTTCAGCGTGCCGACGAACCCGAGCGTGACCGGACCCTCCGACCGCTCGGGCCGGGGCCGGATCCGGTCGGTGTTCACCCCGTTGGGGGCGACGACGGTGCGCGCGCCGGGCACCTGGGCGGCCACCCACCGGGCGACGGGCTCGGAGACGCACGTGACGACGTCGGCGGCCGTGACCGCGCGGCGCATCACCTCGCGGGCCTCCGCCTCGTGCACGAGACCGCGGTGGGCGGCGTGCTCGTCGATCAGGGGGGCGTTGACCTCCAGGACGGTCGCGACGCCGGCGGCGCGGGCCCGCTCGAGGGCGGCCGCGGAGAACAGGGAGTAGCGCTCGTAGACCAGGTCGGTGCCCGTCAGGTCGGTGCCCGTCGGATCGAGGGCGGCGGCGATCTCGGAGTCCTGCGCGAGCAGCCACGCCTCCCGCTCGGCGGCCGCGACGCGGGGGCGCGAGGCGAGCGCGTGCACGGGCACGTCCGCGAGGTCGGCGGGGGCCTCGCCGTCGATCTTCGCCGCGAGGATCCGGACGTCGGCGCCCGCGGTGCGCATCGCGCGCACGACCTCCTGGACGTGGACGGAGGCGCCCTTCGTGCCGTAGATCCCGATGCCGGGATCGGCGCTGAGGTACTGCACGCGGGCGCCGTCGAGCAGGGCGGCGAGCCGGGTGGCGGCGTCGGTGGCGGGGGTCGTGCTGGCGGGGCTGGTGCTGGGGCTGGGGCTGGGGCTGGTCGGGGTGCTCATGCGGCGGCCTCCGGGGCGAGCGCCGCCTGCAGCTGGGCTGCCTGGCGACGCGAGTCGAAACGGTCCTGGACGAGGGCGCGGGCCGCGGTGGCCAGCGATCGGGCGAGGGCGGGGTCGGCGTCGAGCCGGGCGACGGCCTCGGCGAGGCCGGTCGGGTCGTGCTGGTCGACGACGAGGCCCGTGCTCTCGTGCACGACCGCCTCGCCGAGACCGGTGACGCCGGTCGTGACGCACGGGGTGCCGAGCGCCATGGCCTCGAGGACGACGGTCGGCAGACCGTCGGCGTTGCCGTCGCTCCCCACGACGCAGGGTGCGGCCAGCACGTCGGCGGTGCCCACGACGTCGCGCACCTGCGGCTGCGGGAGCGGGCCCGTGAAGGTGACGACGTCGTCGAGCCCGAGGGCGGACGACGTCGCGCGCAGCCGCTCCTCGAGCTCGCCGCCGCCCACGAGGGTGGCCCGCACGCGGTGGCCGCGGCCGCGCAGGATCGCGACGGCGTGCAGCAGGTCGTCGAAGCCCTTCTTCTCCACGAGGCGGCCGACGCCGACGACGTGGAGGCCGGTGGTGGGGGTGGCCTCCACGTCGTCGTCGGTGCCGGTGCGTGCTGGGAACGCCTCGAGGTCGAGGCCGTTGTAGACGAGCCTGACGCGCTCGGGGGCGACGCCGATCGCGCGCAGGTGGGCCACGTTGAAGCGGCTGATGGTCACGACGTGGTGGGCGTCGGCGGCCTTGCGGAGCACGTCGGCGTCGTCGACCTGCTCGTGGAACAGGTCCCTCGCGTGGGCGGTGAAGGAGTAGGTGATCCCGGCCGCGAGCGCCGCGAGGCGGGCGACCGTCGTCGCGAGCGACGCGAAGTGCGCGTGCAGGTGCGTCAGCCCCGACCGGCGTGCCGCGACGGCGACCGCCAGCGCCTGCGCGGCGTCCTCGGCGTCGGCCGCGAGCAGCTCGGCGAGCAGGCGGTCCGGGAGCGGCCCGAGGACCTCGCGGGCGGTGGCGAGCGCCGTCCACAGGTCCTCGGCGCGACGGACGCGGGGGACGTAGCGCACGGGCGCCTGCACGCGGGCCAGCGAGTCGTGGAACCGCGGGTCGACGGGCGCGCGGAGCGAGAAGATCTCGAGGTCGGCGCCGAGCGCCTCGCGGGCAAGGATCTCGGTGACGATGAACGTCTCCGAGAAGCGCGGGTACATCTTCAGCACGTAGCCGATGCGGGTGGGGGTCGGCTCGGGCACGGTCGGCTCAGGCACTGAGGGGCTCCGTCCCCGCGGGCGCGACGGTGGACGCGATCAGCGCGGCCGCCAGGGCCGGCACGCGCGCGAGCCCGTCGAGGTCGATCTCCGTCCGGGTCGGCGGCGGTCCGGCGATCAGCGCCGCCAGCTCCCGCGTCAGGGCCTCGGGCCCCAGGTCCTCCGGTCGGCACACCGCGAGCGCGCCGAGCCGGGCCATCGCCTCGGCCCGCACGAGCTGCTCGGCGCGCGGCGTCGTCCGCGGCACCACCAGCAGGGGGCGGTCGGTGGCGAGCACCTCGCACACGGTGTTGTAACCGCCCATCGCGACGACGGCCGCGGCTCCCGCGTACCAGCGCACCAGGTCCTCGCGCCAGGTGTGGACGCGCAGGTCGGACCGTCGGGCGGCGCGCGACTTCGCCGCCCGGCGCAGGGGTTCGGGCAGGTGCGGGCCGGTGATGAGGACGCCGGTGTGGCCGGCGGGCATGGCGGCACGGGTGAACGCCTCGGCGAGCTCCTCGCCGTCGGACCCGCCGCCCAGCACGCACAGGACGTACGGCGTGGCCGGGGCGCCGCTCGGCGGGACGCCGTCGCCCAGCGCCGGGACCCGGCCGTGGGCCAGGTAGCCGGTGGCCCGCACCGGGCCGTCGAGGTCGAGGACGGCCGCGACGTCGTGCACCCGCGGGTCCCCGTAGACCCAGGTCTCGTCGTAGAGCTCGGCGACGGCGGCCGCGCCACGGTCCCGGCGCCACTCGTGCCGGGCGACGTCAGGGGTGTCGAGCACGTCCCGCAGGCCGAGCACCGTGCGGGCGCCCTGCCGGCGGGCCTCGCGCAGCGCGCCCTCCATCTCGCCGCGGAAACCGCGGGGGTGCTTGTCGACGATCAGCAGGTCGGGGCGGAAGCTCGCGACGGCGGCGCGGAGCACGTCCGCCCGGATCCGGAGCGTCGCGTCGAGGTCGAGACCCAGGTGGCGGGCGCCGTAGCCGCCGTCGGCGTCCTTGGCCAGCGCGGGCACCGCGACGAGGTCGACGCCCGGGGGACGGCGGGCCGCCGCCGTCGCCGGTGCGCCCGTGAGGAGCAGAACGTCCGCCCCGAGCGGCGCCAGGCTCTCGGCGATCGCGAGGTTGCGGCGGATGTGTCCGAGACCCTGCGCGTCGTGGGAGTACAGGGCGACGCGGGGGCGGGGACCGGGGCTGCCGAGGGGGCGGTGGTGGCTGACCATGACGTGAACG
The DNA here is from genome assembly GCF_003121705.1 of Serinibacter arcticus. Taxonomy (NCBI): domain Bacteria; kingdom Bacillati; phylum Actinomycetota; class Actinomycetes; order Micrococcales; family Beutenbergiaceae; genus Serinibacter; species Serinibacter arcticus. Next base: position 3,035,082 of record NZ_PYHR01000002.1, on the reverse strand, counting down.
GTGCCGGGCCTGCGGGAGAACAACGTGAGGCCGACGTGAGAGGTCTCTCATGAACCGTTCGCCACGGATCGGGTTGGCCCGTCCCGCGAGAACGGCGGACGGGGTCGGGGTCAGGTGGCGGCGTGGCGACCGCGGTGCTCGATCGGGGCGCGCTCGCCGGCGAGGGCGTCGGCGTCGGGGTCGAGCGGGGTCGGCTCGTCGGACGACTCCGGCTCGTCACCCTCGACCGACTCCGACCCGTCGGCCGCCGACGCACCCTCCCCACGCTTCGCCGCCCGCTTCGCGGCCCGACGCTCCTTGCCCCGCTCCACCAGCACGTACAGCACCGGCACCACGACGAGCGTCAGCGCCGTCGAGCTGATGAGCCCGCCGATGACCACGACGGCGAGCGGCTGCGAGATGAACGCCCCGCCGCCGGTGATGCCGAACGCCATGGGCAGCAGCGCGAAGATCGTCGCGGCGGCCGTCATGACGATCGGGCGGAGACGCTTGCGCGCACCCTCCGTGACGGCGTCGGCGATCGAGCGGCCGCGTGTTCGGTACTGGTTGATGAGGTCGATCAGCACGATGGCGTTGGAGACCACGACGCCCACGAGCATGAGGAACCCGATCAGCGCGGGCACCCCGAGCGGCGTCCCCGTGAGCAGCAGCGCGACGAGCGACCCGGTGACCGCGAACGGCACCGACACCAGCAGGATGAGCGGCTGGCCGAGCGAGTTGAACGTCGCCACGAGCACGATGTAGACGATCGCGACGGCGAGCACGAGCGCGAGCCCGAGGTCCTCGAACGCCTCGGCCTGGTCGGTCGCCAGCCCGGCGACGTCGACGTCCGCGCCCGCGGGGAGCTGGAGGTCGTCGATCGCGGCGGTGACGTCGGCGGTCAGCGCCCCGACGTCCTGCCCCGCCGGCGTGAGCGCGATCGTCACGGTCCGGCGCCCGTCCACGCGCGTGATCGCCGCCGGCGTCTCCACGACCTCGACGGTCGCGACCTGCGCGAGCGGCACCGGCCCGGCGTCGGTCAGCAGCGGCAGCGCCTGCAGCTCCTCGACCGAGGCGGGCCCGTCGCCGAAGGAGGCGACCACGGTGACGCGGGCGTCGTCGAGCTGGACCTGCCCGACCTCCGGCGTCGCCATCACGCCGGCCACCGTGGTGGCCACGGCGGTCTCCGAGAGCCCGACGGCGGCCGCCGCGTCCCGGTCGACGCTCACCTGGATCACGGGCTGGTCCGCGGCGGCGGAGGTCGAGACCGCGCTGGTGCCCGGCACCTCCCGCGCCGCGGCGAGCGCGACGTCGGCGGCCTCGGCCAGCACAGCCGGGTCGTCGGCCGTGACGACGAGGTCGACCGTCGAGCTCGTGCCGAACCCGGCGGCACCCGCCGAGACCTCGATGTCGCGCACGGGCTCGGCGACCAGGTCAGCGACGACGGAGCGCACCTCGTCGGTGATCGCGACGCCGTCGCCGTCGTGCGCGAGGGTGAGCGCAAACGTCGCCGACCCGGCGCTGCCCCCGCCGAAGAAGGCGGCCGCGCCGTCGCCCGACCCGACGGACGTCTGGACCGACTCGACCCCGTCCAGCCCGATGAGCTCGGCCTCGATGCCGCGCGCGGCGGCGTCCTGCGCCTCGAGCGAGGTGCCCGGCGTGTAGCCGGCCGTGACGGTCACGGTGTCCTGACCGGAGTCGCCGATGAGGTTGGTCTCGAGCTGCGGCACGAGGGCGAGCGTCCCCGCGAGCACCGCGAACGCGACGCCGAGCGCCACGAACGGGCGGCGGAGCGACGCCGCGAGCAGCGGGAGGTACCCGCGCTGCCAGATCCCGCGGCGCTCCTTGGCCTCGGCCTTCTCGCGGACGACGCGCTGCGCCTCGGCGGCGGCCTCCTCGTCGCCGTCGACGGCCACCGGGCTCTTGAGGAACCAGTACGCCAGCACCGGGATGATCGTGAGGGCGACGAACAGCGAGGCCAGCATCGCGATCGCGACGGTGAACGCGAACGGTCGGAAGATCTCCCCGACGAACCCGCTGACGAACCCGATCGGCAGGAACACGGCGATGGTCGCGAGCGTCGAGGACGTGATGGCCCCGCCGACCTCCTTCACGGCACCGATCACCGCCGCCGTGCGCTCCTCGCCGTAGCTGAGGTGCCGCGTGATGTTCTCGATGACGACGATCGAGTCGTCGACCACGCGCCCGATCGAGATCGTCAGGGCCGCCAGCGTGAGGATGTTGAGCGTGTAGCCCGTGGCGTTCATGACCGAGAAGGCCACGAGCAGCGACAGCGGGATGGAGACGGCGGAGACCGCCGTCGAGCGCCAGGAGACCAGGAACAGCAGGATCACGACGACGGCGAACACGAGCCCGAGCCCGCCCTCGGTGGCCAGGCCCTCGATCGACTCGGTGATGAACGGCGCCTGGTCGAAGACCACGGTCGCGGAGATCGCCTGCGCGTCGAGGCGGTCGGCCAGCGCGTCGAGCTCGGCCTGGACGGCCTCGGAGACCTCCACGACGTTCGCCTCGGGCGTCTTGGTGACGGCGACGGCGAGCGAGTCCTCGCCGTCGACGCGCGAGTACGACGTCGAGGGCGCCTCGCCGTCGGTCACCGTGACCACCTGGCCGAGCGGCACGGTGGCGCCCTCCGCCGTCGTGAGCGGGAGCGCCTCGAGCGCGGCGAGATCGGTGATCGGGGTGCCGACCTGGACCGAGAGGGTCTGGTCGCCGTCGGTGACCGTGCCGGTGGGGATGCTGACGCCGTTGTCCTCGAGCACGCCGAGGACGGCGTCGGGCGTGAGACCGTTCGCGGCGAGCACGACGGGGTCGACGTCGAGCTGCACCTGGCGCTCGGGCGCACCGGTGACGGAGACGCCGCGGACGCCGGGGATGTCCTCGAGTGCGGGCTGGAGGATGTCGGTGACGCCCTGCTGGAGCGCGGCGGAGTCGCCGCCGCCGCTGACCGCGAGCTGCAGGACGGGCAGGTCGTCGATGGAGCCGGCGATCACCTGCGGGTCGACGTCGTCGGGCAGCTGGCCGGAGATCGCGTCGATCGCGCCGCGGAGCTGGGAGACGGCGTCGGTCACGTTGATGCCGTAGCGGAACTCGATCGTCGTGGTCGAGACGTTCGAAGACGCGGTCGAGCTGACGCTCTCGACGCCGCCGATGCCGAGCGCGGCCTGCTCGAGCGGCGCGGTCACCTGGGTCTCGACGATCTCCGGCGAGGCGCCCGGGTAGACGCCGACGACGGCGGCCACGGGCAGCGAGACCGACGGGATGAGCTCCTGGCGCAGCGAGCCGAGGCTCACGACCCCGAGGATCGCGATCGCGGCGGTGATGAGGGCGGTGAGGGCACGACGGCCCAGGGAGAGCTGCGCGAGACGGGACACGAGGATCAGGCTACGGCGGTAGAGGGTGGTCGGGCGGCTGGGGGTCGGCGGGGCGGGTGACCCCGGGCCTCCTAGACTCGGCCGGGTGACTCCGACGCCCGCCACCCACGTCAGCGTCGACGTCCTCGCGCTCCGGTTCGACCGGGCCGCCCGCGGGCTCGAGCTCGCCACGCACGTCCGCCCGTTCGACCCGTTCGCCGGTGAGCTCGCGCTGCCAGGCGTCCTCCTGCTGGCCGACGAGACGATCGCGCACGCGGCCCGTCGCGCGCTGGCGAAGGTCGACGCCGCGCCGGTCGCCACGGGGCAGCTGCTCACGTTCGACGAGCCCAACCGGGATCCGCGCGGACCGACGCTGTCGGTCGCGACGTGGGCCGTGGTGGGGTCGGGCGCCGGGGACGCCGCCGTCTGGCACGGCCTCGACGCGACGCCGCCCCTCGCCTTCGACCACGACCAGATCCTCGCCACGACGCGCCCGCTGCTGGCGTCGCTGCTGTGGCGCGACCTCACCTTCAGCCGCGCGCTGACGGGCCGGACCTTCTCGGCGGGCGATGCCGTCGCGCTCACCCAGGCGCTGGTCGGCAAGGTCGACCGCGGGAACCTCAACCGCGACCTCGCCCGCCTGCCGGGCCTGGAGCGCGGCGAGCCCGCCGGCCACGGCCCGGGTCGCCCGGGCCGCGTCTGGCGCTGGCAGGACTGACCCCCACCGCTGAGTGCTGAGTTTCTGCCGCCGACACGCCGTCAGGGGCGGCAACGAGTCAGCACTCAGCGGGGAGGGGCGCCGTGCGCCCGGCGGTCGGCGCGGGTCGGGCCGTCGGCCGTCAGGACCACCGGGGCGCGGAGCGTGCGCTCCAGCAGCGCCAGGGTGCGGCCGGCGTCCGTACGCTCCCGGATCACGACGGCGGAGGCCAGCTCCCGCGTGATCCTCGCCATCGCGTCGAGGTCGTGGTCGGGGCGGTGGGTCAGACCCACACGCCCACCCGGCAGCCCGTCGTACGCCGTCACGACGTCGACCCGGTCCGCCCACTCCAGGTGCGACACCGCCACACCGTCGAGCGGCCCAGCGACCTGCCGCGCGTAGTCGAGCGCCACCAGGTCGAGGTGCCCGGTCCGCCACGAGCCCTGGTACTCCCCCGTGTCGTTGTGCGGCTCCGGCAGCGCCGCGAGGAGCGCAGGGTCCTCGCTCGGCAGCGGCCCCGCGCCGTGCCGCGTCGTGTACGACCGCGTCAGCCCGAGCACGTACGGCCGGGCGAACCCCGCGGCGTCGAGCACCGCGCGGGCGCCGGCGGGCCGCGTCGTCGACCAGGTCGTGTACGGGTGGAAGCCGTAGGTCTCGTCCAGCAGCACGCCCTGCGCCCCCTCCGCGACGACGATCCCGCGCTCGCCCGCCCGGGCGAGGTAGGAGGAGGCGGGCTCGACCTGGAGCAGCCGTCCGACGTCGTGCAGCTCCTCCACCATCGCCGCCAGGCTCGGCACGTCGTGACGGCCCTGCGCGATCAGCGGGTAGTAGAACCGCTCGAGGTCGACGAGCCGGGCCCGGACCGCCGCGCGGTCGGCGAGGTCGCGCACCCGCAGCGCCCCGGGGTCGGCGGGCGGCGCGTCCGCGAGCGCCGTGAAGTTCCCCAGCGTCCCACCGCGGCGCAGCCCGGCACGACAGGCGAGGTCGAACCAGGTGGTCTCGCCGATCCCGAGCCCGGTCGACCCGTGCCGCGCGGCGCCGCGCAGGTCCTCGCGGGTGCGGTTGGCGACCTGGTGGATCGGGGTGGTGACGAGCGCGTCCGGGTCCACCGTCAGGAGCCCGAACGGGTGCGCGACGCCGAGCCGGGCCAGCTCCGCCGCCTCTCGCACGAGGATGCCGGGGTCCACGAGCGCAGGAGCCGCGAGGAACGTCGGGGTGCCGGCGAGCGAGCCTGAGCCGAACAGCCGCGCGGTGCGGTGCACGCCGTCGGCGATCACGTTGTGCGCCGCCTGCGCGCCGCCGTTGAACCGCACGACCGCCCCCACCTCCCGCGTCGAGCAGAGGTGGTCGACGGTCGCGCCCTTCGACTCGTCGCCGAAGGCCAGGCCGACGACGACGATCGGCACGTCACGCGGGATGGCGGGGGTGGTCATGGGGTGCTCCTCGAGCGGGTGGGTGTCAGGCCAGGTCGTCCGGGACGTCGAGGCCGGGCGGCAGGACCCCGACGGCGGTGCCCCCACCTCGCGCATCGGCCGCGCCCCTGGCCGCGACGCCCGCGCCCACGACCGCGAGCGCCCGCCCGACCGCGACCCCGCCGTCGGACCCGATCGCCCCGAGGTTCGCCAGCCCCTCGTCCAGGTCGATCGAGTCCTCGAGCAGGCCGATCGTCGTCGCGATCAGCTCGGCCACCGCGGCCGGGTCCTCGAGCTTCAGCAGCCGCTCGCCCAGCAGCGCTCGCCAGTGCTCGTTGACCTCGGGGTCGTCGAAGTAGGCCGTCTGGCGCGGCAGCACGTAGAACGTCTCCCACCGCTCCTGGACCTCGGCCCAGATCGCCTCGACCGCGACGTCACCCTCGAGCACGTCGCCGATCACGCGACGCACGTGCCGCGCCTCGAGCCGACGCTTGTTGAGCTCGTCGCCGATCACGAACAGGTAGCCCTTGCGGCCGCGCCTGTCCCAGTGGTCGGTGGCGGTGTGGCGGGCCACGAAGTAGGCCGCGAGCTCGTAGGACTCGCTCTTCTGCCCGCCGCCGTTGCCCTCGAGGAAGATCGTGCGCAGCTGCTCGTCCATCCGGTTGTCGGACTCGAACTGCCCGACCTGCAGCGGCACGCGGTCGCTGTCGGCGTCGCCGATCGCGCCGAACATGATCTGCGGATTGCTGACGTAGCCCTGCCGCTCGAGCAGCCCCAGCAGGCCCGACATCTTCTGCTGCACGATCCGCGGCACGTGGCCCATCGACCCCGTGACGTCGAAGAGCACGACGATCGGCGTCGACGACGGGTGCTCGGCGCTGTCGCGCGACTCGCGCAGCGTCACGCCCTTGGGGTCGAGCGCCGGGTCGGCCTTCCAGTCCGAGGCCGGCCGACGACGCAGCGTCGAGGTGTAGCCGAAGTCGTCCTGCCCGGCGCTGCGGCGGCTCGCCGCACCCGCCCGGTACGTGCTGTCGTTCCACGCTCCTGCTCCCACGGGAGCCTCCTTCGGTTGGCGCCGGCGGGGTGCCGGCGGAGTTCGGGGGTCGTGCTGGTCAGGGGGTGCGAGCGACGGCCGGCATCGGGAAGGGACGGAAGGTCCGCGGCCCGTGGAGCCGGTCGAGGAGGTCGTCGTACTCGGCGGACAGGTCGGCCGCCGTCGGACGCATCCGGGGGGCCGTCTGCCGGCAGCCGCGGGCGAACCGCCGCTGCCGCGCCTCGTCCGGCCGGAGCATCCGCTCCATCAGGTGCGCGAGCATCCAGACGTCGAGCGCGCCGGTCACGGCGCCGTCGGCCTCCGGCGGATACGCCGCGGCCTCGCTCGCCATCCGCGCGGGCAGCCGGCCGCCGCTCGGCGTCGACATCCCCCACCCGGCGAGCACCACCCGGTGGTCCGACGGCGCGATCAGCACGTTCGCCGGCGCGATCGCGCCGTGGACGAGCCCGGCGTCGTGCGCCCCGGCCACCAGCCACAGCAGCCGCCGCATCATCCAGGCCCAGTCGCGCCCGTCGAGCCCGCCCGGGTGGGCGGCGAGGACCTGCTCGAGCGAGACGTGTCCCGTGCCGGTCCCGAGGTCCTCGATCACGACGGCGGCGCGGCGCCCTTGCGGTCCGCGCACCTCCCCGACGTCGACCAGGTGGGGGTAGCCGTGCTCGGCCCAGGAGCGGGTGGCGGCGAAGGCAGCGAGGCGGGTGAGGCTCGAGGCCGCGACAGCGACCAACCGGTTGGCCCGCTCGCTGCGGGCGATCTTCGCGACCGCCCCGTCCGCGGCGTAGAGGGTGGACCACGTACCGCCTGCGACCTGCGCCCCGACCGTCCAGTCGCGACGGCGACCGTGCACGACGGCCGTCGTCCCGCCGTCCGCGGCGGCTCGCGCCCCGGTCGCGCCGTCCTGGAGCCACGCCGCGTGCCAGTCGCCGACCGTCACGAACGCCGAGGTCGCCTCCCCCACGTCGACGCCGGCGGCCCGCGCCCGGTCGGGGTGCAGCTGGGCCCGGAGCCGGCGCAGCGTGCGCAGCGCCGCACGACGCGAGCGGTCGCCGTCGTTCTCGCCGAACAGGTCCGACGCCGTACGAGCGGCGAGGACCTCGAGCTGGGCCTCCTGGGTGGGGTTCATGGTTTTAGTGTGCCTGACTAATACTCACTCTGACAAGCCCCACCTCTCTCGCCGAGGGGTTTCTGCACCACCGGCGAGGGGCTTACGCACACCGGCGAGGGGCTTGCGCACCACCGGCGAGGGGCTTTTGCACATCCGCCGGGTCTTTTACTCCTCCACTTTCCCCAAGTCAAGACTCAGTCAAGTAGACTGGTGCCAACCCACCGGCCGAGCGTCAGCTCCACCGACGTCGTCGACCACCGGGCACCGCACCACCTGACCACCACCGTGGCCAACCCTGGGGGTTCCATGACCGTCTTCCTCGTGATCGGAGCGATCGGGCTGCTCCTGCTGCTCGCCTCGCTCGTGTTCGGTGACGTCCTCGAGATCCCGGACTTCTTCATCTCCACGACGGCGTTCGGCGCCGCACTCACCGGCTTCGGCGCGATCGGCCTCATCGTGAGCAACGACGCGCTGCGCTTCCTGCTCGCGACCGTCGCCGCCGTGGCGCTCGGCGCTCTCGTCCAGCTCGTCATCACGCGGGCGCGCAGCAGCGAGGTGAGCTCCATCGGGTACGACCTCGTCGGCGCCCTCGGCACCCTGACGGCGACGACCGGCCCCAGCAGCGGCGAGGTCCGGCTCGACGACAGCCGTGAGATCGAGACCCGTCTCGCCTACAGCGAGGACTGGCTCGAACCCGGGGCCCGCGTGGAGGTCGTCGCGCTGGACGGCTCCCGCGTCGAGGTGCGCGCCGTCGACCGCTCGCGCTGACCCGCCGGCCGACCTCGCCCGACCTCACCACGCCCGCACCCCGCGCCCCACCCGCGACGACGCCCCGTCGCACCCGCACCCACACCCGCACCCCGAACCACCCGCACCACCCGCACCCGACCGCCGCGCCACCCGCACCCGACCGCCGCGCCACCCGCGTGGCACCCGACCCGGAAGGTCACCCATGATCGAATCCGTCTCCCCGGCCCTCATCGGCGTCGCCATCCTCGTGGTGGCCGTGCTCGTGATCGGCCTGCTGCTCATCAAGCAGATCAAGCGCGTCCCCCCGAACCAGGCCCTCGTGATCGTGGGTCGCAACAGCAAGGACGGCACGTCGTCGGGCCAGCGCGTCATCATCGGCGGCCGCGCGTTCGTCATCCCGATCCTCGAGGCCGCGTTCGAGGTCTCGCTCGAGCAGCGCTCGATCGACCTGCGCGTGGACGCCGTCGACGCCAACTACGTGCCGACGTCCGTGAAGGCCACCGTGCTGTTCAAGGTGCGCGGCGACGAGGAGGGCGTGCGCCGTGCGGCGCAGCGCTTCCTGTCCCAGCAGGCCGACATCAAGACGCCGATGCAGCAGGCGCTCGAGGGTGCGCTGCGCCCGATCATCGGCTCGATGACGGTCGAGGAGCTCATCAAGGACCGCGACACCCTCCAGGAGAAGGTGGTCAGCTCGATCAAGACCGACCTCGCCGAGCAGGGCTTCCAGGTCGACCTGGTCAACCTCTCCGACATCGACACCCCCGGCAGCGACGTCCTGCGCAACCTCGGTCGCGCCCAGGCCGCCCGCACGCGTCAGGCCGCCGAGATGGTCGAGGCCGAGACGCGCCTCGCGTCGGAGAACGCCCGCATCACCGCCGACGAGAAGGTCGCCGCCCGTGAGCGCGACCTCGCCCTGAAGCGGGCCGGGATCAAGGCGGAGACGGACCGGGCCGACGCCGAGGCGCTCGCCTCCGGCCAGCTCGCCCGCGCGGAGCAGGAAGCCCTCGTGGCCGCCCGCCAGCAGACGGCGCTCGTGGAGCAGGCTCGCGTCACCGAGGAGCAGCTCGACATCGACGTCCGCAAGCCGGCCGAGGCCGCGGCCTTCGCCCGGGTGCAGGACGCCAACGCCCAGCGCGACGCCGACAACGCGGCCACGCAGGCCGAGGCGTTCCGTCGCAAGGAGATCGCCGAGGCCAACAAGACGGCCGCGGTGCTCGACGCCGAGGCCACGCGCGCCACGGGTGAGGCCGAGGCCGCCGCGATCGAGGCGAGGGGTCTCGCCCAGGCCGCGGCCACCAAGGCGCAGGCCGAGGCGCTGTCCGAGCAGGGTCAGGCCGTGCTTGCGCAGCAGTACATCGAGCGACTGCCGGAGATCGTCACCGCCGCGGCGCAGGCCTACGGCAACGTGGACGGCCTGACGATCATCTCCAACGACGGCGCCAGCTCGATCAGCAAGGGCATCACGCAGCTGATCGCGGAGAACCAGGGCCTGCTCGGCTCGGCGTTCCCGAACGTCGACTTCTCCGGCCTGATCGGCGGCGCCGAGGCGCCGAAGAGCCCGACCGGCACGACGACGGCGGTCTGACGCCGATCATCTGACGCGACACCTCGCACCACCCGGCGTGGTACTTCGGCGGCGTACACCGCCACCGAAGTACCACGCTGTCGCATCTCCGGACAGACCAGCCGCCCGTGGCCCGGGTCGAGCTACGCTCGCGCCATGGCGAGGCGGGTGACGATCACGGACGTCGCACGGGAGGCGGGCGTGTCGATCGCGACCGTCTCGAAGGTGATCAACGAGCGGCACGGCATCGCCGCCACGACTGTCGCCCACGTGCAGGACGTGGTGCAGCGCCTCGGGTTCGAGCAGAGCATCGTGGCCCGCAGCCTGCGGTCGCAGCGCACCAACGTCATCGGCGTGCTGGTGGCCGAGTTCGAGCCGTTCAGCACCGAGATCCTCAAGGGCGCCGGGGTCGCGCTCGCCGGCACCGACTACGCGCTGCTGGCCTACACCGGCGGGTCCGACCGCCCCGGCTGGGAGCGTCGCTACCTCTCGCGGCTGAGCGGCACCCTCATCGACGGCGCCGTGCTCGTCACGCCGACGGTCGTACACGCCGACGAGGAGATCCCCGTGGTCGCCGTCGACCCGCACACCGGACCGGCCGACCTCGCGACCGTCGACTCCGACAACCTCGCGGGCGCCGTGCTGGCCACGCAGCACCTCATCGAGCTCGGGCACACCCGCATCGGCTTCCTCGGCGGCCGCCCGGACCTGGAGTCGTCCCGGCTGCGCGAGGCCGGCTTCCGCCAGGCGCTGGCCGAGGCGGGCCTGGCGGCCGATCCCGCGCTGATGCGCGTGGCCGAGTACCAGCGTGACGGCGCCGACGCCCCCACCGCGGCGATGCTCGCGCTGCCCGATCCCCCGACGGCGATCTTCGCCGGCAACGACCTCTCGGCGATGGGCATCCTCGACACCGCGCACCGGCTCGGCGTGGACGTGCCGGGCGACCTGTCCGTGGTCGGGTTCGACGACGTGCCCGAGGCCGCCGCCACCCGTCCCCCGCTCACGACCGTCCGCCAGGAGATCCAGCAGCTCGGCGGCCACGCGGTGCGGATCCTGCTGGAGCAGCTCGCGGCGCCGGGCGGGCGGGCGGAGCGGGAGGCGGCGGGGCCGCCGGCGCACGTGCGGCTGCCGACGACGCTCGTCGTGCGCGGGACGACGGCGCCGCCGCGGCCGTAGGCGGCGGGCCCGGGTCCCCGGGCCCGCCGCCGGCCGCCGCCGGCCCCGTTGCGCGCACCGTTGGCCGGTTCCGCCGCCCCACCGCCGTGTTGCGCGCACCGTTGGTCGGTTCCGACGCCCCGAAGCGACCATCCCTGCGCGCAACGCCCCGCCACAGGCCCGGCCCCGGCCCGGGCGGCACCGAGGCCGCCGCTGCGGCGATCAGCCGGAGGCCGGCCGACCGCCGTCGTCCGCCGCCGGAACCGGCGCGGCCAGCGCCCGCACCTCCGGCGTCCGCGCCAACGCACTCAGCAGCACCGCCGCCCCGACGAGCCCGGCGCCCATCCCCCCGCTCCCCGTCAGCGCCAGCCCCAGGCCCGCGCCGCCGAACACGGCGACCTTCGCGACCGGCGTCGCCACGGGTCCGCGCCAGCGCGCCCGCGGGCTCGCGACCAGCGCCCACAGCGCGATCACGACGGCGACGGCGACGACCGCCCCCGACACCCTCCCACTCCGCCCAGGTCCTCCGCCCCGGCCCTCCGTCACCAACGTCGTTGCGCGCACCGGTGGCCGCCTCACACCCCCCGAAGCGACCATCCGTGCGCGCAACGCGCCCCGCCCCGGCCCGGCCGGCCGCCCCGGCCCGGCCCGGAGGGGCGGACAGTCAGGCCCGCGCCAGCGCCGCCGCGACCGCGTCGTGAGCCGCGCCGTCGAACGCCACGATCCGCACCTCCCGCACGAGCGACGCCGTCCCGCCCAGCGTCTCGACGGCGACGTCCGCCGCGTCCTGCAGCGGCCACCCGTAGATCCCCGCGCTGATGAGCGGGACGGCGAGCGACCGGACGCCGAGCTCGTCCGCGACCTCGAGGCTGCGGCGGTAGCAGGACGCGAGCAGCCCGCGGTCGCGCTCACCGCGCCGGTAGTTCGGCCCGACGGTGTGGATGACCCAGTGGGCGGCGAGGTCTCCCGCGGTGGTCCAGCCGGCGTCGCCCGTCGCGAGCCCGCGCGGGAACCGCGTGACGCAGTCGGCGAGCACCCGCGGCCCGCCCGCGCGGTGGATCGCGCCGTCCACTCCCCCGCCCCCGCGCATCGCGGAGTTCGCGGCGTTCACGACGGCGTCCGTGGCCTCCCGGGTGATGTCACCCCGCACCAGCTCGAGCCGCGGCAGCGCGAGCGCCTCGACGACCACCCCACCGAGGTGGGCCTCCTTCGCGACGGCGGGATGGCCGTCGATCCGCACGCGGTGGTGCAGCACGACGGGCTCGCAGAGCGTGCCGTCGTCGATGTGCCTGACCTCGAGCGCACCGGCCGGTCCCGTCGTCGCGGGAACCACCCGGCGGCCGTGCGCGCACTCGGTCCGCGTCGAGCACTCCGCGCAGACGGCCGCCGGGTAGCGCGGCCCCCCGAGCGCGGACGCGCCGCAGACGGGGCACGGGTGGACGGGCGGCGAGGCGGTCATGGACCCATCGTGCCGCGCAGGACGCCCGCCGCACCGATGACTTTCGCCCGTCAGCGCGGTCCCCCCTGCATGAGACCCCTGCGCTACGCGATCAACGTCACGCTCGACGGCTGCGTCAGCCACGAGACCGGACTTCCTCCCGACGAGGAGTCGATGCGCTTCTGGACGGAGGAGACCGAGCGCGCCGATGGCGAGCTGTTCGGCCGGGTCACCTACGAGATGATGGAGCAGGCGTGGCGGCGGCCCACCTCGGGCGCCTGGCCCGACTGGATGGACGAGTCGGAGATGCTGTTCGCCGAAGCGATCGACAGGACGAGGAAGTACGTCGTCTCGAGCACGCTCGAGACGGTCGACTGGAACGCCGAGCTGCTCCACGGTGACCTCGGTGAGGCGGTTCGACGACTCAAGGAGGAGCCCGGCGACGGCCTGTCCGTCGGCGGCGTGATGCTGCCGACGGCGCTGGCGAAGCTGGGACTGATCGACGAGTACGTGTTCCTGGTCCACCCCGTGGTCGCCGGTCGCGGACCGACCCTGCTCGCCGGCCTGCACGACCAGCTCCGGCTCGAGCTCACCGATCGCCGGGAGCTCCGGTCGGGGCGACGGTCGTGCGGTACCGGCCCGCGCCCGACTGACGGCGGCCGTATCACCCGCGCCCCTCTCACCCTCTCCACCTCACGAGGCGAGGAAGGTCCCCGCCGCGAGAGGGATGACCACCATGGCTCGCTCGACCACCCGCGCGGCTCGGCCGCCGGATCCGCCCGACCCCCACCGCGTCGACAACAGCACGCTCCCACCGGAGTCCAGCCCGCCCGAGCTCATCGTGGTCGGCCACCTCGACGCCGGCCTCCGCATCACCGCGACCGGAGCCCGCTCCGCCGCCGGGTGGGACCTCGGCGACCTCGCCGAGATCGCCGCCGACCCGACCATCACCATCGAGCCGCTCTTCGGCTCGAGCGAGGACCGGGTGCGGGCCTCCGTCCCGGCGACCGCCACGGTCACTCCCGCCCGGCCGGACGACGACGGCGGCGCCCCCGACACCGCCGGCTCACCGTCGGCCGCCTCACCCACCCTCCCCCTCGGCGCCACGATGGCGACCTTCTACCGGGTCACCACCACCGCCACCGAGGTGGCCGACCTCGAGGCCCTCGCGGAGCGCCTCCTGGCGAGCCCCGCCGTCGAGGCCGCCTACGTCAAGCCCGCCTCGAGCGCCCCGGTCTGGCTCGAGCACCGCGCCGACGACGCCGAGGCCGCCGCCGGTGACGAGCCCCCCGCCGTCACCCCGGACTTCACGGCTCGGCAGGGCTACCTCGACCCCGCGCCCGGCGGCATCGACGCGCGCTGGGCCTGGACCCAGCCGGGCGGCCGGGGCGCCGGGGTGCGCGTGATCGACTGCGAGTGGGGCTGGCGCTTCACGCACGAGGACCTTCGGGCCAACCAGGGCGGCGTCGTGGCCGGCACCCCGAGCACCGACACCGACCACGGCACCGCGGTGCTCGGCGAGATCTCCGGTGACGTCAACGCCCTCGGCGTCACGGGCATCGCGCCCGACGCCGTCATCAGCGCGTCGTCGTTCACCACCACCCCTCGGCCGCCGCCATCCGGGCGGCCGCCGACCGGCTGGGGCGGGGCGACATCATCCTGCTGGAGATCCACCGCTCCGGCCCCGGCGCGAGCGGCACCGGGCAGGACGGCTTCATCGCCGTGGAGTGGTGGCCCGACGACTACCTGGCCATCCGCTACGCCGTCGAGCGCGGCACGATCGTCGTGGAGGCGGCCGGCAACGGCGCGCGCAACCTCGACGACGCGATCTACGACAGACCGTCCCGCGGTTTCCCGAGCTGGTGGCGCAACCCGTTCCGCCGTCGGGAGCTGGACTCCGGCGCGGTGCTCGTGGGAGCGGGCGCACCGCCGTCGGGCAACCACGGGACCGACCGCTCCCGGCTGGGCTTCTCCAACCACGGCGCCGCCGTGGACGCCCAGGGTTGGGGCCGCGAGGTCGCGACCACCGGGTACGGGTGGCTCCAGGGCGGCGGCGACGCCGACCTCTGGTACACCCACGACTTCTCCGGCACCTCCAGCGCGTCACCGATCGTGGTGGGCGCGATCGTCGCCGTCCAGGGCGTGCTCCGGGCCCACGGGCGACCCCCGCTCAGCCCGGCCCGCGCCCGCGAGCTGCTGCGTGCCACCGGATCGCCGCAGCTCGACACCCCCGGACGGCCCGCCACGCAACGCATCGGCAACCGTCCGAACCTGCGGCAGCTCATCCCGGCCGCGCTGGCCAACGCGCAGTGGGTCGGCACCCAGTTCACGGGGCGGCTCGCCGCGCACGCGACCACGCGCTGGTTCACCTTCGGCTGGCCCGCGCACTGGCACGTGATCTGGACGGCGGTGCCCGTGACGCCCCGCGTGGGCGCCCCGCAGATCCAGTTCCGCACCCGGGTCGAGCGCGCCTCCGACGCGCGCGCGACCTACTGGATCGACATCACCAACCTCACGAACACGCCCGTCGACGTCGAGGGCCGCTTCGCGGTTCTCGGCTGGTGAAAGGACATCGCCATGAGAGTCGCCACGCAGTTCACCGGAACCCTCGGCCCCCAGGCCACCGGCCGCTGGTTCACCTTCGGCTGGCCCGCCGCCTGGCACGTGGCCTGGTACGTCATGCCGACCACCCCCGTGGTGGGCGCGCCCGAGGTGGAGTGGACGGTGCAGGTCGAGCGCGCCGACCCCACCCGCATCACGTACTGGATCACGGTGCGCAACCTCACCAACCAGGCGATCACGTTCGACGGCCGCTACGCCGTCTTCAACTGACCCGAGACAGGACGGACCACGCTCATGAGCATCTCCATCACGATCAACCAGGCCGCTCCGGTGGACGACGGCGCCGCCGTCGAGCCCGACGGCGTCGACCAGCTCGCCGTCACCGACGAGCCGATCGACGCCGGCGGCCCGCCCGCCTGGCTCCTCGCAGCTGTCGCCGAGGCACCCCCCGCAGCCGCCGCCGAGACGCACGACGCCGGACCCGCCCCCGTCTCAACCGCCCCCCACCCCCGTGAGTGCTGAGCTTCTGCCGCCGACACGCCGTCGGCACCGGCAACAGCTCCGCACTCACGGGGTGCTTCGCCGCCGGGCCCGAGAAACCTCGCCCGAACTCGTATCAGGAAACCCCTGGCGCCCTCTCCCCCTGCGTGAGGACAATGACCACCGTGGGCGACGAGCACACCGTGCCCGTGCCCCCACCGCCGAGCTCACCCGACGCGCTCGAACACGCCCCGTCGGGCGACCCGACCATGTGGGAGCAGGTGGCCGACGCGTTCGACCGGTGGCGTGAGGGCAGGGCTCCCGCCGACGATCTCGTGCGCCTCATGACCCCCGTGCTCTGGCACGTCGCCCGCGCCTGCCGCCTCGAGGAGGAGGCGGCGCGTGACGTGCTGCAGACCGTGTGGCTGGCCCTGGTCCGGCGTCGCGGCGAGATCCGCCACCCCCGCGCCGTCGCGTCCTGGCTCATCACCGCGACCCGGCGGGAGGCGTGGCACGTCCGCAGCGCCACGACCGCCGCGGCCACGACCCAGGCGCAGGTCTTCGAGGACTCCGACTGGGAGCAGCTGCTGCCGCCGGCGCCCGCGGCCGAGGCCGTCGCCGTCGAACGCGGCGAGCACGCAGCCCTGTGGAGCGCCGTGCAGACGCTGCCCGAACGCTGCCAGCGCCTGCTGCGCGTCATCGCGTTCGACGACCGCCCCGACTACGCGCACCTCTCCCAGCAGCTGGGGATGCCGGTGGGGAGCATCGGCCCGACCCGCGGGCGCTGCCTCGACAAGCTGCGACTGGCCCTCGCGAACGCCACGACGGGAGACCGATGACCGACGACGACGCCCCCGACCGCCTCGACGCCCCCGCCCGCGACGACGAGGCGCTGCTGCTCGCGCTGAACGCGATGTGGCGCGAGCACGACCCGGTGCCGCCCGGACTCGAGGAGCAGATGGTGGCGGCCGTGGCCACGGCCGACCTCGAGGAGGAGTGGGCGATGCTCACCTTCGTGACCGCTCCCGACGGCGCAGCGCTCGGCGCGCTCGGGGCCCGCGGCACCGACCCGGAGGTCCTCGAGCTCACGGCCCCCGGGCTCCACGTGGCGCTGCGCCTGTCCCGGCCCACGCCCGAGGGGTCCGCGCGCCGGATCGACGGCTGGGTCTCGCCGCCGACCCCCGGCGTCGTCCTCCTCACGGGGACCCGGTCCCTCGGCGCCGCCATCGACCCCGAGGGGCGCTTCGTGCTCGACGGCGTGGACCCGGGCCGCGTGCGTCTCCAGCTCGAGCTCGACTCCGGGCTGCGGCACGCGAGCCCCCCGTTCACCGTCTGACCGACCGACGTCCCCGAAGGAGTACCCGATGGCCGCAGAACCGTCCCACCAGGACGCCGCCGGGCGTGACGCCCCCAGCCGCTGGCGCGTGCTCGACCCGACGACGGCGCGCACCGGCCCCGTGCAGCCCACCCTCTACTCCCCCGACCGGCTGCTCGTCCGGGGGGACGCGCGCGACGACGGCCGCGCGAGCCTGGACGAGCTCGCCGGCACGTTCGGCTGGCAGCTGGACTGGGACGTCACGTTCGGCGATCGCGACACCCCCGGCACCTTGCGCGGTCGAGGCCGCGGTCGCGACGCCGACGGCGGGACGGACGGCACCGTGTCGCGCCTCGTGCTCACCAGCCTGCCCACCTCGCCGCTTCCGGTGGTCGACGCGTGGCTCCTGCTGGAGAGCGCCCGCGCCGCCCGGTTGCCGAGGGTGGAACCCGGCACTCCGCCGTCGGGCACCCGGGTCCGGCGCCTCGAGCTGGACCCCGCGGATCCCCTCGCTCGCGTCAGCCTCGACCACGCCATCTTCCTGGCGGCCTACCAGCCGAACGCCCGCGGCTTCTTCGGCACCAACCCGTTCTACGGGACCAATCCCTTCTACGGGACCAACCCGTTCTACGGCACCAACCCCGCCGGCTCCCCGACGGCGAGCTACCTCGCGCCGGGTGCGGGCGGGCGCACGCCCGTCGCCGTGCTGCTCCCCTCCCCCGACCGGGGGCCGGATCCGCACGAGGGGCGCCGCGCCGCCGTCGGGATCCTGGACTCCGGGTGCGGCGAGCACCCCTGGCTGACCACGGTGGTGCGCGACCACCCGAACCTCGTCGGCACCCCCGTCTGCCCCGAGTCCGCCCTGGTGCGCGATCCCGAGGTCCACCCCGACCAGCACGGACCGCTGGACGGGATGCTCGACGCCGTCAGCGGTCACGGGACGTTCATCGCCGGCGTGGTGCGGCAGAGCGCACCGACGGCGGACGTGTACTCCTGGCGCGTGGTGGCCTCGGACGGCGCGATCAGCGAGTCCGAGCTCGTCGCGGCGCTCGCGCACGTGGCCGACCTGGTGCACGCGAACGTCGACGACCCGACGGCGGGGCTGCGCCTGGACGTGCTCTCCCTCTCCCTGGGCTACTACCACGAGAGCCCCGAGGACCCGGCGCACGACGCCATGCTCCGCCCGGTGCTGCACGCGCTGGCGGCCGACGGCGTCGCGATCGTCTGCTCGGCCGGCAACGAGTCGACCGACCGGCCCCTCTTCCCCGCCGCGTTCGCGGCCGTGCCCTCCCCCGGCGCCCCCGTGCTGGCCGTGGGGGCGCGCAACCCCAACGGCACCGTCGCGCTGTTCAGCAACACGGGCGACTGGGTGAGCTGCTACGCGCTCGGGGCGTCGGTGGTGAGCACGTCACCGCCGTTCGAGGGCGGGCTGCAGCCGCTCGCCCGGATCCCCGAGACGGTCGACGCCGACGGCCGGCTGCGCGAGTGCCGCGAGACCGTCGACCCGGACAGCTACGTCGGGGGGTTCGCCGTGTGGAGCGGGACGTCGTTCGCGGCGCCCCACCTGGCGGGCCTGCTCGCCACCGGCCTGGCGGCCGCGCACGGGGAGCTGCCGCGTCACACCGACACCGACAAGGCCTCCGCGACGGCGGCCCAGGTCGCGGCGCAGCTCCTGGACCGGTAGCGGGCGACGACGGCGTCGATCGAGGAAGGGACGAGCGTGGCCGTCGCACCGACGCAGGAGCTCTACCGCGAGGCCGTCACCCGGGCCAACGCCGGGCACCTCGCGGCCGCGCTGCGCCTGCTCGACCGCGCGGAGGCGCGCGGCACCGACCCCGACGTCGCGGCGCTCATCCTCGGCACGCGCGCCTACGTCCTGGCCGAACGGGGCGACCCCGGGGGCGCCCAGGAGCTGTGCCGCACGGCGATGGCCACGCCCGGGATCCATCGACGCACGACGGCGGTGCTCGCCGGCCAGCTCGGCCTCGTCGCCCTGCGCGGCGGCGACGTGCGGACGGCGGGGCCCATGCTCGACCTGGCGGTGCGTGGGCTCGACCACGAACCGCGGCTGCTGGGGCAGGTGCTGCTCAACCGCGGCATGGTCGCGATGGAGCGGGACCGGCTGGGGCCGGCCGAGGCCGACTTCCGCCGGGCGGTGGTGGCGTTCGAGGAGGCGGGCGACGCCGTCGGGACGGCGAAGGCCACCCACAACGCCGGCGTGATCGCCCTGCTGCGCGGCGACCTCGTGGAGGCGCTGCACGCGATGGACGCCGCGAGGGACGTGCTCGCCCCGATCTCGCCGATGATGCGGGCGACGTGCGACGGCGATCGCGCGGACCTGCTGCAGCGCGCGGGGATGCCGCGGGACGCCGTGCCGCTGCTCGTGAGCGCCTCCGCGGCCTACGGCCGGGCGGGGTTGTCCCAGCTCCAGGCCGAGACGGACCTGACCCTGGCGCGCACCGTGCTGCCGCTGGATCCGGGGCGGGCGCTCGCCGTCGCGCGGCGGGCCCAGCGCCGGTTCGTCCGGGCGGGCAACCCCACCGCCGCGCTGCGTGCCGAGGCCCTGGTGGTCAGGCTCGGGCTCGAGGCCGCCGCGGTGACCGGGGCCGAGGCGCGCGCCGCGGCCCGGACGAGGGCCGCCGGCGGGCGTCTGCTCGCGCGCGCGGACGATCTCGTCGATCGGTTGGCCGCCGCAGGCATGCCGGAGCAGTCCCGCGAGCTGCGGCGCCACACCGCGCGGGCGGCGGCTCGCCTCGGGGACGTGGGCGACGCCGTCGGACGCCTCCGCCGGGTGCGGGTGCTCCCGCGCGAGCCGCTGCTGGGACGGGTGCTCCACCGCGAGGTGAGCGCCGAGGTGGCCGCGCTGGCGGGGCGTCGACGGCTCGCCCTGCAGCACGCCTTCGCCGGGATCTCGGAGGTGACGGCGTGGCAGGACCGCTACGAGGACATCGACCTGCGCACCTCCCTGGCGGTGCACGGCCGACAGCTGCTGGTCACCGGGATCGAGACCTCCCTCGCGCTCGGGGACGCCGAGCTGGTGCTGGCGTGGGCCGAGCTGACCCGCGGGGTCGTCTCCCGCGCGGCGTCGGTGCGCGTGCCCGCCGAGCCGCACCTCGAGGCGCGCGGGGGGCCACCGCCGGATCCGGGGCGTCACCCGCTGGCCGCGCTCCGGGGCCAGGGCTGGCGGTTGCACGAACGGCCCGGCGGTCCGCCGGACGCCGAGGAGGGCCGTCGCGACGTCCGCCTGCGCTCCGCCCTGGCCGAGCAGGAGGCGACGCTCGTGTCCTTCGTGCGCACCGACGTCGAGCTCGCCGCCGTCGTCGTGACGCCGGACCGTTCCGTGCTCGTGCGCCTGGGGGCCTGGGCGGAGGTCGAGCCGGTGCTGGCCGAGCTGCTCGCGGACCTCGACGTCGCCGCGCTCGACCTCCCGGGTGACCTGCAGCGCGTGGTGGCGCAGTCGTTGCAGCGTCGGCTGGCGGAGATCGCTGCGCTGGTGCTCGACCCGGTGCTGGCCGCCGTCGGACTCGGGCTGGGGCCCGACGGCGTGGGGCCCGACGGCGAGGCGCCCGACGGCGGTGGCCTCCCCCGGCCGCACCGCCTCGTCATCACCGCACCCGCGGCGCTCAGCGGGGTGCCCTGGTCGATGGTTCCCGGGCTCGGGCGCTGCGCCGTGACGATCCCCGAGACCGTCACCGACTGGTTGCGACGGCTGGCACCCGCGAAGGGCACGGGCGGCACGGGCCGCGAGCGCCGCGACGTCCGTCTCGGCCGGCGAGCCCACCCGGTCCGCGCGGGCTTCGTCGCCGGTCCACGCCTCACCCAGGCCGAGACGGAGGTGCGGGCGGCCGCGACGGCGTGGCCGGGCGCCGTCGTGATCGCCGGAGACGAGGCGGGCACCGCACAGCTCTCGCGGCTGGCGGCGCGCGTGGACGTGCTGCACGTGGCCGCGCACGGCCGCCACAGCGCCGACAACCCGCTGTTCTCGGGGCTCGAGCTCGCCGACGGCGCGTGGTTCGGGTACGACATCGAGCAGCTGGAGCGGGTGCCGGACTACGTGGTGCTGAGCAGCTGCGAGCTCGGGCGCTCCTCCGCCGTCTGGGGCAGGAGACCGTCGGGATGGCGCGCGCGTGGCTGCACGCGGGCGTGCGGTGCGTGGTGGCGGCGCCGGTGCGCATCAACGACGCCGCGACGGCGGTGACCCTCGCCCGCCTGCACGCGCACCTCGCTGCCGGTCTCGAGCCCGCGCACGCGCTCGTGGCGATGGTGGCGGAGGGCGCGGCTCCCGTGCCGCTGCAGTGCTTCGGCAACGGGTGGTGACGGCGCCGACGTCGAACGCTCGCGGCCGTGTGTATCAGGAGCAGGCCCCGCGCCCCTCCTGCGGTGACACCGGCACGCGGGCGATCCGCCCCCGTGCCCCACCCCGCACGAAGGACGACGGCCATGACCACTCCCTCGCACGACCTGCCCTCCGGCCCCACCGGCCGCACGATCGTGGTGCTGGACCGCGCCGCGGAGGCTCCGGCCGAGACGCTGCGCTCGCTGGGCGTCCGTTCGGTCCACGCGACCGACGACTCCGACCCGGGCGCCCGGCACGCCACTCCCCCCGGCACCGCGCTGGTGCTGGACCACCTCGGCATCGCGATCCTCGAGGACGCCCCCGCGCTGATGGCCGAGGCGGCCGCCGACCCCGCGACGGCCGTGATGACCGCCGAGCCCGAGGTGTACGTGCACGCCTACGGCGCGCACGCCGAGTGGCCCGGCGGCCGCAGCGACGGCTGGGGCGGCGGTGACATCGGCAACGACGGCGAGAAGAGCTGGGAGGGCACCGTGTCCGGCGGCGACGGCTTCCTCGACGAGGAGGACGCCGACGCCCTGGCGGCCCTGCCGTGGAGCGACACCGACGCCGCGACCTGGGGCCTGCTGGCCGTCCAGGCGGTCGCCCCCGTGCTGCGCCGCTCCCGTGGAGCGGGCGCGGCATCACCGTGGCCGTGCTGGACACCGGGTACGACGCCCACCACCCCGACCTCGACGGCCGGGTGGCGCTGTCGCACTCGTTCATCCCCGGGGAGACGGCGCAGGACGGCAACGGCCACGGCACCCACGTCGCCGGCACGATCGGCGCGGTGCGGCACCCCTCGGGAGGTCAGCGGCGCTACTCCGTCGCCCCCGGCTGCCGGCTGCTGGTGGGCAAGGTGCTGGGCAACTCCGGCGGCGGCACGTCGGGCGGGGTGCTGGCGGGCATGAACTGGGCGATCGAGCAGGGTGCCGACGTCATCTCGATGTCGCTCGGCTCGGACACGCGGGTCGGCGACACCTACCTGCGGTACTACGAGGCCGCCGGCCGGGCGGCGCTGGACGCCGGGTCGATCATCGTGGCTGCCGCCGGGAACAACGGCGACAACCCCGTCGGTTCCCCGGCGAACTGCCCGTCGGTGCTCGCGGTCGCCGCGGTCGACCAGCACCTGCGCCGGGCGCCGTTCTCCTCGATCGCGCTCAACGGCAACGGGGGCGAGGTGAACATCGCCGGTCCGGGCGTCGGGATCTACTCCTCCTGGCCGGTGGACGCCGGCTCCTACCAGGTGCTGCGCGGCACGAGCATGGCCACGCCGCACGTGTCCGGGATCGCGGCGCTCTACGCCCAGGCGACGGGGCTGCGGGGACGCGAGCTGTCGGAGAAGCTGCTCGGCACGGCCACCGCGCTGGCGGAGGGAAGCCAGCTGGTGGGCCGCGGTCTCGCGACGGCGCCGACCCGGCCCGCGGCGGCGAAGCCGTGAGCGGTCCGGAGGGTGACGCGGGCGCGGGCGGTCCGGCAGACGCCGGCCGCCGCAAGGTCGTCGTCACGGTCGACGGCGACCTGGCCGGCACCCTCCCGCGGCTGCGGGAGGCGGGCCTGACGGTGGACGCGACCCTCACCACGATGTCGATCGTGACGGGGACCGTGGACGACGCGGGCGAGAAGGCGCTGGCCGCGCTCCACGGCGTTCACGTCGAGCGCGAGGACGCGCTCCAGATCCAGCCGCCGCCGGCGCCGCAGTAGCGGCGGGGCCTTCAGCGGCGCACGGACGCACGGACGGCGGCGGCGGCCCGGGAGATCCCGGACCACCGCCGTCGCCCTTACTCCGGGCGCCTGACTACAGCGCGTCGAACCGGAAGAGGAACGCCGCCATCGCGTCGCGCTTCACGCTGTCGAGCGGCCGGAACTCGAACCGCCCGTCGTTGCCCGCCCAGCCCGTGGCGATCCCCTGCTCCTGCATCCAGGTGATCTCGTCGTAGAACTGGTCGCCGGGTGCGACGTCCTCGAACGGTGAGACCGTCGGCGCGGTGACCACCGGCGAGCCCGCGGCCCGGTGGAGGAACGCCGCCATCGCGTCGCGGGCGATCGGTGCGAGCGGCCGGAACTCCCGGCCGCCGTCGGCCCGCTCCCAGCCCGTGGTGATCTTCTGCGCGTGCGCCCAGGCGATCTCCGTGTAGAACTGGTTGGTCGTCGGCACGTCCACGAACGGCGAGACCGTCGGGGGCGTGTAGTCCGGCGAACCGGCCTGCCGGTACAGGAACGCCGCCATCGCGTCCCGTGCGACCGGAGCGAGCGGTCGGAACTCGACCGCCCCGCCCGGCAGCGGCCACCCCTGCGAGATGCCCGCGTTGCTGAGCCAGGCGATCTCGTCGAAGAACAGCGTCCCGACCGGGATGTCGACGAACTCGGTGGGGATGGCGAACGTCGCCGTCGTCGTCGGGCCGGTGTGGCCCGCCACGCTCGTGGCCGTGACCGTCAGCGTGTGGGTGCCCGCCGGCAGGTCCGCGGTGGCCAGCTCGACGTCACCCGCGACCGCCTCCCCGTTCAGGGTCACCGCGTACGAGGCGATCCCGGAGACGGCCTGCGCCGTCCACCCGATCGACGCGCCGGCCTCGCCCGAGGCCGCGATCCCCGAGATCACCGGCGCGCTCGGCGCCGACGTCTCGAGCCTGATCTCGGTCGTGGTGGTCTCGCTCACCGAGCCGTCCACGCCCACGAGGCGCGTGGACAGGGTCGTCACACCCTCCTGCGACACCGAGAACGCCCCGTCGTAGTCGAGCCAGGTCTCGCCGTCGAGGCTGTAGGCGATGAGCGACTCGGTCCCGCGCGGCGTGGTCTCGAGGAAGACGCGCGGCGGCGTCACGAACCAGCCGCCGTCGCCGTCGGGCGCGGTCGGGGCGGTCGTCACCGCGACGCCGTCCGCGACCGCCGGCTCGGCGCACTCGAGCCTCGCGTCCGCGAACGCCCCGTGGTCGTTGTTGCGACCGTCGCCGCCGTCGCCGACCACGAGGGTCAGCGTCTCGACGCCGGTGACGTCGACCTCGAACGTCTGCGCCGGGGTGTCGACCCGGATCGGCGCAGCGTCGGTGCCCGCCGTCGCCAGCGTGACGCCGTCGCCCAGCACGGAGAACGTCATGCTCGCCTCCTGCACCCGCTCGCCGCCGGGCTCCACCCCCGCGACGGCGCGGAACACCGTGCACTGGGCGCCGAGCCTGACCGACACCCGACCGGGCGCGTGGACGACGAGGCCACGGTCGTAGGTGACGCCCGCGACCTCGACCTTCCCGCCGTTGAGGTCGAGGTCGCGTCCCACCTGGCCGAAGCCGGTGACGGCCTCGGTGAACGGGAGCTCCGAGACCCACACGTCGCCCTCGAGCGGTGGCGGCTCCACCTGCACGAGAGCCGAACCACCGTTGCGCATGGCCTTGCCCTCGGCGTCGGTGTAGGCGGCGACGGCGGAGATCGCGACGTCGTTCACGGGGCCACCGGGCCCCACGCGCACCACCCAGCGTCCGGTCACGGTGCCGCTCGTGGCGACCGACGGCGCTGCGACCGTCTCGCCGGAGACGACCGTCCACGCCTCGGGGATGTCGAGGCTGAGCTCGACGTCGGTGACCGGACCGCCCGAGCGGACCACGAACACGGCGTCGACCGTGATCTGGTCACCGATCGCGACGGCGGTGGGGTCGACGTCGACGAGCGTCTCGGTCTGCGCCCCGCCCGAGTAGCACGCGGTGCGGCCCTCGGTCGCGGGGCAGGCCAGCAGCGCGAAGCCGCCGTTCTCCACGAGCGGGAGGCTGAGCACGTCGGCCGCCGTCCGCGTCGTGACCGTCTCCTGGAGCCCGCCGTTGCGGTCGGTGATGGTGTGGACGAGCCACTCGCCGTCGCCGAGCACCTCGAGCGGGACGGTCGCGGTGCGCGCCGCCGTGCCCGAGATCCCGCCGATGAACCAGGTGTCGGCGTCGCGCCGGGCGATCACGGCCTCGGAGCCGGGGGACCCGGCGACCAGGCGCGTCTCGTCCCAGACCGTCGGGACCTGCCGCAGGAAGCGCTGGGCGGCGGGCTGCGCGGCGTAGGCCTCCGGGGTGTCGGCGTAGTGCTGGATGCCGGACTCGAACACGACCGGCAGGGCCAGCTCGTGCGCCTTGCTCGCCGGACGGTTGCCGCTGAAGCGCACCGGCGTGTAGTCCATCGAGCCGACGACGTTGCGGGTGAAGGGCAGCACCGTGTTGTGCGACGCCCAGGCGGAGTCCTTGCCCTGCTCCTCACCGCGGACGGCCTCGAACGTGACCGCGTTCGGCCACGTGCGCTGGACGCCGTGCGGGATGGTCGAGCCGTGGAAGTTGATCATGAGCTGGCGCTCGGCGGTCTCGGCGAGGATGTCGTCGTACCAGCGGAAGGTCTCCTGGTCGTCGGAGTCCATGAAGTCGACCTTGATGCCGCGCACGCCCCACTCCTGGAGGCGGTCGAACCAGGAGTCGCGCTGCTCGCGGGTCCACAACCGGTCGGAGTGGAACCAGGCCAGGACCCCCACGCCGCGCGCCTCCGCGTAGCGCACGAGCTCCGGCACCCACTCGGCCTGCCAACCCTCGTCGATGAGGATGTACGGCCAGCTGTTGCGCGCGGCCAGGTCGGCGAAGGACTTCTGGAACTCGAGGTTGCCCTGCGCGCCGATCTGCGAGCCGAGGTCGGGACGCGAGGCGCCCGGGACCCACGACCACGCCGAGACGCCCGGCTCGATCCACGAGGTGTCGGCCACCACGCTGGGGGTGGCGAGGTCGTCCACGAGGGTGGACTCCACGACGGTCGCGGCGTCGCCGAGGATCGCCACGCGCCACGGGGTGACGAGCGCGCCGGAGGCCTCCACGGGGACCTGCTCGTAGAGCTCGAGGGCGTAGGTGGGAGCGCCGGCGACCTTCGTCAGGTGGGTGCCCGCGTACGTGCCGGTCACGTCGGACTCGGTGAGGACGACGTAGTCCTCACCGCTGCGGAAGGTGCTCGGGAACCCGTACGCGCGGGTGGCGGCGTTCGCCGCGGTGGTCGTGACGTGCGCGTTCTCGTACTGGGGGCCGTAGGGCTGCAGCCACGCGTCGGCCGCGGGCGGGAGTGTGAAGGTCGTCGGCTCCTGGACGACCTCGTAGGAGGTCCCCAGCGCGGCGGGCAGGTCGTAGCGGAAGGCCACGCCGTCGTCGGCCGCGCGGATCACGACGCCGAACGTGATCCCGCCCTTGGCCAGGTCGAGCCGCAGCTCGGTGTGGGTCGCGGAGCGCTCGCGCTCCTTGCCGGTGACCATCGTGTAGGTCTCGGTGACCGTGCGGGTCGAGGACCCCACGACGTCGAGCCCCGTCGCCAGGTCGAGGGTGTCGGTCTCCAGGCCGAGGTCCGCGACGTCGACGAGGGTCTCCCCGCCGGTGCCGGCGGTGAGGTTGAGCACGCCCGCCTCGAGGGCCACGTCAGCCACGACACCGCCGCCCGGTGACGTGACGGTCCACTCGCCGTCGGGCGCGGCCGACGCCGGGGCGGCGACCAGGGCGCTCGCGCCCAGCACGGACACGGCCGCTCCGAGCGCGACGGCGGAGCGTGACCTGCGGCGAGATCTCGCGGATGGATGGAGATGGTTCTGAGAATGCAGCACTGCGTCCTCCTCTGAGTCGGCACTCCACGTTGAGTACCTCCATCGACTGTACGAATTGCCTCCGACATCCGCACCGATCCGCTCGGAACTGATCGCGGGCCACCGCGGACGGATCGTCTCCGATCCGCTTCGATCACGGCCGCGTGCGTCGTCCTGTCCCCCGCACCCACCCCCGACCTACCCTGACGAGGTGACCACGCCCACCGCCCCCGCGACGCAGCGGCCGGCACCCTCGGGACGCGACACCTACTGGGACGCCGTCCGCGGCCTCTGCATCCTGGGCGTCATCTGGACCCACACCACCACCGGCATCCCCTACCTCGACGGCCCGCACGCCTGGAACCTCGACTACTGGCTGGCCCAGCGGCAGCTGGTGAACTTCCCCGTCGCGGTGTTCCTCTTCCTGGCCGCGTACTTCGTCTCGCCGTCGAAGGTGGCCGACGGCGCGGCCTGGCTCCGCTCGCGCGCCGTGCGCCTCGGCGTGCCGTTCCTGCTCTGGTCCACCGCCTACACGCTGCTGATCGCCACGATCAGCGGTGCGTGGAACCCTCGCCTGCTGGTCCGCGACGTCGTGCTCGGCGCCTCGGTCCCGCACCTGTACTTCATCGTGGTGCTGCTCCAGCTCGTGCTCCTCACGCCGCTGCTGCTGCGCGCCTTGGAGACCCGCTGGCGGTGGGCGTTGTGGGCCGTCACGCCGATCTACCTCGTCTGGCTGTACGTCCGCACGCTGGCTGACGGCACCCCGCCGTCGTTCTCCAACACGTGGCTCTTCGGCTGGTTCGCCTTCTACCTGGCCGGGCTGTGGGTGCGGCGGCACGGGGCGCCGTCGATCCGGGTGCCGGTCGCCGTCGGCGCGGTGGCCGTGACGGTCACGGCCGGCGTGGCCGAGTCGTTCCTCCTGGTGCGGTCCGGCGGCGACATCGGCTTCGCGGCCGGGCAGCTCACCGTCGGCTCCGTGCTGGGCGCGTTCGCGGTGATCGCGCTGCTGCTCGCGCTGCACCAGCGCCGCGAGCGGACCGGCGCGGCGCACGACGGCGAGCGGTGGTTCGGTCTGGACGGTCTCGGCCGCGACTCGTACGGCATCTACTACGTGCACCTGCTGTGGTTCGTGCTCGCCTGGCGGGTCCTCGAGGTGCCGTTCGACGACGGCCAGGTGCCGGTCCTGCCGGCGCTCCAGCTGGTCGAGCTGGCCGTCGTGCTCGCGCTGAGCCTGCTGGCGATCGCGGCGACCCGCCGGCTCATCGGGCGCCGAGCGGCGACCCGGTTCCTCGGGTTCTGACCGTCAGGCCTCTCGGGCCTCGACCCCGGGCGGACGCCCGCCGTCGCCGTCGATCATCCGCACCACCCGCGCCGGCGACCCCACCACGATCGCCCGGGCCGGCACGTCCCGCGTGACGATCGACCCGGCGCCGACCACGGCGTCGTCCCCGATGGTCACGCCGGGCAGCACCGTCACGTTCGCGCCGAGCCACACGTTGCGCCCCAGCACCACGGGCGCGGGGAGCAGGTCCGCGCGGCGGGCCGGGTCGACGTCGTGCTGGAGCGTCGCGATCACGGCGTTGTGACCGATGAGGCAGTCGTCCCCGATCGTGATCCCGCCCTGGTCCTGGAACCGGCCGCCGGAGTTGATGAAGACGCGGCGGCCGAGGTGGAGGTTGCGGCCGAAGTCCGCGGTGAACGGCGGGAAGAGGGTCACGGACTCGTCGACGGGCGCGCCCGTGAGCCGGGCGAGCAGCTCCCGCACGCGCTCCGGTTCGTGGTAGCCGCCGTTGAGCTCACCCGTGATCCGCATCGACTCCTGGCTGACCGCGTGCATCACCGCGTGGGCGGGCGAGCCGGCGGGGATGCGCTCCCCGCCGTCGAGCAGCGCGAGGAGCTCGGGAAGACCGGCGATGCCCGACGGCGCAGCCTCAGTCATGCGCGACGCTCCCGTCGTGCACGGCGGACCGTGCCCCGGTCTCGGCCCCCCAGCTCGCGAGAATCTGCAGCCGGTCGGCCGACGGCGACCCGGGCTCGGCCGTGTAGACGAGGAGCGTGCGCCCGTCGTCGGCCGCGATCGTCAGCTCCTCGTACGTCAGGCTCAGCTCGCCCACGACGGGGTGGTGGAACCGCTTGGTGCCGGCGCCGTGCGTGCGCACGTCGTGCGCGGACCAGAGCCGGCTGAACGTCTCGCTGCGCGTGGTGAGCTCGCCGACGAGGTCCTGCAGCTCGCGGTCGTGCGGGTCGCGGCCCGCCTCGGCGCGCATGATGCCGACGCACATCGCGGCGAACAGGTCCCAGTCCGGGTAGAACTCGCGCGAGGCCGGGTCGAGGAACTGGAACCGCGCGAGGTTCGGCACCCGCCCGCCGCTCCCGATCACCGGGGAGTAGAAGGCCGTGCCGAGCGCGTTGGTGGCGACGAGGTTCTGCCGGCGGTCGCGCACGAACGCGGGCCCGCCGGTGATCGCGTCGAGCGTGCGCTGCAGCCCCTGCCGGGTCGGCTGCTGCGCGGAGGCCCGACGGCGGACGCGCCCCGAGGCCGGGATGCCGTCCGCGGCGCGGGCCAGGTGGTGCAGGTGCCGGCGCTCGGTCTCGTCCAGGTTCAGGGCCCGCGCGAGCGACTCGAGCACCGCGGCGGAGGCGCCGGCGATGTCGCCGCGCTCGATCTTGGCGTAGTACTCCACGCTGACGTCGGCGAGCATCGCAACCTCCGCCCGCCGCAGACCGGCCACCCGCCGGTTGGTGCCCGCGGGCAGACCGACGTCGGCCGGGGAGATCCGCGCCCGCCGCGTCATGAGGAACTCCCGCACCTCGGCTCGTTGGTCCATGCCGTCCACGGTAAGCCGGTCCCGGACGGGGAGGGATGCCCCGCGGGTACACCTCTCGACAGAGACTCCCCCGCGTCGGCGCCACGGATTGACTGGAGTCCGACAGCACGACGAGAGGACCCGCTTCATGCGAGCAACACTGATGTACAAGGCCGGCGACGTGCGCGTGGTGGAGGTGCCCGATCCCGAGATCGAGGCGCCCACCGACGTGGTGATCCGCGTGACGCACGCGTGCGTCTGCGGCTCCGACCTGCACCCGTACCACGACCTCGAGGACACCCCCGAGGGGCGCCGGATGGGTCACGAGGCGATCGGCGTCGTCGAGCAGATCGGTGCCGACGTCGAGCGTCTGGCGATCGGCGACACGGTCATCGTGCCGTTCGCGTGGTCGGACAACACCTGCGTGCACTGCCGCGACGGGATCACCACCTCGTGCGTGCACGGTGGCTTCTTCGACGGCGCCCCCTCGGCCACGCAGGCCGAGAAGCTGCGCGTCCCGCAGGCGGACGGCACCGCCGTCGTCGTCCCGGCCGGCACCGACGAGTCGCTCTTCCCGTCCCTGCTCACGCTCTCCGACGTCTACCTGACCGGCCACCACGCCGCGGTCCGGGGCGGGGTCGAGGCCGGCAAGACCGTCGCGGTGATCGGCGACGGCGCGGTCGGGCTCTCCGCGGTGCTCGCGGCCGCACAGCTCGGCGCGACGACGATCATCCTCATGGGCCGCCACGAGGCGCGCACCGACCTGGGGCGCGAGTTCGGCGCGACCCACGTCGTCGCCGAGCGCGGTGAGGAGGGCATCGCAGCGGTGCTTGAGATCACCGACGGCCTGGGTGTGCACGTGGTCCTCGAGGCCGTCGGCCACATGCCCGCCTACGAGCAGTCCTACGGGATCGTCCGTCCCGGCGGCACGATCTCGCGCGTGGGGGTGCCGCAGTACGAGGATGCTCCGGTCGGCTTCGCGTCGCTGTTCGGCAAGAACGTGACGCTGACGGGCGGCCCGGCGGCGGTCCGCGCCTACCTCGAGGCCGCGCTGCCGACCGTGCTCGACGGCACGATCGACCCCGGTCGCGTCTTCGACCGCGAGCTGCCGCTGGGCGAGATCGCCGAGGCCTACCGGCTGATGGACGCGCGCGAGGCGCTGAAGGTGCTCATCCGCCCGTGAGCGTGGGCGCGGCCGCTGCTCGGGGTGACCGGGCGGCGGCCGCGCCAGTCGCCGATTCCCCGACCCACCACCTGATCGCCCCGCGACCGTACGATGAGTCCTCCCGATCACAGGAGGTACCGGCCCCGTGGCCAGTGACAGTCCGGCTTCACCGCCGAGAATCTGCCCCGTTCCACCCCTCGCGCCGTTGCCGAGGCCCTCGTGCTAGCCGAGGTCCTCCAGCTCCTGCTCGGCCTCGTGCTGATCGGAGTGATCATCGCCGCCGGCGGCTACTTCGTCGCCCAGGAGTTCGCCTACATGTCGGTGGACCGCTCCGCGCTGCGAGCCCGTGCCGCCACCGGTGACGCCGGCGCCGAACGCGCCCTGCGCGTCACGCGTCGCACGTCCTTCATGCTCTCGGGCGCCCAGCTCGGCATCACCGTCACCGGACTGCTGGTCGGCTACGTGGCCGAACCGCTCGTCGGCGGATCGCTGGCCGCGCTGTTCGGGGCCGCCGGAGCCGTCGGTGCGATCACGACCGGCGTGCTGCTGGTCTCCGTCGTCGTCCAGATGATCTTCGGTGAGCTCTTCCCCAAGAACCTCGCCATCTCCAACCCCGAGCCGCTCGCCCGGGCCCTGGCGCGCTCGACGCTGATCTACCTCGCGGTGCTCGGGTGGCTCATCACGCTCTTCGACAAGGCGTCCAACCTGCTGCTGAAGCTGGTGCGCGTCGAACCCGTGCACGACGTCGACTCCAGCGCGAGCGCCGAGGACCTCGGCCACATCATCGGCGACTCGCGCGACAGCGGCGACCTGCCGGACGACCTCTCGCTGCTGCTGAGCCGCATCCTCGACTTCCCCGAGCGCGAGGTGGACCACGCGATGGTCCCGCGCGTGCGGGCCGACGTCGTGGGCGAGGACACCACCATCGCGGACGTCCGCCGGCTCATGGCCACCGCTCACACCCGCTACCCGGTGGTGGACGAGCGGTCGCAACCGGTCGGCGTCGTCGACCTGGTCGGCGTCCTGGAGTGCGATCCCGACGACGACCGCCCCGTCACCGCGATCATGCGCGAGCCGCTCGTGCTCCCCACGGCGATGCCGCTCCCGACGGCGCTCGTGCAGCTGCAGACCTCGGCCAACGAGCTGGCGTGCGTGATCGACGAGCACGGCGGCTTCGTCGGCCTGCTGACGATCGAGGACCTCACCGAGGAGCTCACCGGCGACATCGTCGACGAGCACGACGGCGACGACGGTGGCGTCGAGGGCGTGGAGCAGGAGTCGGAGACGACCTGGCTGCTCGACGGCGACGCCCACCTCGACGAGGTCGAGCGCGCGATCGGCCACGACCTGCCGCGCGGCGACTACGAGACGATCGCCGGCCTGCTCATCGATCTGCGCGAGGCGCTGCCCGAGGTGGGCGAGGTGCAGCGGATCGAGCTGCCGGTCATGGTGGAGGACCTGCTCGAGCACCACGCCGTCGCCCGCTTCGCCCTGGCGGAGACTCTCGACGTCGACCGCTTCGTCCCCTCCCGCGTGCGGCTGAGCCTCCACGAGGCCCCGCTCGATCCCGACGACGGGGCCGATGCCGACGCCGCCGGCACCCACGACTCCGAGGAGCAGCGATGAACGGCTGGGTCGTCGCCGGTGCGACGGTGGGACTGATCGTGCTGAGCGCGTTCTTCGTCGTCATCGAGTTCTCCCTGATGGGCGCGCGCCGTCATCGTCTGGAGGCGCTCGCGCCGACGGACCGTGCGGCCCGCGCCGCGCTGCGCGGCATGAACGAGCTCACGATGATGCTCGCCACCGCGCAGCTCGGCATCACGGCGTGCACGTTCGCGCTGGGCGCCGTCACCAAACCGGCCGTGGACGGCTGGCTCGAGCCGATCCTGTCGGGCTGGGGGCTGCCGGGCTGGCTCTCGGGCGGGGTCTCGTTCGCGATCGCGCTGTTCGTGGTCACGTTCCTCCACCTCGTCATCGGCGAGATGGCGCCCAAGTCGTGGGCGATCGCGCACCCCGAGGTGGCGGCCCGGTTCGTCTCGCTCCCCGCGCGCGGGGTGGCGTGGGTGTTCCGCCCGCTGCTGACGCTGATCAACACGATCGCCAACGCGCTCGTGGCGCGCACCGGTGTCACGCCGGTGGACCGCGCCGCGGTGGGTGGCCGCGACGTCGCCACGATCCGCAGCCTGGTGGAGCACTCCGAGCAGGTGGGGGTGCTCGAGCCCGAGCTGGGCTCGCAGATCTCGCACGCGCTCGACCTGCAGCAGCTCGAGCTGGCCGTGCTCGCGGCCGACGCGGAGACCGTCACGGGTCTCCCGGTCGGCGCGAGCGTGGGCGAGGTGCTGGACGAGGCGCGTCACCGGGGCGACCTGCGGGTGCTCCTGCTCGACGACGCCGGGGTCCCCACGCAGGTCGTGCACGTGCGCGACGTCCTGCTGCTGGAGACCTCGGCGCCCGCCGCATCGGTGG
Source organism: Serinibacter arcticus (assembly GCF_003121705.1). Classification (NCBI taxonomy): domain Bacteria; kingdom Bacillati; phylum Actinomycetota; class Actinomycetes; order Micrococcales; family Beutenbergiaceae; genus Serinibacter; species Serinibacter arcticus. The sequence continues at coordinate 3,001,857 of NZ_PYHR01000002.1, read as the reverse complement.
CGCGTCCGGTGCTCGAGCTCCCCGCCGCGACCCTCGCGTGGGAGGCGCTGGGCACGATGCGGGATGCCCGCACCCAGCTCGCGGTGGTGCACGACGGCGACCGGCGCGTCGCCGTCACGATCTCCGACCTGGTGACGCGGCTGCTCCCGGCGGGGGCCGCGAGCGGTGGGGACGGGGCGGCGCAGCCGGCCTGATCCTCGGTCGCGCGCTCACGCTCGTCAGCGCCTACGACAGACGCCCCGGCTCCGGCCGGGGCGTCTGTGCGTTTCCGGGCTCGCTCGCACGCCGAACCCCGACCCGGATCAGCTCGTGCGTCCCGTCAATCGCGCCCAGAACCCGACCTTCCGCTCGCTCCAGCCGTGCTGCGCAAGCACGTCCTGCAGCACGCGCTTGGGAACGGCGCTGTCGAAGTTCCACCCGAAGGTCTGCCCGACCTGCCCGTGGTCGGACGCGATCGGCGCAGCGCTGCTGTTGAAGCTCTTCCTGCGGACCGTGCCGCGGAAGCTGCTGAACGACGCACTCCCGCCCCCGAACCCGACGCCGCCCTGCGCCTCCTGGGTGTGATCGGTGAGCGTGTAGGTGGCGTCGTCGTCGAGCTCGACGATCAGCCGGTACGTCGCGTCGACGGCGCCGGCAGCCAGCGGCCCGGCCCACTGGGCGTCGGCGTAGTTCCAGGTGCCGACGAGCCCGGTGGGCGTCGTCGACCAGACGAACGGGACCTCGGGACCGTTCGTGGCCATCACGGCCGCGACAACCTGGGGGCGTGGGGCAGCCATGGCGATTCCTCTGCTCGTGGGCGGATGCTCAATCCCAACACGGAGTGCGGCCGATCGGTGGATTCGTCCGTCGGTGAACGACGGCCGACCAGATCAGCTCGTGACCCCGCCGTCCGCCCGATCGGCCAGACGCCGCTCCAGCAGCGCGACCACCCGCCGCTGCTGCTCGTTGAGGAGCTCGGTGCTGTACTGGGCGACGTCGCTGGCGCGGCGCGGGTCGATCGACGGCGACAGGTCCGCGAGCTCGTCGAGCGCGCCGTCGAGTGCCACGACGTAGCGCTCGGCGACGTCGGCCACGTCGTCGTCGGTGCTGTCCGGCCCCAGCCGTCCGAACCGCTCCGCGATCTCCGCGAGGGCCTCGGGGGCGCTGATCCGCTCGTACAGGCGGGCGAGCGCGGGTCCGTGGTCCTCCCCCACCAGATGCGCCACGAGCACCGTCTGGTCGCGGTCCATCGCTGCCAGGTCGGGCGGCAGGCGCGCCGCGAGGGCGGCGAGGAACGGGGCGAGGTCGGGTGGGACGTCGGGGGCTCCGCCCGCCAGCCGAAGGCGGGCGATCACCTCGCGCTGACGGCTGAGCCGATCGATCTCGGCGGCCAGCTCGCCGTCCAGCTCCGCGAGCAGCGCGCCGGGGTCGCCCGTGATGTCGTCCAGGAGCGCCGGCATCCGCTCGAGCGGCAGTCCGAGTGCGGCCAGACGCCGGATCCGCAGCACGCGCACCAGGTGGCGCACGCCGTAGTCGCGGTAGCCGTTGCTGCGCCGCTCCGGCTCGGGCAGCACCCCGACCTGGTGGTAGTGCCGAAGCGTCCGCACGCTCACCCCGGCGAACCGCGCCAGCTCACCGCTGTGCATGCACGACCGCCTCCGTCACGTGCTCGTCCGTCCCCGCCGTCAGCGGGTCCAGGGTACGCAGCGAGCGCGCGGCGAGCCCGACCACGAGGGCGACGACCCAGACCCCGGCGATCGCGACCGCCGCGACCTCGACCCCCGCGACCTCCACCAGGACGGCGGCGACGACGATCCCGAGCGACGGCGCCGCCGTCATCATCGCGTTCTGCGTGCCCATGATCCGGCCGCGCATCTC